>CBDIHJ010000050.1:0-251519 GCA_965279045.1 Henriciella sp. | reverse complement strand
ATCGGGTCGCGAATGCCGCGCCGCCTTGACCATGCTTTCGGCGCTGAACTGATTGTCGAGCGTCACGACGACCATGCCTGCATGCGCCAGTCCGGCTTTATGCAGCACTTCTTCGCGCCCGCCATCTCCGAAATAAACATGGCGACCATTGGCGCGATGCTTTGCGACCGTAGAAGGGTTGGTGTCGAGCCCCACAATATCGGCCTGCTCGCGTTCCAAAATATGCGCGACGGCACGTCCGACGCGACCCAAGCCTGCAACGATGACATGGCCTTCGCTGGCGGTGAAATCATTGGGGATTTCATTGGCAGGTTCGTTGCTCGAAAAGCGTTCTGCGAGCCAAGCGCCCAAACGCCAGCTGGCTGGTATGACGAGCATAGAGAGGGCGGCAATCGCGGTCACGATGGCCGATGTGCCTGCTGCAACCGTGCCGGCGGCGAGACCCGCCCCAACAATCACGAAGGCAAACTCCCCCGCGGGCGCCAGCAGGGCCGCTGTTTCGATCGAGGTGGCGCCGTTGCCAGAAAAAACCCGGATCGCGATATACGCAATGATCGCTTTCACCGCCAACATAGCGGCGAGACCCCCGAGCACGATTTGCCAATTTTGCATCACGACGGTGAGATCGATCGCCAGGCCTACGGTCATGAAAAACAAACCAAGTAGAAGCCCTTTAAACGGCTCGAGATCAATTTCGGTTTGGTGCTTAAACTCGGTCTCGCCGAGCAATAGACCGGCCAAGAAAGCTCCGAGCGCAAGCGAAAGTCCGGCATTGTAAGTGATCACGGAGGCACCAACGACGGTCAGCAGCGTGATCGCCATGAGAAAGTCGCGTCCACCCGCATTGATCGCGAGTTTGAAGAGGTGGCGCAGCAAGTAGCGTCCAATGATGAAAATGACGATCAGTGCTACGAGACCGTTGAACAGGGCTTGGGCGAGAACGCTGCTCAGACCGGATTCCCCTTGGCTCGCGGTAAACCCGACAAAGATCAGGATTGGCGCGACCAGAATATCTTGAAACAAGAGCACACCCAGCGCGCTGCGCCCGACTGGCGTCGCCGCGCGTTTATTCTCGATCATTAATTGCATCACAATCGCGGTCGAGGACAGGGCCAGGGCGAGCCCAACAATCGCCGCCTCGGTGGCGGGAAGGCCAAGCAGAAACAAAGCATAGCCGATGACACTGGCGCTCAGGATCGCTTGAACGGTTCCGGCTCCGAACACGGTGCGTCGCAGGGCCCACAGCTTCTGGAAGGACAGTTCCAGTCCGAGAAGGAAGAGGAGGAACAGAACGCCAAGTTCCGCCAATGGCGCCGCTGCGGCGGGATCCGAGATTGTGACGTATTCCAGTATGGGCACTTGGTCGCTGAAGGCGCTCACCCCGCTCGGCCCGAGCGCGATGCCCGCCAAGATAAACCCCACGACTGCTGGGAGTTTGACCGCCCTTAAAACGGGCACGACGAGGCCCGCCGCCACGAAGAAGACCAGCGCGTCTTTGATCAGCGCTTCTTGGCCTTCATGCACCATCCTGCTCTCCCTGGTCTGACACGATTTGAGATGATGTTATCGGGTTCGCCGTCAAGCGGAAGGGGAGACCTACGTATACGCGTCGAAAGCGCGCTTATGCCGCTTCCAGCGCCAAATTGAGCGCTCTGCCGAGCGTTTCTCGCGCGGTGGGCGTCATCTCAGCTTTGAACAGGGTGAGGTGTTGTGCAACGGCGCTCCGGACAGCGCCGGATCCGATATCACTGTCCTGTCCACTCTCGCGCAGGAATTCCAAATGATACCGCAAGATGAGGACACAATTGGTGGCGAGCGCGGAGAGGTCGCGGCCCTGTAGGGTCAGGTGACCTGCTTTGATCATGCCATGCAAGAAGGCCTGAAACTGAGCTTGTGTGTCTCTGTAGATCCCTGGCAAGCGCTCGAGGAGCTGGTCCGTATGCTCGCCATAATCGGCTTGGTCCCGATACAAGAAGCGATAGCGACGGATCTCAGACATCAGGGCTAAGAGCATGGTCGCGTATTGTTCAAGAATGTGTTCTGGATCACTTGGCATGATCGCCAGGCGATCTTCGACATCGACTAAGAACATCTCTGTCAGCGCCTCCAAAAGCGCCCGTTTGTTTTTGAAATGGTACCAAAGATTGCCTTCAGCGATTCCACACTCAGCCGCCAATTCCGCCGTTGTGACATTGCCGAAGCGGCGCGCGTTGAATAGCTCGCGCGCCGTGTTCAGGATGCGGTCGCGGGTCTTCATCCGGCTTTCGGGTGAAGGATCACCGGCACGTCGGTATAGCCCATGACGAAGTTGGAGAGGACCCGCTCAGGCTGTCCGACCAATTCCACACGGTCAAACCGATTGAGGATCTCTTCCCAGAGAATGCGCAGTTGCATTTCGCCAACACGATTACCCATGCAGCGATGGACCCCAAAACCGAAGGACAGATGCCGACGCGCGTTCGGGCGATCGATCCAGAACCGGTCTGGATCTTCGATTACGCTCTCATCGCGATTGCCGGAGACGTACCACATGACGACTTTGTCGCCTTTCTTGATCTGTTTGCCACCAAGCTCGATGTCTGCGAGCGCCGTGCGCCGCATATGTCCGAGCGGCGTTTGGAAGCGGATGATTTCCGACACCATATTCGGGATCAGAGACGGGTCTGATTTGAGCTTCGCGAACTCTTCCGGATTACGATTCAGCTCGACCACGCCCGCGCTAATGGAGTTGCGGGTCGTGTCATTGCCGCCAACGATCAAGAGGATGAGATTCCCGAGGAACTCCTGCGGATCATTGACCATATCTGCGGTCTCAGGATTGTGCGCCAGCAAAGAGATAAAATCGAACTTTTTCGGCTGCGCCGCGCGCTCTTGCCAGAGGCGGGCGAAATACGCGTAGCACTCTTCCAAAGTGCGCATGCGCGCGTCCATATCGACTTCAATGCCGACCGTCTCCGAAGTGGTCGCGACATCCGACCAATAGGGCAGGAGGTGGCGATCTTCGAACGGAAAGTCGAACAGAGTCGCTAGCATTTGCGTGGTGAGCTCTTTTGAGACCAGCTCCACCCAATTGAACCGCTCACCGACCGGCAGGCTATCCAGAATGTTGCACACCCGCTGACGGATCAGTGCTTCGATTTCAGACAATTGAGAGGGCGCGACGGCTGGGCTAACAGTCTTGCGTTGTGTCACATGTTTCGGACCATCCATGGCGATGAACATTGGGGTTTCCATACCCTCTGGAGCATCTCCGATGACGATATTGTCCTGCGAGGAAACACTTTGTGGTTTGAGTCGACGGCGACAATGTCGTGATATTTGGTCACCGACCAGTACGGCCCAAACGGACTGTCTGGGCAGTAATGGATAGGGTCTTCTTGGCGCAGACGGCGAAAATAGTCGCCCTGCTTGTTGGCCTCAAAAATCTCTGCCCGAGAGACATCGAGCGTCTCTAAGTCCAAGCTGTAAGGATCCGGTATATCCGAAGGGTCCACGGTGTGCAGTGTGTCGGCCAAATCTTCCTCCCATATGTTTTTTAGGGTGATAACCCTAATTCTGTCCCCTGCCAAGATGAAAGCCAGGTCTTGCCTCGTCGCCCGAGTCCCGCACATTAGCGCGCATGAGCAAATCATCCGCCGGTCCAGAAATCCAACGCATGATCGATTTGATCGCGCGCTTGCCAGGACTTGGGCCACGGTCGGCCCGTCGCGCGGCGCTGTTTTTATTGAAACGACAAGAGTCTCTGCTGCGACCGATGGCGGAGGCCCTAGCGGACGCGGCGGATAAGATCGAACAATGCCATGTTTGCGGCAACTATGACACGATGCAGCCTTGCGCCGTCTGTCAGGCACCTGGACGCGATGATGGCGTCATCTGCGTGGTTGAAGATGTGCCCGACCTATGGGCGCTCGAACGAGCCGCGGTTTTCCGCGGTCGTTATCACGTCTTAGGCGGTGTGATGAGCGCGCTGGATGGCGTTGGGCCCGAAGACCTCACCATTGGTCTGCTCGTCGACCGCGTCAAAGCGGGCGGCGTGCGAGAAGTTATCCTCGCTTTGAATGCAACCGTTGATGGCCAAACCACGGCCCACTATGTGGCTGAGCGTCTTGAAGGCTTGGGGGTCGAAGTTTCGCGGCTCGCCCATGGCGTGCCGGTTGGCGGAGAGCTTGATCATTTGGACGATGGCACGCTCGCCACCGCCCTCAGATCTCGGCGTGGCGTTTAGCTCGAAGGCTCTACACGGTAGATCATGCCGTCCAACACATTGGTCGCGACATAGATTGCTTCCGGGGTCGAGATGACGTCTCGGTAGCCGGTTTGCAAATCCGTTAGCAAGTCTTCGGTTTCCCCGATTTGACCTTCGTCCGTAATATCGACCCGCACCAGTTTCATACCCGCTGGACCGCCCATAGCGCCGATCAAAAGATCACCGGACCAATCTTCAAAGCCTGCCGTTTCGACAATCGCCATGCCCGATGGCGCAATTGAGGGGACCCATTTGACTTCTGGCTGCTCCATGCCGGGCGCTTCGGTTTCATCGGTGATGATCGTGCCATCATAGTTGATGCCGTATGTAATGGTCGGCCAGCCATAATTCTTGCCCGCCTCAACGATGTTCAGCTCATCGCCGCCTTTTGGGCCGTGCTCGTGTGCGATCAAAAGGTCGGCGCCGGCATGGTAGACCATACCTTGCACATTGCGATGGCCATAAGACCAGACCGAAGCATTACCGCTTCCATCCGCGAACGGATTGTCCTCCGGCACGGTTCCGTCTGGCATGACGCGGGCGATCTTGCCGTGCAGATTGCTCGGGTCTTGGGAGTCTTCCATATAGCGATAGCCATCTCCAAGTGAGATCGCCATTGAGCCATCCGGTAGGAAAGCCATACGAGAGCCATAATGGAAGGTGGTCTCGCGCGGTGATCCGACGAAGATCTCGCTCACATTGGTGAGCCCCGCTGGCATCTTCGTTCAGCGTCGCCGAAATGACAGCTGTCGTATTCGTATCGCCCATATCTTTGGAATAGCTCAGATACAGCGTGCGATTGGTTTCAAAAGCCGGGTCGAGTGTGATGCCGAGCAGTCCGCCTTGTCCAGCGACGAGGATATCATCGGGAAGGCCAGTCAGCGGTGCTTCCACCAAAGCATCGTTCTGGATCAAGCGCAGGCGGCCTTCGCGCTCTGTGACCAATAAATCGCCATTGGGCAGGGCGGCCATACCCCAAGGAAACTCAAGACCCTCAGCGATGGGCACCAATTTGAGGCCTGTTTCTGAGACGATTGACCCATCCGCTTCGGGCGCCGGAGGCGCGGCCTGACCGCCGCAAGCGGTGAGGGTGACAAGGGCGAAAAATCGAAATACCAGAACGCAGCATAATAACTCTCCAGCTCATAAAAACTCTCTCGCTCTACATAGGCGACTCGGCGCCAAAAGAAAGAAGGGCGACCCGTTCGGATCGCCCTTTCCCTCTCTCCCCTGCATCACGGCAAGGGCCCCTTATGTGTCTTACCAGCGCTTCGCGATGCGCAGACCGACCTGACGTGGTTCCAAGAGGAACACGTTGGTGAACAGGCCAGACGAAGCATCCGTCAGATACTGGTTGGTCAACTGATCCTCTTCGAGCAGGTTCTTCACGAACAGCTCAACTTCGAACTCTTTCTCATCATTGGTGAGTTGGAGCGCAATGTTGGCGTTTTGGAAGCTATCAATACGGTCGGCTTCCAGGTTGAAGATCCGCGTGAACACTTCGCCGCGATGGTAGAAGTCGCCGCGCACCGACAGATCCCAAGTTGGGTTCAAGTCGAACACGTACTCAGCTCCGACAGAGAAAGTAATCTCTGGAGCCAGTGGCAGGCTGTTGCCGGAGACATCCACCGGATTACCGACGCTGCCATCAAAGGTCGGTAGACCGTTGGCGCCCAGGAACTGGTTGAGCGTTGCGCCACCTAGCGTCGCCTGCGGCGCGTTTGGTTGACAGAGCAAGCCCGCGAGCGCTGCAAACGCTCCACCACCAGCCGTCAGAAGCGTGTTCACGTCTGCAACCGGAGCCACACAGTTTTGTGTGGTCGCAGCGTCTTTAACGACGACGAGGTTCGGATCACCACCGGTCTGGTCATACGTGTCCAAAAGTGGCGCTTGATCCGCGAGTTCAGAGTTCAAGAGACCAATCGTGGAGTCGATCCGGAAGTTCTCGGTGACCTGATAGTAGAATTCGCCTTCAAACCCGAGCACCGTCGCATCGACATTCTCGTTCACAGAGGTCCGATTCACGATGGAAGAGATCTGGTACCCTTCATAATCGTAATAGAAGGCTGCAAGGTTCAAGATCCCTGCGCCGCCAAAGAGCGTGCTCTTAGACCCGACTTCGAGGGCGTTAATGAACTCAGGATCAAACGTATTGCTGACCGCTGCGAGGCCTTCAGATTGCGGTGGGTTAATACCGCCGCCTTTATAGCCTCGGGCAATATTGGCGTAGAGCAAGGTGTCGTCCGTCGGACCGAAGGCACCGGCTTGGTAATCAAAGCCGAAACGACCGGTGACTTCTTCAAACTCGGCTTCTTGGGCTGGCCCCACCTTGCGCAAAGCCGTTTTGCTCGCCAGGGAAGACAGCGCCCGGTGCAAGCAGAAGGCTTGGCGTGTTTTCCTGACGCTTTTTGTCATTTGTATAGCGCAGACCCAAGGTCCAGGTCAGGTTGTCTGTCGCATCCCAATAGGCTTCGCCAAACGCGCCCAAAGCATCGAGCTTATAGGGGCTGCGGCTGAGGAAGTAGGTCCGGTCGCCTGGAAGGCCGGTGGCCGCTCCGAGCGCTTCGGCGGTGTTGAAGAACACGAAGTAATTCGTTTCGCCGATCGAATCGAGTTTCAGGGCACCAACTGTAAAGTTGAACGCGCCGTCAAAGTCGGACTGAAGACGGGCTTCGAGTGACGTTGTCTCAAAGTCAGAGCTCGAATTGTCAGTCGCAAGCAGTGTGTCGGCGGGCGCACGAAGGCGTGTGTCGACTGGGATGTTGAGACCCAGCGCAGATCCGCCCGGGAAATCACCATCACCATCGCCATCAACGTCTGGCGTCAGAGGCGTGGACGTTAAATGGAACCGTACCGATGCCTTTGTTATAGTCATCAGTGAACAGGCGGAAATTGTCATTATGGCTGGCCAGGAAGGTGAAGGTCAGATCATTGTCGAACTGATACTGGATCTCGGCCTGAACCGTGTTTGACTCACCTTCAAAGGTTGGCACCAGGTTAGTTTCGAACTGACGCAGATTGCTGGACGTCGTTGCGCCCGCATTGCTGTCCGTACCGAAGGCTGAATACAGACCCAAATTGGCGGCGAGGACACCGCCAAGCGTACCGGCCGTGTTGACTGTGCCAAGACCTGGACGCACCTGGATCGGGTTGCCATTCGCATCGCGGGCATAGCCGAGGCCTTCCGTTTGATAAGGCACACAGCCCTGGTTGAATGGGAACGGACGGGTGTCTTTTGTACAAAGCTGTTTGGTCGCCCGAGTCCGGGTCGAGTCTTCTTCATAATGCTCACCCATCAGCCAGAAAGACAGCTTGTCGGTGATGTCGCCGCCAATTGTGCCGCGAATGGCCCAAAGATCGCGGCCATCAACATCCTCAGTGCTGCCATCTGGTAGGATCGCATCTGAATAGCCGTCGCGCGTCAAACGGAAGCCGGCAACGCGCGCCGCCAGGCGCTCACCGAGCGGAATATTGATGTGGCCCGTGGCTTTCACATTGTTTGAACTCGCCAACGGTCAGTTCAGCGCTGGCATTAAATTCTTCCAGCACAGGCTTCGCCGTAATTGCGTTGACAACACCGCCCGTCGCGTTGCGACCATAAAGCGTGCCTTGCGGACCGCGAAGGATTTCGATCCGCTCCACATCATAGAATTCAGTCTCAAGAAGGGTCGAACCAGAAGACGAAACACCGTTCACGTGTGTACCCACAGCCGCATCAGACGACGCCCCAACCGCCGCGTTGATAATGCCTCGAATACTAATGCCACCGGCAGAGAAGTTGCCCTGTGTCGAACCAAAGTTCGGAATGTTGAACTGTAGGTCAGAACCGGTGTCGATGTTCAAACGCTCAAGCGCATCTGGGTCAAACGCCGAAACAGCGATTGGAACATCTTGAATGGATTCTTCTGTTTTCTGAGTGGTCACCACCACGGTGCTCAGGGTGCGTGCGCCGTCATCGTCTTGCGCCAATGCAGCTGGCGCACCGGCGGTCAGCGCGAGGGCCGATGCCCCTGCAAATAAGATATAATTCGACTGTCGTGAGACTTTCATATGCTAACTCCTCCCTCGGTGCCTGTTTTTACGGCACGAGTTTTTATTGCGTTTCCTCATGGGCTTCCCATGTTGTCCGGGAATGCCTCAACATGCATGTCAGGGGCAGGTGTGACACTTTGTCAACAAGTTACGTAGGGTATGCGCTGTTTGTCGCGCTCCTGTGTGGCTTTTGATACACTACGAAGACGGTGCGTGAGAGGCCGTTAGAATAAGGGAATAAACGTCTATGGCGCAGCGCTCGGCTTTGGTGCTTTTTTCTGGGGGCCAAGACTCTACAATTTGCCTGGCTTACGCGTTAGCCCGGTATGACCGAATCGAAACGATCGGATTCGATTATGGCCAACGTCATTCCGTTGAACTTGAGTGCCGCCCTAAAATCTTGAACGCGCTGAAAGCCCAAGTTTCCAGATTGGGCTGGCAAGCTGGGCGAAGATCACATGTGTGACGTTTCGGTGCTTGGCGATATTAGCGACACGGCCATGACGCGCGAAACCGAAATCGAAACCGCGGAGAATGGCCTACCGAACACGTTCGTCCCGGGCCGCAATCTGATGTTCTTAACACTGGCAGGTGCGCTCGCCTGGAGACGCAACATTTCGACCTTGGTCGGCGGCATGTGCGAGACCGATTATTCTGGGTATCCCGATTGTCGGCGCGGGACGTTGGATGCGCAGGAGCTCACTTTGTCGCGCGGGATGGAACGGCCTTTCCAAATCGACACGCCGCTCATGTGGCTCGACAAGGCCGAAACCTGGGAGCTCGCAGAAGAGTTGGGCGGACAGACACTGGTCGACCTTGTGATAGAAGAGACTCATACGTGCTATTTGGGCGATCGCGTCCATCGTCACGATTGGGGCTATGGGTGTGGAACCTGCCCGGCATGTGAGTTACGGGCTAAGGGATTTCAGAAGTGGCGTGCTAAGGTCCCTGCATGAAAACCTACTCCGTCAAAGAAGCTTATGTGACCTTACAAGGTGAGGGCGCTCAAACCGGGCGTGCCGCTGTCTTTTTGCGGTTTGCTGGCTGCAATTTGTGGAGCGGGCTCGAGCGTGATCGTGCGAGCGCGATCTGTAATTTTTGCGATACCGATTTTGTTGGAACTGATGGCGAAAATGGCGGCAAGTTTGTCGGAGCTGAAGCGCTCGCGTCGCATGTGCGGACCGTGTGGAGGGACGCCGAGCCGGATGGCGGGGCGCCCTATGTCATATGCACCGGCGGCGAGCCCTTACTGCAGCTCGATGCGGATGCGATCGCGGCCTTAAAAACAGCAGGTTTCGAAATCGGGATTGAAACGAATGGGACCCTGGAAGCCCCGGAGGGCCTCGACTGGATTTGCGTTAGCCCGAAAGCCAATGCCCCGTTGAAGCAAGTGCGCGGAAACGAGCTAAAGCTGGTCTTCCCACAAGACGAACCGGAAGCGCAGCCGTCACAATTCGAAAGCTTGCAGTTTCAACACTTTTTTCTCCAACCTAAAGATGATACGGCGCACGCCGAGAACATCGCGGCGACAGCTGCCTACTGTATGAAGCATCCGAAATGGCGATTGAGCTTACAGACACACAAATTGATCGGCCTGCCGTAAAGGTCGAGGGACAGGTTTTCGAGATCACCAAAGCGGTCTCGTTTGAAGCGGCGCATTTCATGGGCGGCAAACCAGAAGGCCATCCCTATCGGAATGTCCATGGTCACTCGTTTCGGCTTGAGGCGACGGTTGCGGGAACCGTGCGTCCAGGCGAAGAGTGGGTACAGGATTTTTCCGAGCTTGCTGCCATTCTCGCGGAGACCGCAAACAAGCTGGATCATTGCTTGTTAAATGAGATTCCAGGCCTTGAAGTGCCGACCCTCGAACGCATCGCCGTTTGGGCCGCGAATGATTTGCGGCCCAGATTGCCAGGCTTGAAACAAGTCGTGTTGGCGCGCCCCAGCCTCGATGAGCGCTGCGTTCTAATCCTGAGCTAAGCGTTAAGCCCCGATCGGCCCACCATCCGATTTTCGGATCGCGACCACGCTCGGGCGTGGCGGTACGCCGTCGGCAAAATCAGGCCATCTGGTTCCAGGGTTCTCAAAGGTCGCACCATCCGTGTCTCCAGGATGTTGCACCGCCACGAACAGCGTGCCGCCATCATCCGTAAAACGCGGGCCGCAAACTTCAGCACCGGCCGGAGCCCGGAAAAAGGCCTTGCTGGTTCCGCGTTTTTCACCGGTGGTTTCCATCGCCCAAACCCCATCGGCTGCGCCCGTGCGTTCATTGCCGTCGGTTGAGACCCATAGGCGTCCTGACGGATCCACCGCGCAATTGTCAGGGCTGCCATACCATCCCTCATCGCTGGTCAGTGGATTCCATGTTGCCCCGACTTCGGCGACGTTGGGATCGCCGCATTTGACCAAGATCTCCCAACGCGATTGAGTTGCTGTGAAGTCGCCATCCGGCTCTGTGATTTCAATAATATGGCCGTGTTGATTGTCGGCGCGGGGATTAGCGGCGTTGATCTCATCTTCAGTGCGGCGATTATTATTGGTCAGCATCACCCAGACTTTTCCGGTCCGTGGATCTGGCTCGACATCTTCTGGTCGATCCATTGGCGTTGCGCCCAGCAAGTCGGCCGCCAATCGGGCGCCGATTACAACATCCGCCTGAGAATTGAAGCCATTCTCGGGGGTCAACAGGCCTTCGCCAAATACGAGCGGCATCCAATCGATCCAGCCATCGTCCTCGAACCGCGCCACATAAAGGGTGCCTTCGTCCAATAAGTTCATATTGGCTTCCCGTGAGGTCGGGTCGTAGCGGCCTGCAGACACGAATTTATAGACATAATCGAACCGTTGATCATCGCCCATATAGACGACCACGCGTCCATCTGGCGCCACCACGCTTTCAGCGCCCTCATGCTTGAAACGACCAAGCGCGGTGCGTTTCTTGGGCGTTGAAGTTGGGTCCATTGGGTCGACTTCGACCACCCATCCAAACCGGTTGGGCTCGTTCGGTTCTTTAGAAACGTCGTAACGATCGATGTGACGCCCCCATTGATACCATCCACCTGGAACACCGTAACGCTTGTGGTTTTCAGCCTCTGGATGGCCGTCTTCGAGTGCCCCCAAGAAGTTGCCGTTGAAATTTTCCTCTGCCATCAGATACGTGCCCCAAGGGGTAATTCCCCCGGCGCAATTGTTCATGGTCCCAGCCACAAGGCGACCTTCGGGGTCTTCTGTGGTTTGCATCCGCGGTGATCCGGCTGCAGGGCCGGTGAGTTCCATTGGCGTGGTGTGGGCTGTGATGCGCCGATTGTAGGGGCTTCCAATAACGGCTTTCCAGCCAGCATCCGTTTGCTTGATCTCGACCACGCTGCCACCGTGAGCGGCCATTTCGGTCAGGCATTTCTCACGGGTCATGCTGGCGGGATAGCCTGCGGCAACGCCCGGCAACATTAAGAGCGTGGATGTGTATTCGTGGTTCGCGCAAAGCAGTCCGCGCGCTTCGCCGTTCTCACCGTTCGGGAGCGGCACGAATCCGAGATAGTCATTATTATAGCCAAATTGCTTAAGCTGAGCCGCTTCGCTCTGGTTCATCGCATCGAAACTGGGGCTGTCGTCAAACAAAGGGTCGCCCCAGCGAATGACCAGATCGGTCGTGTATCCGTTGGGAACGTGATGGGTTTCATCCATCCCGCGGGTGATCTCTTCGAAACTGAATGGGGCGGAGCCGGCGTTCGGGGCGTTCAAGGTTGTCTGCGTCGTCGCACAGCCCGCGGCGAGCAAACCACTCGTCGCGGCCATCCCGCCAAGAAAGCCGCGTCGGCTGAGCCGGGCTTCGACAATGTCTGATATTGTGCGCACCCCACGTTTGATGCGTGGGTTGGATGTGATGTTTTCTGACTGATCCATGACGACGGCTCCTCCTCGACGATCAAAACGCCCTACGCGTCGAGTACAAAAGTTTTAGGACGATGTGCAGAGTTTATTGTCGCAGTCCATCAAATCGCGCACCTTCCAGTCCAGCCGCAAATCAGCCTATAGATCCGTAAATAAGACGGGAGAGGGCAAATGACGGTCAAATCGGGCGTTTCGGGCATTTGGATTATTGCGACGGGCGTCATCATTGCACTGCTCTATTTAGGTCGCGATATTCTCGCACCTTTTGCGCTGGCAGTGTTCCTTTTTCTGATCGTTGAGGGGTTTGCGCGAATCATCGATGAGCGCTCGGCTCTTTTAAAGCGGGGCTGGTCGCGGGCTTTAGCGATCCTGGTGGTGATTGGCGGTTTTGTCGGCTTCTTGGCGATGATGGCGCGAGGCATCGCAGAGTTTGGCAGCCAAGGTGATGCCTATCTGCTTCGGATCAATAGCTTGATTGAGTCGGCCTATGGCTGGCTGCACCTCGGTGATGCGCCGACGCTGACGGAGCTCGTATTCAATGAATCCGGTCAGGCCTTTCTCGGAACGATCGCTTCGGCGACCAGCGGTTTGACGGGCGATTTGGTGCTGATCCTCATTTATGTCGCCTTCCTTTTCTTGGCTCAGTCCGCTTGGCCAGTGAAGCTTGACCGGATCTTTCACGATCCCGAGCAGCGTGAACAGGTCAAAGACGTTGGCGACGCCGCGCGGCGGGGAATTGAAACCTATTTGTGGACCCAAACCGTTATTAGCGCGCTTATCACGGTATTGACCTATGGAACGCTCTTGGCGCTCGGGGTCGACAATGCGCTCTTCTTGTCGACTTTGATTTTCGTCCTGAATTATATTCCGACCATTGGCTCGATTGTGGCCGCCCTGGTGCCGCCGCTTTTCGCACTTGTGCAGCCCGAAATTGCAGGCTGGATTCCGGGGGAGTCGCCGAACGATAATTACCTCTTCGCGGTTCTCGTTTTCCTAGGTGTAAGCTTTTGGCAATTTTCAATCGGGAATTTCGTCCAGCCTCGGATAATGGGCGATACACTCAACCTATCCGCGCTTGTGGTTTTGCTAGCACTTGCAATCTGGGGCGCGATTTGGGGCATCCCGGGTATGTTCTTGTCGGCGCCGTTGACGGTGCTGATGATGATCTTGTTTGCGCAGTCGGATTCAACGCGGTGGATTGCAATCCTGCTATCGGCGAATGGTGAGCCGATGTCGCGTGATCAGGTTACAGAACAGAGTTAATACCGTCGCGGTATCGCTGCGGCCCCAATAAATTATACACAAGAGAGTCAAAATTTTACTTGGCTTACGCCCCGCTTCAATCCATATAGGACCCAACTGGGACAAAACTGTCACAAAATTGAAATCTGGCCTCCGCGTGCGTCCCCCACCCAGCCTGCGGATGAGGCCAGTAGGGCCCACTGGACAAGTCCCCGTTCGGTGGGCCCACTCGTTTTTGGTGTGAAGGCAAAATTACGCGATGGTTTGCATAAATTTGCGAACCGCATCTGTGGCAAGTGCAAATTGTGCAAAGTTCGGCTTCGACCCGGTAAAAGTCTTAATATCTTCGAGCAGTAATTGCCGCTCATTTTCGAACTTTTCGCTCCACGCGGTGATCGATTGAGCAGAAAGCGCGAGCTTGGTGGCATCGGCTTGCAAAAGCTCGAGTTCACCGATCAGGCCGCGTGTTGCTAATCGGTCCCAATATGGCATGTCGTTGATCGCTTGGACCGCCGCAAACCGCAAACGATCCAGCGACAATACATCTCCCACAGCAAGATAAGCGTCAGTGGCATCCTGTGGTGCGTGGCCACTCTCAGTCGCCAAGCGTGTGATCAGCGGCGCATCTGCGATTAACCTCGTCTGTGCGAATTGTTCAGCCAGCGAAACAGGGACTCCGTCGCGTGACAATTGATTGGCGCGTCGTTGATAGACGGCGCGCTCATAGGCCGACAATTCTTCCAGTGAGATTTTTGCCAGCGTGTCTCGTGATGAGGTCAGCGCAACAATGCGATCGCCCACCGCACCTGTGTGGCGGTTTTTCAAAATGCCGCGTGTAAACTTCGCCAATGCGTCGGCGAGCACAGATTGCAAAGCGATTTGCCGCTGCGCTGGAACGTGGGTGTCGAGCGCATCATTTTGGGCGCGCAAATCTGACGCGTTCAACAAAGCATAAGCGGTCTCGAACGCAGCGACGATTTCTGGATTGCTCGCCCCGGTCTGTTCTCTCAACCGCAGCAAGAAGACCGGCCCGTTAATGTCGACAATGCGATTTGCCAGGACTGTACAGATAATTTCGCGCTTCAACCTGTGCGCCTGCATCGTGTCGGCATATTTGCGTAAGGCTTCAGGGAAATACCCTTCCAGCGTGCCTGTGAAGTAAGGATCATCCGGAAGATCCGACTCAACCAAATCGTCGAACAAGACAATCTTGGTCCATGCCATCAGCACGGCAATTTCCGGTCTGGTGAGAGCGCGGCCGTCCTGTTTGAACTGGGCCATAAGCGCGGTGCTTGGCAGACCCTCAACCTCGCGATCCAACACGTCTCGGGCTTCAAGGCGCACCATTAAACGCTCGAGCGCGTCATGATCCCGCTTCGCCGATTTTTCAGCAAGACTGAGCGCACCGGTTTGGGCATAATTATGCTGTAAGACGTGAGCTGCGACATCATCCGTCATCGACGCCAGGAGCACATTGCGCTCGCCGCTTGGGAGCGCCCCCTGGCGGATCGCTTCGGTACAGAGGATCTTGATATTGACCTCATGGTCGGAACTATCGACGCCGGCCGAATTATCGATGGCGTCGCTGTTCACGCGGACTTTATGAAGCGCCGCTTCGATACGAGCCGCTTGGGTCAAGCCAAGATTCGCCCCCTCGCCAATCACGCGCGCGCTTAAGTCTTTGGCGTCGATCCGGACCGCGTCATTTGCCCGGTCTCCGGCATCCACGTCGGTTTCGTGAGACGCTTTGATATACGTACCAATGCCGCCAAACCATAATAGCTCGCAGGGACTTTTCAGCAGCGCGTGGATGAGCTCATCTGGAGTGACCGTGTCAGCTGTAAGGCCTGTTAGCGTTTTCATTTCCGGCGTCAGCGAAATCGCTTTCGCGCTGCGATCAAACACACCGCCGCCTTGGCTAATCAGACTTTGATCATAATCCATCCAACTCGAACGCGGCAGGTCAAACAGGCGCTGGCGCTCGGCCCACAGCGTTTCAGGATCCTGTGGATCCGGGTCGACGAAAATGTGGAGATGATTGAACGCGGCCTGCAAGCGGATCTGCTTTGATAAGAGCATACCATTGCCGAAGACGTCGCCACTCATGTCCCCGCACCCAATCACGGTGAAGGGCTCAGACTGGATGTCTTTGCCGATCTCACGGAAGTGACGTTTTACAGCTTCCCAGGCGCCGCGCGCAGTGATGCCCATTTTCTTGTGATCATAACCAGCAGACCCGCCAGATGCGAAGGCGTCACCGAGCCAGAACCCTTGAGAGGTGCTAATTTCATTGGCGATATCTGAAAACGTTGCGGTTCCTTTATCAGCGGCGACTACGAGATAGGGATCATCGCCATCATGGATCACAGTGTCTGTGGGCGGCTGAACCGTGCCATCAATCAAGTTATCGGTTAGGCCTAGCAAGCTGGTGATAAACGTCTTGTAGGCGGCTATGCCGGCATCTCGGACCGCTTCGCGGCTTCCCCCCGAAGGCAATTGTTTTGGATAAAACCCGCCTTTAGACCCTACGGGCACAATCACGGCATTTTTGACTTGCTGGGCTTTTACCAAGCCGAGCACTTCTGTCCGGAAATCATCGCGGCGGTCGGACCAGCGTAAGCCACCGCGTGCCACAGGTCCGAACCGACAATGAACCCCTTCAACTTGTGGAGAGTCGACAAAGATCTCGCGATAAGGTTTCGGGTCAGGCAAGTCGAGAAGCTCGCGACTGGCGATTTTGAAGCTGATAAAGGGATGCGGTTTACCGGACGGATCTTGTTGAAAGAAGTTTGTTCGCTGGGTCGCCATGATGAGTTCATCGAGGCGGCGAATAATGCGGTCATGGTCCAAGGATGGAACCGATTTTAGCCCTTCAAGGATCTGCGATTGGAGATCGCTACAAACCTCTGCGCGATCGCCCTCAAAGCGTGGGTCAAATCGAGCGGTGAACAATGCAATCAGGCTTTGCGCTAATTCTGGATTTGCGTTCAAGGCTTCAATCTGCGTGGACCGCGCTGGATCTAGTCCGCTCTGATGCCGATAGGCGCAGAGGGCTCGACACAGCGCTGCTTCTCGCCAAGTAAGGCCCGCATTGAACACAAGTGCGTTGAAGCCGTCATTTTCGGCGGCTCCGCTCCAAACGGCGACGAATGCGTCTTCGAAGGCTTCACCAATTTGGTCGAGGTCCAAAGCCAAACCATCCGCTTGGCGCATCGAAAGAGAGTGGATCCAATACTCGTCTGGCGCGCCTGCGACAGGCTTTTGGGCCGGTCGAACAGGGTATCCCGTCTCAAATTCAACAAACAATCCCATACGCTCAAAAACCGGCACACAATCCGACAGCGCGATTGCCCCATCGCGCGAATAGGCCTTTGCTCGAATGCGATCTGGAGCATCTTGAGATCGTCGATAGGCGCGTAAACAAACAGGATGATATTCGCTGAGACTCGCCAGCATATCGACATCTTGGATCGCCTCTTCGGGACCAAACGCCTCGCGATAAGCGGCGTTAAAGCCATCCGTGAAGAGAGTCGCTAGCGTTTGCGCTTCGGGACTTCGATCACTGGTGAAGAGCACATCTCTAAAACGGTCGGTCCAGCGCCGTGACAGCTGAGCGATTTGGGCTTCTAACTGCTCAGAATCCGGCTGCGGGCTGCTGGCAGACAGCGCCGTTTGGAACAGGACCCGCACCATGGTCGCGCCATCAAAGCTCGGCTGGAAACTGATCATTCGTCCCCCCCAAGCGGTCTCGATCGTCTCCGAGATCTGACGCCTCAATCCGGTGTCATAGGCATCGCGCGGGATAAAGACGACGGTGCTGACAAATCGATTGAAGCGATCGGGACGCGTGAACACGCGCACGCGCGGGCGGGCGATGAGGTCCAACACGCCCTGCATAATGGGCGCGAGCGTCTCTGATTTAGTTTGAAACAGTTCGTCGCGTGGCCAGCCTTCAATAATATTCGAGATGGCTTTTTCATTGTGACTGCCCGGAAGGGCACCCAAAATTTCTAGAACGCGCTCAAGGCGGCGCCGCAACAAGGGGATATTGCGGACAGATTCATTATAGGCTTCGGCTGTGTAGAGCCCTAGGAAGCGCGTTTCTCCAATCACTTTGCCGTTCGGACCATAATGTTTGACGCCGACATAATCGCATGCAACTCGGCGATGAACGCGGCTTACCAAGGTCGCTTTAGCGAGGATGAGCGTCTCCGGTTCTGCCAAAAAAGATCCGATCTCTTCGGTCAAAAGCAAGGGCTCGTCGCCGCGATTGAGCACGTTGCGTCGATCATCGCGCAGTAAGCCAAAATTTGTCCCCGCCACCAGATCTGGTTCTTCCGGTAGTACTGCTCCATCCGAGTCGGTTTGGAACGTGTAGCTGCGCACCCCTAGAAACACGAAGCGCTCATCGCCCAACCAATTCAAAAAGGCGACCGCTTCGTTCTTGTAACGTGGCTCGACATGCGGGCAGGCGGCTAAGGTTTCGATCTCTTCGCGCATGCGACGTCGCATGTCTTGGTAATCGCTTGTCGCCATAATGACATCATGCAATGTCGCGCGCGCTTCGGTTAACAGGCGTTCCTGTTCCAGGTCGTTCAAATCCGGGAGATGGATTTGGATCAGAGACCGTGGCCCCGCCTCCAATTCGACAATTGGATGAAACAGCGTGAGGACTTCCAGTCCGAGATCGCTACACGCGCCCAGCAATGAATCGACGAGAAAGGGTCTATCGGGACCAACAGCCTCCAAAACGCAATGACCGAGCAATTCATCATTTGCGCCTTCCGGCGCACGGACACGCACATCTGCCCCGTCGACGGTTAGGCTCCATTCCCACAGCGATTTTGCCAGCGCCTCAATATTTCCCTTGGGGATGATGTGGCGAGAATCCGCAGGCACTTCAGCAATCATTTGCTTGATGCACGACTTTAGTGGGTCATTCTTGCGAGATTTTGGGCTTAGTGAAGTATTTTGTTCCATGACATACCGTCCCGATCCGGAACGATTTCCTTAAGGGAAATTCTGCCTCCTCTCAATCGAGTTTAAAGCGATTTTTTGCATGGAACTGTTGACTGCGATGTCAGGCGCTTGCGCCGCCCTCTTTCAATCGAACTGCAAAAACTCTGAAAAGGGAAACTTGAGAAACGAATTCGTCAGATTTATCCGCTCCAATATCGCTATTATGAGACGCTCTGGGCAGACCACATCCATATCGGCTTGGCACGCTTTGCGCCGGCCACGAATAAGACTAGGGCAGGGCGCATGAAACGGCTTTGGCATTGGCCCATCGACCCCTTAGCGCGCACAGTTCGCTTGATGCTGGGCGAAAAGGGTTGGTCGTTTGAGTCGATTGAAATCCGGCCATGGGTCTCAGACCTCGAACTTGCTGCGCTTGCGCCTGGGGCCAGTGCGCCGGCTCTTTTGGACACGGATGCTGAAGTCAAAACCTCGGCGGTCGGGTCGCTCGCAATCTGTGAATATATCGAAGAGGCTCAACATAATCCGCGGCTTCTGCCTTTTACGCCGATGGAAAAAGCGGAAGCGCGCCGCCTCTGGCAATGGTCTGAGGAAAGCTTTGCGGGCATCAATAATACGCTATTGGCTGAGCGCGTGACCCAATGGGTCAAGCGCGATCGATCTCCAGACAGTTTGGCGCTGCGCCAAGGCGCGCATGCCCTTAAAAACCGGATGACTTTCCTCGACGCGCTCGCGGGAGAGCGCTCTTACATTGGCGGACGGAATCTAAGCATTGCGGATCTCAGCGTCGCTGCGCATCTCTCTTCTTATGATTATTTTGGCGACGTGCCCTGGGACCTCACCCCAGACCTCAAAGCTTGGTATGCCCGGATTAAATCGCGCCCGAGTTTTCGAGGACTGCTCGAAGACCGGGTGGGAAATGCCAAGCCTGTCAAACATTATACCGATCTTGATTTCTAAGCTGGTGAGGCGATGAAGGGGCATGTCGCTCGAAGCTTTCTTGAAAGACCAAGCCGCGTCGCTTGGATTTGATGCGTGCCAAATCTGCCGTGCAGATGAAGCTTGGGCAGCAAGCGCGCGTTTAGAAGCCTTCGTTGAAGCGGGCTATCATGGTGCGATGGAGTGGATGGAAACCACGCTTGAGCGCCGCAAAGCTCCTACGGCTATGTGGCAAGACGCGAAGTCCGCAATTGTTCTGGGCTTGAACTATGGTCCAGAACACGACCCGATGCTGAATGTGAAGCGTACGAGAGAGGGCAATATCTCGGTCTATGCGCGCGGAAAAGACTATCACGACCTAATCAAAAAACGTCTGAAACAGCTCGCACGCGCCTTTGTCGCTGAGGTCGATACTGAGGTGAAAGTTTTTGTCGACACGGCGCCGCTCATGGAGAAGCCACTGGCGCAAAAGGCGGGGCTTGGGTGGCAGGGCAAGCACACCAATTTGGTCTCGCGCGAGCATGGATCCTGGTTGTTTCTCGGCGTGATCCTGACCACAGCAGTACTTAAGCCGGATGCTCCAGAAATCGATCATTGCGGCTCTTGCCGGGCGTGTTTGGATATCTGTCCGACCGATGCGTTTCCAGAGCCTTATCAACTCGATGCCCGGCGCTGTATTTCCTACTTCACGATTGAACATAAGGGCGCTATTCCACTCGAGTTTCGTGCCGCCATGGGCAATCGGATCTATGGCTGCGACGATTGTTTGGCGGTGTGCCCCTGGAACAAGTTTGCCGAAACCGCGAATGAGAGTGCGCTTTGGGCCCGCGCCGAGCTAAAAAGCCCCGGCTTAGATGAATTGGCGGCTCTGACCGATGAGCAGTTTCGCCAAGTTTTTTCTGGCTCACCAATTAAACGGATTGGTCGAGATCGCTTTCTTAGAAATGTCCTCATCGCGATCGGAAACTCAAACGATCCAAGCCTAGTACCAGACAGTGTGTTGCCGCATCTCAACGCCTCAAATGAAACTGTCCGAGGCGCAGCGATTTGGGCTTTGTCTCGCCTTGATTTGGCCCGGTTTGAAGCCGAGAAGGCGGCGCGTTTAGCGCAAGAAACCGATCCAGATGTAAGGGCTGAATGGATGGGCCAGCAGCAATCAATACAATGACGTATGGCCGTGCTGTATGGTTAGGCGTGAAGTTCCTCGCGGGCTTGTTCGTCACCGTTCACATTTACGCGCTCATTCTTTTCTTCGCGCCCGTTCCAGGGACGGCGAATATGGCGGGGCGGGTTTTACAAGGTACGCCCATATACCACACCTGGACTCCCATTGAGGAGATTTCACCGCATCTCGTTCGAGCGGTAATTGCAGCCGAAGACACGCGGTTCTGTGAGCATTCTGGCGTTGATTTTGACGCCATTCGCACCGCGCTGGATGAACGCGAATCCAAGGGTCGGCTTCGCGGCGCGTCCACGCTGACCCAACAAACCGCAAAGAATGTCTTCTTGTGGAATGGGGGCGGCATGGCGCGCAAGGCTGGCGAAGCTTGGATGGCCGTTTTCATTGATGGGTTTTGGGGCAAAGAGCGCGTGCTCGAAATGTATTTAAACGTCGCTGAATGGGGCGATGGTTTGTATGGCGCGGAGGCCGCCGCTTATGGCCGGTTTGGGAAACCTGCGCGTGAACTTACGCAATTTGAGGCCGCGCGCCTCGCCGCGGTCCTGCCAAGCCCGAACAAATGGCGCGCGAACCCGGCCGGGCCATATGTGCGCCAGCGCACTCGAACCATCCAAGCGCGGATGAATGTGGTTGAACGGGATGGGCTCGACGACTGCGTTCTAAATTAGTTGAGCTCTGAGAGGCGGATCGCTTCGCGAATCTCGCCGCGCAAGACGAGGATTTGGAGGTTCTCGGGATCGTAGACCAAAGCTTCTTCCATATCTGCTTTGGCCGCCCTTAAATTATCCGTCGCAAGGTGTGCCCGGGCTCGCAAGGAAAGCGCTTCAGAGTCGGTCGGAGAAAGCTCTAAGGCCTTGTTCAAATCGTCGACACCTTCAATCCAGCGCTCCACCGCAAGATACGCCGCGGCGCGATCTTTATAGACGTTGGGATCTTGCTTCTCGAGTTTCAAAGCATCTGTCAGCGCGACGATGGCGGCATCGGGATAATTCGCGCTCAGCCAAGCATTACCGGCTTGAACAAGGTAAAGCGTCCGATCTTCGACCGCGATGGCGTCCGGTGCGGTGGCCAGCGCTTCCAATCGTGCGGCACCTTCTTCCAATCGATTTAAGGCGAGGAGGGAGACCGCATTGCAATAGCGCGCACGGGGGCGATTACCGCTGCTGAGCCAGGCCAGAGAATCCTCATATGCTTCTTCGGGTTCTGTTTCAGCTTTAACCAGGCAGGCTTCCAGCCGCGCTTGCTCGGCCCGCGCAATATCAGCGGAAGCCGTCTGCGAAACTGGTAAAAGGGCAGCGAACAGGAGGGATTCAAACATGGATCGGCTCTCTTCTAAAGCGTCAAATATTGCGGTAGCGACGGGGAGAGGCGAACGCAAATGACAGATGCTTTAGAACCGCTATTTTTAATCGGGCCAGGTTATTCGGCCCGTGCTTTGGCCAGGCTTTGGGCAGGACCCGTGTCTGGAACGATGCGCTCGGAGAGTAAGCGTGAGACACTGGTAAAATGCGGGATTACGCCGGTCTCTTTTAATGACGAAGATGAACTCGCGAAAGCCGTCCAAGGTGCCCATGTGCTGGTCAGCGCACCGCCTGGGCCGGATGGCTGTCCCGCGCTTGCGGCGATAGGTGAGGCGGCTGCCACGGCCACGAGCGTCACCTACCTTTCGACGACAGGCGTGTATGGCGATCTGAAAGGGGGCTGGGCGATGGAGTGGAGCGCGCCAAATCCGCAATCGGATCGCGCCCGGCGTCGCCTCGACGCTGAAGCAAGCTGGCAAGCCGCGCATGACAAAACGCGGCTTGTGCGCCTGCCGGGCATCTACGGTCCTGGCCGATCGGCTTTTGATCGTTTGCGCGAGGGGAAGGCGCGCCGGATCGTTAAATCCGGACAAGTGTTCTCCCGCATTCACATGGACGATATTGCCAGCGGATTGAAGGCGTTGATTTTGGCGAACCAAGCTGGGGTCTTTCACCTGTGCGATGATGAAGCCGCACCGCCACAAGATGTGATCGCTTTTGCGGCAGACCTATTGGACGTTCCACCGCCTCCTGAGATCGCTTTTGAGCGCGCTGAGCTCTCTCCGATGGCGCGGAGCTTTTACGGCGAGTGCAAGCGGGTTTCGAATGCAAAAATAAAGGCCGCCACAGGGTGGCGACCTTTGTATCGGACCTACAGAGACGGGCTGCAGACCATTTTGCGCGAAGAGACCTAGGTCGACGCCGTCCCCATAAATCCGATATCGCTGGTATTGAAGTTTGAGAGATTTGGCAGCGCAGACCGCAATTCCGAATTATCAAGCCCGAACCAAGACCCCATCGTCGCGGCATATTGCTCAACAGATGTGGTTGGGATCAAACGGCCGCGCGATTTTGTGTAAGACGCGCTATCGACATCCGCGAACGGCACCTCTCCATAGAGACGCTTGCCTTGCACGGCGCCGCCGGCGACGAAGTGGTGGCCGCCCCAGCCATGGTCTGTGCCATTGCCATTATCAATCGTCGTGCGTCCGAAATCCGATGCGGTAAAGACAACGACATTGTTCCATTCGCCAAGTTCAATCATGGCTTCGCGGAAAGAAGAAATTGCGGCAGCAAGCTGGGCGTGGAGGTTGCCAATCGTGTTCGCCTGGTTGCTATGCGTATCATAGCCGCCCGTTGTCACGTAGAACATTTGACGCGACACATTCAGGAATTGGCGGATTTGAATCGTCTCTGCGATGGATTTCATTTGCCGCGAAACCCGGTCCTCTTGGAAGACTGTCGTGAGCGGAATGGCGTTTTCTTGGGCCGCCGCGAATTGCTCTGTATTGTCGACGGCTTTGGCGGTCGCAGCCGCAATGTCCTGCTCGAAGATGTTCCGGCTCTGGAAGTCCCTTTTGGACAAAAAGGCTCTGATCTTGTCGCGCGCGGCGTCATCGCCATCACCCGTGCCCAAGATGTTGCGGTTCGTATAGAGATTGGGCTCGCGAATGCCGCTGGTGCCGACCTTGAACTGATTGACCGTTTCAACCGGCCAAGAACACGTCATTTGAGCCAGTTGTAATGGCCGAGAACACACGGCTTTGGTTTGGCGCCGAGGCAACCACTCGATCCATGAAACGACCGCCCCATCCGCGGTTTACACCTTCAACCCCAAACGACATCCAAGTCGATTGCTGATCGTTGTGAGAGAACAAACGCTTAGGAAGGATTGCGGAATTACTATCCATCGCGGCGCGTGTTGTGGGTTCGATCAGCGGCCCAACATTACCGACGACGGCGAGATCGCCGCCTTCAAACATGTTGTGGGAGTGGGGAGAGCTCCACGGGCATGGCGAACTCGCGGCCTTCAAATTGACCGGCATTGTCCAAATTCATCTTTAAAAGATTGGCGCGGTTGCGGGTCGAGGCGGCGGAGGTTGAATTGTACGAGTTGAACAGCCCGCTGCGAACACTGCGGAGTTGATCGTATGAAGCCTGGTCGTAAGGCAGGATCGTATCGGCTCCATCCATACCCCTTTCAGGAAGATGCAAACCATCGCTTTGTAGCCGCTCGTATCAGCGGCCCAAGCGTTGTTCAGACCGAGCCCGGTCATGGTGCCCAAGCTGCTCGCGAACCCGGCGGTACCGAGGCCTGCGAGGACGTGGCGACGAGAAATATTGGCCATGAGACTGTCTCCTTCAGACCTACCAGGTGACCGCGTAAGACGGTGAGTTGACGACAAGAGTGACGGCAGTTTGGACCATATCTTCTTGGTCTGCCGCCGTGTTTTCGGGGTGTTGGTTCGGATCTGAACGGTGCTGATAATGTCAACAATGTCGGTCTTCTCAGCCTCTGACATACGTCCACCCGTCAACAAATTATCGAGATGATTGACCAGGGCTTGCGGATCATCCACGAGCGCCAGTTCATCGCTATAATCTGGCTTGTAAGTCTCAATATCGCGATTGCGTTGGCTGCCTCGATCAAAGGCAAAGTCCGTCATGAAATTTAGATAGCCAACCGAGGTGCTTTCATTGACGATTTGGAACTCCGGCACGGTAATATTGCGTTCCCCGGCATTGGTACCCGGTGCGACATAGCCCGGGCGGTAGAAATTGAAGACAGATGGTGAGCGAAACGCTTGTTGGCCCAAAGCACCTTCGGTGCTTCGCGTATCCAACAAACGGCGCTCATTGTACGCGTCCATCCCTTCGATATCGAAGGCACGGGCCCAGTGGGTGAAGCGCAGAATCGGCCCACGCACTTTGCCGGAGACAATCGTCGCACCATCCGCGGGTTCCGCAAAGATGGTTGGTTCGAGCAGCACGGCGGCCAGTGTCGCTTGCAAATCTCCGCGCTGTCCGTTGCCGAATTGACGACCGCCTTGTGCGGTGAACGAACCAGCTTCAAAAGCCCGCGCGACGTTCTCAATATATTGCGGCGAGGGGTCTGATTGCGTGAAGCGCTGGATCAGCTGACGCGAGATGAATGGTGCCACATTCGGGTGATTGAAAATCGTATCGAGCGCTCGATCAATACTCTCTTCGCCCGAGGTTCCAGCTGGAATCGTGGTGCCCAGGAAAGCTTTCTCAAGCTCAGAGTGTTGCTCCGGGTACATTTCCATCGGCTGGATGTTGCCGTCTTGCGGCTCTCTGAAAAACTCACCGCCCGCCCAAGACAGCCCGGTAAAGACACGGGCGAGGCCTTCAATGTCGGCATTCGTATACGTCTCTATCTGCTGACCTTGAGCATCAAGCCTTGGGGTTCCGTCGAGATTCAGCTCGATCAGGCCGATCGAAAACAGTTGCAGGATTTCACGTGCATAGTTTTCGTCTGGCATGCGACCGCGTCGAGGATCGCCTTTCCGGTTGCCGCGATAGGTGAGCCACTCACCCATCGCCGAAGAATAAGTTACTTCTTCCAGAAGCTCGCGATAATTCCCGAAAGCGTTCCGGATCAGGATATCCTGATAATGGGCGCGCATGGGTTGGTCTGAGTCCGCTGCATCCGAATAAACTAGGATCTGAGACAGTGCGAAGGCCATGCGTTGGCGCAATTGGTCATCGGCGCCGACAATATGGTCCCAATACAAAGTGTTGATCCGCTGGCGTGGGACATTGCCATTGCTGTCTCGCGGCAAGGCGAGCAGGGCTGGCATGGTTAAGCTTGTGCTCTTGCTAAACTCGCTGGCCATCCAATCGGCGGCGTCACGCCCAGTAAGAGAGGCGATTTCGCTTTTTCGACCCGCCAAAGGTTGCGCGGGCGAGAAACCGTGCGGCTTCCGCTTCGGTATCGATCTTGGATGCGGGTTCTGCGGGCGTGGTTGGCGTTCCGCCGCCTCCGCCAGAGCCGCCGCCAACGACCGAGCTTGGGGGAAGGGTGGATTCTCCACCTCCGCCGCCGCCGCACGCGGCTAAAATCAGGCCTGCTGCCAGAATTGCCGACACGCGGTGAGATCGTGTTGCTGTCATGATTTCGTCCCTCATACTCACAATGCAGTTCGTATGATTGGGTTTTTGCACCGCAAACAGCTAAGTCTTTGTAAGGCGATAGGCGGGTTTTTTGACGAAGACTTCAAGCGGCTGTTAACTATGGAGTTTTTTGCCCGAAATATAAGAAAGTTTAATCATAGAAGCCCCGAAAATATGGGCTTTATAGATAACATTACTTCGAGTTTATTTAGGGGTTCAGGATCAGTTTGCCGACAACTTTTCGATCTCGGAGGCGTTTAAACCCCTCAAGAGCGGCTTCAAGCGGTAAAGAATCGTCGACATATGGACGGGTTTTGCCCTCGCGCGCCCAGGTCCAAATCTGTTCGACATTCTCACGGCCTCGATCCGGGAATTGACGTCCATATTCACCGGCGCGAACCCCGGCCACCGAGAAGCCTTTGATGAGCGGCATGTTGGTCGGTACGGTGGCAATCCGTCCGGATGTGAACCCGATCACTAAGAGCCGACCATCAAATGCAATACAGCGCACGCTTTCATCGAACACATCGCCGCCAACGGGATCATAGATGACGTCTGCGCCGCGGCCGCCTGTCAGCGCTTTGACCTGCTCGCGGAAGCCGTCCCTCGTATTGAGGACGTGGTCCGCGCCATAGGCTTTGACGCGCGCCAATTTTTCATCACTTCCACCGGTTGCAATGACGGTGGCCCCAAGCAGTTTTCCGACATCAACTGCGGCCATTCCAACCCCGCCGCTGGCCCCGTGAACGAGCAGAGTTTCGCCCGTTTGAAGACGCCCGCGTCGAACGAGTGCGACATAGGCGGTGAGATAAGCTGCAGAATAGGAGGCGGCCTGATCGAAGCTCAGATTGTCCGGTTTGTTCTGGAGTCCATCGGCCTTAACGATCGCGTATTCGGCAAATCCACCAAATCTCGCTCCCCCGCACACCGCCGCGCCGATCTCAAAGCCTTCGACGCCTTCGCCGAGCTCCGCGATTGTTCCCGCTAGATCCATACCAGGCGTGAACGGCGGTTCGAGCTTGAGTTGATATTTGCCTTGGCACAGCAATAGGTCCGGGAAGTTCAGGCTTGCGGCATGGACTTTGACCAAAACCTCGCCCGGACCAGGGATCGGGCGATCTACGTCGCGAACCGCGACGCCGGAAAAATCATCCGACAATTGATGGCAAACTAACGCGCGCATTTACAGTTTTGCGTAAGCGTCGCGAACCATGCCAGCGACTTCCAAACAAGCGTCTCGCGCCGCTGGCGCAACTTCGGTGAAGGCGGTGAACCCATGCGCCAGACTATCAAAGCACTTAAACTGGACTGAGACGCCCGCCGCTTCCAGTTTCTTGGCATAAGCGGCACCATCATCAACTAGCGGGTCGAATCCTGCCGTGACGATGATCGCCGGAGGCAGGCCTTCCAAACGGGTTTCTAAAGCCGGTGACAGGAGCACGTTTGAACGATCGAAATCATCCGGCAAATACTGCTGCATGAACCATTGCATTGTATCGGTCGAAAGCGGGTAGGTTTCGCCGTAAGTGGTGGCCGACGGAAAATCAGTCACAAGGTCCGTTGCCGGGTAAAGCAGGAGCTGAAGGTCTGGTTTTTGGCATTCCACGACGCGTGGCTTCTTGCGCAATGATGGCGCTGAAATTGCCGCCCATGCTGTCGCCTCCGACCGCTGCTCGGCCTGCCGGCGCGCCATAGGATTCTGCGTTTTTCAACGCCCATTCATAGGCCGTGATACAGTCCTCGAGCCCTGCCGGGAATTTGTGCTGAGGCGCCAATCGGTAATCCACGGAAACAATTGGACACTGCGCGACTTTGGAGATCATCGTGCAGAATGCATGGCACGCTTCCACGTTTAAGATCACTCCTCCGCCCATATGCCAATAGGCGAGCATCGGCGCGTTCGGGTTTTGCTGTGCCGGTTGATAAATCCGCACCGGGATATCGTGACCGTCCGGACCTGGAATGGAGGTGTCCTGCCAGGAGACGCCAGGCTCGGGTTTTGCGGCAAACATCGCCAAGCCTTCGATCGCGGCGGCCTGTGCGACTTCAGGTTCAAGCGATGACATGGGCGGTTGATTGGCGGCGCCATGGGCGATGAATTGGAGGTTTGGATCGAGCACGCGACCCCCAATCTCTAGCGGTGTTCCTCCGGCCATTTTGACCTTCCAGCCCGCGGGTAGCTTCAGCAATAGTTTTGCGATTGTCGCCTGCAAGCTCATCCTTGCGGCCCTCCCAGAATATGTCTTTTTTCTGGGGCCTAATCTGACTTAGCCGTCAGATTTGGCAAGCGCTTCGATCCCCGCCAGCATCAGTTTTGATGCGAATTCCGTTGCTCCCTTCGCGTCAACAGGACGCCTTTTGAGCATATGATCACCCATTTCCCGGGCCATGCCGATGGCGGCGGCGGTGATATAGTCGCAATCAAGATGCCCGAGACCAATCTTCTCCATGACGATTTCCAAGTCAGCGCAAATTTCTTCGGAAACCGTTTTCATTTCTGGGGTGTCGACCCGGACACCAATCAAAGTCATGTGCGGTGCACCCACTTCAATCGCTTCATCATTCTCTTCGGCGAGGAAATTAAAGTAAGCGCCATAGGCCGCATAGAGATAGGATTCGAGGTCTTTGGCTTCTTCGCGGACTTGTTGCAGAAGCGGACGAAACCGCGCGACGCTGTCATTGGCGATCGCTTCGAACACTTCTTCTTTTGATTTGAAGTAATTGTAGAACGTGCCACTCGCGAGATTGGTTTCGCGAATGATGTCGCGAATGTTCGTCGCTTCGTAGCCAATCCGTGCAAAGACCACACGCGCAGCCTCCAATATGGCGCGTCGATTCGCTTCCTTTGACCGTGCGCGTTTCCCCATACGCAGCTCAGGTTGCATCGTGGTCGCCATGGAATCCCTTTCGCCTCAGAGGGTTAGTCTGCCCAGATTGATGACGGAACGTCAACTTTTTGTTTGCAGTGCACCGTCGAGCCGAAGGCGGCGGCGGACCGTCAGGAGCACACCCCACAATGCTCGTAGCAAGATCAAGGCGAGAATTCCGAGCATCGGTTCACCCATCGCCGCCATGGCAAACGCGCCTGCAAATATCCCAATATGCAAGACGACGATCCGGCCATAGGGCGCCGTCATCTCGGCTTGCACGCTGGTAGTGCGATATTCGCCGCGCGCGATGAAATCTTGAAAGTAAAGAACGACTTGGACCGCGATGATCGCCGAAACAAATAGACCCATATTCGCGCCTGACGACAGCGCTTGATCGATTAAAGCAAAAGGCGAGGGAAACCCCGGCGTGCCATCCGCACTCAGGTTGGCAAAGACGCTGACAAAAACGCCATGGACGAAACAAAACATGCCATAATGGACGACGAAAAACGGCCCGATAAAGCCCATTATGGCGAGCCCGGATAGACCATCTTTAACGCTTGCCCCAATCATCCGCGCCAAAGCCACAGCGCCAACAATGAGGTTTTCCAGCCAATAAAGAAATACGAGCGGCGCCGCCCCCCAGCCCATCGTCAAGACGGCGAAGATGGGAAACAAATCGACCGCCAAAATGACCCACGCCATCGGGTCGCGATAGGTGCGCGCCAAATTATCTGGATTGAGAAAACTCAACACGCGATCATCCCCTATCGATCAGCTGAGATTATCCAAGCCTCGCCATCTCGGAAAGTCTAGCGGATTATGCGCCTGTAATCCCCACGATTTTTGCGGTGTGTTGTAATTGCCGGTGAGCACTTCATAGTGCACGTGGATCGCGGTTGCGTTGCCGGTTTGCCCCATCAGGCCGAGCGGTTGGCCGAACCCGATCTCTTGTCCGGGTCTCAGCCCGTCTGCGAAATAGGCGAGATGCGCATAACGTGTAAACACGCCCCGGCCGTGATCAATTAATACCTGATAGCCAAAACCAGTTTGTTGGCTGACTTCCAGAATGCGCCCTGGGGCAGCGGAGAAGACAGGGCCTGCCGGTTTGGATTGTAAGTCGATGCCCTTGTGCGGGCGGCCAAACCGTGGCCCAAATCCAGAGGTCATGCAGGCGCCATTCACCGGGGCGGCGGCGAGAATGATGCCATTCACTTCAATCAGGGCATTATAGGAAAGGATCCGGCCAGACCGGTCCGTCGCAGGCCGGTTCGCGAAGGACGGGGTGCAGGCATAGAGATAGTATTCAGGTTGAAAAGACCCTTGTACTGCGCGAGCGGTTTGTGGGGCAGACCCGACCGGGCCTTGCGGATAGTTTACTTCTGGAGGCGGCGAAGAGCATGCAGACATCGCTGCTGCTGCCAATCCAGCCAAAAGAATCCGCATGTGATAGCTCCTGATCGATCAAGCTTTAACGCGTGCGCGTTTTCGTCCTTTTTCGATCTCTTGATGCAGGTCTCTTACATAAGTGTTGAAATCCACCTGCATGGTGTGCCGCGCGGCCTGATAAAAATGGCCCATATGGGTCTTTTCATCGGCAACCGTGACCCGATCCATTTCGGCGTGGTCCGGGAAAGAATAGTCCCCAACGATCGCAGCGGCGGCGAGTTTCGATTGTTGTTCGGCAAAGTTTACCAATGTTGGAAGCGGTTGCGCGAGGGCCAGGAAGAATAAGTTTTCGTAACCCGGCTTCACCATCCGCTTGAACAGCGGAAAGCGGTTTTCAGTCGGCGTCAGCTTTGGATCGTCAAAGAAGGGGAAGGAGACTTTATAGCCGGTCGCCCAGACGATCGCGTCGATCTCTTCGCGCGTGCCATCGGTGAAGATTACGGCGTTCGGCTCAAACCGCTCAATCGCGCCTTTGGCGGTAATGTCGCCGCAGCCGACCCGGGTGAGAAACTCGCCAGACACGGAGGGGTGCGCATCCAGCGGCTCATGATCGGGCTTGGGCAGACCATAATCCTCCGGATTGCCAATCTCTTTTTTGATCTTTGAGCGGGCGAGCGCCCGGCCGACACTCATCGGCATCCAGCTCGGCAAAATGGCTTTGTCGGCGGGCTGACCGCCGAGATATTTCGGCAGGACCCAAACCCCGCGCCGCATCGAGATAATCAGCTTCTCGGCAATCGGGCGCTGGGACAGTTCAGAAGAAATATCCATGGCCGAATTGCCTGCCCCAACCACTAAGACTTTCTTGCCGCGAAAATCATAGGGCTCGAACGGATGTTCATAATGGTGGCTATGGATCTGATAGCCGGCAAATGTGTCTTGGCCGGGATAATCATCCGGGGTGCGCGGGTCCCAATGATGGCCATTGCCGACAAATAACCATTGATAGGTCCGAGTCTCGCCCGTCGACAGGGTCACATCCCAATCGCCATCGGCGCGCCGCACTGCCTTGTCGACGCTGGTGTTGAACGTGATCGTCTCTCGCAGGCCGAAATGGTCCACATAATCATGGAAATATTGCAGCAATTGACTGTGATGCGGGAAGTCTGGCCAGTCGTCTGGCACCGGATAATCTTCAAAGGCGAGCCGCCATTTAGACGTGTCGATGTGCAGGCTTTGATAGCACGAAGATTTGCCGTTCGGGTTTTTGTAATACCAATTGCCGCCAATATTGTCCGACATTTCGAAACAGTCATAAGCGATGCCATGGTCTTTGAGGCGTTTGGCCATGGTAAACCCACTGCAGCCCGCGCCAATGATACAGGCTTTTCCGGCAGATGCGGCATCAAATGCCATGTCAGATCCTCCCGTAAGGTCATCTGTTTTCTTGCGTTGGAGAGATGGTATAGCCCTTGACGTGAACGTCAATTTGCGACGGTGCGTCAATCAGTGAGGTTATGATGGCCAATCCAATGAACGACTTGGATGCCCGTATTGAATTCATGCGGAAAAATATGGCCGATATGATGAAGGTCACGCCTTGGGCCAATGAGATGGGCTTTGAAGTGACGCGGATCGAGAAGGGCCATGTCTGGGGCGTGCAGCCGTTTCATGAAAAGCTCATCGGCGATCCGCGAACACGGGTTATCCACGGCGGTGTCATCACGACGCTTTTGGACAATCTCTGCGGGGCGGCCTGCGGGGCGACCCTGAAAGAGTTCCGCTTTGTCGCGACGCTCGACCTGCGCATCGACTATATGCGTCCAGCGGAGAGCGGGCGCGATATCCTGGCCGAAGCCGAGTGCTATCACGTGACCAAGTCCGTCGCCTTCTGCCGCGCCTGGGCCTATCATGAGAGCCGCGAGAAAGTCATCGCCACGGCGCAAGGGGCTTTTGCCATCAACAAGCCGCGCACGACTTATAAAAAGGGAGATCAGATGTGAGTGAGACTCTGACCCGTGGCGAGCAATTGGAGGGCTTTCTTCAAGGCAGCCCAATCGTGCAAACCCTCGGTATGCATTGCGATATCAAGGGTGACGACATGGTTGGCGTGCTCCCATTCCAGAACAAACTGATTGGCAATTTTACGATCAAGGCGCTGCATGGCGGCGCGATCGGAACCTTCCTCGAAATGACAGCCATGGCCCAGCTTTTCCTCGTCGCAGATGTTGAGCGCCCACCACGAACGATTAACATCACGGTCGATTATTTGCGCCAAGGGCATGCGAAGGATCTCTATGCGCGGGCGACCATCGTGAAACTCGGACGGCGGATGGCGAGTGTTCGGGCGGAAGCCTGGCAAAGCGAACGCGACAAACCGGTCGCCGCCTTGCTCGGGCATTTCTTGCTGGAGAGCAAAGTCCAAGAGGTGTCCGGATAAGGACAAGAGCGAGGTCGAAGGATCAGGCGACATCGTTCACCGCATAGACATAGCGTCGACAAACCCTACATAGCCCGCGTGCTGCCGATCATTCACCATCCGGATTATGATGCCGCCAGTGTGGGCGATGATCATCGGTTTCCGATGCGCAAATACTCTTTGGTGGCCGAGCTTCTGGCGGCGCGCGGATACGTTTTCGAGCAGCCGCTCCATGCCACGCAAGCGGCCTTGGAGCGCGTCCATGTGCCGACTTATGTTCATGCCGTCCTAACCAGTTCTCTCGATCCAAAAGCGGCGCGGAGAGTCGGATTTGAGATGACCCCCGCCATCGCCGCCCGGACGCGAGCCTCGGTTGGCGGTACCGAATTGGCGGCGCGCCGAGCCTTAGAAACGGGACGAGCGGTGAATCTGGCGGGCGGCAGTCACCATGCAGATGATCAAGGCGGCGCAGGGTTTTGCGTGTTCAATGATGTCGCCGTTGCGGCCCGCAGCGTTCTTGACGAAAGGCGGGTGCAAAAGATCGCGATTATTGATCTCGATGTGCATCATGGTGACGGAACGGCGCTGATCTTCGCCGAAGACCCCAATGTGTTTACGGCGAGCCTGCATTGTGAAGACAATTGGCCACGCCAGAAACCACCCTCCGACTTGGACCTTGGATTGGCGAAAGGCACCGGCGATGAGGCCTATCTTGCCGCGACGGATAAAATCGTCACCGATACGCTGACGCTCTCAAAGCCAGATCTTGTCTTTTACAATGCGGGTGTTGATCCGCATATTGACGACCGCTTGGGCCTTTTGGAGGTCAGCGACACGGGATTGCGCGCGCGCGACGATCTCGTCGTCCAGGCATGTCATCAAAGGCAGATCCCGATTGTTGGGGTCTTGGGAGGCGGATACAGCAAAGACGCCGTTTCGGTTGCGCGCCGACACACCTATCTGGTCGAAGCCATGCAAAGAGTCGTGTAATTACGCGTTCTGGTCGCTTGTTTTGCGGACCGAGTCCTTAGAAAGCATGAGCATGAGCTCATCTGACGACCTCACGCTCGACGCGGCGCGCGCTGTTCTTCAGCGCGTTTATGGGTACGAGGATTTTCGAGGGCTCCAGTCAGATGTGATTTCTGACGTATTGGCGGGCCGCGACGCTTTGGCGGTGTTGCCGACGGGCGGTGGAAAATCTCTCTGTTATCAGATCCCCTCTATGTTGGGTTCAGGTGTCGGGCTGATTGTCTCGCCTCTAATCGCCCTAATGGCCGATCAAGTCGATGCGCTCAAAGCCCTCGGCGTGCGGGCCGAACGGTTAGACTCTTCGCTCCCGTTTGATGACCGCCGAGCCGCATTACAAGCAGCCCGTGCGGGCGAAATGGACATGCTCTATGTGTCACCGGAAGGCCTATCTGGCGGCCTCCTTAGCGCGCTTCGCGAGCTGCAAGTGTCGATCATTGCCGTTGATGAAGCACACTGTGTGAGCCAATGGGGCCATGATTTCAGACCCGACTATCGGGCACTTGGCCGCTTGAAAGAGGCTTTTCCGAGCGTCCCGCGGCTCGCTGTGACTGCGACAGCAGATGCGCGGACCCGCGCCGATATTCTTGAGCAATTGGATCTCACCGATCCAGCCTTACATGTGGCAAGTTTCGATCGACCGAACCTCACGCTGAGCGCTGAGCCGAAAGCGGGCAACAAAACCGATCGTCTCGTTAGCCTAATCCGCGCCCATAAGGGGGAGAGCGGGATCGTCTATGCCGCCACCCGTAAAGGGACGGAGCAACTCGCTGAAGCCCTGGAGCGCCACGGCATCGCCGCGCTCGCCTATCATGCCGGGCTCGAGGCAGAGGACCGGGCCGAGCGCCAGCGGCGGTTTTTGCTTGAGGACGGATTGGTTATGTGCGCGACGGTCGCTTTTGGCATGGGGGTCGACAAGCCGGATGTCCGCTTTGTGATCCATGCCGATCCGCCCAAGACCATAGAGGCGTATTGGCAAGAAGTCGGGCGCGCCGGCAGAGATGGCGAGCCAGCCGAGGGGTTTGCGCTCTTTGGACCTGCAGATTTGCGGCGAAGCTTGATGTGGAGCCATGACAGCGACGCTCAGGAGGCGATCAAAAGAGTTCAGATCAATAAGACACGGCAACTCTTCGCCTTGCTAAACGGCGACCAATGCCGGCGCCAGGCCGTGCGTCAGTATTTCGGCGAAGCGGACGCAAAACCGTGTGGGGTCTGCGACAATTGCGTGTCCGAAGCGAACGATCTTTATGACGCGACCCGCTGGGCGCAAATGGCGCTTTCAGCGGTGCTCCGCTGTGGCCAGAAGATCGGGCGGGGACGCTTGATCATTCATCTTCTCGGACAAGCCAAAGACGGGTTTGACGAAGATCTTTCGCGCCAGTCCACATACGGGGTCGGCGTGGACTTATCAAAACCCGGTTGGAACGCCGTGTTTGATGAGCTACTTTTCACTGGGCTGCTCGCTGAGGGCGGCGAAGTCACGCGGCCCTTCATCTTTGTGCCGGATCATGACGCCGCTAAAGCTGTGTTTCGAGGAGAGCAGACGGTCCTGCTTAAAACCGACCCGACGGTGCGCCGAACGAAATCGCGCGGACGATCTTCATCCAGTGCAGCCTTTTCAGACCTATCGTCGCGCGATCGGGAGCTGTTCGAGCTATTGCGCAACTGGCGGGTCGAGATCGCCAAAGCTAAAGGCGTTCCACCGTACGTCATTTTTCACGATAAAACCCTGGCGACGATTGCCACAGAGCGCCCGACCGATCTTGTGGAGCTGTTGCAAATCTCTGGGGTGGGAGAGAAAAAGGCGGGGCGTTATGGCGACGATATCGCGCGTATCGTCCAGGAAGCGGCTTAAGCGCAGAATTTCGCAGCCTTTGGCTGACAGAGCCGACACATCGGGCTAAGCGGCAGCCATGTCCGCAGATCAACTCTCTCGTTCGCGCGTGATGCGTCTGGCTGTGCCAGTGATGCTGGCGCAAGCTGCGATCGCCGCGACCGGAGTCGTCGATACTGCCGTCATGGGGCTATATGGCGACAAATCTGATCTCGCGGCTGTTGCCGTGGCCAGCGTCGCATTCAGTTTCATTTATTGGGGATTTGGCTTCTTGCGGATGTCGACCACCGGCTTGGTCGCGCAAGCGATTGGGCGCGGCGATCAAGCCGAAGCGCGCGCCACGTTGCAGCGAAGTCTCTTGATTGGGGCAGCGTTCGGGCTCGCCATATTTGTTCTGTCTCCGCTTCTGTCACGCGTCGTGTTTGTCCCGTTTGGTGCAGAGCCAGATGTCGTCGCCCTGGCGGATGGCTATTTCGCAGCTCGGGTTTGGGGTGCCCCGGCTCTCCTCACCCAATATGCGATCACCGGCTGGTTGCTCGGAACCGGACGTACGGGCGCGCTCTTGGCGATGCAAATCGTTATGAACGGGGTGAATATCGTCTTGGATATTTGGTTTGTGGCTGGACTTGGTTGGGGGCCCGCCGGGATCGGTGCAGGCACGGCGATTGCTGAATGGGTCGCCTTGTTTTTCGGGCTGGCTTTGATCCTGCCGAGCCTGAAGCGCGAGCGCGGCCTGCTCGACCGCAGCGCTTTGATCGCTTTGTTCAACGCCAATCGCGATATTCTCGTGCGCACGCTGGCCATGTTGTTTTGCTTTGCCTGGTTTGTCCGATCAGGCGCCCAGCTTGGCACCGAGTATGTGGCGGGGAATGAGGTGCTCTTGCAGTTCATTACGGTCGCCGCCTTTGTTTTGGATGGCTTTGCCTTCGTGGCCGAAAAGGAAATTGGCGAAGCCTATGGCGCACGCAATCGCGCGCGCTTGGTCCGGGCGATGCGCATCACCACCGAATTGGCTGTCGCGTTCGCCGCTTTGATCAGCCTGGCCTACTGGTTCGGCGGAGGGTGGGTCATATCGACCTTTATTAGCGATCCTGAGGCGCGTGCAGTTGCGCTCGCTTTCTTACCATATTGCGCATTGGTGCCTCTAATCGGCGTGCTTGCTTACCAGCTGGACGGGTTTCTGCTGGGGGCGACGCGCGGGCGTGCTCTGCGGATCGCAGCCGGTCTTGTCACGCTCATTTATATCCCACTCGATTTATTGATGAGAGATCAGTTCGCCAATACCGGGGTCTGGCTCGCATTTCTCGGCATGTTTGTGGTGCGTGTGATCGCCCATGGATGGTTTTTACCGGGGCTTATGCGCGCCGCGTCAGATCCGCCCCTACAGCCTGCGCCACAGAACTGAAGCCATCGGCTTTGAGCAGCGCTGCCAGTTCGGCATTTATCTGTGCGACCAATCCCGGACCATGATAAACAAGCGCCGAATAAAGCTGCACAGCATGCGCGCCGGCGCGAATTTTCGCATAGGCATCGGCGCCTGAAGCGACGCCGCCGCAGCCGATAAGGTCAAACGCTCCGAACAATTCCTCGGCAAAGGTTTTGAGGACCTGTGTCGACTTTTCCATCAGCGGCGCGCCCGACAAGCCGCCATTTTCCGTTTTGTGGTCCGATATCAATTCCTGAGGTCGATCCAAGGTCGTGTTTGAAATGATCAATCCTGACAACCAGCTGCCCGCTATACGCAAAGTCTCGATGATCTCACCAATTTCGTCTGCCGCGAGATCTGGCGCGAGCTTGAGGAAGACAGGCTTTTGCTGCGCGTCCTTGCCAGCTGATTGCACAGCTGCACCGCATCGCTCCAAAAGCGCTAGCAAAGCGTCTTTTCCCTGCAACCCTCTCAAACCTGGTGTGTTGGGACTGGAGATGTTGATCGTGAGGTACTGACAAACCGGGTAAACCGCCGCGATTCCGGTCTCATAATCCGCGATGAAATCTTCGCTCAGCTTATTCGCGCCAACATTTGCACCGACCGGACAGGTCGGTTTTGGAGGGGCCCGACGTAACCGTCGGACGAAATAGTCGAGCCCATGATTGTTAAACCCCAAGCGATTGATCACGCCCTGATCCTCGGTCAGGCGAAAAACGCGAGGTTTTGGGTTCCCAGGCTGCGGGCGCGGCGTAACCGTCCCGCATTCAAGAAATCCAAAGCCAAACCGCGCCATGGGACGGTGGACTTCCGCGTTTTTGTCAAACCCCGCAGCGAGCCCGATTGGATTGTGCAGCCGGAGGCCAGCGCGCGGAAGGGTGATTTCTGTGTCCCAGGTGTCTGGCGCGATCCGAGGTAACCCCAGTCCGAGCTTCAGGCCCTTTATGGTTGCCGTATGGGCCGCTTCGGCGGGAAGGCTTTTAACAAAGGGGAGCGCGAGGTCCGGAAGGCTCATCCGTCGAGATCATCCGGCAAAATCGGCACGCCGTCCGCCGACAATTCGAGCACCCAGGTGCGTTTCGATTGATCTAATCGAAGTGCCGAATACAAATGCGGAAACAGCTGGCCACCGCGGCTTTCTTCCCAGCGGATGGGGCCACTCATCTCTTCGGCGATATACTCTAGCAATCGAACTTGGTCTTGTCCGTGATAGTGCAAAGCCAATGTTTCGCCGACTTGATCGCGCGTCGAGAGATGGACGTAACCGTCGCCTTCATCGAGCGCTGTGCGCGTAAATCCCAGCTCTGAAGCGAGCGCCCAATCGGGCGCACTGAGAATTTTATACACGCGGGTCCGTTGCAACATAACCATTGAGGCCTCATGCCCTTTTTTGTGGGGAAATGGCAAGTCGTGCGATCATTGGTTGATGAGATATTATTCCTATGATTGGACTTTCCCCAATTTCGTCCGCCGCTAGGGAAAACTGGTCATGTTGCACAGTGACATTTGGCGCGGCCTCGATCTACTCGCCGCAAAGCACGGATTAACGTCATCCGCCTTGGCGAGGCAGGCAGGCCTCGACGCCACGGCCTTCAACAAGTCGAAACGCCAGGCGAAAGATGGGCGACCGCGATGGCCCTCGACGGAGAGTATTTCACGAGCCCTAAAGGCCGTTGAGATGGGCTTCGTCGAATTCGCTGAGCTTGTCTCTGAGCGTCAAGATCGGGCGATCCCTTGCCTGCGTCTGGATGAAATTGGCGCGATGGATGCGTTTCGCGAAGATGGACGACCGATCTCGGAGCGCTGGCGTACAGCGCGTTTTCCAGGCATGCCTGCCAATAGTGACCATTACGCGATTGAGATGACGGATGACGATTTCGCGCCGATTTATCGCCCAGGCGATCGCGTGATTATCTCGCCTTCAGCTGAGATCGCGTCAGGGGCGCGCATCATCCTAATGTCGCGGGTGCGCGATTTGCTGATCGCGGACCTGATCTCAAGGTCTGAGCAAGGCGTCGAGGTGAGTGTATTGGCGGATGATGCCGCGCCGATTACATTGGAAGCTCAAGACTTGGCGTGGATTGCCCGCATTTTATGGGTCAGCCAGTAAACAAAGAAGCATTTCACCACTTTTCCTCCCCGCCTGAGCAAATAGACTTGCACCGCCCATCGGTCTTGTGGGAGGAGGGGCGATATGGATTGGGACAAGTTGAAATCTTTCCACGCCGCCGCGGAAGCTGGCAGCTTGACCGCTGCTGGCGAACGTCTGAGCATTTCACAGTCAGCCGTGTCACGGCAGATCGCTGCTTTAGAAGAGCATCTCGGTGTCTCGCTTTTTCAGCGTCACGCGCGGGGCTTGGTGCTCACAGACGCCGGCCACACGCTGCATCGCTCGACCGTAGAAATGGCCACAGCTGCTCAAGCCGCCAGCGCCGCGCTACGAGATCAGCAAGATGTTGCCCAAGGCGAATTGACCGTGACCGCGCCCGTGGCGTTTGGGTCAACATGGCTGGTGCCGCGGCTCAGCCATTTTGTAGCGACCAATCCCGAAATGCGGATCGATTTGCGGTTGGATGACGGTGAAAACTACGATCTGCTCAAGCTTGAAGCCGAGTGCGCTATTCGCCTCTGGGCCGCGGATAAAGCAGACTTGATTCAGCGTAAATTGGCGACGGTCGCGACCAATTTGTATGCGTCCCCGGACTATGTGAAAGCGCATGGTATGCCGCGGACGCCGCAAGACTTAGACAATCATCGGATCATCGCCTATGGCGCCATCGATAGCCCGATCAAAGCGATGAGTTTTGCCGAACGTGTCGGACGGGATGATGCGGGTCCGCGCAAGGCCGCGCTTACAGTCAATAATGTCTCCGCTATGCTGCGAGCAGTGGAATCCGGCCTCGGAATCGCGGATCTGCCAGATTATATGGTCAGCGGGGGACCGCGCCTGGTGCGCGTGCTGGAAGATTATACCGGGCCGAGTTTCGATCTCTACTTCATCTATCCAAGCGATCTGAAACGATCGAAGCGCATCGGCGCGTTTAGAGACTTTTTGACCGGTCAGGTTGAGGCCTTCCGGTCTTCACCCTTGCGTTAGTGAAGTTAAATTCTGTGTAATGCATGCATTTTTGCATGGTGTGTTTGCGGACGTGCATATTGCAATCGAAACGATCTGTCCCATATAGGCCCGGTGTTGAGGTTCCGGACACAGACCCAATCCTTCCTCCGATTGGGCGTTTCCTCCCCCAGACGGAACCAACCTTTCAGGGCCTGGCTGCTTAGAGCGCCGGGCCCTTTTTTCTTATTCTGGTGTCTCTAGAACGGCACGCCGTCATCGCTTTCACCAGCACCACCGGGGGTGAGGCCCATAAAATCAAACACACGCGGATCATGCAAATGGCTCGGACGCACGGTTGCTAGAGCATGGGCCATGACTTGCCGGACGCCGGGTTTACGGGTTTCCCACTCATCCAGCATCTGTTTCATCGCCACACGCTGCAAACCATCTTGCGAGCCACAGAGATTGCACGGAATGATCGGGAATTGCATGGCAGCGGAAAATTTCTCCAGGTCCGCTTCGGCGGTCGTGATGAGCGGGCGCAAGACCATCACATCGCCTTCATCATTCAAGAGTTTTGGCGGCATTGCAGCCAGCCGCCCGCCATGCACCAGGTTCATCATGAAGGTCTCAAGCGCGTCGTCGCGGTGATGGCCGAGCACGATCGCATCACACCCCTCCTCGCGCGCAATCCGGTAGAGAATGCCTCGCCGCAAGCGCGAACAGAGCGCGCAAAAAGTTCGGTCTTCGGAAATCTTGTCGGTGACGATTGAATAGGTGTCTTCGGTTTCGATACGATACTCGACGCCGACTTGCTCCAGCCATTCCGGCAAAACATGTTTCGGGAAACCTGGCTGGCCCTGGTCGAGATTGCAGGCCAAGAGATCAACCGGCAGCGCGCCTTGCCATTGCAGGTCGAGCAGCACGGACAGCAAGCCGTAACTGTCCTTGCCCCCGGATAGACAGACCAGCCATTTCGGCCGCTTTTCAGCGCGGCGATCGACGAGTTGATACTGGTCGATCACCTGCAAAGCATTGCGCGCCAAGCGCTTGCGCAGCTTTTTGAAGCTGACGCTTTTCGGAACGTCGGCAAAGATTGGCGGGACGGTGGGGAAAGAGGCGGTATCCGGCATGCGAGGAGCTATGCACGCGTGCGCGCGGAGGTTCAAGGTTTAGGGTGGGTCAAGGAAATCGAGCGCCCTCGAAACGCACACAGACCGAATGTCTGCCTTCGGCGTCTAGGCGGAAGCAAAAAATCGCCCAAAATTTTCAGCCTCATCCTGAGCGAAGTCGAAGGACGAGGCGAGCTTTCCAGAAGCACGGCCCTTTATCCTTCGACTTCGCTCAGGATGAGAGCCGCGCGGCACTACGTCCGCTTTTGACCCAAAGCGGACATTCTCTGAGTGAATCTAGCTAAGCTTTTTCTTCGGGCTTTTTCCAGAAGAACAGGAGGTAGAAAACGCCCAGCCATAGCGCAAGCGCAGACAAATTTATTAAGACGTTCATCAGAAGCGATGGAAAGCTTTCGCTAAACTCGCGCATCGCCAGGATCACCGGGCCAACGTCTTCATCAGGTAAGTCCGCGTAGACGCTAGAAACCGCAGCCGCCACGACTGACTGGCGCACGGCGAGCAAAAAGTACATCACGATCCCAATGCTGTAGAGCATGAACGCAGCTATCTTCAAGCGAAGTGGAGCCGTGTTGAGGAAGTAGTAGATCGCGACAACCATTGCGAACGTAATCGCGATTATCTGGCCGAAGATGGTTGTGATCTGCTCAATCGTGCCCTCTACGATTTGGATCATTTCCAGTTCGGTCACGGTACCCTCCTTTTCTTCTGGTCATGTAATAGTGCGGTTCCGTTAGTATGTCTGCTTTTGACGCAAAGCAGACTTCCGACACGCAATCGGTAGGATTTGCTATTGAGATCTAAAAAGGCCTCGCAGAGGCTCTGTCGATCAGCCTTAATCCCAATCCGCTTTCCGAGAGATCGCCAACCCCTAAGCCGCTTTACCGCGTTTGCTGTAATATTCGCGAGCGCTCATTTTTGGCTTTTTACCCTTTTTGGGTTTCGCATCTTTAACGGATGTCACCTCGGCTGAGCGTTTCGGGGCATCGTTCAAGCCGTAATACTCCTTAGCGCTCATCCAGCCGCTGCGGAGGCTGGCATGATTAGGCGCATCTTCTGACGAGCGCGGTTTGAGCATATTGTTCAGCTTCGGCTTGTAGCGACGGATCAGGTCTTCCTCGATCTTTTGCCGCTTATTCTCAGACCGGATGCACAAATAGTGGCGTTCCGAGGCGCCTTTCTTACGAGCTTCTTCCCAGCGCTCATGGCCATCTGAACGGCTCTGAAGATTGGACGCCTTGCCGATATAGATCGGCTTTAGGAAGAAAAAGGCGGTCCGGCGAACCATGACATAGATCCCGCCTGCATCCGGAAGAGCGTCTATCGTTTTGGTGATTTTGAAGCGATAGCGACGGCTCGATTCACCGCGCCAAACATGCCAACCATAGGGGATCATAAACCGTCTCCAACCGATAATGGTTAATGAAAGCAACTAATTGGTTAAGGTTTCGCTAAGCATGGCTTTGCGCACGGGGGCGAAACTCGTGCGGTGAATGGGGCAGGGGCCGAAGCGTTGCAGCGCCTCAGCATGCGCCGCCGTGCCATAGCCTTTATGACCGTCAAAGCCATAAGCAGGATACTGATCGCAATATGCTACCATCAGCCGATCCCGCTCGGTTTTCGCTAGAATGGAGGCGGCCGAGATCGCCGGTTCTTTGAGATCGCCTTTGACGATCGCTTCGGCCGGAGCTGGCAGGGCGTTAGGTAGGGCATTTCCATCAATCAAAATTCGGCTCGGCGTGATCCCGAGGCCCGCAATCGCCCGCGTCATCGCCAAGAACGTCGCCTCGCGAATATTCAGCGCATCGATTTCTTTCGGCTCTGCATGCGCGACCGCCCAATAGGCGGCTTTACTTTTAATCTCTGGCTCCAGCGCAAACCGCTTCTTTTCGCTGATCTTTTTGGAGTCGGTCAGTCCGGAAATAGGGTGCTCGGGATCAAGGATCACGGCGGCGGCTGTTACGGGCCCGGCCCAAGGGCCACGTCCAGCCTCGTCTACGCCGCAGATCAGGTCTATGTGTGTCATCAGAGCAGGAAACAATGATTCTAAGAGGGTGCGCTATGACTGAGCCTTATGTGATTGAGATGACCGAAACCGGCGGGGTGGAGGTCCTGAAAAAAGTCGCGCGCGCCCCCAAGGCGCCCGGGCCGGGCCAGGCGCTAGTCCGCCAAACCGCGTCAGGGCTCAACTTCATCGACACTTATCACCGCACCGGTCTCTATCCGGTCAAGCTGCCCTTCGTGCCAGGTTCAGAAGGCGCTGGGGTGGTCGAAGCGGTCGGCGAGGGCGTCGACACGCTCGCCGTGGGTGACCGGGTCGCCTATCTCGGCAGCGGCACCTATGCGACCCATTATACAGGCCCTGCAGCGACCATGGTCAAATTGCCCGACGGGGTGAGCGAGGAAGACGCGGCCGCGGTTCTGCTCAAAGGTCTCACCGCCTGGATGCTCCTGTTTGAAGTGCGGAGGGCTTCGCCTGGCGAGACGGCTCTGGTCTGGGCACCTGTCGGCGGGGTTGGCTCTTTGCTGGTGCCTTGGGCAACCTCGCTCGGCGTGCGGGTCATCGCGGTGACATCCAGTGACGCCAAAGCCGCCCGCGCGCGGGAGCTTGGCGCGCAAGAGGTGGTCTTTTCCTCAGGTGATGTCGCTGCTGAAGTTCGCGCGCTGACCGGCGGGGCAGGCGTCGATGTCTCCTATGACAGTGTCGGTAAGTCCTCCGCTGAGGCCTCGCTCAACAGTTTGAAACCGCGTGGTTGGTGGGTCAGCTATGGCAATGCCTCTGGCGCCGCCGAGCCGATTGCGCCTGGCGTTTTAGGCGGGAAGGGTTCGCTCGTGCTGACTCGGCCCGGCCTGTTTCACTTCATCGCGGATGCCGATGGCATGCGCCGCGGCGCGGCGGCCTTGTTCGGGGCACTCCGAGCCGGCACGATCCAAGCGCATATCGGCCAGACCTTCTCGCTGAGCGATGTCGCCGCCGCTCATACCGCGATTGAAAGCGGTCAAACGGTCGGCGCGACGCTGCTCAAGCCCTAGGAAAGATTTGTGAGGTGGGCGACTAAGAAGCCCGCCAAAGCCAGTGATGAGAGCAGGGTAAAGCCAGCGCCGATCATCCGCGATAGCACAAAGACCACGCGACCGCCCGCGGCATCCTCCAAGTGCGATCCCGCCGAGGAGGAGAAGCCGATCACGTGGAAAATGCGGGCCACAGCGAAAATAATTGCGAGCCACAAGATCGCACCGGTTTGCCCAGCGATGATTTCATATAGCGCCAGCACAGTCAGGAAGATGGGCGCGTACTCTGTCATATTCGCATGCCGGCGCACCCGGCGTTCGAGCACTGCATCATTGGCAGTGCCAATGGCTTTTCGATTGCGCCCCCGATAGCCTCCGACCGAGGCGGCCAGCAGCGTCTGCAGCGTGATCAAGAAGGCCCCCAAATAGGCGCTATAAAGCGGTAGATTTAAGTCCAAAGCACCCTCCCATCTCTATCATTCAATGAACTTATCCGATCGGATCCATTTCTAGAAGCAGGGCCGGGTCGATATAGAAATCCTTGCTTCGGTCCTCACTTAACGGATTGCGCCATTTGACCGCCCAATGCAGATGCGGGCCCGTCGTCCGGCCCGTGTTTCCTGTGGCGCCTAGCCTTTCTCCTGCTGCGACCACGTCACCGGCCTCCACTTCGACTGAAGACATATGCAGGAAGACCGAGACCAGGCCCTCGCCATGATCCAGGAACACGGTGCCACCTTCATAATAGAGATCTGGGTCGCCGAGCACGACCGTCCCGGCGGCAGGCGCGATGATCTCGGTCCCGACCGGGGTCGCGATGTCATAGCCACGATGCACCGACATGCTCTCACACGGCTTTCCGTCTTTGCCGACGCCAATATATTTGCGAGCCGGACCGAAGGGCGAGGAGGGCGGTCCCACCGACGGGCGCAGGAACCCTGTCCGAGCGCCCGGGCCGTCATTGAAGGTTTTGAATGCGGCTTGCTTTTTCACCCAGCTGCGGCCCGCATGCGCCTTTTGCTCTTCGGTCCGCGCATCGACTTTGTCGCAATCAAAGCCTTCAATCGTACGAAATGGATCATTGCGTTTTTCGAGTGCCAGTGTCACTGGCGGCGCCCATCCCTCTTTGTCCGTAATCAAAAGTTCGAGCGCTTCGGTCCGGCGCAGGCCAATCGTCGCCAGTCCATCCTCAGCCACTGTGACCTCACGCATAGCCTCGCCATTCGCGCCAGAGACAACCAACGTGCTGCCCGCCGGGGCCGTGCACAAAAGCAGGCCGCCTTGCATAGCTTGTCCTGTACACACGATCGTTGCGTCTTGAGCCGTCACAGGTGTCGGCAACCCGAACCAGATCAGGCCGACCAATAGCCAATCTCTCAAAAACACTTAGGTGCGCTCCACCATGCGGCTCCCGGCAGCGGCCGCATCCACATAAGCTTCCTGACGATCCACGCTCCAATAGCGCAAGGCTGCCAGCGGGATTTTCCGTCCGGTGACCGCACAAATCACGTAATCCCCAGGACTTAGCAGTTCGAGGTCCGCGTCGAGATAGCGAATCTTGGCCTCGCCAGGCTTTCGGTCAGTCTTTTTCAACATGTCCTTATATTGCCTCAGGAAAGCGATAAAATAAAGCCTACAATTGAGTCACAAGTTTTTGCTTTGTTCTCGTGAACAAATATGGTACATGAGGGTCAGTTGGCGGGCTCGGGGCCATTCTTCGCCGAGTATGATATAGACGAAAAGGAACGACTCATGTCCAAACCCAACCTGCAACTCGTGGATAAGGATTCCGGCGTGGATAAGCAGAAAGCTCTCGAAACCGCATTGGCCAATATTGACCGTGCTTTTGGCAAAGGCTCAGTGATGCGCCTTGGCGAACAAAAGGCCATGGACATTGAGTCAATTCCGACAGGCTCTTTGGGCCTGGACATCGCTCTTGGCATTGGTGGCCTGCCAAAAGGCCGTGTGATTGAAATTTATGGACCGGAAAGTTCCGGTAAGACGACGCTGTCGCTGCATATTGTGGCCGAAGCGCAGAAAAATGGCGGCGTTTGCGCCTTCGTTGACGCTGAACATGCGTTGGACCCGGTCTATGCGGGCAAGCTCGGCGTCGACTTGGATGATCTTTTGGTCTCGCAGCCAGATACGGGCGAGCAGGCGCTTGAGATTGCCGATACATTGGTCCGCTCCGGTGCGATTGATGTTCTGGTCATCGACTCCGTGGCAGCGCTGACCCCGCGCGCCGAGATTGAAGGCGAGATGGGTGACAGCCTGCCCGGTCTGCAAGCCCGCTTGATGAGCCAAGCTTTGCGGAAGCTGACCGGCTCGATTTCTAAGTCCAATTGTATGGTCATCTTTATCAACCAGATCCGGATGAAGATTGGCGTTATGTTTGGCAGCCCTGAAACCACGACGGGCGGTAATGCGCTGAAATTCTATTCCTCTGTTCGCCTCGACATTCGCCGGATTGGCGCGCTCAAGGACCGTGACGAGGTGATCGGTAACCAGACCCGCGTGAAAGTGGTGAAGAACAAAGTCGCTCCGCCCTTCCGACAGGTCGAGTTTGACATCATCTATGGCGAAGGCATCTCAAAAACCGGCGAGATTATTGATCTTGGCGTCAAATGCGAAGTGATTGAGAAGTCGGGCTCTTGGTATTCTTATGGGCCGGAACGGATCGGGCAGGGGCGCGAAAAGACTCGCCAATTCCTCAAAGAAAACCCAGATATTTGCGATGAGATCGAGCTTGAAATTCGCAAACGCTCTGGGCTCCTCTCAGACGTCCTGCTGACCGAAGGTGGTGGCCCAGCCGACGAGGCCGAAGCCGGCTAAACGCTTTTGCGAAACCGAACATATGTAACGCGCCAGTGGAAACGCTTGGCGCGTTGCTTTTATGGACATATATCCACCCGCGAAGCCTCATCACGGGGTGAGTCGGCAAGAGGAACATAATGACAAGCGTCAACGATCTACGCGAAGCCTTCCTGTCTTATTTCGAAAGCAAAGGGCATATCCGCAAAGCTTCCGCCCCGCTTGTGCCGGAGAACGATCCGACTTTGCTCTTCGTCAATGCCGGCATGGTGCCGTTCAAGAATATTTTTACCGGCGCGGAGACTCCGTTCGCGCCGCGCGCCACAACCTCGCAGAAATGCGTGCGCGCGGGCGGCAAACATAATGACCTCGACAATGTCGGTTACACCGCGCGCCACCACACCTTTTTTGAAATGCTCGGCAATTTCTCCTTTGGCGACTATTTCAAAGATGACGCAATTGCCTTTGGCTGGGAGCTCGCCACCAAGGAACTCGGTCTGCCGGCTGATAAGCTGCTCGTCACGGTCTATGCCGAAGACGATGAAGCCGCCGCGATTTGGAAGAAGGTTGCTGGGCTGTCAGACGATCGGATCATCCGAATCGCGACCTCAGACAATTTCTGGTCGATGGGCGATACGGGTCCGTGCGGTCCATGCTCTGAAATTTTCTATGACCATGGCCCAGACATTTGGGGTGGCCCGCCCGGAACACCCGAGGAAGATGGCGACCGATTCATCGAGATTTGGAACCTGGTCTTCATGCAGTTCGACCAACAGGTTGGCGGTGAGCGTGTCAGCTTGCCGAAGCCGTCCATCGATACCGGCATGGGGCTCGAGCGGATCGCCGCGGTCTTGCAAGGGGTTCATAATAATTACGAGATCGACCTGTTCCAAAGTCTGATCGCGGCGGAAGAAGATGTCTACAGCCAGAAGGCTCAAGGCGATCAGCTCGGCTCGTTCCGCGTGATCGCCGACCATTTGCGCACCTCGGCTTTCCTGGTCGCCGATGGCGTTACCCCATCCAATGAAGGCCGCGGGTATGTCCTGCGCCGGATCATGCGCCGCGCCATGCGTCATGCGCATATCCTCGGCGCGCGGGAACCTGGTATGCACAAATTGGTGCCCGCCCTGATCGGCGAAATGGGACAAGCCTTCCCGGAGCTTGGCCGCGCGCAAGCCGCGATTGAAAGCGCGCTTGAACAAGAAGAAAGCCGCTTCCAGCGCACCCTCGGACGAGGGCTCGCACTTCTGGACGAAGCCAGCGCCGATATGCGCGAAGGCGATACTTTGCCGGGCGAAACGGCGTTCAAGCTCTATGACACGTATGGCTTCCCGCTCGACTTGACCCAAGACATTTTGCGCGGACGCCAGATGAATGTGGATGAAGCCGGATTCGACACCGCGATGGCGCGCCAGAAAGAAGGGTCCAAAGCGGCCGGTTTTGCCTCCGGCGATGCTGCTTCTGACGAGGTTTGGTTCCGTATTCGCGACGCGGTCGGTCCGAGCGAATTCCTCGGCTATTCCGATCTCAAAGCCGACGGTGTCGTCAAAGCCATTCTGTCAGATGGCGGGCAGACCGAGCGCCTCGAGACGGGCGACCAGGCTGAACTGGTGCTCGACCGCACGCCGTTCTACGCCGAAAGCGGCGGCCAGGCGGGCGATCATGGTGTCATCGAAACCAAGACTGCGCGCTTTATCGTCCGTGACGTTCAAAAGCGCGCGGGCGACTTGCACGTACATCTTGGCGAACTGGTGGAGGGCACGCTAGCTTTAAATGAATCCGTTTCTGCCTCGGTGAATGCCGACCGCCGCACGCGGATTATGGCGAACCATTCGGCGACACATTTGATGCACGCCGCCTTGCGCGATGTGCTGGGAGAGCATGTCACCCAAAAAGGCTCGCTGGTGGAAGAAGAGCGGATGCGCTTTGACTTCTCGCATGGCGCGCCTGTGACGCCTGCTGAAATCGAGGCGATCGAGGACCAGGTCAATGCCGTCATCCGTCAGAACAATCCAGTTGGGGTTGCTGTGACCTCACCTGAGAAGGCGATCGAAGCGGGCGCATTGGCCCTATTTGGTGAAAAGTATGGCGACGAAGTGCGCGTGCTGAGCATGGGCGCGGATTTAAAAGAAACAGACAAAGCCTATTCTGTGGAATTGTGCGGCGGCACGCATGTCGAGCGCACCGGCGATATCGGCACATTTGTCATTCTGTCTGAAAGCGGTGTGTCAGCGGGCGTGCGGCGGATTGAGGTAGCCACCGGCGCTGAAGCGATTGCGTTCTTGCGCAGCCGCGCCCAGGTGGCCGTCGATCTCTCCGATCAGTTGAAAGTCCCGCTTAAGGACGTCGCGAAGAAAGTTTCCAGCCTGAGCGAAGAGCGCAAAACGCTCGAGCGCCAACTCGCCGACACCAAACGTGCGCTGGCCATGGCGGGTGAAAGCGGCGCGCCATCGGGCCCAGAAGAGATTAATGGCGTGAAGCTGATCGCGCGCGTCGCAGAAGGGGTGGGCGGCAAGGATCTGCGTGCCCTGATCGACGAAGCCAAAGCGCAAATGAAGTCCGGGATCGCGGTCTTTGTCGGCGTCAATGACGGCAAAGCGGCGGTCGCGGTCGGCGTGACGGAAGACTTGGTTGGTACCCATTCCGCGGTCGATCTGGTCCGTGTCGCGTCGGCGGAAGTCGGTGGCAAAGGCGGCGGCGGTCGCCCGGACATGGCGCAAGCCGGTGGTCCGGATGGCGCGAACGCGGAAGCCGCTTTAGATGCGGTGCGGGCGGCGTTGAAAGGATAAACGCCACCAAACGTGAACCTCAGACCGGCAATTCCGTCGTGTTCTTCAGGCATTCCATAGCAAAAGTTGCACTGACATCGGCGATCTCGATTTGGGAGATCAGAGATTTATAAACCCGGTCATAGTCGCCGACGGATCCGACCACAATTTTTATCAGATAATCGACGTCACCCGCCATGCGATAAAACTCCACCACTTCGGGGATGTCGGATACAGTTTTCGCAAACGATTCCAGCCACTTGGCGGAGTGGTCTCGTGTTCGAATGGCGACGAAAACAGTCTGGCCAAGGTCGAGGGCTTCCGGATCGCAAATCGCGACCCGCGCTTTGAGGATGCCTTGCTCTTCCAATCGTCGAACCCGGCGCCAGCATGTATTTACAGAGACGTTGAGCTGGTCGGCCAGCGCTTCCAATGATGTCGTCGCATCCCGTTGCAAGCCTCTCAGAATCTGACGATCTGTTTCATCGATCATTGTCATGGATGGATGTATAGTCGAAAATTCACACCAAATAAACTCCAGAACGAGTGATTATCGTAATGATTTTCGTCTCAAAACCGATGAAAATTCTCGGCAGAGGAGTGTTTCATGGCATTTTCGAGTTTGGCCCCAGTCGAGTTTTGTGAGGAAAAGCGGCTCGCATCGTTGACCAGCATGATTGGGCGAACCCCTTTGTTGGCGGTCCATTTGCGCTGGCGTGGAGCGCACCGGATTATCTATGCTAAGGCTGAGCACTACAATCTGACCGGCAGCATCAAAGATCGCATGGCGTTGAACATCTTGCGCTCGGGCTATGCGAGCGGCGCGCTACGACCGGGCGATATGATTGCTGAAGCGACGAGCGGCAATGCGGGGATTGCCATGGCGGCGCTCGGGCGGGCGCTGCGCCATCCCGTGCGCATTTATATGCCCGACTGGATGAGCGAGGAGCGTAAATGTCTGTTGCGCTCGCTCGGGGCGGAGCTCTGCTTGTTGAGCCGCAAAGACGGCGGCTTTCTAGGCGCGATCGCCGCGACGGAGGCGCTTGCGACCGGTACAGACAGTGTATTTCTGCCGCGCCAATTCGCCAATCGTGAAAACTGCAAAGCGCATGAGACCACCACCGGGCCTGAAATATTGAGCCAGCTCGCTTCGATCGGGCGCCGTCCAGATGCTTTTGTCGCGGGGGTCGGAACCGGTGGGACCGTCATGGGGGTCGGGCGCGCCCTAAGCGCGGCGCATCCCAATGTTCGAATTCATCCTTTGGAGCCAGCGGAATCGCCCACACTCTCGACGGGGTTCAAAACCGGCGCGCACCGGATCCAGGGCGTATCAGACGATTTCATTCCCGCCATCGTCGACCTGAACCAGCTGGATTCTGTGGTCTCAGCGCAGGACGGCGATGCGATCCTTATGGCGCAAAAGCTTGCTTCTGAGCTCGGGCTCGCTGTCGGGATTTCGTCAGGCGCCAATCTGATTGGCGCTCTGAAAGTCCAAGAACAACTTGGCAGCACAGCCGTGGTCGCGACCATTTTCTGCGACGATAATAAAAAGTATCTTTCCACCGATCTGACGCGTCATGAACCCGTCAAGCCAGGATACATTTCGCCCGAGGTCGAACTGATCGGCTTTGAGGCAATCCGTTGCCCGTCGGATTAAGCGGGAAAGCTTGGCTCTTCGTCCCCGGTCTTCCATTGCGCGAATTTCGGCATGATTTGCTTAAAGCGCGCACTTTCAAGGTGGCCTTCAAGCCAGGCTTGCAGGTTGGGAAGATCGAGCGCGTCGAACCAGCCGCGGTCTGTATTGGCGAACTGGCGAATGAAGGGAAAGATCGCAATGTCGGCATAGCTGACGCGACTGCCGAAAAGTTGCGGTCGACCGTTTAGTTGCGCGTTCAGTTTCTCGAGGAATTGCAGACCGAGCGCGCGCTGCTCTTCGCGTACCACGCCTTCATCTTCATAACGGTTTGGGTATTTGTAGCGGTCGAGCGCGCGTTTGAACGGGCCGTCGCATTCGGCAATCAGTGCGTCCATGTCGGCGCGGGTCCCGTGCTCAGGCGCGAGCCAGGCCTCGGCATCATTCTGGGCGAGCGCCCAGGCCATGACATCGAGACTTTCTTCAATCACCGTTCCATCCGGTTCGACGATGACCGGCACCGTCCCTTTTGGCGAGGCTTCAAGCATTTCCGCAGGCTTGTCGCGCAAGACGACTTCGCGCAGCCGGCACTCAACGCCAGAGGCCGCAATCGCCATGCGGGCGCGCATCGCATAGGGGCAACGGCGGAAGGAATAGAGAATGGGGCGGGCATCGCTCACGCGGGCAGTTTCTTTCTTGGGGTCATGACAACATCATCCCCAATATGGGTCTCGCCACGTTCTTTGGCGAGCCGAACTTGCTTCTGTCGCTCCCGCAGCGCCGCCATTTTGGTGTCAGAGAAGGTCCCATAACAGCGGGGGCAGGAGACACCGTCTTCGAAGTGTTCGTGCTGTCGGTCTTCAGCGCTGACCGGGTGACGGCAGGCATGACAGAGTTGATAATCGCCAACTTCCAGGCCGTGGCCGACGCTGACGCGGTCATCAAAGACAAAACACTCGCCTTCCCACAGGCTCTCCTCGCGCGGCACCGTTTCGAGATATTTCAAGATTCCGCCTTGCAAGTGGAAGACATCTTCGATGCCGAGCGATTTGACGTAAGACGTTGATTTCTCGCAGCGAATGCCACCCGTGCAGAACATTGCGATTTTCGGTTTACGGCCTTGCTCAGCAAGCTTGGTGCGAAAGGTCTCAAACCAGTCTGGGAATTCGCGGAAGGTTTCTGTTTCGGGATCGATGGCGCCTTGGAACGTGCCAAGGGCCACTTCGTAATCATTGCGCGTATCGATGACGACGGTGTCGGGATCGCTGATCAGCGCGTTCCAGTCTTGCGGTTTGACGTATGAGCCAACAAGGCAAGTTGGATCCGTGCCCGGCACGCCCATTGTCACGATCTCGTTTTTGAGGCGGACTTTTAAGCGCAAGAATGGCATCGCCTCGGCGTGGCTATCTTTCCACTCAAGATCGGCGCAGCCGGGCAGGGCACAGAGGGTTTCGAGGGCTTGGTCCATGGCGTCCGGCGTTCCAGCGATCGTGCCGTTGACGCCTTCGCTCGCCAGCAAGATCGTGCCTTTAATGCCAAGTTCTGAGAGGCGTGCAAACAAAGGCTCGCGCAAGGCTTCGGGATCATCAAAGCGAACGAATTTATACAAGGCGGTGACACGGATCTCTGACATGGCGCGAGCTTATGCCAGAAGACCCGGTTTGAGAAAAGTAGGTGCGGCAGGGTAAAACGCAGGCCCCAAGGAAAGCCTCATCCTGAGCGAAGTCGAAGGACGAGGCGGATGCTAGGCGCAGGTCTCTCGGCCCTCGCCCTTCGACTTCGCTCAGGATGAGGGCCTAGTTTCGTCAATTAAGATGAATGGATCCGCCTTGCCTTCGCCAAAATCGTTCTCTATGACCCCGAGCTCTGCCAACCTGATCAACAAGAGGAGGGGTACATGCAGATCCAGAACCAGCACCGATACCCCGATCATAACTCTTAAGATTAGGACCCTTTCCGATGGGCAATTTTCAACTGGGTCGCTGCCGCGATCCTTCGCGCACGCGTCTGCGTGCTCCCATTTTTTCAATTCAGCCGGAAAGGCTGGCAGGAGGTCTTCATGCGTGAGGACATGTTTAAAGTTATTGTTGAGCGCCCGCGCTGGGGCAGCCGCCACGGCGTGCGGTCCAAGCTGCGCTATGACAAAGTTCCAGGTCGCAAAAAAACGACGGGGCGCCGGATGGTGCTCGAAAACGAGGGCTGGACGAAATGCTTGAATGAGAATTTAGCGCCCTTGAAGCGCTATCTCCACAAGCAGGTCGGTCGGCCTTGGAACAAAGTCTATAGCGAGATCAGCGAGCATCTCGATACGAGCAGCACAGTGAAACAACATGTGCGGGATCATCTCACCGATTTCATCCTCATCGATGTGACGGTTGCCCGCGATGGCAGTTTCATGGCCAGCAATCACTGGGGTCGGCCAATGGCGCCGGATCACTGGTGGGCAAAGCTCTATGTCGATCCGAAGGATGGGCTCATCAAGCGGACCGACAAGCTGTGCCGCAAGCTGGGCTTACGTCACTATCGCGATAAATTGCGGGACGACCGCAAGCGCCGGGTGCAAGGCGAGCGTGTACATAATTTGCGCGCTTTAACCGACACACGGTTTTTGGTGAAGCTGAAGGGGTGCTGGTTTCAAGTCGATACCGACCATGTGCCAACAGACCGGTTCGCTCGCGAACTACAGGGTCGGGAGCTCTATGAACGGCTTCGGCTTGGTCCAGATCTCGAGGCACCGACATGGCGCATCATCGCCAAGCATCAGCTCTCCAAAAAAGAGCTGAAAGGGCAAAATCTCAGTAATGACTGATTGGAAGCGGGGTGAGCGAATGGCTCACCCCGTTTTTTTGAACATTGAATGCAACAGCCCTCATCCTGAGCGAGGTTGAAGGAGGCGGGCGGCGCGCATCAGATCTACATCCTTCGACTTCGCTTAGGATGAGCCGGTCCATACCGTCGACCGCATCTCTCGGGCGCTCACCCTGAGCGGAGACGAAGGGCGAGTGCGGGGCATGTCAGATCTACATCCCTCAACTACGCTCAGGATGAGTCGCTTTATTTGGCTACAATCCGAGACTCGCCAAGACGGTCTCGGTATCGGCCCCCAGCGTCGGCGGATCCAAAGCAATGTCCGCCGGTGTCGCGCTGAACTCAACCGGATGTTTCATTGTCCGATAGTCGCCGGCGTCGGGATGCGCGCGCGTCTGGAAAAAATCGACGGCGGCGAGATGCGGATCGGCGAGCACATCGCCCATTTCGTTGTAGCGCATAGCCGGAATGTTCGCCTCATCCAGCAAGACGAGCCACTCATCCGTGGTTTTCAGCAAAGCGACTTCGCCGATAATCGCATAGAGCTCAGTAATGTTCTCGGTCCGCGCTGAATAGGTCGAGAAGCGCGGGTCTTCGAACACGCCAGGTTTGCCGCCCATTTCGAAGAACAGCTCCCACTGTTTATCTGAGTAAGGCACCAGGCCGATATAGCCGTCTTTGGTTTTGTACGGTTTGCGGTTGGCATTGATCGAGCGCGTATAGGCGAGCTTACCATTGCCCGGCAGGAAGGTCTCGCCATAGAGGTTTTCGACCATATTGAAGAAGGTAAAGCTCTCCAGCATCGGTACCGAAACGAACTGGCCTTCGCCCGTTTTTGCCTTGTGAAAGAGCGCGGCGAGGGTTGCGTAGGTGGCAAACAGGCCGACCGTTTTGTCCGCGACCAGGCTCGGCGCATATTCAGGATCACCGCCCGAGCGCATAGCGTTCAAAGCGGCAAAGCCAGACGCACCTTGGATCAGATCGTCATAGGCCTGGCGTTTCTCGTAAGGACCGCCCGCGCCAAAGCCGGCGCAATGGACATAAACGATCCCGGGATTGATCGCTTTGACGCTCTCATAATCGAGCCCGAGCCGGCCCATGCCCGCGAGCCGAACATTGTGGAAGAAGACATCTGCATCTTTGAGCAAGGCCACAATCGCGGCTTTGCCGTCTGGATCTTTGGCATCGAGTTGTACCGATTTTTTGTTGCGATTGAGGCTGGTATAGATCGGTCCAAGATCGCCGGTTGGGGAGGCGCCGGCATAGCGCATCATATCGCCGGCTTTGCCTTTTTGACCCGCCTCGATCTTGATCACGTCGGCGCCAAGATCGCCGAAAATAAGCGTCGCGAAGGGGCCCAGAACGACCGATGACATGTCGACGATTTTCACCCCTGCCAAGGGGCCGGTGCGTTTCGCGTCTGCGCTCATATTTTCCTCCGAACAATCTGGCTCGGATTTCAAAAGGCTCCCGCGGCGACAGGCAAGCGTTTTTTAGATCCTAGCCGTAGGCCCCATAAGCTTGGCACACGGCGAGCGTGATTTGATGCATCATGCGATCAATCTCTTCGAGCGGTTTGATCACGTCCTGGTGCAACTGGTCATAACCGTTGGCGGGGTTGCCAGTCATGTGACCGGGCTCGCTGAGTTCGGCGAGGTGAACCTCCTCTTCGCGTGACGCCGGGAAGATTTCGCAGAGCAGCGCGACGGCTTCCCCGATCTGCATGGTGCGGATGAGGTTCATAATATCGACCACCGAAGATTCATGGCGTCGCGAGACCGTTGGGAGCTGACCGGCCAGAGCAAGCGCTTTCATCATTAAAGCTTGGCGAATGGCGTGTAAGACATGCACTTCGAGGCGCGCTTCACGGCGTTGTTCACTGCTCGGCGCTTGTTCCATGATGGAGAGCATCGGATCGAACTTGCTGAAATCAATACTGAACGAATTGGCGATCAGCTCGATCGAATTATTGGTCTGCCGTTCCTGCAAAAGGTAGTAGATCCGGCGATAAGCGAGGGCTTGATCAGGATTGTCGGTGAACTTGGATAGCGCCACCCAATAGGTTGGATCATAGACACTGGCATAGGCCCGTAAGACCGGAACGCTGGTCGCTGAGCGAGCCATGGAGGCGAGTTTCATCAACCCCCGCATACGCGGCGAGTCCTTGATCAAATCATTGACCTGGTCCTGCTCACGGCGCATCGCTGAGCCGATCCCGGCGGCTGTGTTGACCGGGACGCCTAGCTGCTGGAGCGTCGCGTTATGAGAGATGGCCCGCAGCGATCGTGGGCCTGCCGGTCCTGCACTCCGGCGCCGCTGACGGGATCCGGCTTTGACCAGGAAATTCGTCGCAAAATCGTTTAGCAGGTGCCCATAATCCGGATTGGCGAAGAGCCGTTCATGCCAACGTCGCAGCGCGCGATAAAAGTCCCAGACAAGATCGGTGCGCTGATAAAACGGGTCATCCGATGTATCATTGGGGTCCGAGAGCAGGTGGTCGGCAAAGGCGTTATACGTCGCCGTCGCGAGCGCTTCATTGGCGAAATGCAAATAGCCGTCGCCACCCTGGAAGCTCACTTCATGGCGCAGCGGGACACCGCGGGCGCGCGATTGTTCGCGGGTCCAATGGCTCAGCAAGTGATCAAAGCGTTGGTCAAAACTGCCCGGCCAGGCGCCGCGGCCCATGGATTCACCATGCGTGTTGAAGATGAGGAGCGATAGTCCCGCATCGGCTTTGGCGACGGCGCGACTGATCAGATTGTGGATGCGCTCAATCGCCATATCGGCGGAGACCTGGCCGATGAAGCGTCCAGCATCAGAAAAGCCGAGTTGCACGCTCAGATAGCCCCGCACATGCAGGTATTTCATGTATTCCGGCTCATCCAAGAGCTGCTCGATAAACCGCCCGCCCGTTTCCAAAGCCTCTGGGGTTTCGAAAAGCGGCGAGATGTCGAGCTGGTGATCAACGCCATATTGGCGGGCCAGATACAGGGCCCCCATGACCGTGGCGGGGTTCTCGCTCTCGGCAATCAGGAAACGGATCGTGGAGTCCGCATCGATATGCTTCAACAGTTGTGCACACATCATGAATTGCCGCCGCGCGGTGGACTGCTCCAAAAACAGGTCGGCGAAATTGACGTTCAACGGCGCTTTGACCGAGGCGAGTTCTGACAGCTTTTTCAGCGCGCTACGGCCTAGGTCTCGGTTTTCCGTCTCAAGCTTTAGGTCGCGGCTGATCACGGTGCGGATCTGCTCGGCGTTTAAGCGCAAATGAATGCGTGCGGTGCCGAGTTTCAACGCGTCAATCTTCGCCGCTAGCGCAAAGATATCCCGCGCGAGTTCGTCCTGCGCCTCGCCGTTGGCGAGCTTGATAAGCTGATCAATGATCGGCCGCGCGCTGACCAAACGATCCGGCTGATCTGATGTCAGCTGATTAGCCGCATGCACGAGGTTTTCGGTTTGCGTGAGATCCTCGCTGAATATCTCAGCTTCCGCTTCAGTCAGCGCCGCCGCCGCTTCAAGCGTTTCAATGAGGGCGGCGAGACCGGTTTGGGTTTCGCCTTCGGCTTGGTCAGCCAGGGCTCGAATTTCGGTAACGTAACGGCTCAATTGGACGGCTTTTTCCTGCAAACGCAGCGCGAAGGATTGCGACCAATGAATGTCGGTGCGGCCGTCTAAATCATACCCGACCCAACTCGCCAGTGTCGGCAAGCTGAGACGCAAGGTCCGCCAATGGTCCGGAAAGGCCTGGCGCGCGATGTCTAGGACCATTTTGGCATAGGCGGACAGGGCGTTCTGGGCATTGACGATGGTTGCTTGGGCTTCCTCATGCTCCCCGAGCAGCGAGATGGACTTTGACCAAGCGCGCCCATCCTCCTGTATGGCCGTGCGGAGCGCGTCGGCGCTCATGGCAGAGTTTGAAGTGACATGGGCGGCAAAGGCGGCTCGGATATCGGGAGATAAGGCAAAGGTCGGGTGCGCGGTGAAAACGACCCCGCCAAGCGGTGTTTCGAGCGTTGATTTAAACGTCTCCCAACCACGCTCAGCAAGCGCCCGTAACCGTTCACTCAAATCAGTATTGATCTCGTGCTGTCGGCGAAACCGATCGGCACGCGCCAGGATCAGGTCCCCAAACACAGCATGAGCGGTCTCGCTGAGATCTGCGAGCGTGAGGGTCCCATTCTCTAAACCCCTAAAAAGGTCTTGAGCATAGGCAAATACGGAATTCGTACGGGGGTCGACCTTGATGCGTTCCGCATGCTCGCGCAGGGCTGATTTCGCAGATTCGACGGTCGGGGCGTGGGTGTCTAGCGCTGTCATACCGACCGTCTAACCAGATTAAGCACAGCTTTCCAGTCCCACGGGCGGGGTTTCGGTATGCAAAAATGAGAGGCCGCGCTGTCAACGCGACTCTAGGCGATCAATGACTGCGTATGCCCGGCGATCATGCGCGCATACTCGTGAATGATGGCCCGCGTTTCCTCCGCGTCTGCCTGAACGCACAAACGGATCACGCTACTCCACAGATGGCAGACGAGCGTTGCTGTCGCAGAGATTGCCGAAACATCCGCATCAGGCCCTAATTCCGTAAGAATGCGATCGGTCAGGACAGAGGCATTCTTTCTCGTATTGATGAGGTCTGCGGCCTGAATGACCGGATCCACCGCGACAGACCCCCAAATGACCATCATGGCAGGCCGCGATTGAACCAATTCAAGCTGCGCCAAAAGCTGGTCTTCGATCTGCGTCCTCAATTGGTCGATATCGTGCAGCTGATAGAACGTTTCTTCGACCGCGGCATCGATGACGGACATTTCTTCAGCAAAGAGCTTTTGTACAAGCGCCGTGCGGGACGGAAAGAATTGATACAGCGTGCCCACCGCGACCCCCGCCGTTTTCGCGATTTCTGTCATTTTCAGATCCAGTGTCCCGTGCTGGACCAGGAGATCTCGGCTGGCATTGAGGATACGCGTCACCTTCTCGCGGCTGCGGGTTTGCGTGGGTTCAATCCATTCGGGCGTGGGTGCATTCGGCATCGCTTGACATAACGCGAATAATGTTCATATAGCAAATGCGAATAATATTCATGTTGTGGGATAATACCGATGGCACCGCTTTCAATTTTGCTGTGGATCAAAATCGTTGGAACGTTCTTTCCGGTGGCTGCACCACTCTTGCTGTTCCCTAAATCGAAGATTGATGACTTATCCGGGTTTTCGCCGTCAGACGTTTCACTTTATCGGCTCTATGGCATGGCCGTGCTCGCCCTCTTAGTTGGCTATGCGGGCGGGTATTTTCAGGTCGTCGAGGGTGTGTTTCCAACGGGGGTAATGGCTATGGGGTTCGTGTCCAATGCAGGGGCGTTTCTGATCATGCTTATGACCGGTCGGGCCAGGAGGACACCGCTCTCAGCCGCATTCTTTGGCCTGATCGCCACAGGATTAGCGGTCGCCTTTCTATTCCAAGGTGCGGCGATGACCCCGCTCTGGTAAGGCGCGTGGACTTAGGCGAAGGTGAACGTGTTGCGCTCGTCTTCGCTGGTGACCGTCACGGCGAGGCCGACCGGGCTATCTTCTTCCAATAAGCGTGGCATGGCCTCAGGTGCCGCGACGGCAATGAAGCGCTCGCCAGCACTGGTGCGTCCGAAAATGATCCCGCTCATCGGACCGTCCTTGCCATAGGTGACGGTATAGGTTTCCACGGTGCCGCGCTTCGGCTCAGCGACAAGATCTACTTTCTCGGACGGCTTCGCCATCGGCTCGACTGGGGCGAAAGTCTCGGGGCGCGTGGTCGACCATATGCCGACGGCCTCCTTCGTCATCCAACCACCATTGGCGAGTACCAAGCCGCTTTTACCTGGGCGCGCGCGCAGCCATTCAGTCATGCTGACAATGCCGTGCATGGAGTAATTGTTGCCCGGTCCGCCAAAGAAAGGCAGGCCGCCTGTGAGCGTGAGCGGGCGGGCCTCCGTTTTGTGATCGATGCCGAGCACCGCCATGGAGCTGAACACCGCGCAGGGGAAGCAAGAATAGAGGTCAAAGGCGGCGATCGCACCGGCCTCGGTACCCGCTTGTGCAAGCGCCCGCTCGATCGCGGTTTGCATGGCCCAAGATCCATCTAAAACAGGACGTTCTGAGATAAAGTCATCACTCGCTTCACCGCTACCGTGGAGATAAACCCGCTTCTCTGCCGCGATGCCGAGCGCATCCGCTTTGTCTTCGGACATGATAATGAACGCGCCGCTTTGGTTCACCGCATCCTGTGCGATGTGCCATTTCAGGAACGGATCTGCGAACGGGTAATTGGCCTTGCTCGGCGTGGCGAGAAAGGTTGCATCAAACGCCTTGGTGTCGAACTGCGCATGTGGGTGATCCGCAGCAACAGCCGCGAACTTTGCGAACAGGTCGGACATTTCTGCGCGGCGCTGAGATCGGGTTTGGCCGTCGCGCGCCGCCATCGCATTTTCGAACAAGGCATAGAAGTAAGCTGGGGCGATAATGCCGTGCTTGATCTCTGGCCGCGACAGGAGCATCTCGCCCATGCCGCGATCCTCGACGGCCAGATCATCACCGTCCGCCCAATCGATCTCCACCCCGTGCTTGCGCGCCGCTTTCGAAGCTTTGTTTGCTTCCGAGCCTGTCACCAAGGCGCATTCAATTTCACCGGCATGAATACGTGCGGCCATTTCATTGGCGAGCTGCTGAGGGCTTTGACCCCCAACGGCTGCATAGATGGCGCGGGTCGGGGTAGCGCCAATATCGCGGGCGATGGTGCCCGGAAGGTTGGTATTGTGCCCATGTGGATGACGGTCACCAGGAACGCTGTCTTCAAAGATCCGGACCACGGCGAGCGTGTCGATTTCGCTGGCAGAGATACCGGCATCGGCGAGCGCGATCTTGCTGGCGTCGACGCACAGGCTTTTCGGGGATGGCGCGCCGTCAGGCCCGGCGGTGCCGTCCCAGTGATCTGTGACTTGTCCTACGCCGACTAAGACGGGCATCGCACCTTTAGGCATCGTCGCTCTCCCTCGAATTCACTTGATGCGAGGGATAGCTTGTTGCGGCGCGGGTTCAATCCGTGCCGTGGGGTCAGTCGACAATCGCAGCTGCGGTGCGCGCTTTGACGGTGTCCAAGCTGACCTCTGGGGCCAGTTCGACGACCTTCAAGCCGCCCTCAACCACGTCGAACACGCCAAGATCGGAGATGATCCGATCGACCACGCCTTTGCCAGTAAGTGGGAGCGTGCATTCTTTGAGAAGCTTGGGGTCGCCCTTCTTGTTGTTGTGGTCTGTGATCACGACAACGCGGCCAACGCCGGCGACCAGGTCCATCGCTCCGCCCATGCCTTTGACCAGTTTGCCGGGGATCATCCAATTGGCGAGATCGCCGTTCTCGGCCACTTCCATGGCGCCGAGGATCGCCATCGCGATCTTGCCACCGCGGATCATGCCAAAGCTTGTGGCGCTGTCGAAATAGGCGGTGTGCGGCAGTTCGGTAATCGTCTGCTTGCCAGCATTGATCAGGTCTGGGTCTTCCTCACCCTCAAACGGGAACGGGCCCATGCCGAGCATGCCATTCTCAGATTGCAGCGTGACCGTCATGCCGTCCGGAATATGGTTGGCGACCAAGGTCGGGATGCCAATGCCGAGATTGACATACATACCGTCTTCAAGCTCTTGCGCGGCGCGCGCCGCCATTTGGTTTCTATCCCAAGGCATTAGGCACCTCCTTCGCGGTTCAAGTCTTGAGCGACACCTCGTCCTTCGACTTCGCTCAGGATGAGGTTTTGGAGGATTTCTTGCCCAAGGATGTACTCATGCTGAGCGAAGTCGAAGCACGATCGCGAGACCCCTGCCTGCGCGGGAATGAGCGATATTATGTTCATCAGACGCGCTCCCTTACGGTACGTTGTTCTATCCGCTTCTCAAAGGTGCCTTGCACGAGGCGATGCACATAGATGCCTGGAATGTGGATGGCGTCCGGATCGAGCTCGCCTGGCGCGACGATTTCTTCGACTTCCATCACACAAACCTTGCCACAAGTCGCGGCAGGCTGATTGAAATTGCGCGCTGTCTTGCGGAAAATGGCATTGCCGGTCGTGTCAGCCTTCCAGGCTTTGACAATGGCGAGATCGGCAAAGATGCCTTCTTCCATAATATAGGTCTCGCCATTGAAGTCTTTATGCTCTTTGCCTTCGGCGATCACCGTGCCGACGCCGGTCTTGGTGTAGAAACCGGGAATGCCCGCGCCGCCCGCTCGCATCCGCTCCGCCAGCGTGCCTTGCGGGTTAAACTCGAGTTCCAGCTCCCCAGACAGATATTGCTGCATGAAGAGATCGTTCTCGCCGACATAGGAGGAGCACATCTTCTTAATCTGCTTGGTTTGCAGAAGCAGACCGAGGCCAAAATCATCGACCCCTGCATTGTTGGAAAAGATCGTCAGATCTTTGGTGCCAGCGGCGCGAATGGCGGCGATGGAGAGTTCTGGAATACCGCATAGGCCAAATCCGCCCGCGGCAATGGTCATGCCGTCGAACAGGACGCCCTCGAGCGCAGCGGCAGCGCTTTCATAGACTTTGCTCATGGCCTCTCGTTACGCAGGGCGATGGGCAAAAGCAAGAGACACTAAAGTCCAAATGAAGTGAACATTTTCGCTCGTGCTAATCTCCAGGATAAGACTGCTCGACTCGGTCGAGATATTCCCGCAGCATTGGCACACGGCGCGGGCGAAACGAGCGATCCGTCACCGTCATGTTGATGATCCGATCGATCCGGAAAGAGCGATAGTCTGAGCGCAATTCACACCAGGCCATCACGACGAGAGACCGGTCGAAAAAGACGATGGCGAGCGGCTGGATATGCCGTTGCGTGCGATTCTCTTCAGCATCAGCATAATCAATCTGGATCACCTGTTCGTTGCGCGTGGCATGGCGCAAGGCTTCAATATCGATAGAGATTTCAGGACGGCAGTAAAACCGTTTCGCATAGAGGACGGCGTGTTCGAATTCCGCGCGCATGCGTTCCGGTAGCGAGGCTTTGAGCTTCGATAGGGCGTTTTCCGCAGCCTTGGCGAGCACCGGATCGGCAACTTGAACCACCTCTCGGAGGCCAAGAACCAAAGACTCCATTTCGTCCCGGCTAAACATCATGGGCGGCAAGGCCGGGTCTTCCTGCAAGGTATAGCCGTATCCCGCTTCGCCATCGATCAGCGCGCCAGAGCGCCGAAGCGAGTCGATATCGCGATAGATGGTGCGCAGGGACACGCCGAGCTCTCGGCTTAGCGCTTGCGCTTTGACGGGGGCGGGGAACGTCCGCAAGCACTGCATCAATTGAAGAAGGCGGTCACTTTTGGCCATGCCTGACCCTATCCTATGCTGCTGACAGAAAGTGACAGGAATAGCGTGCTAGCCGGAGGTCAACAATAAGGACCTCCCAAAATGATCAAGCTTACCGTCTATCCTGCAGCGTTTGGCGAGCCAACAGCCAGCCCGTTTTGTATGAAATCCATATGTATGCTTCACGCCGCCGGATTGGCCTATGAGCTCGACGAGACGCCGGATCCTCGTAAAGCGCCAAAGGGCAAACTTCCGACGATTACGGTCAATCAACGCGTGGTGGCGGACAGCGAGGAGATCCGCGCCGTCATAGAAGCAGAAGCGGATATTGATTTTGACGAGGGTCTCACGGACCGAGACCGAGCCATCTCGCGCGCCGTCATCCGCATGGTCGAGGAGCATGTCTATTTTGCCATTGTCGCGGACCGTTGGGGCGAGGACGACAATTGGCCCTTTGTGCGAGACGCCTTTTTCAGCACCATCCCGGGACCGATCCGCGGGGATCGTCACGAGCTTCATCCGTAAGCAGGCACTGAAGGCGTTATACGGGCAGGGGATGGGGCGCTACAGCGCTGAAGAGCGGTTCGACCGGGTGCGCCGCGATATCATCTCTCTGCGTGACCTCTTAGGAGATCAATCTTACCTGTTCGGTGAGCGTCCAAGCGCTGCAGATTACAGCGTTGTGCCAATGTTAAGGGCCTCCATCGCGACGCCGATCGAGAAACCATTGGCGAAATTTATCAAAAGTACGCCGAATCTGATGGCTTATGTGACGAGGGTCACGGACAATTGCTATCCGATCGCGAATTAATCTGGAGGTGTGGGCACCTTCCGAAACTCTCCATCAGCGCCCATGCAATTCCTCTCAAAGGACGGTTCTCGCAGGGGCCGTCCTTTTCGAGTTTTAGAGACCAGCCTTTAGTTTCAGCCACAAAAAAGGGCGACCCCGAAGAGCCGCCCTTTCGTGTTCTAGATGGGCCAGCCGCTGCCGCGGCCTTCTAGCCCTAAAATCGATCCACCGGATCTATTTTTCGCTCTTAGCGACCGGGCTAGAAGCCCATGCCGCCCATGTCTGGCATGCCGCCAGCAGGCATGGCTGGGGCGTCAGGCTTTGGCGCTTCTGCAATACCGGCTTCTGTTGTGATCAGAAGACCAGCGACAGAGGCTGCATTCTGAAGGGCAGAGCGAACCACTTTCGCTGGGTCGATAACGCCCATGTCGATCAGGTTACCATACTCTTCGGTTTGGGCGTTGAAGCCGAAGCCTTTGCCTTTGCCGTTGCGGATCGTGTTGACGACGACGGAGCCTTCAAGACCAGCATTCTCAGAGATCTGACGTACTGGAGCTTCAAGAGCTTTGGCAACGATATCGATACCGGCTTGCTCGTCATCATTGTCGCCGGTGACGTCAATGTTGCCAGCAGCAGACAGAAGCGCTGTGCCGCCGCCTGCGAGGATGCCTTCCTCGACTGCTGCGCGGGTTGCGTTCAGGGCGTCATCGACACGGTCTTTACGCTCTTTCACTTCGATTTCGGTTGCGCCGCCAACTTTGATGACCGCAACACCGCCAGCAAGTTTCGCCAGGCGCTCTTGCAGCTTCTCACGGTCATAATCAGAAGACGTGTCTTCGATTTGCTTGCGGATCTGACCCACGCGCGCTTCGATGTCGGCTTTGGTGCCAGCGCCATCAACGACCGTTGTGTCGTCCTTGGTGATGTTTACGCGCTTGGCAGTGCCGAGCATGTCGAGAGACACGTTCTCAAGTTTGATGCCGAGGTCTTCAGAGATGACCTGACCACCGGTCAGGATCGCGATGTCCTGGAGCATAGCTTTACGACGATCGCCGAAGCCTGGTGCTTTAACAGCAGCGATTTTCAGACCACCGCGCAGCTTGTTCACAACAAGCGTTGCGAGCGCTTCGCCGTCGACGTCTTCTGCGATGATGAGCAGGGGACGCTGAGACTGAACAACAGACTCAAGGATTGGCAGCATGGGCTGCAGCGAAGAGAGCTTCTTCTCGTGCAGCAGGATGAATGGATCATCCAGTTCTGCCGTCATCTTGTCAGCATTGGTGACGAAGTATGGAGACAGGTAACCGCGGTCGAACTGCATACCTTCGACAACGTCGAGTTCAGTTTCGAGCGCTTTGGCTTCTTCAACCGTGATGACGCCTTCATTGCCGACTTTTTCCATTGCCTGAGCAATCATGTCGCCGATTTCTGCGTCGCCGTTTGCAGAGATTGAGCCAACCATGGCGATCTCTGAATTGTCTTTCACTTTCCGTGAGTGGTGCGCGAGGTCTTTGACGACTTCAGCCGTGGCTTTGTCGATGCCGCGCTTCAGGTCCATTGGGTTCATGCCCGCAGAAACGCGCTTCATGCCTTCGCGAACGATCGCTTGAGCGAGAACCGTCGCCGTCGTTGTGCCGTCACCAGCAACGTCATTGGCTTTAGACGCAACTTCACGAAGCATCTGAGCGCCCATATTCTCGAACTTATCTTCAAGCTCGATTTCTTTGGCGACTGTGACACCGTCTTTCGTGGTGCGTGGTGCGCCGAAAGACTTTTCGATGACAACGTTACGGCCTTTAGGACCGAGCGTGACTTTTACAGCGTCTGCAAGCGTGTCGACGCCTTGAGCATTTTTTCGCGCGCTGATGCGCCGAAGTGTACATGTTTGGCAGCCATTTTCAGGTACCTTTCAAATTACAAGTTAAACTAAAAAAGGTGCGAGAAGGCTTAGCCCTCGATCACACCCATAACGTCGCTTTCTTTCATGATCAGCAGGTCTTCACCGTCGATTTTCACCTCGGTGCCACCCCATTTGCCGAACAGAATCTTGTCGCCAGGCTTTACGTCGAGCGGAACCCGCTCATTGTCGTCGCCAATCGCGCCGTTGCCAACGGCGAGAACTTCGCCCTCTTGAGGCTTTTCTGTTGCGGTGTCTGGAATGATAATGCCGCCAGCGGTTTTGGTGGCTTCTTCAACGCGGCGAACCAAAACACGGTCGCCAAGTGGACGGAACTTCATGAGTGATACCCTCTTGTTCGTCAGTTTAAGTGTCTGTTTCGCTAGCCAGATATGAGGTTTAGCACTCGCTCCCCTCGACTGCTAACGATGGCGTGGAGTTAGGTTCTGTCACGGCGTGCGTCAACAGATGGGCCATGAAATTTCTGACAAAAATCACACGGCTTACCCGAGTCTGAGATGAGGTCTTAGCAGCAGTCTACAGGGCAGGCTGATAAGCCCTTGTATTTATTTATTAATTGACAGTTCATCGCGACCTGGCATCGTTTGGCTAAGACCTGAGAAAAGGAGTGTCAGTCGCATGAAAGCCGATCCAGACTTTGCCGCACAGCTCGCCGGAAAAGGGATTTTGACCACTGAAATCCTCTATTATCGTCCGGACTATCGGTCGCTGCTCCAAAGTTTTGTCTGGCAGACCATGGACGAAGCCCCAAAGTTTCCACGCTTGGCGCAATTTCTCGATCATTGGCGGCGTGAGATTGATGCCGTGATCCATTCCATAAGAGTCGCCCATGCCGACTGGGTCGGACCCACCGAAATCCGTCCTCTGGAGGGTGAGTTTCGCTTGGGCTGATGTCGCGGGATTCGACGCGGCATCCTTCGGCTTCGCTCATCCTTCGACTTCGCTCAAGATGAGTTTGGACCGGAGGATGATCAAAGCGCTCACTCTGAGCGAAGTCGAAGGGCGAGCGCGGAGGACTCCCCAAAATTTGCGCTACCGTCCCAGCTCTTGCTTCAAATATGCGTTTTCCTGACGCAGCGTCTGCAGCTCTTCAACCATAGGCGATAGGCTCGCCGACAGTTCCGCCTCGGTAAAACGCGGGGTGATGAATTGGGGGCAGTTCCAGTCAAACGCATCGACGTCAATCGTGAACAAGCGCTCGACCTTTCCCTGGCCATCTATGGCAAGTTCTGCGGCGAGCTCTGGATTGGCGTCTGCCTCTTGCACCCGCGCATGCCCGAGTATTTTGAGGCGCGCGCGGTTCGGGTAATCCATTAAAAACAGCGATACCCGTTTTTCGGTCTGGAGGTTACCGACCGACACATATTGGCGATTGCCGCGATAATCCGCGAAGCCGATCTGGTTGTCCGACAAGACTTTCAAAAATCCGCGAGGGCCACCGCGATGTTGGATGTAGGGCCAGCCGTCTTCCGAGACGGTCGCCATGTAGAAGCTATCGCGCATGGAAATAAAGGCCGCTTCCCGATCACTCAGACCTTCTGGAGCCGGACGGGCTATCATACCGGCATACATATCACGCGATCCGCGCGCTTCTTGTTCGGCTTTCACATGGTAGGTGAAGGCGATGTCTCCGAAATGCTTCATGATACGGCTCCTCCATGGGGCAGCAGATATCATGAATAGAGAAGCGCAGAACGGCTAAATCCTCCATAGGACTTATGCGCGATTGCGCTCAGCGATTTCCTCACGGCGCGGCTTCAGCGTCGATCGCCGCGACCACCATTTGATAAAACGCTTCGCGCTCCGCATTTTCATTGTCGACATCACCAAGAGCTGTTGACCAGGAGCTGTTGGACGCGATGACCAAGTTTCGGTTTGGGTCAATGAAGATGCCTTGTCCGAAGATCCCGCGGGCGGCAAAGGCCCCGTCATCATAGGTCCACCATTGGAAGCCATAGCCTTGCCCGGGCAGGCCGTAGCCAATGCGTGTTGTTGTGGCGCGCTCGATCCAATCTTCGGGGACAAGGCTCTCACCATTGATTTCAGCCCCGTCCAAGATGAACTGTCCAAAGCGGGCGAAGTCGCGGGTCGCGGCTTGAATGCAGCAACCACTGATCTCGGTACCGTCATCATTTAAGAGCCAGGTCGCTTGCTGCTCCATACCATAGGGCTTCCAAATTTTTTCGGAGAGATAGTCTGACAGCGTCCGGCCCGTAGCTTCGCTAACCAGCACACCAATCATATTGGTTTCGCCGGTCGAATAATTCCAAACCTCACCAGCGGGATGCGCGCGTGGCAACTTGGCCATGTAGCTTACGAGGTTAGAGCCGCCATCTTCCGCGACATGCTGATTGAACCGCGCGACGTCAGAATTCGGGTCCGTATAGGTTTCATCCCACGCAATTCCAGATGACATGGTGAGGAGCTGTTCCACGGTCACATCATCGTACGCAGAGTTCTCAAGGCCCGAAATGTATTTGGACACGGGGTCATCTAGGCTGTCTATGTGGCCCTCTTTCACGGCGATCCCGACCAGAGTTGAGGTCAGTGATTTCGCGACTGAAAAGCTTGTCCAGCGCCCATCTTGGGTGAAGTCCAGACCATACCGCTCGAGCCGAACCGCTCCATTATGCAAGACCACCAAGGCCACATGCCTTTGCGTGTCCATATAGGTATCGAGATTGATTGGAAGACTGAGGGGCGGGCCTTCCGGCAAGGCGCGTGCACTGCCTGAGGCGGGCACTTCGCGGGACTCTACCAGCATAGGGACGCGATCCAACATGCGGAAACCCGCATCGCGCTGGCCCTGCGTCCAGAACAAGACTTCTGCGTCGCTTGGCAGGTTCATGATCAGACGGCGCCAGTCTGATCCAATCAGCCACCAACCGAGCGCACCGACTAAAGCCACAATAGCCAGCCCTATACCGAGTTTCTTCACCTGTTTCCTCCAGCGCCAAACGCGCCTCTTTTTTATGTTTTCGCCTGATAGGCTTCGTTTTTTAGATTCCAAATCGGTGTGCGGATGACCATCCAGAAGATCAAAGCCGTCATGCCTGCAGCCGGTACAATCGCAATCTTATAAGGACCGAACGCGTCGACGAGCCATCCCATGAGCGCAGCCCCGAAAGGCGCGCCCGCCATAAAGCCGAGCTGGTAGATGGACAGCACCCGTGCAAGTTGGTCTTTCGGCGCTGCGTCTTGCACGATAGAGCGGCTCATTGCGATCGAAACCCCCGCCGAAAGGCCCCAGATGAACACAATTGCGAGGAAGGCTTCATGTGGAATCCGCGTCATCATCGGCAGAATGGCAAGCGACCCGAGCAATTGGGCAATTAAGAGGAGCCGCCCCTGTCGCTTGATGTTCTTAATCAGAGAGAGCGCCACTGAGGACACAAACGCGCCAAGCCAAAAGGTCACGAACATGTCCCGGATGCCATCGCCAGACAGGCCATAAACGTCGCGATTGATGATTGGCAGCACGACCAGGAACGCGCCGATGACGAATATGCCGACGCCAAACATCAGCACCGTCATGGCCCAAAGCTTGGCGTCTCCAGCGACGACTTTGAATCCCTCTCCGATATCACCAAAAGCCGCGCCAAGCCCTGAGCGTCCAGTATTCACTTTGCGGCCTTTGGCCAGCATGAAGGCAAGCAGCGCGCCCATGGCGACGACAGCGCCCTGCAGCGCCATCAGGAACCAGCTGTCGATCGGGCCGACGCCAAACCCACCCAACCAATCGGGCATTTTCGTCATCTTGTCGGCATAGCCGCCCAGAATCAGGCCCGTAATCTGCGCCCCGAACTGCGCCAGAGTGGCGAAGGCAACCCCTTGTTGCAGGGTCACGCCAGACCCGACACGGCCGCGTCGTTCGACCACTTCATTTAGAATCGCGTCGCGCGCCGGCATCATAAACGCACCCACGGTCCCGAGCGCCAATCCGTAAGCAATCATTAGCGGGTAGGAGAGATTGTCAGTCGCCAGCGCAAAGGCCAGCCCAAAGGCCGGAAGCGAGGCAAACAGATGCAGGATCATTAGGAGTGGTTTGCCCGAGGCGCGCTCGGCCACCACGCCGCCGAGCAGCAAGAATATGACCGAGGGGCCAGACAGCGCCAAGTTCGCGAGCCCAAGCTCAGTTCCGCCAAGACCCAGCTTGTTCGTGATCAAATAGGGGAAGAGCACCATTTGCAGCCCGAACGCGATGAACCAAGTCGCTTGGACGGAAAGATAGGCGGGCAGCTCGACTTTAACGCCGCGCCTCGCCTTACGGGCCATCATGGATTGCGCAGTCTCGAGCAGGGACGCTCCAGCGCTCATTGCCGAGCCCATGCCGCTTAAGGGGGAGCGGGCCTCTTCCAGAATATCCGGATCTTCGACATTGTCCGCCGATTGCGGCTGATCGCTCATCGTGGTCTCTGCCCTTGTTCCCAGTCCCTCAACCTGTCGCGGGAATGTTAAACACGCAACAGCAAATGTCCGCGCATGGCAAGCCATGTCTTGGAGGCGTCTTATCTGCGTGCTAGGCCTAATAATGTCTTACGAGGAGGGACGCGTATGAGAGCCTTACGTCACGTTGGGAGTTGGGGGCTGGCTCTATTTTGATTTTCATGTTCTTGCAAGCAACCATTCATCCGCTGCCAAATCCGCCTGAAGGGGCGGTAAAGCTCTTGGATCCGCCAGGTCAGAACATTGTCTTCGCAACCCTCGCAGCCAACACCCAGATCGCTCTATTTGAGCCCACTGGACGCGTGGTCATCGCCTTCGCGGAGTTACTCGCCGCGCTCTTGCTCCTTTTGCCCTTTACGAGGCGGTCTGGAGCAGTCCTCTCCTTCCTCATACTTGCTGGTGCGGTCGCTTTTCACCTGATGCCGGATGTTTTGGGACGCGAAGTGCCGCTATCCCTAGAGTCAGGCTCGGCAACCGATGGTGGTCAGCTCTTTGCGCTCGCCATTGCCATGTTGGCGGCGAGCGCCCTGCTATTCGTGGTGCATCCGCGCAGAAAGAAAACTTAATCTCATCGGATTGTTAACGACTCCAAGGCAAACTCCACCACAAGTTTAGGAGGCGTTTGCCCGTGAGCGAACCGATTCCATTTGAACAGCCGCCCAGCGAAAGTGGGCAGGCGCGCAAAGTGCTTTTGCGCCGATTGATCGATTATATCGCGCTCCCAGGCTCGCAAGTGGCTCCACAAGACCGCTCCATGGGCGGTGATATTCTGCTCGACATGCTGTTCCACGCCACAGACGAAGAGCGCTTCTTGTGCGCGACGCGCCTGGCCACGCTGAGCGAGGCGCCGCGGCGCGTGTTGCGCTATTTGGCCCAGTGCAATCTCGAAATCGCCAAACCGCTGCTGGAGCAGAGTGAGGCATTCGACAGCTCTGATTTGCTCGAAATCCTTGATCATGTCTCGATTGAACACCGGATCTTGATCGCCAAACGTAAAAAGGTCCCGGTTGCGGTAGCGGATCAATTGGCGCGCCGGGGTGAGCTGTCAGCCGTACGCTGCTTGCTCGCCAATAAAGGCGCATCTCTATCTGAGATCGCAATGGACATTCTCGTCAGCCGTTCGCGCAAGGAAGAGGGGCTGACCCAGCTCTTGATTACCCGATTGGAGCTCAAACCAGCTCAGGCCATGGCCATGTTTTGGTGGTCGGACCGCGATACACGCCGCGCCATCTTAGCTCGGCACGCCGCTGACCGCGCAGAAATGGTTGCGATGTGCGCTGATGTTTTTGCGATTGCGGCCAAAGAAGGCTGGGCCGACCCCGTGGCCCGAAAAACCCTGCAACTGATCGAGCGCCGCCAGCGAAACCGCGCCGCAATCGAGCGCAGCCCGTATGAGCATTTAGAGCATGCGGTTGAAGTCGCCGCGCAAAAGGGAATGTCTCCGGAGCTGGTTCAAGAAATCGGCTATCTTGCGGGAATTAAGCCTGTCACGAGTGCTAAGATCCTAAGCGATACTGGCGGCGAGGGCATTGCCGTCATGTGTAAAGCGACGGGCCTGAAAAAGCCGTCACTCCGCAATTTTTGGATTGCCCTTAGACGGCCGCTCGAGAATGAAGATGGGACGCCAGATAAAATGTGGGCCTATTTGGAGGAGACTTATGACCTCCTGACGGTGGCGAAAGCCCAAACCACATTGCGCTATTGGAACTGGTCTTTATCGTCATCATTCTCGCCTGGCAGCGCGCACCAGTCTGCGCTGGAGGGCAATGAGGCGAATGATGAGTCCGCCTTTTCGACCGCGAGACGCACAGCCAGCCTGGTTTTTGGCAAGTAACCAAATTTTCGCACATGCCGCACCGGTTTAGGCTGGTCAAACCTCGATTCCAGCTCTAATTGCGACCGTTGTTCGGTTTAGATAAAAAGGAGCGAACGGGGCGCGTGGGCTACTTTCTTGGATTGATTGTTGTTTTAGTCGCGCTTTGGCTGGGATTGTCTGGCGAGTATACGCTCACCAAGCCGGCGATCGCTTCGCTTGGAACCGTATCGATTATCCTGTCCGCAGTGCTCGCATATCGATTTGATATTCTGGATCGCGAAGGCTCACCTTATGGTCGACTGCCGCAACTGGTCGCTTATTGGGCATGGCTGATTGTCGAGATCTTCAAAGCCAATTGGGTGGTGATCAAGGCTTGCCTCAGATCAAACCTCGACATCAACCCGGCTTTGGTGAAGGTCAAAACCGGCTGCGAAAGCGATCTGGCTCGGACCGTATTTGCCAATTCAATTACTTTGACGCCCGGAACCGTGAGTGTTGAAGTCGAAGGCGACAAAATCCTCGTCCATGCCTTGTACGAAGACTCCGCCGGGCCAGGCGCATTTGACGATATGGATCGTCGCTCGCGGGAAGCTTGTGATGGAAAGGGCAAGCCATGATCGGAGCTGCCGCCATCGCGCTCGTCGTCGCCATCGCGCTGATGCTGATCCGTGCCTTAAGTGGGCCGACGCTTTATGACCGCGTGCTCGCGGTAAACTCGCTCGGGACTAAAATTATTCTTCTACTCGGAGTGATTGGTTTTCTAACGGGTCGACCAGATTTTCTCGATATTTCAATACTTTATGCGTTGATTAACTTCGTTTCGACCATCGCGATCCTGAAATTCTTCCGGTATCGATCGTTCCAAGTGTCGCTGACGCGGCGCGGGAAGGAGGGGTCGTGATCGAAACCGTGCTCGGATATTGGGACGCGCTGCGCCCCGCGCTTGGGTCTGCCTTACTTTTGGTCGGCGCTGTGCTTGCCGTGATCGGAACGGTTGGTGTGCTGCGGTTTCCAGACTTTTACACGCGTCTTCACGCGGCCAGTGTGACGGATACGGCGTCCGCGACGCTCGCAATTGTGGGTATGGCGCTGCTGGCGCCGAGTTTTGCAATTGTGTTTAAGCTCGCCGTGGTTTGGCTGTTTCTGTTTCTGACCGGGCCGACCTCGTCTCACGCGTTGGCCAATGCTGCCCACAAAGCGGGTCTACAGCCTCTGATCGGGCGTATAGATCAAGACGAGGAGCGACCAGAATGACCGGTTTTGAAGGGGCAACCCTCGCCATCGACTTGCTCAACATCACGCTGCTGACGCTTTTGTTCATCATAGCGATCGCGATCGCCCGTCTGCGCAGCTTGTTCGCCATCGTCATGTTGTCAGGCATCTATTCATTGGTCTCGGCGACTTGGTTTGTGGCGCTCGACGCGGTCGATGTTGCGTTTACGGAGGCTGCTGTTGGCGCCGGGATTTCCCACGGCGCTGTTCCTCGGCGCCATGGTGCTCACTTCCCGAACCGCCAAGGCAGAGAAGGGCGCCACCCAGATTGTTCCGCTCTTGGTCGTCATCGCGACCGGTGCAATTTTGATTTACGCCACGATTGATTTGCCAGGCTTTGGGGATCCAACATCGCCGGCCAATACAGGCGTGGGCGTTGACTTTATCGAACGCACCTATCCCGAAATCGCCATTCCAAACATCGTGACCGCGGTGCTCGCGAGCTATCGAGGTTTTGATACACTTGGCGAAGTCGGCGTGGTCTTCGCAGCCGGACTCGCTGTCTCGCTTCTGCTTGGGTTCGGCGAGCGGTCACTGGGGGCCAGCGTGCGTCGCGAAGATCGCTTGAGCGCACTCAAAGATGATGAGGACGAGTCATGAAGGGCGATCACCACGTCATTCTTCGCGTTGTCGCGAAGGCACTGATCCCGATCATCGCGATTTACGGGTTTTACGTTCACTTTCACGGTGAATACAGCCCAGGCGGCGGATTCCAAGCCGGCGTCATTTTGGCTGTATGCGTGATTTTGTATTCTCTGATCTTCGGGATTGCGCCGGCGATGCGGGCGATCACTCCAGGTTTTGCGAGGTTTATCGCGGGTCTCGGCTTTATCATCTATGTCGGCGTTGGAATCTGGGCGCTCGCTATGGGGGGCAATTTCCTCGACTATGATGCACTGTTCCGCGAAGAGCCTGGCGGACATCTCGGCCAGCATACCGGGATTATTGTCATCGAGATTGGCGTTCTATTCGCGGTTGCCGGGTCCATGGTCACGATCTTTTACGCGTTTGCTGGACGCGTCAGCGAAATTCGGGATGAGGACTGGTAGGGATGCTAGAATTTATCCTGGAGCGCGGAAATTATTGGGCGATCATCGGGCTGATGATGATCGGGTTGTACATCGCCTTTGCCGCGACAAACCTGATTAAGCGCCTGATTGGATTGGGACTTTTCCAGACTTCGATCATTCTGTTCTATATTTCTTTGTCGCGCATCGATGGCGGGACGGCGCCGATTTTGTTCGGCAAGGACTATAAAAAAGACAAAGCCCATGGCGACGGATATGCAGAGGGCGGCGACCATGCAGCCGACCATGGCGGCGGCGCGGTGGATGCGGCTTATGAAGCCGCGAAAAGCTATGGCGAAACGGGGATGGAAAACGTTTATTCCAACCCGCTCCCACACGTTTTGATGCTCACCGCGATTGTGGTTGGCGTCGCGACGTTGGCCGTGGGGCTCGCCATCATTGTTCGCATCCGGGAAGCCTATGGCACGGTCGAGGCCGACGAAATTCGGGCCATGGATCTAGAGGTTGCGATTGCCGAAGCCGCTTCCGAAGCTGCAGAAAGCAAGGCAGGGGCGGTATGATCGAATTCATTTCCTCTCTGGTGCCGACAAATCTTGCGGCACATGCCCCAGCTTTGTTGGTGGTCGCGCCCATGATGCTGGCGCCGATTGCGGCGTTCATGCCGAACGGACGAATTGCTTGGATCTTGAGCATTCTCGCCACCGGATTTGCCTTGCTGATGGCGATCACGCTCGTCTCGCAAGTGCGATCGATTGAGGGCGGGGCGATCATATCCTACGCGATGGGTGGATGGACACCGGATGCCGGGATCGAGTTTCGCATTGATGCGCTGAACTCCATGGTCTTGTTGCTGGTCAGTTCGATCGGCTTCTTGGCTGCGATTTTCAGTTGGCCCACCGTTGCGGCGGAAATCCGCGAGGCCAAGCGGGCCATGTTCTATGCGGCCTATCTGGTCTGCTTTACAGGGCTAACCGGCGTGGCGTCGACAGGGGACGCGTTTAACTTGTTCGTCTTCCTCGAGATCAGCTCGATTGCCACCTATGTTTTGGTCGCGCTCGGTGCGACGCGGGATCGCCGCGCGCTTCCAGCGGCTGGAAACTATCTGTTGATGGGAACGATTGGCGCTTCCTTCTTCGTGGTTGGCGTGGGCTTCCTGTATGCCGCGACCGGCACCCTGAACATGGCGGAACTCGCCGTTCCGGCTGCAGGCGGTCCAGGACAGCAAGGCCGTGTTTGCAGGCTATGCGTTCATTGTGGTCGGACTGGGCATTAAAGCGGCCATGTTCCCACTACACCAATGGCTGCCAAATGCGTATGCCTATAGCCCAAGCTTTGTCACCATGTTCTTGGCGGCGACCGCTACCAAGGTGGCGATTTACGCGCTGGTCCGGTTCTTGTTCACGGTGTTCGGGCTGGAGTTCTCGTTCGAAGGCTCGACGCTGATATGGATCCTGATGCCGATGGGCATTGCGGCGATGATCGCCTGTTCGTTCCAGGCTGTGTTTCAAACCGATGTTCGCCGAACCTTGGCCTATTCGTCCGTTGCGCAAGTCGGGTACATGTTGCTCGGGATCTCAATCGGAACCGCAGCAGGTGTGTCAGCGGGAATGTTCCATCTGGTCAATCACGCCCTGATTAAAGGGGCATTGTTCATGGCGCTGGCGGGGGTCGTCTTGAGTTATCAAGGCACCTCATTGAACGACCTTAAAGGCCTCGGGCGCAGTTCGCCTTGGACCATGTCCGCGTTCGCGATTGGCGCTTTGTCTCTGATCGGCATCCCTTTGACGGCCGGCTTCCAATCCAAGTTTGCACTCGTGAACGCCTTGTTCGAGCACGGTGGTGGTGGTGGGCGGTTGCCGTTGTGATGTTCTCGAGCCTGCTCGCTGTGATTTATATGGGGCGCATTCTGGAGGCGGTCTTTTTCCGGACGGCCAGCAATCCGAATAAGCGTCGCCAAGAGGCGCCATTAATTATTCTGATCCCACTATGGATTTTAGCGCTCGCCAATATTTGGGTCGGCGTTCATGGTGGGTTTGTGGCTGGATTGGCGGATGATGCGGCTTCCGCGCTGTTTATCGGAGGCGCATCATGAGCGGTGAATTAGCCATTGCCTTGGCCTTGATCCTGCCCCTGCTGATTTGCGCAGGGATTTGGTTGGTCGGTAGCATTCCGGATCTGCGCGAAGGCGTCACCCTGGTCGGGGCGGCGGGTCTGTTCTTTGTCGCAATTATCATTGCAGGGCAGGTCAGCGCTGGCGGATCGCCGGAGCTCAGTCTCGGGGAGGCGGTTCCGGGCTTGGAGTTTGCCTTCAAAGCCGAACCCTTGGGGGCTTTGTTCGCCCTCGTCGCGAGCGGTCTCTGGATCGTCAATAGTTTCTATTCCATCGGCTATATGCGCGGCAATCGGGAGCGCAATCAGACGCGCTTCTATATGTGTTTTGCGATCGCGCTGTTCGGCGCCATGGGCGTGGCGCTATCAGCGAACTTGTTCACGCTCTTCGTATTCTATGAAATCCTAACCCTATCGACCTATCCGCTGGTTGCGCACAAGGGCGATGCCAATGCCCAACGGGGCGCGCGGATCTATTTGATGACGCTGCTCGGCACCTCAATCGGGTTCCTTTTGGTGGCGGTGATCTGGGACCGGTGCGCTGGCGGGCAGCTTGGACTTCGTTCCGGGCGGGCTGTTACAACAAGCTGAAGGCCTAACGCCCGTCGTTGCAAGCGCGCTCTTGCTCTTGTTTGCCTTTGGCGTCGGCAAGGCGGCCTTGATGCCGTTTCACTTCTGGTTGCCCAATGCGATGGTCGCCCCAACGCCCGTGTCCCGCGCTTCTGCACGCGGTAGCGGTTGTGAAAGCGGGTGTGTTCACGATTCTTAAAGTCGCGATCTACATCTTTGGCGAAGAGATTTTAAACGCGACCGCGTCCAGAGAATTCATTCTCGGTGTTGCGTGTTTCACCATCGTCGTGGCCTCGCTCATCGCGATGACGAAAGACAATTTGAAAGCTCGATTGGCTTATTCAACCGTGGGCCCAAGCTCGCCTATGTCACCTGCGGCGCCATGTTGGCGGACCCCGCAGGGTTTATGGGCGGATCTTTGCAGATCGCCGCTCATGCGGTGGGTAAGATCACCTTGTTCATGTGCGCGGGCGCGATTTATGTTGCGACCGGCAAACAGAATATTTCCGAGATGAGGGGACTCGGAAAACGAATGCCATTGGTGTTCATCGCCTTCTTTGTCGCCGCTCTGTCGATTATCGGAATCCCACCTTTGGCGGGGGACTGGCCGAAATACGAACTGATGCAAGGCGCGGCGGATGCGGACCTCGATTATGTCCCTTACGTTCTGATCGTGTCGTCGCTCCTGAACATTGCTTACTTGCTGCCCATCCCAATCTTGGCCCTCATGCCGCCGCCGAACAGTGGCGAGCCGGCGCCGTTCAAGCGCGCGGGCGGGGCCCCGATGCTGACCGTCGCCGCGCCGTGTTTCACAGCTTTGCTCTGCTTCCTGATGTTCTTCTCGATTGGTCCGATGTCAGAATTCCTGGAGCCAGCGACGGGTGAGCGCGTGCCGTCCGTCTATATGACCACAGGAGGTCAACCATGATCCGTCCTCCAGAACGAGACTCCAGCGGGCGATTTGTGAAACCCGAAGAAGACATGCCGATCCCGAATGATGATGATATGCATCCGATGTCGCGTCTGCTGTTCGGTTGGGTGAGCTCGCCCCGCACGCCGATCGCGATCCTGGTACTTGTGATCTTGATTTCGATTGGTCTGGTTCTGATGGATCTCGGGCTGGATCGGCATGAAAAAGTTGAAATGGCCAATGCGAACGGGTTTTACGCGCTTTGGGGGTTCGCCGCTTTCGCGCTCGCGGTTCTATCAGGATGGCCGCTGGGCAAACTGCTACGGCGGGATGAAGACTATTATGGCGAGGCCGAAACCACGCCAGATGATGTGGAGCGCGACTCATGAGTGGTTTGCTCACACAGCTTAATCCGGGCCTGCTCTTAATCATTGTCGGGTTTGCCGGGTGTTTGATCCCTGTCCAGCGGGTGCGCCAAGCGCTCATGGTGGCAACGCCCGTTGTGGCTATTCTTCTGCTGACCCTTGCCGAACGGGCCACAGACCTCTCGGTGGTCTCGGTGCTTGGCTTTGATATGATCTTATACAGGGTCGATAGCCTATCCTTCATTTTCGCGCTGGCTTTCCTGATCGCGTCCTTCTTGAACGCGATTTATGCGCTGCATACGGATGATCGCTTACAAGACGGGATGGCGCTCGCCTATGCTGGAGCGGCTGTCGCCGCGACCTTCGCTGGCGATTTGATGACGCTGTTTATCTTCTGGGAAATCACGGCGGTCAGCTCTGTGTTCTTAATCCTGAGAGCTGGGACAAAAGCAGCTTATCAAGCCGCGATGCGATACCTCGGGGTGCAAATCTTCTCGGGCGTCCTGCTCTTGGATGGTTTGGCCTATGTCTATAAGTCGACCGGCGCGCTGTCGCTCGACGCGTTCACATCCTTTGATCAGCCCGGCGCGAAGTTTATCTTTGCGGCCTTTGCGATCAAAGCGGCGTTTCCATTCCTGCACAACTGGCTCCAAGATGCGTATCCGAAAGCCACGGTGGTCGGGGCCGTTGTGCTTTCCGCGTTCACGACGAAACTCGCCGTCTACGCGTTCGCGCGCATGTTCCCAGGCTTTGAGGTGCTGATCTGGATCGGTGCGATCATGACCGTCTTCCCGGTCTTCTTTGCGGTGATCGAGAATGATTTGCGCAAAGTTCTATCTTATTCGCTGAACAATCAGCTGGGCTTCATGATCTGCGCGATTGGCATCGGCACGCCACTGGCGATCAATGGCGCGGCGGCCCACGCCTTCGCGCACATTATCTATAAGGGGCTCCTGTTCATGAGCATGGGCGCGGTGCTCTATCGCGTCGGGACAACCAAAGCCAGTGAGCTCGGCGGGCTCTATAAGTCGATGCCGTGGACCACGATCTTCTGTATCATCGGCGCGGTTTCGATTTCGGCTTTCCCGCTCTTCTCAGGCTTTGTCGCGAAATCCATGACGATGAGCGCTGTGGCCTACGAAGGCTATGTGATCGTTTGGGCGATGTTGTTGTTTGCTTCAGCGGGTGTGCTCGAGCATTCGGGGATCAAGATCCCATACTTCACCTTTTTCGGGCACGATAGCGGTATTCGCGTCAAAGAAGCGCCGTTCAATATGCTGCTTGCTATGGGCATGGCAGCCTTTATCTGCATTGCCATCGGCCTACCGACCATTGGCGGATTTGGGTATGGCTGGTTGTACAATATGCTTCCCTGTACAGTGACGGCGCCAGCAGATGTCTGTTTGATGTCGGGTGATGAGATCAAGCCGTATAAACCGTACACCGCGGATCATATCCTGACCCAAATGCAGCTCCTGATGTTTGCGGTCTTGGCCTTTATCCTGCTCAAAAGGTTCGGTCTGTATCCACCAGAGAAGCCTGGCACGATCCTCGACACAGATTGGCTTTATCGTCGCCCCGGCTACAATGCGGTGATGTGGGCGGGTCGTGTTTGGGGCAAAGCGGGTCCAGCGATGACGTCTGTCTTTGCTGGCATCGGGGCGCGGACGTTTGAAAAGATTGAGACAACGTTCAGTCCTCGCGGTGCTCTTGCACGCGGGCCATTAACCATCAGCATGGCTATGTGGTCTGCGGTTCTGCTTGGTATTGTGATGCTGGTGGTCCTGCTCGCGCAGTGATCCAAACAGAGCGCTCAGATCGAACATATCCTGACTTGCAGTCTTCGTAGGCCTTAAGCTTTCAGAAAGAATGCAAACATCTGCAAACGCTGTGCTTTTTTGCAGAATAGACCTGCAATTTCTCGTTTACTATGACGAAGTAACACCAATATATATTTGGTATCACTAAGGGGAACGTGAATGAGTGACCAATTAGACCGTGAAGACACGGCACCCGTTGCAATCATTGAGTATGCGTCTGAAATTGTTTCAGCATATGTGAGCAACAATCCAATCCAGAGCGGAGAACTCCCAGACTTAATTCGGGAGGTGCACTCCACTTTAAAAGACTTGAAAGACTCGACGGGTGCAGAAGCTGCTCCTGAGCCGGCGGTCTCGATCAAGAAGTCGATCACGGACGATTTCCTGATTTGCTTAGAAGACGGGAAGAAATTCAAGTCGCTCAAGCGCCACCTGCGCTCTAAGTATGGCATGAGCCCGGAAGAGTATCGTGAGAAGTGGGGGCTGCCCTACGATTATCCTATGGTCGCGCCCAGCTATGCCCGCAAGCGTTCCGCGCTCGCAAAAGAGATGGGCCTCGGAAAACTCGAAAAATAGATCGTCTTCGAAACAAATACTTTCATTTCGAGAGTGGAATGAAAGTATTTGGTAATACTGGTTAAATTTTTATTGTGATTGCTCTTGCGTGGCGATTCGAACTGATTCATGAACAGGTTAACGAATCACCACGGGGGTGGCTATGAACTACGAGTCAACAGGCTTTCAGGGCCTGACGGATGCTCAGTCGGATTTAATCTCTTACTGGCGGGATAGCCATATTGTAGGGGTTCCACCAGCGCGCGAGGCGCTTGATCCTGGTGCTATTCGAGCTCATCTCTCGTCCATCTCCATTGTTGAAATCGGCCGTGATGGCCAAGCTCGGTTTCGGCTCGCTGGATCAAAGCTGCGCCAAGTGTTCGGCTGCGACATGCGCGGTCGGTCGCTTACTGAGCTGGAACCGGGGGCGTTTGAAATGTGGTCGCTTGGACTGTCGCACGTCTTGGAACAGCAACGCCCAGTTGGTGGGCTAATCGAGCGTGGATTCGATACGCATGCTTGGCTGCGCTTGCCCTTGCAGGGCGGACCAAGCGGCGCGCTCATTCTGTGCCATGATAGCCTGATCCCGAATGCGCGGTTCAACCACGAACCCTCGGGTCAGTCCCACAGGCGCAAAGTCTTTCTAAATAATATAGCTGCCTGAATTCATTTCATTACTTATATTATATTTAGGAAAATAATTCTACACTGTATACCCCATGATAATCTCTGACTTCGTTGAGCCGAAGGAGAAAGAGTGTGGGAATTCAACAGAGGTTCGATAAGAACAGCGCCCACTTGGCGGTGAGTTTGGTCGCGTATGCTCTTGAAATTAGGGCGGAAGAAATCTTGCAGCCCGAACGTGGCCCGCGAGAGCTGGTTCGCGCAAGACAAGTCGCCATGTACTTAACCCATGTTGGGCTTGGGATGAGCCTGTCTCGTGTCGCAATCGCCTTTGAACGAGATCGCTCAACTGTGGCACATGCCTGTCATCGGATAGAAGAGATGCGAGACGATCCGTCCTACGACTCCTGGCTAGAAGCCTTAGAGCATGGGATTAACACCGTAGCGCCGCTTCTGGCGCGTGCGGCATGAATCAACGCTTGCGGCGCGCCCTGCAGCGCGGCGGTGTCGCGGCGCAAGTCCGGCCTGAGGCTTGGGGCGTGTGGCGGGGGCAGGATCGTCGCGGTCGGATGATTGGGACGCTAAGCGGTGCAGAGATCGATATTATGCGGTTGCGCGGAGAGCTGAAACCCATAGGCGATGCTCAATCGGAAGTGCTCGTCTGGTCCGGTCCGCCGGTGACAGCGCCCTCCATGCAAACCGACGCGCCAGCTTTGGATAAAGCCCCGAATACCGCGAGCTTACCCCTATTAGAAACGCTCTGGCTTGGACATCATGTTCCGGGCGATCGCGCCCGCATCCGGTCGGCCTGTCAAAGCTATTTAGCGGATTTGGAATGGGTTGCCGCGGGGCCGGGGCATTCGACCATGAATTGGGAGGCCTTCAATGCCGGCGACCGCGTGAAATCCGCAAACCCGCGCGACCCGCTACAGCGGATGCATGAGCAAAACCAGGCGCGGAGCCGGCTATCTCTCGTCCGTTCAAACCTGACGACGGCTGACTTTGAGTTTCTTCAAAAGCTCTTACGCAATGATGCGACGCGAGGGACGTTCGCGCGGACGTATCAACAACGACCCGCCCTAATCGATCAACGCGCGCTTTCGATCCTGCGAACTTTGCTCGAAGCTTATTTTCCGACGTCCGTGCGCCAGGATTGGTGCTCAGCCGCGGCCTCTTGAATCCGCTTTAGCATTGAGGCGAGGCCGTTCGATCGCTGGGCACTGAGTGCGCCTTTTACCCCGATTTGCGTCAGGAATGCGTCGGCATCAAAGGCCCGGATATCGTCCCGCTTCGCGCCCGAATAAAGCCGGATCAAAATTGAAATCAGGCCTGAAACGATCATCGCATCGCTTTCCGCGCGGACGTTCAATCGATCTTCTTCTTCGCTGTCGAGCACCATCCAGACCTGAGAGGCGCAGCCCCTGACTTTGGTCGCCTCGTTGCGTTCATGCGCCTCGAGGGGCGGGTTCGATTTTCCAAGATCGATGATGTGCGCGTAGCGGTCTTCCCAATCCTCGAGGAAGTCAAATTCATCAGCGATTTCAGCGGCGCGTTCCGTAATGGTCATGGCCAGCATTTGGGAGGAAACGACACAAAAGAAAACCCCCGGCACTGCGGCCGGGGGCGATAATCTGCATAGAGATTTTTTCGATTAGCTCGAAACTTTACCGATGCACTTGCCGATATCAGACAGGGCATGCTCGCCGATACAGAAAGGCACTTCGTAATGCTTGTGAGCTGCGGCAACGCATTGCTGAAGATTGAGGTTTGCCATGTTCAGGCAGCCTTGCGTCTCACGCTCGCTCATCGCTTGGCGCATAGAGCCGGCAACGCTTGGGTCAGCGTTGAGGATACGGTAGGCCGCTAGAGTGGTGATCCGGTCTGCGATGGGCTCTTTGCCGCTCGCGATGCGCTGTGATGGGCCGAAGTTTGAGACCACAGATGGCACACGGATGGTGCTCGCAGCACCCGTGACGCTGTCCCAAACAGATGGGGCACCTGAACGGCCAGCTTGCTCAAGTACGGTGTTGATTTCTGGTGACTGCATCGCCTGTACCAGGTTACCACGCGCTGGAATGCCAGATTGGGTCGAAGTGAAGAGCGTGGTCGCTTTGGCTTGCGAATTACCGACACGGCCTTTCGCCCAACCAGAGCCTTGAAGGCTGTAAGCTTGCTCTTTGACAAAGGCAGCAGCGCCGATGAGGCGGCGGCTGTCTGCTTTAACGGCAGTCAAAGCTTGGTTCACAGCTTCATTACCGCCACTCAGCGTGCGTGCATAACGCACATCATTTTGCATGCCGGTCATCATCACATCGCGGCCATAATAGCCTTCAATGTCGAGGACAGCAGCTCGGAACTCTGGGTTCTGAGCGGCAACCAGCGCCGAATAAGCCATCCAGCCTTGGGTCAACTGCTCTGGGTTGTGTCCGCCAAGATTGTTCAACGTCGATTCAATGTCGCGTGCAGAGGTGAAGCCATTGCTTTTCACGTCCGTCACTTCGCCTTGATAAGTCGCGTAAAGTGCCGCGGCTTTGGCAAGAGGATCCGCTTTAGGAGCGGTGGCGGCAACCTGCTGTGGGGCTGGCGTGACCAGTTGTGCTGTGGCTTGAAGAGTCAGTCCCGCGACCGCGACGACCGCCGATATTACAGTTTTAATGGTCATGGAAAGCTCCCTCACGCTACGACCTCGACACTGGCCTATCTTTTGCGTCCCGCAAAGGCTAGCATCTGCTGAAACTTGGATTCTGACCGAAAATTTAATGAATCCGTGACTGGAAAAATGCCTAACAGAGCTGACCATACCGTTAAGATGCATACGCGAGATCGAAAGCCTCGGATTAACGGATACGCCTTTATTCTTGGATCTATAGGGTCAGGCATTGCGGCGGTCGCTGTAATGTTAATGGGTGAGACACTGGGAATATGGCTCGGTGGGGCCGCATTAACCACACTTATTTTTTTACAAATTTTTTTCTTGCGCCAGCGTCCGAATAAGGGGCGGAGCGGGCAAGGTCCGGTCCAGGCTGCGCCTGCCCACGCTGAGCGAAGCCTGTTCAAATCTGAACCGGTGCTCATCGTTTCCATCACCCCCCAGGGCCGAGTGCGAGACATGCTCGGTAATGAATCCCTACTACCAGGGCTCAAAACCGGACTTGTATGGGATGACGTGATCGGCGCACTTACAAATACCGCAGGTCAGATTGAGCATGACGTTTTTGGAAAACTCTTTGTTTCTAGGTCCGAAACCCTGACCGGCGAACTCAAGATCATTTCGCCGCAAAGCGTGGAGCGGGCGGAGTTCGAGCAAACACTTCAAGAGCGGACGAATTTCTTTGCCGGGCTGGGGCATGATCTGAAGAGCCCGCTGAATGGGATTATCGGGTTTGCTGACATCATGGACGCCGAGCTTCGCGGCCCGCTTCCCGATGCTTACAAAGACTATCCCACCTTTATTCGTGAGAGTGGCGAAACGCTGCTCCGTTTGGTTGAAGACATGCTCGGCTATGCAAAGGCTGAAGCTGGGACCTATGAGCTCGATCTTGCCGCCATGGATATTGCCGCCAGCGGGGAAAGCGTGATGCGCCAATCCAAAGGGATCGCTGAGCTGTCAGGAGTGGCGTTATCATTCCGCGCACAAGGCGAAGTGCTCGCCATGGCCGATGCGGCTGCCGTGCGCCGGATCTGGGACAATCTGGTATCTAACGCGATCAAATATTCATCTCGCGGCGGCGAGGTATCACTGTCGGCCTTTGAGCGCGATGGCGCAGCTGTTTTGCGGGTGAGCGATACCGGCGCCGGCATGAGTGCTGACGATCTTGCCAAGATTGCCAAACCGTTCTCGCAGGGCTCGAATGCTAAAGGGCGAGCGGGGACCGGACTTGGCCTTGCCATGGTTCAACGATTGGCCGAGCTTCAGGGCGGGCAAGTCAAGATTGCCACCGCGCCAGGGCAAGGGACGACTGTGACGGTTTCGCTGCCCAGTCTTGCACAAGTCAGTAAGCGCGCCGCCGAATAGGTCTAATTGTTTGAGTTTTCGGCGCGCAATTCAATCAGGATTGCGATGGAGGCTGAAACAAAGATCAGGGCCAACAAGGCCATGATCGGCAAAGGCAAGAAGGTCGATAAATCTGCCCCGCGAGACTGAAGGCCATCAATGGGGGTCGAACCTAATTGTGTCGCGGGAGCGCTGGCAACAGAATGAAGAAGGCTGTTTAATGAGAGCATGCGACGGCGCGTTCACTATGGTAAAGCTGGACTTAACGAAAAAGGTGAATGCAAAACAGGTGCCGAAACGATTGAGTTGCCATGTTTGATGAACGCTTGCCGACCAAGACCTGGGTCGAAGCTCTGATACGCCGCGCGCAATTGGAGGGGGCCGGCGTCTTCGTCCTACAAAAAGGAGACGAAGCGCGCGGCGACGTGCTCCTCAAAGTGGCAGACCTTCAAGGCCAGGCGCGCGCGTACGTGCCGCGAACGTCCATGGATGGAAAACGCATCTTCGTCGATCTGCATAGCCAGCAGGTCGGTCCAGACGAGGCCAGCGTGGATGACTATGTCCAGCGTGCGCGCCAGCGCGACTCTGACTTATGGATTGTTGAAATCGAGGACCGGCAGGCGCGTCATTTCCTGACCGAACCCGTCGAATAAGTGTCATATATCGAGCTTGTAACCATTCATTAACCGCAAATCGCCGACATGGGGTCTGATACCAGGGGAAGACCATGTTGTTTTTGCTAAATGACAAGGTGATAGAGCTGAAAACGCCCGAAGCGCATCTGCTGCAAAGATGGCGCGAAATCGGCTGCGGTGACCCTCGTATTCTACGGGCGCAAGATGCTGTCGACTTTGCCGTTCAACGCTTCCAGAGTTTGCCTTTGGGCGCTGAGGACGAGATCGTTTTTCGGGACATCGCGGCCTTGATCGTGGCTAAGACGGGTGCGAATTGTTTGATCCTCAAGCCTACCGCCTCTGGCGATTATGAGCCACGACTTCGTGATGTGCCGCATCTGGTCTTGGAAACTTATCAACGTGGCGCCGCAAATGATGGCGAAGCGCGCGTTCGGGCTTAAACCAAAAAACAATGCAGATCCGCGCGTTGAAGCGGTGACCGAAACCCCCTAAGTCGCCTGTTCACTGAACTTTGAGGCGCCCAACGCATGTCCCTTTCTCTAGCTGACCAGGCCGATCGACGCCGGACGTTTGCGATCATCTCGCATCCCGACGCCGGGAAAACGACGCTGACGGAGAACTTGCTCCTGGCGGGCGGGGCCATTCGCATGGCGGGCGAGGTTGCGGCGCGCGGCGAGCGTCGACGGACCACTTCTGATTGGATGAAGATTGAACGCGATCGCGGCATCTCCGTCAGCGCCTCGGTGATGACGTTCGAGTTTCGCGGGAATGTCTACAATTTGCTCGACACGCCCGGTCACGAAGACTTTTCTGAAGACACTTACCGGACCCTGACAGCTGCTGATTGCGCCATCATGGTCTTGGACGCGGCGAAGGGCATCGAGCCGCAAACCTTGAAATTGTTCGAGGTCTGCCGTCTGCGCGACATCCCGATCGTGACCTTCATCAACAAAATGGACCGCGAAGCGCTCGATCCCCTCGAATTGCTCGATCAAATTCAGGATCAATTGCAGCTAGATTGCGCGCCGCTTTATTGGCCCGCCGCATCGGGCCAGCGTTTTGGTGGCATGGTCGATCTGCGCACGGGCGACTTCCTGCACTACTCAAAAAAGACCGCTGATGAAGGCCTTACGCCTGGCGAGTCGGCGCGCGTTGATCTGGATGCGGTGCGCGATGATGTCGACCCAAGCGCGCTTGAAGAATTGGAAGAGGGCAGCGAAATGGCGCGCGAAATGCTGCCAGAGATCGACAAGCAAGCCTTTTTAGAGGGTCACATGACGCCGGTCGTATTCGGCACCGCGCTCCGCCATTTCGGGGTCGGGGAGTTACTCGCAGTGCTCGAAGAGTTTGCCCCCGCGCCGCGGCCGCAAACCTGCCAGAAGAAAGACCAAGCTCACATGCTGGCCCGCGGCGATAAGGGTGTGGCTGGCTTTGTCTTCAAAATCCAGGCGAATATGGATCCGAACCATCGCGACCGGGTGGCCTTCTTCCGACTGTGTTCGGGTGAGTTTAAGCGCGGCATGCGGCTGAAGACGGCGGAAGGCAAACAGATCAACGTCCACAATCCAATGATGTTCCTCGCTCAGGACCGTGAGATCGCAGAGACCGCCTATGCGGGCGATGTGATTGGTGTGCCGAACCATGGTCAATTGCGGGTCGGGGACAGCCTGTCGGAAAATGGCGACATCAGATTCGCGGGTATTCCGAACTTTGCCCCTGAAATCCTTCGCCGGGCGCGATCCAAGGACCCGATGAAAGCCAAACATTTGCGCAAGGCGCTTGAAAGCTTGGCCGAAGAAGGCGTCACGCAATTGTTCAAGCCGAGCATTGGCTCAGACATGATTGTTGGCGCGGTCGGAGCACTGCAGATTGATGTGATGGCCGAACGCATGGTCAATGAGTATGGCCTGGACGTCGTCTTCGAAACCGCGCCCTACAATGTCGCGCGTTGGATTCATTGCGAAGATGAAGCGATGCTGCGCGCATTCTTAGACAAGAATAAATCGGCGTCGGGCACCGATCTAGATGATGCCCCAGTTTATCTTGCGAAAAACGCCTGGGATGTCGGCTACGCGCAAGAAAAGAACCCAGACATTCGTTTTACCGCCACGAAAGAGCGGTCTAACTAATACGCCTGAGTACGGCGGACGACGAACACATAGGTGACGACGTGCAGACGACTTCCGATTTGCCTGTAGCATTGACCTCTTCGCTACCCGCTTGGGCGCAGGAGGGGCTGGTATACATCTCCGAGATTTGGAACCAAGGGGCTTATGGGTTCACCTATGGCCAGATCGTCACGATCCTCGCCATCATTTTGTTTTCGCTGATTATTCGTGGGATATTTTCACGCGTTGTGGTGCGTGGGATTGCGCGCGCGGCCAGCGGGACAGAAACTCAATTTGATGATGCTCTGGTCAAAGCGGTCGCCACACCGCTACGGATTGTTCCGGTCATTTTAGGCATCTACTTTGCGCTTCAATACGCCCAAGTCGGGGGCAGTGCAGCCGAGATCGCCGATAAAGTCTTGCAGTCGGCGATTACGCTGGCCGTGTTTTGGACCCTGTCGCGGACCGTGAATGCGCTCGAGTTCATCTTTGTCGGCCTGCGTGACACACTTTCGCCAGCGATTATCGACTGGATGGTCAAACTCCTGCAGGTCATTCTTATTGTGCTCGGCTTTGGCGCTGTGGCGCAGATTTGGGGCATTGCAATCGCGCCATTGATTGCGGGTCTTGGCGTGTTCGGCATTGCCGTTGGTCTCGGCGCCCAGGATCTGTTCAAGAATCTGATCGCAGGCATTCTCATCATGTCAGAAAAGCGCTTCCATCCAGGCGAGTGGATCAAAGTCGAAGGTGTTGTTGAGGGCACGGTCGAGAAGATCAATTTCCGCTCAACCTTGGTCCGCCGATTCGACAAAAGCCCGGTCTTTGTCCCGAATGCGAAGCTCTCTGACAATCCGGTGACCAATTTCTCCCGGATGAGCCATCGCCGGATTAAGTGGGTGATCGGGGTCGAATACCGCACCAGTGTGGAGCAGCTGAAATATATCCGAGATGAGATCGAGGCCTGGTTGTGGAATGATGAGCGGTTCGCCAAACCGCCGGAAGCGGCCTTGTTTGTGCGGGTCGACCGATTCAATGATAGTTCAATCGACTTCCTGATCTATTGCTTCACCCATTCGACCAATTGGGGCGAGTGGCTTGCGATCAAAGAAGAGTTCGCCATGGCGTGTTACGAGATCATCGAACGGGCGGGCACTGGCTTCGCCTTCCCGAGCCGCACCGTGTATATGCAACAGCAGGATGCTCCTGAAATTATGTTACCACCCATGGCGTCTGAGACAGTCGCGAAAGTGCGGGAGGAACGCGCTGCCCGCGCCCGGGCAGACAATCTCCTCGACGAGGGGGATGGTTAATTCGTTCAAGGCCGGTTCAGTTAAGACTTCCCCTAATGGCCCCGTAAGCTTACAAAGCGATGAGAGTGGAGGACCGGAATGCTGAGGTTTTTCTCGTTTTTGCTGATCTTGGCCGGAGGCGCTGCGCTCGCCTATGGCGGTTATCAATATATGCAGACGCAGCCGCAACCTGCGATGGAGTCTGCCGCGACCCCGCCGCCCGGCAGCATCGGCTTTGATGCCGGACCGGAACCCATTGCGGGATCCTCCAGCCCGCGAAGCTTAGGCGCGCCCGCCAATATGGACGACATGTTCGGCGTTGCCTCATCTGCGACTGATGATTTCATGAGCTCGCTGCGCACTGTGCCGATTGCTCATGAAACGCCAAAGGAAGCGCAATTCGGTCGATCCTTTGCCGTGACGCTGTCTTTAGATGCGACCGGCGACGATAGCGCGGTGGAGTCGCTGCCCGGCACCGGAAACATTGTCGAGGCCGAAGCTCAAATCTCGACGACGGTCCAAGCGCTGGTCTCGGGCGAGGCTTTTGAAGTAGAGGCGATTACGCCGCCAACCCAGCGGATTTCACCGCTTACGGAAAACGTCTGGCGCTGGAAAGTCACCCCAACCGCTGTCGGCAACCAGGAGCTTGTCATTGAGCTGTTCGCCCTAATGGATGACGAAGCGCTGCCGCTCCGGACGTTTCGGGATTCCGTCGAAGTCGAGGTGTCTCGCATTGGTCAGGCGATCGCGCTCGCACAATCCATCAGCCCGATCACGGTTGTCGCGGGCGGAATTGGCTCCATGCTTGCCGGATTGTTTGGTTTTGTCGGCTTTTTCCGCCGCAAATAGAGGCGATCATCACGTCCAAGTCATCTGCGACAGCCACGGCCTAGGCAAATCTCGTTTGATCTGAAACAGTTACAAACTCTAACGATATCTCTTTCACAAAGGACCTATCGATGCGCTTGAATAGACTTTTTGCGGGAACCGCGCTCGCCCTGACCCTCGCTATTTCCGCTTGCGGAGGCGGTGGCAATGTCGAGGAAGATACGCTCACACTGCGCCGCGGCATCTCAGCGAAAGTCGACACGCTCGACCCGCACAGATCCTCAGCGGCTTGGGAGAACATTATCATTGGCGATATGTTCCATGGGCTGATGCAGCATGCGCCAGATGGTGAGGTGATCCCGGCTATGGCGGAAAGCTGGGAGACCAGTGAAGACGGTTTGGTCTGGACGTTCAAATTGATTGAGACCACTTGGTCGGATGGCGTTCCGGTTACAGCGAATGATTTCGTCTATGCGCTTCGCCGGATTCAAGACCCCGCCATCGCATCGCAATACTCATCACTCCTGTATATCATCAAGAATGCGCAGGCCTTGAATGAAGGCCGCGTCGCGCCTGAAGAACTGGGGGTGCGCGCGATTGATGATATGACGCTCGAAATCACGCTTGAGGAACCAGCCCCGTATTTTCTCGGGCTGCTAACGCACTACACGACCTTCCCCGTGCCCCAGCACATTGTCGAACAGTATGGTGAAGCCTGGGTCCAGCCAGAAAACATTGAAGTGAATGGACCCTACAAACTGGTCTATTGGGTCACCGGAGACCAAATCGTTGCCGATAAAAACCCCAGCTTTTACGAAGCCGATACACTGTGCTTTGAGCGCGTCAGCTATTTCGAGCTAGAGGACCTTGCGGCGGTCGAACGCCGAATTGAAGCGGGTGACCTCGACATCAACAATGATTTCGATGGCGGCCGAAAAGCTGAGCTTGATCGCCGACTACCCGGATGGGCGCGCACCACGCCAGGGCTTCTGACCACGTATTGGAGCTTCAATTCGAGCGAAGCGCCGTTTGACGATGTCCGCGTTCGTAAGGCTTTGGCGATGGCGATTGACCGGGAATTCCTGGTCGAGAGCGTTCTGACGCCTGGTTTCATCCCAGCATACAATTTTGTCCCGCCGGGCATTGCAAACTATGAGACAGACCGCCCGGAGGTCTATTGGAAGTCCTTGAGCCGCGAGGAGCGACTAGAGGCCGCGCGGACTTTGTTGGAGGAAGCGGGTTACGGCCCGGACAATCCGCTTCGCTTTGAATACAAGCACCGTTCAACCGGAGACAATCCAAAAGCAGCGCCCGTCGCTCAAGCGAATTGGAACGAAATTGCCCCATGGGTTGATGCCCAAATCCTACGACAGGACACGAAAGTCCTCTACGCAGACTTGCGTCAGAGCAATTTCGAGGTCGCGGATGGCGGCTGGCTCGCGGACTACAACGATCCGCTCAACTACCTCTATCTGCTCGACACGGATGCCGGTCAGCAGAATTACGGCAATTACTCCAACCCAGAATATGACAATCTGCTGGAGCAAGCGAGCCAAGAGCGCGACTTGGTCAAGCGTGCCGAAATCTTCGCTCAAGCCGAGGCGATCATGCTGGAAGACTATCCGATTACGCCCATGTGGTTTCAGGTCACCAAGAACTTGGTTGATCCGAACCTAGACGGCTGGGCCGAAAACGCCGAAGATAATCACCGGTCGCGTTGGCTTTGCCCGTCAGATCGGGGCGCGGAGGCGACTGAAACGGAGTAGGGACGGGTTCGGGGAGGGACCATGTCAATTGAACTCGAAACAGCTGGAGCGGCTTCAGCTGGCGGGCTAACCACTCGCCAAAAAGCTGATCTGTCCGGCCAGCCATGCCAGAATTGCGGCACGATGGTTGAGGGGCGGTTTTGTCCGAATTGCGGGCAATTGGCTGCCAGCTTCCACCGACCGATCGTCGATCTGATCGGCGAGACCATCTCGGACACGTTTACGTTTGATGGCCGCTTGGCGCGGACATTGCCCGTGCTCTTATTCCGTCCAGGACGGCTAACCCGAAACTATACGGCTGGAAAACGCGCGCGTTATGTCCCGCCCTTTCGACTGTTTCTGATCGCCAGCTTGCTCTTTTATCTAGCGCTGTTCGCATTGGTGCCACCTGGGCAATACATTAACATAGACGACCAAACGCGAGAGGAAATCACGCAAGGTCTGCGAGACGGTCAAGCCAATATTGGTGAGATGCCCGAGGAGGTTCGGGCTGAACTTGAACGCAACAATATCAATGTCGAAACCTCTGGAGGGGTGCCCACCGATATTGAAAACCAGATCGTTGCGGTGCTGGAAAATCCGGATCAATTCGCGGCCCAGCTTGAAGATTGGTTGCCGCGGCTGAGCATCCTCATCGTGCCTCTGACAATGATTTCGCTGAGTATATTGCACATTTGGCGGCGCAAGATTTTTGTCTACGATCACGCAATTCACGCGCTGCATCTGCATTCTTGGATGTATATTACCGGCGCCATCATGATGACGGCGGGCCCATATTTGCCTTCGATATTTCTTTGGGCCTATTTGATTTGGTTCCTGTTTTATGTCTGGCGCAGCTTAGCGGTCGCTGGGTCTGCTGGGATCATCATGTCGGGACTGCGCTTCTTTTTGCTTTTGATTTCCTGGACTTTCGTCATCTCGTTGATCATGGTCGCGACCGTGATTGTGAGCGGGTTATCGGTTCAAGCCTGATGCGAAGCTCGCGCGCTGTGGGACCAAAGCGGCGATGAAAAACCGGCCGATCCCGAATCTTCCGGAAGCCCAGAAAGCCCTGATCCGGGATCTCGTCATCTATGAAGATGAGTTCTTGCTCGCCTTCAACAAACCATCAGGCCTCGCGGTTCAGACGCGCGGTAATCGCGGGACGTCTTTAGACCACATGCTCTGGACGTTTGCGCGATCGAACGGAAAGCGACCGCATCTCGTGCATCGGATTGATGCAGGGACGTCGGGCTTAATTTTGGCGGCGAAGACCAAGCCTGCCATGGCGGCCCTCTCTGCAGAATTCGCAGAACGCAGGGTCCGCAAATACTATCTTGCACTGGTCTCAGGCGACCTGCCGGACACCGATCGAGGCGAGTGTGACGTGCCCCTTTTGAAACAAGGCCGCGCGGTGGTTCCGGGTGCGCTTCAGAATGGGGCGGACGCAGCCTCAACCAAATGGCGTGTGCTGTCGCGCGTCGGGTCGTTTGGCTATGTCGATGCGCGTCCGCGGACGGGACGCATGCACCAGATCCGCGCGCATATGGCGTATCTTGGTTGTCCCATCCTGGGCGATGTCATCTATGGCGCCGGAGCGCTGACCGCAGATCGCCTCATGCTGCACGCGGCGAAACTAGACATCACACTTCCCAATAAAAAGGACCTGACGCTCGAAGCGCCAGGTCCTGATGATTTTGAAGCGAAACGTCGGGCCTTAGGCCTCTAACCTGTCTCGCCAAGTGTGATCGACATAGGGGCGCCGGGGCCAAGGTCGAAACCAAGATAGGTCCAGCCAACGACCAATAGGATGCCGCTAATCAGCATCCAGACCGAATAAGGGAGCATCGTCGCGGTCAGACTACCGAGCCCGAAATCAGAGACCCAACGGCGGGCAAAGACCAGAATGAGTGGGAAATAGACCATCAGCGGCGTAATGATATTTGTGGCGCTATCGCCAACGCGGTAAACGGCCGTCGCACCATCCGGCGACACCCCGAGCAACATCAACATCGGAACCATAACCGGCGCCAAGAGGGCCCATTTGGCTGAAGCGGATCCAACGAACAGGTTGATGATGGCCGAAAAGAAAACGATCAAACCGAGCAAGATTGGCAGCGGCAATCCAGAGCTTTCAATCGCGGATGCGCCATGCACGGCACTAATCAGGCCAAGGTTCGACCAACCAAACATCGCCACAAAGTGTGCGGCGGCAAAGGATAGGACGAGATAATAGCCCATATCCTTCATCGCTTCGCTCATCATATTGACGAGATCGCGGTGATTATTGATCGTCCCGGCGGCGGCGCCATAGGCCCAGCCGGCGGCGAGGAAAAGAACCAAGAACCCACCGACGAGGGATTGGAATAGAGGCGCAGCGCGCTGATACCATTCCATGCCTTCGGTGCCTTCACCGTCCAGCCAGAGCGGCGTGCCGGGACCTGCGGTCATCAGCACCCAGACGGCAATAACACCAAGCACGGCAAGGCCAGCATTGCGCAGCCCGCGCTTCTGTTCAGGCGTCAGCGGCTTATCCTCATCACTATAACTGTCAGCGTCGGCGCCTTCAGAAGGGGTCCATTTCCCGAGGCGCGGCTCGATAATGCGATCGGTGACGTACCAAATGATTGGCAGGTAGATCGCCAAAAGCGCGATAATGAACCACCAGTTCCCAGCAATATTGGCGTCATAACTGGCATTCAGGATCTCACCCGCTTCTTCGGTAATCCCATAGAGCAAGGCATCGAGCTGGCCTGGGAAGAGGTTTGCCGAGAAGCCGCCAGAAACGCCAGCAAAGGCTGCTGCGATCCCTGCGAGCGGATGACGTCCAGCAGAGGCAAACAAGACAGCCGCGAGCGGGATCAAAACAACATAGGCAGCGTCTGCCGCGTGATTGCCAACCATGGCGACCAGCGCCACGACGGGGGTTAGCAGGAAGACTGGGGCTCCGCGGACGGCAGAGCGCATAGCGCTGGCAAACAAGCCAGATCGTTCGGCGACACCGGCGCCGAGCATCACCACCAAAACGTAGCCGAGCGGGTGGAAGTGAGTGAACGTTTTCGGCATTTCGACCCAGAGGCGTTGAATGTTATCAGCGGCCAGCAGGCTCACGGCGCTAATGACTCCATCGTCGCCAATGCCAAATCGAGCTTTCTGGCTGTCCGGCATACCGCCGAGCACTTGATCGCTCAGCGTCGCGTTAACGCCCAGCATAGCGCAGATGATCGAAATGATGACCAAAGCGATGATAAAATAGGCGAAGAGAAAGACTGGATCGGGAAGCTTGTTTCCCGTTCTTTCGACCCAGCCCAGTAAGCCTTTGGTTTGCGCCTGTGCCGCCGCTTCAGCCATGCTCAAAACTCCCAGAATGTCTAATGTGTATAGGGTCTAAACCGCTGAAATGACGCTGGCAATAAAATCGATGTAACGCGAATCGGATGTGATTCGGGGCACGGATATCAACAAGCGCGACAAGAACACCGCAAAAATTGTCCTGTTTTGGGCCGATCTACGGAAAATTCTACCGTGAGTCGTTTGGTTCAGCGCTGGGCTGAGGGAAGATCACCCTAATTTCAGTGGGTTAGCCTAGGTTTACTTGTAGGAGTGTGATCTGTGGCACTATGTTACGGATGTCGTTGTTTTAAGTGACGCTGTGGGGAGAGTTTTGGTGTCGCCGATTGATCAGCATCTGGGGGCTCGGATTTCGTCCGCGCGTCGCGCGCTTGGCCGCAGCGAAGCAGACGTGGCTGAGGCGATTGAGGTGTCCGTGGAGGATTACAAATCCATGGAAGCCGGCACCGTGCGGATCAAGGCAATCTACATGTCGAGGGTTTCATCCGAACTCAGGCAGCCGTTGAAATGGTTTTACGAGGGTTTGCCCGGACAGGATGCGTTCGACCAGATCCAGACGCCAAAGTGACTAATTCGATTGTGACTTTGGAACGGTTGAGAGTTCCATTTCAGCAGCAACACGTCTGAGCGCCGACTCTGCTGCGCCTAAGCTCTCTTCAAGATCTTTAAGGGCTTCGCTTGAGACAGGTCCCAAGTCATCCTTTACCCAAGCGATTGCCCGAAGCATGTCAGCGACATACTCAATGTCTTGAATGGATAGCTGCGTCTCAGTCATAGTTAAAAGCGCTCGCCCCGATTGTCTGCGACTATATTAACCATTGGTCACCCAATTTCAAACCTATTGCAACCATGAGCTGTCGTGATTCGCAAAAACTTTTTTGCGGGTTGCAACAAGGCCGCCGCTTTTTTCGGACAGTATTGCCGCGTCAAACAACTTGCAAAAGCTGAGGTTTGGCGTGCGTTTCAATTAATGAAATGAGCGTTTGTGGCGATTTATACGCACAAAACAGGTCACCTTTTTGGGCTTTCACAACCGATAATCCAACTCGGCTCGCTTCACGCGCCATCTCGTTTTGCCAATGTGCGGCAGATTCCGCTCCGATCAGGGCGGTTCCGTTCACCCCCGCAAAGAAGCCGTCTTTAAGCATCGGGTCATGGCTCAAACACATCATCGTGTCGTAATAGAGTTGGCCTGGGTCGAGTTCGAGCGAGAACGCCCCCGCGTCTCGGTAGTCCGCTTCGTTTTCGCGCACATATTCCAGGTCATATTGGTTCTTATGATAAATGTGAGAATAGAACGCGATCGGATCCTTACGGATGAGCAGTTTCATGCCCTGATAAGCGACTTGTAACCCACTTTTGCTGGTGACGATCTGCTGCAACATTGTGCGAAACCAAACCGGCGTAAAAACCTGCCAAATCTCTTGATTAAACATCGGGTTCGCGAACACCGTATAGGAAATCTCTGGAGCGATCTGAACCAAGCGATAAATGGCAGGGTTAGAACTGCCCATCGCCAAAACGATGACATCGGACAAATGCATTGTCGCGATAAGTTTGCGCAGCATGACGGCTTCCGCCATGGCGGTCGCCCCGTTGGTGATCGGCGTTTTCTGTATCAGAGCTTTGGGCAGAGGGGTGGATTGACCAAAACCCGCACGTCGAACGAAAACGACTTGTAGACCGGCGCGCCACATCAATTCGCAAAAAGACGGAGATGGCGGGACGGGAAACTCAATGGAATGAAAGATCAGCATCTGACGCATCTGACGCAGCTGATCGCCATAGATCATCACTTCGAAGGTCGACCTATATTCTCCGACGCGGATCAATTGGAAACGCCGTTTCAACATTCTAGCGCCCCCACACCACGCAAAGGATGGGTGCAACTGAGCGGTTCATGATGTCGCTTCCCCTGAATCCCATGGCATACATGAACGATAGGATCGCGCCCTTGCAACGCCGATCTACATAGAAGAGTGGTCACAATTATATGATCGCGCAACGCGAGCGTGCCCGAGGTGTAATGAATGCGCCAGTTCAATCAGCGCTGCCGGAGCCTAAAGTGCGGCTACCAATTCTCTTTGAAGGGCCGCAAATCGAGTTCCTGCGTCCAAGCGGACTTGTGCTGATGGTGAACGTACCAAAAGGCATCGGCGATGGCGTCCGGGGACAGTCCGCCGTCTTCACCGAGCGCCTCGAGATATTCACCGAACCGGCTGCGCACCATGTCGCCGTCAATCACGCCGTCGATGATGAAATGCGCAACATGAACACCATGCGGCCCGAACTCACGTGCCAATGACTGGGCCAACATGCGTAATCCAGCCTTCATAGAGGCGAAGTGCGCGAAGTTGGACTTGCCGCGCAGAGACCCTGAGGCCCCTGTGAAAAAGAGACTGCCTTGGCCCTGGGCTTTGAGGATGGGAATGGCGCGTTCGGCGGTTAAAAATCCACCAAAACAGCCAACCCGCCAGAACGCTTCAAAGGTCTCCGCGTCGAGCTGCTCGAATGGAATGACCGCATTATTGCCAGCATTGTAGAGCACAGCCGCGAGGTCGCCTTGCGGGGCGACATGTGCGAACAAGGCGTCTTGGTCGGCCGCTTTCGTGACATCGATCACGAAGGGTTCCGCGGAGCCGCCCGCCGAGACAATCTCCTCTGCCAATGCTGAGACCTTCGATTCCGTACGCCCGGCAATCACGACATGATGTCCGCCCGAGGCAAACTTTCGAGAAAGCGCTCCGCCGACGCCATTTGAAGCGCCGGCGCCGATCACGATGACGGTTCCTGACATCTGATCCTCTTACGCAACTGCTTCTGGGTGGTGCTTGGCGAGCCATTCGGCTTCTTCGCCAGGCTCCGGCATGATCTCACCGCCTTCCAAGACCCACTTGGCCGGGGTGTCTTGCGTGACGACGATAATGTCATCCAGAGGAATGCCCGCATGCGTGTGGATTGACTGGCGCATTTCATCACGGATTTGGGCTTTCTGGGCCTCATTCCGTCCAGCACGGATGCTGCCAAAGAGGAAAGCTTTCTTACCATCTAAGGGCTGGTGCGGGGCGTCCTCGAAAAAGAAGGCATGAACGAAGATCGGAGGAGCGCCAGTCACGTCGCAATGAATACGGGTAATGTCGGCGGCGATTTTAGGTTTGGCCGCATCGGAAATGGCGCCGGGGGCCGCATTGCAAGAATAGAGGGGCATAATGGTGTCCTTTAAGCGGTGACCGGGTCAGAAATGACGCCGACGATTTCATTGAGGCTTTGACCCGTCTCAGCGGTCCAGAAATCGCACAATTCGTGCAAGAGTGGGCCGCGTTTGGCTTGATCAACTGGGGTTGGAGCGCGCATCGAAACGATGGATGACGTTGAGGGCTGTGAAGCGGTGAATCCGCCACCCTGGGGAACCGCAATCCAGTTGATCTCGGCGCCAGCGCCAAAGGTTTTTTGCGTAAACGCGTCTAACTTGTCCCTCAGGACGGCCTCTGACGCCGCTGAAATTTGCCCCTCTTGAACGAGGCAAGTGCATTGAATCATGTTTGGGTCCTCCCATTGGTTTTTGTTGGTTTAGGGGTCGGCGTGCCAGCAGGCTTGTAGCCGACATCGCGCAATTCCATCGCCTCGCCATTGGAGCGGCGAGGCCAAATCGCGGACAGATCTTCGCCGGTCTTGCGATCAAAATACTCAAAGCTTGGTCCATCCGGATGCACGGCCCATTTGTCGCCCCACTGGGAGAGCGCCAAAATGATCGGAGCGAGATCGCGGCCCTTAGGCGTGAGTTGGTATTCATCATACGCGGAGCCGTCCGCTGCTGCGACGCGCTCTAAAATCTCACTTTCCACCAACTGAGTGAGGCGCGTCGTGAGCGTGTTCTTGGCAATGCCGAGCGAGTTTTGAAAATGCTTGAAGCGGCGCGCGCCCATCATCGCATCGCGGATAATCAGGAGGGACCACCAAGACCCGACAAGGTCCAGGGTCCGCGCTATCGAGCACTGCATATCAGAGAATGATTTGGTCTTCATGCTGCTCATTATACCCACAATGAATCTGGTTGCAATATAAGACCAGATATCGTAACTGGTTCCATATTGCAACCAGTTTTTCGTTGGAGGATCTTATGGAGATTAAAGTTCACGGCACAATTTTTTCGCCTTGGGTGCGTCGCTTAATGGCCGTTCTGGAAGAAAAAGCGCTCGCTTATGAACTCGTAAATGTCACACCTCTGGGGACGCCGGACCCGGAATTTCTGAAAATCAGCCCACTCGGAAAAGTCCCGGTCTTAGAGGTGGATGGGCGATATATGCCGGATTCACTCGCTGCGGCGGTTTACCTTGACGGCGTCATCGAAACGCCGCGTCTCTTTCCAGAAGATGCGTGGCAGCGCGGGTGGATGCTCTGGCTTTGCGATTTCCTCGGCACCGGCGTGTTCGCCAAAGTTGAGGCGCCGCTGTTCATTCAGCGCTTCGTCAATCCGAACATGCGCGGAACCGCCCCCGATGCAGCGATCGTTCAAGCCGCCTTAGATCAAATGGCTTACCATTTCGACTATCTTGAGGCTCAATTGGATGGCGCAAAACCCTTCCTACTGGGTGATGCGTTAAGCTTGGTCGATCTCACAGCCGCGAGCATCTTCATCAATATGCTGCACGCGGGTGAGCCGGTGGACGCGACCCGGTGGCCAAAGCTGGCCGCCTATATTGATCGCTTATTGGAGCGACCATCTTTGCAAACGCTCCTGACCCGTGAACGCCAAGCTGTGGGCGCGCGGTCACCTTTGTTCGCCTAATGCATCTTGCGCTGCTAAGATCCGGTCTTATATGCTTTTGACATTCTGAGTGCCATTTTGTGCGGTCGGCACAGGATTGGTTTTGCTAGAGGAGCAACCATAGGACACGGCTCATGTTGAAATGGATAGGAATAATCTTGGCGATTTTGATCGCCATCGCGATCGGTCTGGTGGTTATGCTGCAAGCGCCCACGAGCTGGAAAACGGCAGAATCGATCCGCACACCGGATGAGCGATTTGCCAATCTTCCCGATTACCCCTTCGCCCCAAACTATATCGAGATTGAAGGCTATCGCATTCACTATGTCGATGAAGGACCACGTGACGGTGAAACCATTCTATTGCTGCACGGCCAGCCCTCATGGAGCTATCTCTACCGCCACATGATCCCGCCTTTGGCCGACGCGGGGTACCGGGTTATCGCGCCGGATCTTGTTGGCTTTGGGAAGTCCGACAAGCCATTGAAACCTTCAGACCATAATTACCAGATGCATATCGACCTCATGACCGAGTTTGCGCGAGCGATCGATCTTCAAAGCGCGACCGTCTTTATGCAGGATTGGGGCGGTCTGATTGGCTTGCGCATGATTGCGGAGGATCCGGATCGTTATGCGCGGATCATGCTCTCGAACACGGGCCTGCCCGCGGCTGGGGGCTTGCGAGGTTGGATTGGGTTTCCGCTGATACAGGTTCAGGTTTGGCGGGAAGGTAAGCCGGAATCGGTTCTTGATGAAGGAGAGTTTCGCTTCACGCGTTGGATCGCCTTTGCCCGTCACTCGGATCAGTTCGATATGCCAGGGCTCTTCCAGGGCGCCACCACGCGCACGCTAAGCGACGCTGAACTCGCGGGGTACGCCGCCCCGTTTCCAGATGAATCCTATCGCGCCGCAACGCGCATTTTTCCGTACATGGTGCCGTCTCAGCTGCGCCAGAACCAAAAAGCCATGGATGAGGTTTTCGCCAAATGGGACAAGCCCTTGATCACCGCTTTTGGCGACAGCGATCCGGTCACCGCAGGCGGCGATGTCGTCTGGCAAGAGACGGTTCCGGGCGCTGCTGACCAACCGCACACAACCATCAAAGACGGCCACCACTTTATTCAGGAAGATAAGCCCGAGGAGCTGGTCGAAGTTTTGATCGACTTCATTGAGGCGACCTAATTCAGCTTGTCCTCATCGCGGGGCTTCGCAGGCGTAAAAGCCGGGTGGAGGGGTTCAGCAGGAACCCCTTCATCTTTTAGGGCCTCACGCTCGTCAGCGGTGGTTTCACCCCAGATTGGTTTATGCTCGATCTCGCCATAATGCATGGCTCGCGCTTCGGTGGCGAAGCCGTCGCCGACATAATCGAAATTCTCAGACACATGCTGACGGGCTTTTGCCGCTAATTTGCCGAACACTTTTTGGGGGTCCGGCGGTGCTGACTTCTTGGTGCCGGATACGGCCGGGGCCATGATCGCTTTGCGAACATTCGTGCCAGCGCACTGTACGCACTCAACCAAGCCGCGCTCGGCCTGCTTGTCATAGGCATCAGATGAGGCAAACCAAGCTTCAAACTCGGCCTCGCAATCTGAGCAGATGAGCGCGTATTTGATCATTTAGGCGGCCAGCATTTGATCCAGTTTTCCGGCACGCTCAAGCGCCATCATATCGTCGCAACCGCCGATATGCAGATCGCCGACAAAGATTTGCGGAAACGTTCGTGCGCCGCCAGACTTCTGAATCATCTCAGCTTTCTTTTGAGCATCCATGCCCGCATCAATATGAGTCATCTCAACACCCTTTTGTTTGAGAAGGCTGAGCGCGCGAGAGCAATAAGGGCAAAATGCCCGTGTGTAGATGGTCACATGAGCCATGTTTGGGGCGGTCCTTTCGTCCGGGTTCGCCCCTTATATGGTAAGATCTGCCTCTCTTACAACGCGTGCAAGCACGAGCACATTGACGCGCGTCGCGCCGGCCTTCTTAAGGGCTTTCGTGCACGCAGCGAGCGTTGATCCTGTCGTCAGGACGTCATCGACCAAAGTCACGGTGCTGCCCTTCACGCGCCCGATGCGAGACTTTCGGACTTCAAACGCTCCGGCAACGTTGCGCTGTCTCTGTCGCGCAGTCAGCCCGCCTTGGCTTTGCGTGTTGCGCGTGCGCGACAAGCCATCGACTAAGGCCAGCGTTCCGGTTTGACGGGCAACGCCTTGCGCCAGCCAGGCTGCCTGATTGAAGCCGCGCGATGCTAGCCTTTGATAGTGCAAGGGAACCGGCACAAGCCAATCGGTCTCGGGGAGAATGTCTCGGCCGGCCATGGCCATCCACGTGGACATGGCCCGCAGGCCGTCTCGGCGTCCGGCATGCTTCAGCTCGAGGATCGCCTGGCGCGAGGCGTCATCATAGGCGATCGCCGCTCTGGCTTGATCCCATTTCGGAGCCTTTGCCGCACAGGCGCCGCACTGGCTTTCTGCCCCCAGGTCCACCTCAAGTGGTACCCCGCAACTGCGACACCCAGCGCCATTGAGAAATGTGATTTGAGCAAAGTCTTCTGGTGTGAGTGGGCCATCACCGCCATGACGCTCGCCTGTGACAATCGACCGATGGGGCCAGACGAAATTCGCAAGCGACCTCAGGCCCGCTCTTGCGGAACGCGTCGTCCAATGCATATCGGAACTCATGTCGCCGTCTCCATCCCCAGTGCTTTTTGATCGGGCGCGTCTCGCGCAAAACCGCGACCGCGCCTCTAATGATTTTGACCAGTATGCCTTCCTTAAGGTCAAAGAGTCGAATCAATTATTAGACAGACTCAAAGATACGCCTCGCAGGTTCGAAAATGCATTGGACCTTTGGGCCCATACTGGGCAGGCCAGCGACGTTTTGAAAGAAAGTGGCCAGGTCGATAAAATCACTGCGCTGGAACCATCTGTGAAAATGCTTGAGCGCCTTGGTGCAAGGGGCTTCGACACGGTAAACGTCGACACCGAGAAGCTGCCATTCGAGCCAGCTACATTCGATCTGGTGGTGAGCGTTCTGTCCCTGCATTGGGCCAATGATCTCCCTGGACTGATGGCGCAGATCCGGACCGTGCTGAAACCCGATGGATTGTTCTTGGGGTGCCTGTTTGGCGGTGGGACACTGAACGAATTGCGCAGCGCTCTGATCGAGGCTGAAACGGAGATGACCGGTGGGATCAGCCCGCGCTTGTCGCCCTTGCCAGGTTTGCAAGACATGGCCGGCTTGCTCCAGCGGGTGGGTTTTGCGCTGCCCGTGGCCGACGTGGAGCGCGTCACCGTGCGCTATGATCATCCGCTTAAGCTGATGCGCGATTTAAAAGGCATGGGCGAACAGGCTGCCTTTGCCAAACGCGACGGGCAAGAGCGGCGGCCTTTGTCGCGCCGAACCCTTGCCCGCATGGCTGAAATTTATACCGAGCGTTACAGCGACCCGGATGGAAAAGTGAGAGCCAGCTTTGAAATCATCTGGCTCTCCGGATGGGCCCCAGCGGTTGGTCAACCCCAACCCCTGAGGCCCGGAAGTGGTAAGTTCAGTCTCGCGGACGCCGTGCGTAAGGCTGGAGAGGAAGCGCCCGACTGACTGGGCCTTACCAGCCGACGCGAACCCCGGCTCGCGCCCCGATATCGCCCCGTGATGGTACTAGGCCGATAGCGAGATTGGCAGAGATGTGCTTGCTCACCCGCGCTGCGCCGGAGAAGGCGATTGCTGAGCTGCCATCATAGTAGCCAATACACTCGTCTGCGTAGGCTTGTTGACTTGGCATCGCGATGAGAGCCGCGATTGTGGTTGTGGCAGCTGCGCCCAAAAGTTTCAGTTTCATAGTACCCTTCCTCATGAAGGTGAGCGTGTTGAGTTCCCCAACAGGCTGAGCCTACCCCATCATCCTTTATTTGACTATGCTTGAGTTATGAGGCAGGCGCTCGAAGCGTCATTATCTGAGAACTTCACTTTGATGCTCTGAGTGTATCTATCTGATGGTAAATACACGTATAGAGAGAATAATCGTGAATACGATCGTGTACAAAGACTTAAAATATACAGTTAATTCTTATTAAACATTTTTAACATGCTGTAAATATTAGGAAATTTTTAAGGCGCGAGTCCTGCGGCTGGACCCCTCAAACGCCCTCGTTTCGGGGCAAAAATGTGGGGTCTGGGACCTCTGGCCCAGGTGGCTGCAAACTTGTCGTTGTGGCGTATCATATGGGGATCCCGGCGCGCGCGGTTTGGTAAACGGATCCCACGATCTGCTCATCTACGCCCCGTAAGGTGCATCGTTTCCACTTAGAGATCAGAGGTATGGTTGAGCGGTGCGGTGGAGGTTGGGTCGATCGAACCTCAGAGGTTGGGTGCACCCGACCTCATTTGAGGGCGTTTAGAGGGGGATAAAGCGTGTATAAAGGCCATGCAGCCCGGTCGGACTGATCGGGGCGTTCATCGCTCTGTCCTGCGCCATCGCGTACCGCGGTCACAAGGTCGCAGATCCGTAAAACTACCTACCGCGCGCCGCGTTCGGTTTGCCTAATGTCCGTCGCCATGAACGCTTTTCGAACTGATCTCCTGACCCGCCCTGTCCCGCGCTATACGAGCTATCCGACGGTGCCGCATTTCACCCCTGAAATCGGGGCCGACACCTATGCGGACTGGCTCGCCACGCTCGACCCGGCCGAGCCCATTTCGCTCTATTTGCACGTGCCATATTGCCAGAAAGTCTGCTGGTATTGCGGCTGCAATATGAAGCTCGCCGCGCGCTATGCGACCGTCGCTGATTATGTCGACACGCTGATCCGAGAGATTCAGCTGGTCGCGGCGCGCTTGCCGGGACGGTTTCGCGTCTCGCATTTGCACTGGGGCGGGGGCACGCCAACCTCTTTGTCGCCGGATGATTTGGCCCGCGTCATGGCGGAGGTCTGGGCGCATTTTGACCGCGACGCAAATGCCGAGATTGCGATTGAGAGCGATCCGCGCACGCTAAGCGACGAGATGATCGCCCGCATCGGCGCCCTCGGGTTCAACCGCGCCAGCTTCGGCATTCAGGAGTTTGATCCGAAGGTTCAAGCCGCAATCAATCGGATCCAGCCGCCAGAGATGGTCCGCCATGCTGTTGAGTTTTTGCGAGACGTTGGCGTATCGGCGATCAATTTCGATCTGATTTATGGGCTGCCCTTGCAAACGGTCGACATGCTGACGGAGACGATCCGAACGTGTGTCTCCTTGAATCCGGATCGCCTGGCGCTGTTTGGCTACGCACACGTACCATGGATGGCCAAACGCCAGCGCATGATCCAAACCGAAGACTTGCCCGGCCCTGACGCGCGGCTAGAGCAAGCTCAGTCGGCAGCGGCGGAAATCGTCCGAGCGGGATATCAAGCGGTCGGCTTAGACCATTTTGCGAGGCCTTCCGATCCCCTCGCCATCGCCGCGGCGGACGGCACGCTGAGACGCAATTTCCAAGGCTATACGACCGATGACGCGCAAACCCTGATTGGATTTGGGTCAACCTCGATTGCGCGCATGCCGCAAGGCTATCTTCAAAACGCCGCCGATACGGGCGCGTGGGCGCGAGCGATCGAAGCAGGGCAATTCGCTATTTCAAAAGGGTATGCCTTAGACGATGAGGATCGCCGCCGCGGCGCCATTATCGAGGCGCTGATGTGCTTCGGTATCGCGGACTTAAAGGCGATTTCAAAGGCTTCGGGCGCCAGCGCAGATTGGGTGCGTTCCACTTTGCGAGAGGCTGAAGCGTATATCCCAGATGGGCTTGCGCGCCTTGAGGACGGCCGCGTCTTAATCGCACCAGGTGGCGAACCCTTTGTAAGGCTCGTCGCGTCCGCCTTTGACCATCATCTGCACCGTTCAACGGCCCGTCACTCTGTCGCGGTGTGAGGCACTTATCGCCTTTGACCCCCGCCGAAAGTTTTATGTTTCGCGCGAACACCTTATGCTAGAAAATAGAAAGCCCAGCGGCGATTCAGCGGGGCGCCACACGTTGAGGGATTGGTTGACACGCACGCTATCTGTTTCAGGCCTCCGGCTTGAGCCTTTGCTGCAAGAGGCTGAACGTGCGGGTATAGACAGCCGTGACGTCCTGAAGAGCCTTGGCCATGAGCCCTTGGCCGAAGCGCCTGTTCGGGCCGAAATTGAATTGTCGCTCGTCGATTTCTTCCGCATTGAAGGCGAGGTGGCGCGGCGCCTGGACGATCTCACCGCGCACCTGTCGCAACGCAAGTTGACCTATGAAACCGGCGCTTTCATCACGGCGCAAATGAGCCGGTCGACAACGCTCGCAGATGCGCTCAACAATCTCGCGCAATATTTCAACATGATGCATGGCGAGCATTACAATACGATCCGAACCACCGATCGAACGGTGTCGCTGATCATCAATGATTCCAACTTTCCCTATACGATGAAAGACGACCCGGAGATGGTCCATTTTGTTGGGGAGTGTGTGCTGATCAAGGTGCAGTGTTTGCTCGATAGTTTGAGCGCCGGCCTGGCGGAGAAAGCCTTGCGGCGGGTCGTGTTAAAGCGCGTGCAGAGCGATTCTTTGCCCGCGCATCTCGGGATTTGGACCGCTCCGGTTTCTTTCGGTCAGGACAATTATGAACTCTGTTTCGATTATGACTTAGCGCACGCGCAGATGCCGCCGCCAGATCAAATCGACTTGAGCCTTGAAGGAGTGTTCAGCCGCGTCATTGCGTATTTGGAGCAGCTCAACCCGCAAGCTGGACCGACCTCAAGCCGGGCACGCGTGCTCGCGCTCATTCGTGATGGCGCAACGCAACAAGAGACCGTAGCGTTGCGTTTATCGATGAGTGTCGCGACCTTACGTCGACGTCTCGAACAAGAGGGCACGAGCTTTCGCGAGCTGATCAGCGAGCACTATCTTGAACAAGCCACGCAGTTGCTGCGCAATGGCTATACCGTGGCGCAAGTGTCCGATGCCCTAAACTATTCAGATATCCGCGCCTTTAATCGCGCCTTTAAGCGCTGGAAAGGCGAAACGCCGGCGCAATATGCACGGCGCAAATCGCGCTTACCGCAAGATGCGTGAGCGAAACTGTTCACTTCGAAAAAGCTATTGGGTCATAGTCGTGAGATGACGTTGGTCTCTACATAATCTCAAAACGGAGCATTCCGTGGGAGGATCACAATGACGTTTAAAACGAAAACTCTGCTTAATTTGAGCGTTGCTTCAACCCTAGCGCTGACCATGGGACATGGCATTGTCTCGGCGCAAGATGGCGAAACCGGAGACGAAGACGCGCGCCGTTTCGGCACCGTCACGGTCACCGCGCAGCGCCGCGAAGAGAGCGCTTTGGATGTGCCGCTCTCTGTCTCTGCGTTTAGCGGGGAGGATCTCGAGGTGACAGGTGCGGTCGATATTACCTCAATCCAGCGCGCCACACCAAACGCAACGATCGAAGTGGCGCGGGGCTCAAATTCCACGCTGATCGCCTTTATTCGCGGCGTCGGTCAGCAAGACCCGCTCTGGGGCTTTGAACCTGGCGTGGGGCTCTATGTCGACGATGTTTACATTGCCCGTCCACAGGGCGCGATCCTGGACATTTTCGACATCGACCGGATCGAAGTTCTGCGTGGCCCGCAAGGGACGCTATATGGTCGCAACACGATTGGCGGCGCGATTAAGTATGTGACGCGTCGGATTGGCGACGAGCCGGACCTAAAAGCCAAGGTCAATCTTGGCACGTTTAACCAGGCCGACTTAATCGTCTCAGGCTCGACACCCGTCGGTGAGCAGTTCGCGGTTGGCGGTGCGATTGCAAAATATACGCGCGACGGGTTCGGAGAGAACCTCAATACGGGCGCTGAGCATTATGACAAAGACGTCTTGGCCTATCGCTTGAGTGCGGAATGGATGCCGAGCGACAATTTCTTCGTCCGTGCCGCCTATGACCGTACCGAAGACGATTCCAACGCCAAGCATGGTCACCGCCTCTTGCCGAGCGCTGACGGGACGTTCCCCGTGACCAGCAATGTGTTTGACACGCGCGCCGGGCTTGGTGATGACAATTCGGTTGAAACCGAGGGCTACTCGCTGACAGCCGAATGGACCGTCAGTGATCTCATCACGCTGAAATCGATCACAGCCTATCGGGAAGGTGAGACGACCACGCCGATTGACTTTGATGCGTTGCCGCAGCCTGACTTTGATGTCCCCGCGGTCTATGCGGATGACCAATTCAGCCAAGAATTCCAGCTTCTTTATAGCGGCGATCAGTTGAATGGTGTTGCCGGCATCTACTATCTCGATGGCAACGCGAACGGCGCGTTCGATGTGATCCTTGGCGGGCTTGGTCTGACGGTGTTCCAAGGCGGCGATCAGACGAAAGAGAATTTCTCGATCTATGGTGACTTCACCTATGACTTCAATGATCAGTGGGCGCTGACGCTTGGCGGTCGCTACACCGAGGATGAAACCACCGCGGACGTGTTGCGGGAGCTTTGGTTGGGACTTGGCTCAGGGTCATTTGATCCGTCGAACACGACTTCGATCTTCTTCGTGACGCAGACGGACTTCCAAAATCTGACCCGTTCGGATGAGGAATTCACCCCGCGGGTCTCACTCTCCTACAAGCCGACAGACAATTTGAACCTATATGCGACCTTCGCGCAGGGCTTCAAAGCAGGCGGGTTCGATCCACGCGCCCGTGCAGACCTCGATCCGCTCGGGCTCTCAGAGCAAGGCTTTGGACCTGAATTTGTCGACAGCTATGAAATTGGCGCCAAAGGCTCATTCTTTGACAATACGCTCAATCTGAACGCCGCCATCTTCTTCGCCGAATACACAGATCAGCAGATCACCGTTCAAAGCGGTGCAGATTCCGATGGCGATGGCGTCAATGACACGTTCGTTTCGTCAGTCTTCAACGCTGGAGAGTCGGAATATACGGGCTTCGAGCTTGAGGGTACGTGGTTCATCAATGACCTGTTCACGCTGTCGGGGAACCTTGGCATCATCGATGCGGAGATCACCGAAATTCTCTCGGCCGACGTGAACATTGCCGATCAGTTCGTCACGCAAAACACGCCTGAGCTTCAAGGGCAGATCTCGCTCAATTATACCAATGACCTTGGCGATAATGGTGAAATCTCTGTCACCGGTGCATTGTCGTATCGCGACGAGTATTTCCTCTTCAATGTCGAGAATCCGGGCTTTGATGCAGGCACCAGTGCGGTCTTCCCAGCTGGTGGTCCAGCGCTTGATCCTGAGAGTTATACGCTGGCGGATCTCAGCATCGTTTGGACGTCCGCGAGCGAAAAGTATCGGCTGGGACTACACGGGCGTAACTTGACGGACGAAGAGTATCGCGTTGCCGCATACAACTTTGTCACGCCAAGCCAGCTCGGGATCGATAGTGCTTACTCGGCGTTCTATGGCGCTCCGTCGACGGTTACAGCTTCGCTTTCTGTCGACTTCTAATCTCACGAGACGGGTATGACCGCAGTGAGTTCCTCCCAGGTCGGGGGTCAGTTTGGCGGGCGAGCCTACGTGCTCGCCATTCTGACCCTCGTCTACACCTTCAATCATATTGATCGGCAGATCCTGCTCATCTTAGTCGAGCCGATTAAAGCCGATCTGCAAATTAGCGACAGTGCCATCGGCCTGCTCACTGGCTTTGCCTTTGCCGTGTTCTACGCCACCTTCGGAATTCCGATCGCGATGTGGGCAGATCGGGGCAATCGGCGAAATATTCTCTCCATTGCGCTGGCGACCTGGTCCGGCATGACGGCGCTTTCTGGGCTGGCGCTGAACTTTTGGCACTTATTGATTGCGCGTATGGGCGTTGGCATCGGTGAGGCCGGTGGAACCCCGCCCGCGACCTCGATGATTTCCGATCTTTATGCACCCAAGGAACGCGCGTTTGCGCTTGGGATTTATACGTCCGGCATTGGCCTTGGGATCTTGGCCGGGTTCGTGATTGGCGGATATGTCTATCAAGCGTTTGGATGGCGGATCGCGTTCTTTGTGGCCGGGATTCCGGGGGTGCTTCTCGCTTTGGTGGTGTGGCTTACGATCCGAGAGCCAAAGCGCGGGGCGGTTGAACAACGCGAAAGCGAAAGTGAGGCCTCTAGCTTCGGCGAGACCATGGCATTTATTGCCAAGCAAAGCTCTTTCTTATGGTTGCTGGCGGGCTGCTGTTTGATCTGCGTCTCTGCAAATGCGTTCCTGGCTTGGACCCCAAGCCACTTGCAAAGGACCTATGATGTCGGCCCGGCGGATATCGCGGTTCCGTTGGGACTGCTGATCGGGGGCGCCGGCAGCGTCGGTGCGATTTTGCTGGGACGCGTTTGCGATACGCTATCGAGCCGCAGTTTGGCGTGGCGGCCCCTCATGATCGCGATCTGCGCGGCCTTAGCTCTGCCGTTTGCCTGGCTGTTCTTGCAGGCCGATACGATCAATATGGCTTATGCTTGGAATCTCATTCCGAGTTTCATTGGTCTGATTTATGCGAGCATCGCCTATACCGCGTCGCAAGAATTGGTGGGGCTGCGCATGCGAGCCTTTGCGTCGGCTTTTATGTTGTTCTGCTTGACCCTGATCGGCATTGGCGGGGGGCCAACCATTGTAGGCTGGCTCAGCGACACGTTCGCAGCCGGGGGGGAAGCGATGCCTCTAAAGCGCGCTTTAGAAATCATGCTGGTCCTGAACCTCTTAAGCGTGTTTGCGCTTTTAATGTCGGCGCGGACATATGAAAAAGATGCTGCTCGAGCAGCGGGAGTAAATTAGATGAGATCCGTGTTGGTGTTCGCTATCGTCTGGTGTCTGTTCGCCGTGACAGCTTGCTCAAATCCATCTGAAGCGGTCCCGCCGGGCGAGGCAGACTCGTCCCGGTTTGAGAGCAACCATTTTACCGTGACGGTCGCTGGGACCGGTCCCGATGTCATTTTAATGCCAGGCTTGGCGTCCGACGCCTCGGTTTGGGATGCCACCGCCGCCTCGCTCTCGGATCGCTTCACGGTGCATATGGTGCAAGTCAGTGGATTTTCTGGGGCGCCGGCGCGCGGCAATGCAGACAATGAGAACGTGCTCGATGATCTCGCGACGGATCTTGCTGCCTATGCTGGGGACCTCAGCGAAGATGTTGCTTTGGTTGGGCATTCTCTTGGTGGCCTGGTCGCGCTCAAAACGGCGCTGCAGCCGGATGTCTCTTTAAACCGTTTGGTGATTGTCGATGTCTTGCCCTTCTTTTCGGTCCTGATGGACCCAAACGCGACATCGGACACAATGATCCCTGTTGCCGCGATGATGAAAGCTGCTTTGATTGCACAGTCTGACGATGTTTTCGCGCTGCGCCAGGCCGAGGCGCTTTCAGCCTTGGTCAAAGGGGAAGACGACCTTCAAAAAGCGCTCGACTGGTCGGTTTCAAGCGATCGAGCGGTGATGGCGCAGGCCATGTCAGAGGTCTTAGTCACGGATCTCCGCGCACAGATTAGCGCCATCAACGTGCCGACGACGGTGATCTATGCGCGCGATCCACAGATCCCAAATATGGACGGTGTCGAAGCTTTTTATCAGGATCTCTACGCGGTGATGCCGAACCTGACCTTGGTCGCGATCGATGAGGCACTTCATTTCGTCATGCTGGATCAGCCGGACGCGTTCCAAGCCGCCATGGATACGGCGCTGCGCTAGCCGCTTAAATCAGGAGACGCCGTGCAGCCTAGCGGCTGAAGTTCGGTGCAACAAAAAGAATGGGCATCTCGCGTTCGATTGCCCGCGCAGCGAGTTGTGCACGATAGCGGGTTTGCGGGTCAGAATGCTCGAACAAAGACCGGATTTTCTCTAGACTGGATGTGTCGTTGAAATAAGCAAGGATCGCCAAGCCGTCTTCACGCACAGAGCGATCATGGTGCATTAAAGCGGCGCGGGCGTGCTCAATCGCGAGGGTAGGCGCGGCCACCCAGGCGCCACTGAGAACCTGGCGCGCACGGTAATTGATATGGTGCTTGAGCCAAAGAATAACGATGCTGAAGGCAACCCATAGGTTGAGGCGGGCGAGCTCTGATTTGCGCTCCAGGTATTCCACCATCCAGCGCCGATGGCTGCGATGGTTTAGCGCGCGGGCAATCTCGCTGCGGCTCGGGACTCGTTTTGACAACCACGTTGCACAGAACAGGTCTTGGACGAACAGACGCGTTGATGTCATTTATCCCTCCTGTACCGCGGTTTTGAGCGCGCCACCCATGAGGCGCAGCGCCCGAAGCTGCTCGTTGAAACTTAAAGACAAGACGGGCATGCAAGTCTTGTTCACATCGACAATATAGATCCGACCATCCTTAATATCCCGCAAAATATCGATACAGCCAAAATCTAAGCCGATTTCGCGGCAAAACGCGGAAATTTGGGCCTGCTCATCGGCTGAAAAAACCTCATTCGCGGTGCGAACGTCAGTATGGAGATAGCTTGTCCCGAAGCGGCCCTCCAAGGATTTGTATTTATGAAACACAACGGGCAGGGCACCTTTGACCACATTGGTTCTTAGGTCTTCGCTACGCTCACCATCGGTCGCACTATCGATGAGACGCTGATAGACGGCACCGGGCTCAACGTCCTGAGGGACGATCGGACATTGCACGATCTTGCCATCATGTGTGCCGTTCTTATCCGATTTGCATACAGCTGGCCCATCGAATGTAAGCGGGTCGACGGTCAGCGAATAGCCAAAGACGCGTTCAAAAATGCGCCCAACATGAGTCTTGGAGATGTCTTCGATACGATCATTGAAGGCGCGGTCGCGTTGGTCCGAGGTTAAAGCGCGCCCGGCTCGGCTAATCGTTTCATCCTCGAAAACAAAGACGGTGTCAGCCGTCTCCACATCTGACACGATCTGCAGATCGCTCACCTGTGTCGCGAACCAAATATTATACCAAGGCGGCGCGTTGCGCGGATAAAACGCGATTGTATGTCGGTCCTGCTTGCGGGTCGCGATCCGTGAAATGCCGACCGCAACCAGATAAGTATATAGCTGCACGACCGCCCAAAAACTCCGAAAGAATGACCGGTCCAAGGAGACCCGCGCTCGCGGATGCGGAATGTGCAGATGTTTGTCTCGGATATGAATCCCACGAAAATACTCAAATGAGCGGGTGACGGCGGCAAATGCAGGAAACTGAGCCATGACCAACTAGGCCTTCTTCGAAGATTCGGGTTCGTTCAGTTTAATAACGCTGGAACGCCCACGTTACCAGCGCCGGACACGACACATTCGGTAAACTTAATGTGTCTCAAGTGCGTGGAGCGGATGTGGCAAATCGCTAATCTTGCCGCGTGCGGCGGTTATACTGCCGGACGTCCGATTGCCTGTTTGATTCTTACCCACAGGCGTTCTTTGTTTCGCAGGCCAATCATAGAACTTATGAAACTATGCCCGGTCCGACCAATATGGCCATAGAAACCGAGCTCTCGTGAAAAATTCAGACATCCATCCCCGAGGTCTTTGTAATCCGCTTCATAAGCTTTACGAGCGATTTTATAGACCGCGCGCCCCAACGAAACTTTGACCGACTTTGCCGGTTTTACCTCAGCCCAATTGGAAATCTGATTGAACAGTTTGATTTCATCGAGCAATTCTTTGCGCGATAGCAAGCGCCCGGAGATGTGCGTGCCGTCATAATACTTGTCGTAGACACCTTCACCAATGTCAGAAAATGCCCAACTCAGATTCCCCATCAAGGCCCGCAGAACCAATTCGCCGTCTTGATTGCGTTGTCGTTCTTCTTCCCACAAACCGATATCAAATAGGGAGTCGCGTCGCCAAAGGACGCCGCAGGGCGGGACATAATCGTCCTCAAGCCAGTATCCAATAACTTCATCCGCGTTTTCGCAATGTTGTAGGTTCTGTCCTAAAATATGATCCTGATTGTTCTGTCCAACCAAGCGCACTCGACTGAACACGATATCCGCTTTCGTGCTTTTCGCGCGCTCGAGCATGCCGCTGAGCAGGTCTGCTGAAATCCAATCATCGGAATCGAGGAACATCACATAATTTCCGCGCGCGGCTTTCGCCCCGATGTTTCGCGCTCGGCAAGCGCCACCATTCTTCAATGAGATGATTTGGATGGCGTCGCCATACGTTCGCAACATTTCTGACGTTGCATCTGTCGATCCATCGTCCACAACAATAACTTCAGGAGAAACACCGAGTTGGCCGAGCACCGAATCGATGGCGCGGCGCACACTTCGTGCACGATTGAAGGTCGGTATTACGACCGATACCTCAAGACTTTGTCCCATTGCCACCCTGCTCATAGCTCGCGCTCTGAAGGCGCTTTTAAGAATTCGTTAACGCTAATGCCTAGAAGCGCAAGTCTTATGTCAGTCAAATCAGTGACGATGCGATGATATGATTAGAAAGCGAGCAGTGCTTTTTTGTTCAGAGATGGCGCTCGCGCGAACGCATTGGGAGCGCCCAACCATGTGACGATCAAGCGTCGCACAACAATGGATCGTTTGAGCGTCAATCGTGGTTTGCGGCTTGGGTTATGCAAACGTGAAGGGAGAAATGGTGGTTCGGGGGAGACTTGAACTCCCGACCTCACGATTATGAGTCGTGCGCTCTAACCAGCTGAGCTACCGAACCATCAGAAGCGCGCTGCATACACTGCAGGCTAGCCCTCCGCAACCACCGATCTGCGGCAAATTTCAGCGCTGTGTGGACAGCGGGACATGGGCAGAAACGAATTGGCGTTCAAGCTCTGGACTGGCGAAGAAGAAGGTCGCTTCTGTAATCGTCGCGCGGTAGTTGTGGCGAATGGTTCGGAAGGGCGCTTTGGCCTCAAATTCAAGCGCAAATTGCGCAATATAAGTGAGCCCCCATTCCGGCTCGGTGGCGAGCAAATAGGATTGCTCGAACTTGGTCAGGCGCCCGCCCTCGGGACCGCGCACGGGGCGGGGGAGGGTATAATCGATCCGCAGAAACTGCCCATTGACCGGTTCCAACCAAGCTTCCGCTTGAAGCCGCTGCGTCGCCCAGACATCGAGGGCATTGTCATTCGCAGACGGCGCATGCCGAAATTTCAGCCGCCAAGCTCCGCCCAAATCATCAACAAAGACCTGCTCGCCAAGGCTTGCGCGTAAGTCGTCAGGGAAAAGGCGTCCATCCGGCGCAATCTCTGCGCCCCAAGCGGCCGCGGCTTGATCTAAATCGCCATCTTCACCCGTCGCCAAGATGAGTTGCCAGCGTTGAGGCTCTGGCAAGCGCGGATCATACATGTAGGTCCGCCTGGCCTTGGCGCTCGCCATGTCCACTGTAAACGCCGCCCGTAAAGCCTCGGGCGCTTCCGTCGCGCGCAAGGCCTGATCCATGGGTCCGGCCCCGGTGATCAAGGGGAATGCAAGGCTTAGAAAGGCGCTCATGGGAAAGCTGTCTCAAGTTTAATTACGTCTGGTTTAAGGCAGACCAGATTAACTTTCCCGAGATTGCTGATCTTAGGTTTATGCTGCGTGAATGCCGGGCAAAAGGAACCAATAAAAATGCCCGGACGGGCGATCTGCCAGTCCGGGCGATTTGCGTTATGCGGTCCGCGCTTAGGCGGTTGGCAGCGTATAGTCCTTAAAGATCTCGCGCAGTTTCAGCTTATTGATCTTGCCGGTGGCGCCGAGCGGGATTTCCTCAATGAAGGCGACATCATCTGGGGTCCACCATTTGGCGATTTTGCCTTCGAGTTGTGAAAGCACTTCTTCTTTGGTCGGTTCTTCACCGGGGGCGGCTTGGATGATCAGCAATGGGCGCTCATCCCATTTCGGGTGATAAATCCCGATGGCCGCGGCGTTGGCGACTTTCGGGTGACCAACTGCGATATTCTCAATATCGATGGAGCTGATCCATTCACCGCCGGACTTGATCACGTCTTTGGCGCGATCGGTGATCTGCATGGTGCCGAACTGATCGATATTGGCGACGTCACCTGTGTCAAAGAAGCCGTTTTCGTCGAGCACATTGCCGCCATCGCCTTTGAAGTATCCACCGGCAATGGCGGGGCCGCGGACAACCAGACGGCCCGCCGTCTCGCCATCCCACGGCAGATCATTGTTCTCATCATCAACGATTTTGAGCTCCACGCCGAAGGGTGGTCGGCCTTGCTTGAGCTTTTGCGCCATACGGGTGTCGATGTCGGCGTCCTTGAGGTGGGGCGGCAGGGACCCGAGCGTGCCGAGCGGGCTCGTCTCTGTCATGCCCCAGGCGTGGATCACGTCGACTTCATATTCGGTCTCAAAAGCACGCAGAATGGCTTCAGGAATGGCCGAGCCGCCAATCAAGACCTTGCGCAGATGCGGAAGTTTGAGATTGTTCTCGCGCAAATAGGTTAGCAGGCCGAGCCAAACGGTCGGCACCGCCGCGGTGATCGTCACTTTCTCGGTGTCGAGCAACTCATAAATGCTCGCGCCATCCATTTGTGCGCCGGGCATGACCATATTGGCGCCCGTCGCGGGGCAGCCGAACGCTAAGCCCCATGCATTCGCGTGGAACATGGGGACCACCGGAAGCACGACATCGTCTGCGCCCATGCCCATGGCATCTTTGGACATGGTGATCAGTGTATGCAGAACGTTTGAACGGTGCGAGTAGAGCACGCCTTTTGGGTTCCCGGTCGTGCCAGACGTGTAGCAGAGCCCACAGGCCGTTTCCTCTGGGAAGTCGCCCCAACGCGCGTTGAGTGATTTTCCGGCAATCCATTCATCAAACGCCACCGCGCCCACAGAATTTTCTGGCATGTCGTCTGCGCCGGCGAAAATGACGAAGGTTTTGACGGTCTTCAGATGGTCTTTCACCGCTTCGACGATCGGTAAAAATGTTGTGTCAAAGATCAGGACTTTGTCTTCCGCGTGATTGGCAATCCAAGCGATTTGCTCAGGGTGGAGCCGCGGGTTGATCGTGTGCAAGACCGCACCAATGCCCATGGTGCCATACCAGGCGGCCATGTGACGAGCGGAGTTCCAGCCGAGCGTTGCGACCCGATCGCCAAGCGTGATGCCCGATTCAATCAGCGCGCCCGAGACCTGTTTCGACATCGTATAGAGCTCGGCATAGGAGGTGCGAACAATGTTGCCGCCCACGCGACGTGTAACGATCTCTCGCGTTGGGTTGATCCGGTTCGCATGCTCGAGAATTTTGTTACTGGTCAGCTGCCAGTCCTGCATGATGCCTTGCATCTATATTCCTCCGTGAAACTGTAGTCTTTTCGCCCCTTACAGGGCCTGCAGAGTGTTGTAGGTTGCTAGGCATAAATCGGCAAGAATCGAAAGTGAAATGCGATGAATAGTCTCCTCCCAGCCGTTCTTTTCAGCGGCGTATTCACTCTGGCGGCCTGTCAGCCTCAAGTGGAAGAAACATCTCCAACCGCTCTGACAGAGAGTGAGTCCCAGGCCGTAGCGGTGTCTGAATCAGGGGTGCAGCTTGGTCCGCTTCCGGAATTTTTTGATTGCGTCCGCGAGACGGGTGGTTTGCTCATCGCTTCTCACCGCGCGGGGCCGGCCCCTGGATACCCAGAAAACGCTCTAGAAACGCTCCAATACGCCACTGACCAGGGCCTGATCATCCATGAGATCGATGTCGCGGAGAGCCGAGATGGCGTCTTGTTCCTTCTCCATGATCGCTCTTTAGGGCGGACCACGACCGGCGATGGTGCCGTTGCAGATACTGATTGGGAGACCATTCAGACGCTGAACTTGAAGGATAATGACGGCACAATCACGGCTTTTACGCCTCCGAAGCTCACAGATGTTCTACTCTGGGCAAAGGAGGCGGGCACGATCGTCGAACTCGATCGAAAACCAACCACGAGCTTTCGCAATATTATCAGCCAAGTTCGCGCCGCGGGGGCTGAAAACAATGTCGTTCTGATCACTTATAATGATCAACAGGCCATTGAAGTGGCGGGTCTCGCCCCGGATTTGATGATGACGGCCGGCATCGATAGCCGCGCGCACCAAGAAGAGCTGGAAGCGGCGGGCGTCAATTTCGACAATGTCGTTGCTTGGATGGGCACGCGAAATCCAAACCCACGCGCCTTTGAAGCGATTGGCAATCGCGGCGTCGAAACAGCATTTGGCACGCTCGGGCGTCCAGGTGAACGATTGGATGATGAATACGCCGCCGATGGTGACCTGAGCGAATTTCAGGACCTGGTCGATGGCGGTCTGACCCTATTGGCGACCGACACGCCATATCAAGTTGCGCCATATCTGAGCGCTGATGATGATGTCATCGAGACTTGCGGCAAGGGTTAAAGCACGAAGCGGGCTTGTTCGTTCGAACTGATAAATTCGACCATTTCATCGTACGAAGCCCGCTCCAGCATGTTCATTGCATCCACGCGTTTGCCATGAGACCTGGCGGCATCAAAACTGCTGCTCGCATGGTTCAATGCCGCTGCGTAGAATTGCATGCGGCGTGTTTCGCGCTCGGGTCTTAAGCCCTCCAGCATCGCGCGTACGCCCACAGCGATGATCGCGAACGCGATGGCGAGCGAACTCAGAACGTCGGGCCAGGTATCGCTCAGCCCTGGCCAGACCGCGCTGACCAAAGCCACAAAGTTCGCCATGAACGCGAGGATCACGAGGATATAGCTGAGATTGCCAAGAACATGCATTTGCTTTGACGGGGAGGACCAGAAGGGGCCGTCTGCAGAGAGGACATAATTGGTGTATTGTATCTGCCCGGTCATCCGGGTTTCTTCATAGGCGCGGTAAAGCTCATCTAAGCTCGTTTTGTGTTCTTTCGAAGCTTTTTGAGCCGCACTTTTGATCCATGTTTCATCAATCCAAAACGCGTTTGCGGCTTTGGGATCGGCAACGCTTTGACCAGAGAAAGAAGCCGCAGAGGCGATTGTGAACTTGGCGTACTCGCTGCCGATTTGATCCACAAATCCGCGCTTGAACCGCTTAAACGCAACCGACCGTCGTTCTAACCATTCATCTCGGCCGGTTTTTGTCGCCGCAATCTCAGCAATCTCAGCAGAATGCGCGATCAAATACTGTGAGTGCCACTGGCGGAGACGTTCGGTGATCAGCCGTTTCTGAAGCCAAGTGCGTTTGAAGCGCCCAAATCCAAGACCGAGATTTCCAAAGAATAGCGCTAAAAACCCAAACACTGCGCCAACAATGGTCAGATATTGAAACATCGTCTCGTATTGCATTGACCTGCGCCAAATGCCTTCAACCAAAGGGGCAGCAGGGAAGGTGAGCAGGGAGAGTGTGGCGAAGATTAAAGCGGCAAAGCCAATCCGCCGCGAGATCGTTTTCGCTTTCACAGCAAGGGAATCCACCCGCTGAAACTCTTCCCGAAGTTCGGAATGATCCAGCGCAAAGAAGACATTGGGAAAAAACTTCTCTGCGAGGGCTCGGTCTGACTCTGATAAGAGAAGCTCATCATTAAACCGAAAACTCATGCCTTAGCGCCTCAATACAATGCGAGGCAACAAACACTGAACCCTGACTGGGTGCAAGATGATTTGATGCTTATCGATTGATTATGCGCGAGTTTTCTGACGTGTGCGATGTCATGAAAGTTCAGTTTTGAGCTTTTGATCTCGATGCTTGTGTGTCAGACCTAAAGGCGTGTGGGCGATTTAACCATTTTATATGGAGCCGCCAGGGACGATGACGGACATTTTTCTATCCTATAGCCGGGCTGACCGTCCGAAAGCTCAAACTATGGCTGCGGCCTTAGAGGCGGATGGGTTTTCCGTTTGGTGGGACAAAGTCCTTCGGGCGGGGCAGACCTATGATGAGGTCACCGAAACCATGCTACGCGAAGCACGCGTGGTCATTGTGCTGTGGTCTCAGACGTCGGTGAAATCTAAATGGGTGCGCGCTGAAGCGACACTTGGACAACGCAATTGCGAGCTAGTTCCAGCGATGATTGAGGATGCCGAGCGCCCGATCATGTTCGAGCTGGTGCAAACCGCTGACTTAATTGGCTGGGACGGGGATCGATCAGATCCGCGTTGGACGGACTTCGTCGAAGATATTCAGCGCTCACTTGAGAAAGCCAAAAATCAGGCTCCAGCCCTGCCGCCAACGGAAGCAACTGCGCCATCAGACGTCGCACCAGCGCCGCCTCCACCTCCACCACCTGCTGCCACACCGCCAGCATCCGCGCCGCAAGAAGCGGCGATGGTGACCGCTCAGCCAAAGAAAAAATCGAGTCCGGTTCCGATGTTGCTCGGGGCGTTGATCGTGCTCGGTGGAGGAGGGTATTTTGCTTATTCTCAATATATCGCGCCGAATGCCAGCGGCCCGGACGGCGGAGACCCGAAGATCGCTGAGCCAGCGTCGCCCGAATGTGAACTGTGCCCTGCGATGACCCGGATCGAAGGCGGTGTCTTTACAATTGGGTCCCCGAATTCGGAACGCCATCATTCTGGAAACGAGACCCCGCAAACTGAAATCACGCTCGCGCCGTATTGGATCGGCACGCGAGAGGTGAGTTGGGATGAATGGACGGTTTGCGTTGAGGCTGGCGGGTGTCGCCCCGCGCAAGGCAGCGGAGAGGGTGACTTTCCAGTGACGGGCATCAGCTTCGACGACGCGACGGCTTACGCTCAATGGTTGAGTGATCAGAGCGGATTTCAGTATCGATTACCAAGCGAAGCGGAATGGGAATACGCGGCGCGCGGCGGCACCAGCACAGCCTATTGGTGGGGCGAGGCTTATCCCGGCCCGGGCGTGGTTTCTGGTTCGAGTCGATCGGGCGCGACCCTCACCACGAACGCGTACGGCGTTTCGGGTATGCTCGGCAATGTTCGTGAATGGGCGGCTGATTGCTATCTCAATTCCTATGCGCAAACGCCAGTGAATGGTCGCGCTTCGCAAGGTGGAGATTGCAGTTTACGCGTCGTTCGCGGTGGATCCTTCCGGCTTGGCGCGGCGGAGCACCGGGCGGCCAATCGCGCTCGGTATCGCCGTGATGTCAGAGACGGATCGGTTGGTTTCAGGGTTGCCGCAGACCAACCTTAATTGGCTTGCAGAACCGTGATCTCAACAACTCGATTTAAGGGCTGATCCACTTCGTCTTCCGTTTCAATTTGCAAACGAGCTTCACCAAAGCCTTCGGCAATAATGAGGTCTGCCTCAATTCCGCGGGCGACGAACCAAGCTTTTACAGCCTCTGCAAATCGTTCTGTGCGTTCGAGGTTTTCAGCGTCTGTCCCGACTGTGTCAGAGTAGGCGCGGATTTCCACGCGCTCAAATGCGTCCACGCCTTCGATGGCTTGCTCCAATAGCGATTCGTAGGGCGTTAGGTCCAAATCGTCATAATCGGTGACGTAGAGTTGCGTCAGCGTTGGCACGAATGCAGGTTCAAGCATGGGCTCGATTGGCGGCGGGGCAGGCAGCGAGCGCGCCGTTACGGGGTCTTCCTCGATTGCTTCCAAATCTTCATCAGATTCAACGGCTCCGCGCCCGGCCGGAAATGCTTGACGGCGCAGCGTACACGCGGCCTCGCTCGGTTCGAGCGCTGAGTTGATGCGGTAATAGGGATCGCCATCGGGTAAATCTCCAAACCGTGCGAGTTCGAGCGCGCGCTGATCCGGAGCCGTTTCGCCAATCGTGCACATCATGTCCCACAAAATGGTCGGATTGTCCGAATAGTAATTGTGGCCAATCCCGAACAATTCCGTGGTGACCGCCGTTGCGTCTATGGTCTGATAGTTCTGCGACTGCCGGATGTAAGGGCGGTTTTTATCGGTATCGCCAAGACGTTTGCGTCCTTCTTCATTGACGAAAGTCGAAACATGTAGGGCGCGATCTGTGTCGGAAGTGTAAATCGTGACATTTGCATCGAGATTGTCGAACACGCCATTAGCGGCGTCAAAAATATCTCGCTCAACATCAGCGGCGACCAGGAGGATGCGAAACTCCAAGTCATCGCGATTATGCCGCTCCAAATAATCGCGGGCATAGTCTTCCAGGGCTTGTGTGAGCACGCGATTGCCCATTGAGTGCGCGATGATGTTGATCCGCTCCACGTCTAAATCTTCAGTGAGCAGGTCAAGAAATTCTTCCAAATAAGGCGCAGCACCAAGGGAACGGTCGCGATCACCGCGATAATCTTCGAGAGAGAGCGCCCCCGCGGATGGCCAGCTATAAAGCACGGGAACGCCCACTTTGAATTCGTCGTCCCGGGATAGATCGTTGGAAAGCTGCGCCGTGCGAACCAGGGCTTCGTCAAACTCCACATTGAAGCCATGAACGAAAAGCAGGACGGCGTCGGTTCCGTCTGAATAAACGGCATCTTGGAGTGTTGACGTGAACGTCTCTTTGCCTGTGGTCGTAATCCGCGTCAGGAACACATAGTCTGCCAGTCGATCTTGATCACGCGGTGCGGCGCCTTTCGCATGCGGGGTCTCGCCAAGCAGCCGGCTACCGCCCTGCTCAACCAGTTTCGGGAGCCAAACATCGGCGCGCCCCAGACGGAGCATGCCGCCATCTTCACCGACGGCGCCATCGACATCTGCGGTATCGCTGGTCAATTGCGCGTCGTCCAAAGTCAGTCTGCGATTGGTGCCGTACCAGACGCGAATACAATCCACTTTGCTGTTGAGATTGGCCTCGCCGACCAATTGCGAGCAATCCGTACCAAAACTTGGATGCCGGATCACCAATGGGCGATTGGTCCACCACAAAGCTGCGACGGCTGCAGCTCCGACGATGACGAGAATGCCAAGGATCCACTTGAGCATACCTCACCTCCCTAGACTCTAATGCTCGTAAATACAGCATATTCTTGGAGAAGAACAAGCATGCGTGACACGCATAATTGCTTTTCCAGTATGCGCCTTTCGCCTTCGCGGAAAATCTCGCTATATCGCGGTGACTTAACGAGTTTGAGAGCGAATTTATGTCCGACTTCCTGCTGCTTGCTTGCATTCTTTTGGTCGCTGGGATCATTGCCGTCCCGATTGCGACCCGACTCAAACTTGGCTCGGTCCTGGGATATTTGATTGCCGGGATTGCGATCAGCCCAATCCTGTCCCTGCTTGGGGTCGACGTGGTGTCGCTGCAGCACTTTGCCGAGTTTGGCGTTGTCATGATGCTGTTTTTGGTCGGTCTCGAGCTTGAGCCGAAACTGCTCTGGGATATGCGCAATCGACTGATGGGGCTGGGCGGCGGGCAAGTCTTGCTGACGGTGATCCTCGTCGCCGCTGTCGCCATGGCATTTGGGCAAAGCTGGGGGACGGGCCTGGTGATTGGGATGGTGCTCTGTCTATCGTCCACGGCGATTGTTTTGCAGACGCTGAATGAAAGGGGGCTGATGAAGAGCGATGGCGGGCAGGCGAGCTTTTCGGTCCTTTTGTTTCAAGACATCGCGTTCATTCCGATGCTGGCCATCATTCCTCTGCTCGCCATGCCCGAAATGGCGCAATTGACCGCAGGCAGCGCTGAAGACCAAGGCCACTCGCTGAGCCTGGTTGAGGGCCTGAATGGCTGGCAGACCATGTTGGTAACCATCGCCGCAATTGGGTCGGTGATCCTTGGCGGGAACTATCTGACAAGGCCGATCTTCCGGTTTGTGGCGGGCGCGAATTTGCGGGAACTGTTCACCGCGGCGGCATTATTGCTGGTGATCGGCATCGCATTATTGATGACGTTGGTCGGCCTTTCGCCTGCGCTCGGAACCTTCTTGGCGGGCGTCGTGCTCGCCAATTCAGAGTATAAGCATGAACTAGAATCCGACATCGATCCGTTCCGCGGACTCCTGCTCGGCTTGTTCTTTATTACCGTAGGCGCAGGGATCGACTTTAATCTCTTGTCTGCCAATTTCAGTACGGTGATCGGCATGACGGTCGGGCTGATGGTCCTAAAAGCCTTGGTGCTCTTCTTACTGGGGACCGCGTTCAAGATCCGTGGGGCGCAGCGTTGGTTGTTTACGCTTGGGGTGGCGCAGGCTGGCGAGTTCGGCTTTGTTTTGCTCGCCTTTTCGACCGCAAATAATGCCCTGCCGGATGATGTCGCAGATTTGCTGCTTCTGGTCGTGGCGTTGTCGATGTTAATCACGCCGCTCCTGTTCATCCTGTATGATCAAATCGTCGCGCGCCGCTACTCGCAAGGCCAAGAGCAAGCGGCGGACACGATTGAGGAGGAAAATAAGATCATTATTGCTGGGCGCGGCCGGATTGGCGGCATCGTCGACCGCATGCTGCGCACAGCAGGCTATCCGAGCACGGTCATCGATTACAGCTCCAAGCAACTCGACATTCTGCGCAAATATGGGATCAGCCATACCTATTTTGGCGATGCAACGCGTCCGGACCTCCTTCACGCCGCGGGGATCGACAAGGCCAAGCTTCTGATCGTCACGATTGATGATAAGCATCAAATTACCGAACTCGTGTCTTATGCGATCCGTAATTATCCAAATCTCCACGTGATCGCGCGCTCGGTTGATCGTCATCACACATATGAGCTTTGGGCACATGGTTGCCGAGACATTATCCGCGAGACCTATGACAGCTCTCTGCGCATTGGCCGCTCAGCTTTCGAAGCCCTCGGCACGCCGCGCGAGGCCGCAGAAGAGATGAAACAAGCTTTCCATGAGATGGATCAGAATTCCATGATCGAGGTGGCTGATGTGTTCGACATCAACATTCCGGGCCATGAGAACGAAGCCTATGTAACCCGCGTGCGCGAGCGTGCCGAGTCGTGGGAAGCTGAACTTCACGATCGGATGATGGAGATCATGGACAATAAAACCGAGAAAGCGTGACCGATCGACCGCCCACATTTTCGTTGACGGTGCTCAGAGTTTGAGGCATTGGCCAGCTCGGTTGAGGCGCCTGCCGCTCGCTGGACATATAGTCCTTGGTGAAGACCTCCCGACCCTGTCGGTTTTTTCGCAGACCATTTCACACCCGGTCTGGCGGCAATGCGAGCCCCGCCCTTTGCTAGACCAAAAGGACTTGTGAAAGGACACTGCGATGATTTCGCACATATACACACGCGTGCAGGCCAAAGCGCGTGCACGACAATTAAGAGCGGAGAGCGCCAATCCCATGACGCTCTCGGCGGCGCTAGAACGCGTCGCTCAAGAAATGGGGTTTCGCGATTGGAATACGGCCTCTGCGCGACTTTCAAATGCGCCAGAAACCCATTGGCAAGTTGGCGAACGGGTTAGTGGAACCTATTTGAAGCGCGCCTTCACCGGACGCATCCATGGGGTGCGTGAGCTGAACGCGGGGTCTGGCTACGAAGTCACCGTGCATTTCGATGCGCCAGTTGATGTGGTTGACTGGGAGAGTTTTTCGGCTTTTCGCCAAAGGGTGACGGCGTTTGTCTCTCCAGAAGGGATCTCCTGGTCTAAGACGAGCGATGGCGTGCCGCACTTGGTTGTGGCGCCAGAGTCAGCTCTGCTGGTTTAGACTCTATTGCCGCCCAAATTGTCGCTCATCCTTCGACGTCGCTCAGCATGGGCTTCGACTTCGCTCAGGACGGGCGACGGCTTGGTCGGGTGGATCAAAAACGCCCTCATCCTGAGCGAAGTCGAAGGACGAGGGCGTTTTTAATCGATAAGTTCTGGCCTAAACCTTTTCGGGTGTGCCTTTGCCAGCCGCTTTTGGCTTCCGCTTGGCGGGTTTGTCCTCGACATATTTGAAGGTCAGTTCGTCCTTCTTCTTGTCGTGGCCAATTTTCACCGTACCGCCTTTGGCAAGCTTGCCGAAGAGGAGTTCCTCGGCCATCGGCTTCTTCACATGCTCGGAGATGACCCGGGCGAGCGGTCGCGCACCAAACTCAGCATCAAAGCCGCGTTTCGCGAGCCAATCGCGCGCACCAGCGGCGAGCTCGATCGTGACATTGCGGTCGGCCAGTTGAACCTCGAGCTGCAGGACGAATTTCTCGACCACGCGCTCGATAATCTCTGGCGTGAGGCCACCAAAGGTGATGACGGCATCCAGACGGTTGCGGAATTCCGGCGTGAACAGGCGTTTGAGCGCTTCTTCTTGCTCATCATCCTTGCGCCCGCGCCCGAAGCCAATTGAGTTCTTCGCCGCATCAGAGGCGCCCGCATTGGTGGTCATCACCAGGATAACATTGCGGAAGTCGACTTTACGGCCATTGGCATCGGTCAGCGTGCCATTGTCCATGACTTGCAAGAGGACATTGAACAGATCCGGATGCGCCTTTTCGATCTCGTCGAGCAGGACCACAGAGTGCGGGTGCTGCATGACGGCATCTGTAAGGAGACCGCCTTCATCATAGCCGACATAGCCGGGAGGCGCGCCGATCAAACGAGAGATCGAGTGGCGTTCCATATATTCCGACATGTCAAAGCGATGCAGCTCAACGCCAAGGATCGAGGCGAGTTGCCGCGTCACTTCGGTTTTACCAACACCAGTTGGACCGGTGAACAGGTAAGAGCCAATCGGCTTGTTCGGTTCCCGCAGACCGGCGCGCGACAGTTTGATGGCGCTGGACAGCGCGTCGATCGCATCGTCTTGGCCATAGACCACCCGCTTGAGATCGCTCTCGAGTGACTTGATCGCTTGGGCATCGTCTTTTGAGACCTGTTTGGGGGGGATGCGCGCAATCTTCGCGACAATCGCCTCGATCTCTTTGACGCCAATCGTCTTGCGGCGCTTGCTTTCCGGCACCAACCATTGGGTCGCACCGGCCTCATCGATCACGTCGATCGCTTTGTCCGGCAGCTTGCGGTCCGTCATATAGCGGGCCGACAGCTCAACCGCGGCGCGGATCGCATCATTGGTATAGCGCAGGCCGTGGAAGTCTTCGAAGGTCGACTTGAGGCCGGTGAGGATTTTCACCGCGTCTTCGACATTCGGTTCGACAACATCAATCTTGCGGAACCGGCGCGACAGGGCGCGGTCTTTTTCAAAGTGTTGTTTATACTCTTTGAACGTGGTCGAGCCCATGCAGCGCACTTCACCATTCTGAAGCGCAGGCTTTAGCAAGTTCGACGCATCCATCGCCCCGCCAGAGGTCGCACCTGCGCCAATAATGGTGTGGATCTCATCGATGAAGAGAATGCCTTTTTCCTGCTCGCCGATTTCTTTCATGACGGCTTTGAGGCGCTCTTCGAAATCGCCGCGATAACGCGTGCCGGCCAAGAGGGCGCCCATGTCGAGCGCCCAGATCGTGGCATCGCTGAGGATCTCTGGCACTTCGCCATTGACGATCATCCGCGCAAGGCCTTCCGCAATCGCAGTTTTACCGACGCCGGGATCGCCGACCAGGATTGGATTGTTCTTAGAGCGCCGGCAGAGCACTTCGATGCAGCGCTCGATCTCCATTTGGCGACCGATCAGCGGATCAATTTTGCCCTGTTTGGCTTTCTCATTCAGGTTGACGCAATAAGCATCCAGCGCTTCGCTCTGCGGTGCATTAGGCGGGGTCTCTTCCGCCTCAGCGCCACGCGGTGTCGACGGGCGGTTTTGCCCCGGCACTTTCGAAACGCCATGGCTGACATAATTCACTGCATCATAGCGGGTCATGTCCTGCTCTTGCAGGAAGTAGGTCGCGTGGCTTTCGCGCTCTGAGAAGATCGAAATCAGAATATTGGCGCCAGAGACTTCGTCGCGGCCAGAGCTCTCGACGTGCAAGACGGCGCGCTGAACCACGCGTTGAAAGGCAGCGGTCGGCTGGACCCGGCCTGACGGGCTTTCTGTGATGAGGCTTGAAAGGTCCTCATCGATATATTGTTCGAGCGCTTGCTTCAGTTCTGGAATGTTGACTTTGCAGGCAGTCATCACTTCGACTGCATCATCGTCATCTGTGAGCGCCAGCAACAAGTGTTCAAGCGTTGCATATTCATGCTGACGCTCGCCGGCTGCTGTCAGGGCGCGTTCAAGGGCTGATTCAAGGCTAGGGGTTAAGCTTGGCATTTTGTTTTTCTCCTAGTCCTCTTTTTCCATCGTGCATTGTAGCGGGTGTTCGTTTCGGCGCGCCATATCCATGACTTGAGCCACTTTCGTCTCCGCTACTTCATAAGTGTAGACGCCACACACGCCGACACCCTTTTGGTGAACATGCAACATAATCCGAGTCGCTTGTTCGCGGCTTTTATTGAAGAACCGCTCCAAAATCAGAACTACGAACTCCATAGGTGTATAGTCATCATTCAGAATAAGAACCCGGTACATGCTCGGTTTCTTGGTTCGGACGCGCGTCTTGGTGGCAATCCCAAGACCTCCATCATCGCCTCCGTCAGGGCCGGTCGGGCCTTGTGGGCCGTCTGGATCTGAGAGCGTTATGCGGTCAATTCTGATAGACATGAGCTAGAAGATAAGTGTTCCTTTACGTTTGTGTAGACTGACGCTGCGTCGCTGAAGGATCAAGCCTGAAATTGATCAATTTGTGGTCACGCGATCAATTAATTTGGTGACGCGTTTGCGATTAGCGCCGAGATCTGAATAACCCACACGAGACCTTGAATAGATGGCAAAGGTCGAGCGCGCATCGTCGAGAGGAATGATCTCGATATCGACGTCATCCTTGAAGCGCATCAAACCAGTGGTTGCGACGAACTTAATGCGTAGAGTCTCAGGATCCGATTGAATCTTGCCGAACCCGCGTTCGGACGCGATCACTTCATTAAACTTCGAAAACAGAGCACGCCCTGACAAATTGAGTTCTGGAGGCGCGAAATCTGGCTCCGCCGCGAGGGTGTGATTGTCGGGCGCAACGAGACACGTATTGGGCTTGGGAGGGCGCTTGAGCGTTTTGAAAGAAATAAAATCAGACATGCGGGCAGTCTGCCTGTCTGAAATCAATTTGTCAGCGCTACAAAAGAAAAAACCAGGTCCGAAAACCTGGTTTCTTTAACTTTGGGAACCATGAAATTCGGTGATTAGGCTTTTGCCGTCTTCGCCGCTTTTTTGGCTTGCTTGGCGAGCGGCGCGAACGCTTCGCGCATTGTGTCTGCGTAGAGCTCAGACAATTCGCTGAAGCCTTTAAGATTGTTTTCGAAAGCCGATTTCATGTAGCGCGTTTGGATCGTCATGGCGTCTTCGAGAGACTCCGCTTCGCTCAGCTTCTTGCCGGTTTCGACGGAAAGATTCATTTGCTCTTTGAAATGAGCCATCATGGTTTGGCCTGCGTCCTGCATACCTTTTACGGACGCGCGCGTGCTGGCGGTCGAGGCTTCCATCGCGCCGCGTGCAAAAGAGCCCATTGAATCGCTCTCAGGAAAGAAGTTCGAGAACGCATCCGAGCTGAAGGCGGTGAATGGAAAGGTGAAAGGTGAGGAGGAGGCAGTAGACATAGTTCGATCCCAGTTATTTACGTAACGGCATATAGTGGGCTTTGTTCGCGATTGCAACAAAAAATTGTGCGGCGCACAAAATTAGGGTTTAAGTAACGAAACCAAGCAAAACCCTAACAAATAAGCCATGTGCATTTACCTCTAGATAACCTTATCAATCGATCTTAGTGTTTCCTCGGGCGTCCGGGGCAGCCTCATTTGGAGATCCCGGAATGGCGAAAATAGCCCCTGCGTTTATTTTTAAGTCTACGCTCGCGGCAGCCGCGATATTCGCGGCCGGATTTTCATCGACAGCACACGCTGAGAAATATGCTTCTATCGTGGTCGATCTCGAGCGTGACCAAGTGCTCCACGCCCGTCACGCAGACGCCCCTCGTTATCCGGCCTCTCTGACCAAGGCGATGACGCTTTATATGTTGTTCGATGCCATGAAGGCGGGTGAAGTCCGTCTGCATGAGCCGCTGCCCGTCTCGCGCACAGCAGCCAGTCAGCCGCCATCTTCGTTACGCCTTCGCGCTGGTACGACCATCACAACCAAAGATGCAATCAATGCGCTCATCACTAAGTCGGCGAACGATGTTGCGGTCGTGGTTGCTGAGAGGTTGGGCGGATCTGAAGAACGCTTTGCGACGCTGATGACGACGAAAGCGCGCGCCATGGGTATGGAGAGCACGACGTTTAAGAACGCCTCTGGCCTGCCAGATTCGCAGCAGCTTTCCACAGCGCGCGATATGGCGGTATTGGCGGAGCGCTTGCTCGAAGACCATGCAGATTATTATGGCTACTTCTCGAATAAGAAATTTAGCTGGGGCCGGGCCACTTATAAGAACCATAATCGCCTGATCGGGAAAGTTGAGGGCGTTGATGGGATCAAGACCGGCTATACGCGGGCTTCTGGATTCAACCTCATGACCAGCGCGAAACGCCGCGGCCGCAGGGTCGTTGCGATTATGTTTGGTGGCTCGACCGCCCGCTCGCGAGATCAGCATGTCGCGGATCTTGTAGAGGCGGCTTATAAAAGTTTCGAGCCGAGCGAGATTACACCAGAACAGCAATTGCGTTTGTCGTTCAGCGCCATCCAATCTCCCGTTGATCCGAACGGTGCGGCCATGCCGGTCTTGAATGGAAAAGTGTTTGGTGCAAACTCTGTAGTTGCCGAAGGCGACGAAGGCTCCAAATCAAACTAGTACAACAAATTTAGCCATGGATGGACGCGGGTGTTTCGGATCATCGCAATTGTTACATTTGTAGCGGTTTTATTCCAAGCGACGGCAGCTGCGGCGCCGGTTGATTATGAGCGGTTGGATGAACGCCTCACGCGGTTAGCGGCGCAAGATGCCGTGGTTGGTTTGGCGGTGGCGGTCATTGAAGAGGGTGAAATCACCTTTGCCGAAGGATATGGCGTGACCCGCCTCGGCGGTGAGCCGGTTAGCAAAGACACGGTTTTCAGGTGGGCATCTTTATCAAAGGGGGTGGCCTCCACGACGCTTGGGAAAATGGCGGCAGAGGGCCAACTCGCGCTCTCCGACAAGATTTCCAAATTTAAGACCTCCTTGCGCCTGCCGCTTGGCGGCGAAAAAGTCGGGACACTAGAAGATCTCTTGTCCCACAAGATCGGGATCGTGCCGAACGCTTATGATACGCGTCTCGAGGATGGCGGCGATCCCGCTGATATCCGCAAGAGCCTTGGTAAGCTAAACCGCGTGTGCCCCGTTGGGGACTGCCACACGTATCAAAACGTGGCGTTCGATACGGTCGCAGAAGTTGTCGCTGCCGTTCGCGGATTGTCGTTTGAAGAGGTCGTTGAGCTGGAACTTTTCCAACCACTGGGCATGAGCGATGCAAGCTTCGGGCTCGAAGCGCTGCAAGGGTCTCTTTCTTGGGCTGAACCCCATTTGAAGCGTCGTGCTGACCCGCGCCCGATCCGGCGCAAAGTCAATCAGTCTTACTATCGCGTTCCGGCAGCCGGAGGGGTGAATGGATCGATCCTGGACCTCGCCCGGTTCGCGCAAGCCCAGATGGGACTTGAGCCGACCGTGCTCAATCAAGACACACTGACCGATCTGCATACGCCTCGGATCTACACACGTCGCGAACAATCCAGCATGAGCCGGCGTTTTGGCGGTCACTTGCGGGACGCGCGCTACGCGCTCGGCTGGCGGGTCTATAAGTATGGTGTGCCGGGATATCGCGTTGTTGGTCACCGCGGCGCGGTCGATGGCTATCGGTCGCTCATCTTATTCGACCCGGAGCGAAATTCTGGCGTTGTCGCGCTTTGGAATTCAAACGCCCGGACACCGGTCGGCGTGCAGTTCGAAGTCATGGATATGATCTATGGCCTGGAAGCAAAAGACTGGATGCGCCTGGATACAGAGCGCGGTTAGTGCGCGCGCTTGCTTATCGCTGATCTGGCTGCTAAGGCGCGCGAATGCATAAGATGATCTCTTTCACCCAACAACAACGCTGCAAGCGTTTTGTGGCGATGGGTCGTGCATATCGATCGGAATAATTGAGCTCAGCAAAGCCTTGTTCCTAAAACCCAACCTCGCCACGTCAGGCGGGGTTTTCTTTTGAGCGCTCGCCAGTGGTTTTCAAAGGAAACTCAATAAATGACATTCACAACTGACCGTTCGATGAGAGCCGCCACTAAGGCCTTTATCGCCAAAACGCTTCCCAAAGTGGATTGGACGCATGAGGCGCATTTCGCCGTCGCGCTATGCTTACTTGCGGACGATAAGCGCGATGCTTTCAGCGATATGCCGCCCCTCATCCGCGCTTATAATGAAGCCACGGGCGTCCCAAACACAGACCATGACGGCTATCATGAGACCATCACCATGGCTTGCTTGCGCGGCGCGCGTGCGCATTTAGAACGGGCCGAGCGACCAATGCCACTGAACCTGGTCTTGGAGGCGCTCATGGCGAGCGCATTAGGGCGATCTGATTGGTTGCTTTCCTATTGGTCCCGGCCATTGCTCTTTTCGCCAACAGCGCGGCGGAGCTGGGTCGCCCCAGATCTACGACCGCTGCCATTTTGACATTTGGGCGGCTGGTCGCGCGTCGCCGCGCGGGCAGGACCGGTATCACTGAGAGCGTGTCACTCGTTTTCAAGGCGTTCTCCTGAAATTCAGTGAGACGCCCGTGTGGGAGCTGGCGGTCAAAGTTTGAGACGCAGTGTTAATTAAGTTCCCCGCGAAGCACTTTACGGCTGTAAAAGTGATGGAGTGGACCCGAGCGAAATCGGATCTAGATGCTGGCGCTAACGACAGTTGAGCGCACACAATTCCATGTATAGAAGTTGAATAGACGGCGTATTCTAACCGTAAATTACAGATAAAATAAAAAAATGCCTGTAATTTCGTATAGCGCATAAAAATTGCGCCTTGGCCGACTGCGTTAAACGACCAAGGCGCACCTAAAGATTGCGTGAGTACTAGGGGACGTTAGTATTTGCAACCAATAGGAAGTTAAGAGCTATTCACATGTACAATCAAGAATGAACTCGACGGTACAATTACTGTTTACAGGAATGGATTCGGATTATCATTAACCTGGTGTCTCAATTTTCGTATTTTCAAAAAAACTCGAAAATTGTTCTTTGAGAAACTTATACATGTGTCTCAAAAAGATTGAGACGTGACGAGAATTTAAGATCGGCCGAACGATCGTATGTATTATGTCATGCAGACACTTCTCAAACCGATTTCGCTTTCACTGGATTTTGAGCCTGATTGGGATCTCGATTCAGTTCCTTTAAATGTGTGGGCCGCGATCTGGTCACCGGTGCTCGACATCAAAGTTTTGCACCCTCGCCATGAGCAAGGGGTCAACTTTATGGAGACCGTCGCGCATAGCGACCTTGCTGGTGCGCGGTTTGCCACCGGCTACGAATTGTTCCAGCACGCACGCCGCAAGCTGAGTTCGGGGGCCGGCCTGATCGCAGTTCAAAGAATCGTCTCGGGCTATTCGGCCCTGGAGTTTGAGCTCAAGACGTTTGTGCAACGTCCTGGATTCATAACGATTACGGACCACTTACAGGAATTTCGCGGCAGCCATCATATGGCGATTGGCGAGACGATCTTCATTCCGCGCCACCTGCTTGGATTGCCGGAACAATCGCCCATCGGACCGATCATGATCCCGACGGACTCTATTCATGGTGAGCTGCTGGCCACTGAACTTCAGCGCTTCTTCGAGCCACCAGCAGGGACAGCCGAGGCGGGCGCAGCGTTTAATGCGGATACGTTCTTGCACACGACCAGTTCAGTCATCGGCTTTCACCGCCATCCCACGTCAGAGCGGGCCGGGTGGTGGCGGGCGAGAAATGACCTGATACGGAAATACATCGACTCTCATCTGGGAGATCAAACGCTCTTGCCAGCGCAGATTTGTAATCTGTTTAACCTCTCTCGCGCGACGCTTTATCGGATGTTCGAAACCGATGGCGGGGTTCGGCGCTTCATCCAGGATCGCCGTCTACATTCGGCCGTCTGGGATCTCGCGGAGGGCGGTATTCAACGCGGACGCTTGACGCAAGTGGCTGAAAAGTGGGGCTTTTCCTCAAATGCCAATTTTAATCGCGCGGTCAAAGTCGCGTTTGGGATGCCGCCAGGGGCTTTGTTGCATCCCCTCTCTTTCATCGCGCCTGCGGGCGTGGATGATACCAAACAATTCTTTCCCCTCTTGAACTGGTTTACACACCAAACGCTTGAGTCTTCTGGTCGGTCTCGCTTCTTCTAGGGTTCTCTTTGGAGATCGATCATAATCCGCGTCCGGCCTCTCCTATCCGGACGCGGATTTCTTTGTTTTCACGGCGAAGTCTTGGGCGCCATCCGTCAGGATCCTGGTGGGTATGGTTAATAAGATCGAAAGTGAAACGATACACTGGGACTATAATTAAGATACGCCAAGATAGTGACTATGAAACGCATCCTGGCGATGAACGGACACTCTGAGGGGCTCGGGGACGCGAGCTGACCGGTGCCGTGGTTTGGCGACGCATGACCCAACTGCGTTCGGAGCCACTTTATGAAATGCCACGTTTTACGGAGCTCAGCCGTTCTTTTGGTCTTGGGCCATGGAGCTTGGTTAAATGCCACAGCAGATCCCTGTGCGCTGACAAACCCGTCTGAAGTCGAAAACGCCGCGCCAGATCCAAGAATTGAGGAAGCGTCTGACAGGCTTTCCGATTTGTTTTGCGAGCCTGATGAAATCGCGTCATCTGAGTTCAATCTACCGCTCTCGCTGCCAGAGGCATTGACCAGGGACACGAGTTCAAATGGCCCGCTCACCTATTTCGACATTCGCGGAGCGGCGACCGCCGCCAAGGCCGAGGGCGTGCAAGCGATCGCGATTGGTGGTGTGGCCGCTGCGGCGAAAAACTTCTCAATCGCTTTCGGCTATCGATCGAGTGCAAACGGGCTCAACAGTATCGCTATTGGGGCTTTGTCGAGCGTACAGGCCGATCACGCGATTGCCATTGGCCGGAGCGCACAAGTGCACGCTTATGCTGATTTGGGCCTCGCTTTGGGATGGTTCGCATCGGTGAGAGAAAACGCCGAGAGCGGTGTCGCGATCGGACCTTACAGCAATGTCGAGGGGATAAACGGCGTGGCCATTGGGACGTATGCGAGCGCCTTGGCGGACAACTCGGTTGCACTTGGCGCAGATGCGCGCGCGGATGAACCGTTCACGGTGTCTTTGGGGCGACCTGACAATCCTGCATCGCCCAGCGTGGATGAGACCCTCCTGCGACGGATCACAAATCTTGCGCCGGGCCGAGACGATACGGATGCCGCCAATCTCGCGCAGCTGCGCCAGCTTGAATCCGAGATCGGCCTCAATACCGGGGCGATTTCAGCCCATGATTTTGAGATCGCCGCCCTGGATCAAACGTTTCGAGGCGCCACCCAATACTTTCAGATCAATGGCGATGGCGTTCCCGCCTCCGCGACCGGCTTAGACGCGATCGCGATCGGAGAAGGGACGCGTGCGACCAAAGGTAATTCGATTGCGGTCGGGACGCGGGCGACCGCTCAGTTCGAAAACTCTCTCGCGCTCGGCTTTGGTGCACAGACCTCTCGCGCCAATCAAATGGCGATCGGAACAGCGACCACAACCTATACGCTCCGGGGCTTACTCAGTCCGGCCTCACGCACGGCTCAATCGGGGGAACTGGCGCTGGTCACCGTCGACACAAATGGCAATTTAGCCAGCGACCGCGGGCAAACTGTGACTGGGCTACAAAACCAAATCACATCCAACCAGCAGGATATTGGCGCGTTACAAGGCAAGACGAGCCTGAACATGCAAGCCACCGATGCGAACCGCGTCGCCATCTCGCAAAACCAAACCGAGATTGGTCGCCATGCACGCGACCTGGCGCGCGTCTCGACCCGGGTGGATCAGACGGAGGCTACAATTGCCTCTAATCAAAACGGGATCTCGAACAATCGCGGTGCGACGCAGCAGAATGCTGCTGGGATAAACGCCAATGCCGCAGCGATTGAAGGCAACCAACGCCGTCTGGGCGCCGCTGAAACAGCGATCTCTCAAAACTCGCAGGACATCGCCCATAATACGGAAGCGATTCGACAGGCGGCCGCGACTTTGACGGCCACACAGCAAGCCGTTGAATCCAATCAGGCCGCGACATCGCGAAACACATCTGACATTGCGGCCAATCAGACCTCTATCTCCGAGACCGCCAATCGGCTGCAGTCTGTTTCAGACTCCGTCGATGCGAACAGAGCCGCTATCTCGACCAATCGCTCAGAGATCGCGAACAATGCGATAGCGATTGAGCAAGTCGGGCAGGGTGTGATGGAAAACGCGAAATCCATCTCAACCAATACGGCCGCCATTGAGGCGAACGCGACGGTTATCGGCAGCCATGAGCGCAGTATTTCGGCCAATACGGCCGCCCATCAAAAAAATGCTGAGGCTATCTCCGCCACACAGTCGGGCGTAGTGGAGAACGCGGCGGCGATCGCCATAAATCGATCAAGCATTGCGGCAAACACGCAGACCGGTCTTGCCAATCAGGCGGCGATTGTGCGTACAACAGAGACGCTCGATCAGCATTCCGTTCTGATAACCGCCAATCAAGGCCAGACCGTCGACAATACCAATAGCATTGATGGCCTCAAACTCGGCGCGATGAAGACCGATCGGCGGGTCGCGCAAGTGGAAACCACGATGGAAGAGCATAGCGTTTGGATGCAGGACGCCGAGACGACTATGGCGAGCAACACGGCCGGAATAGAGGCGAATATGACGCAAATTTCGGCGCAAGCCGATCAGCTCCAATCCGTGTCTGCGAGCGTTAGTGCCAATCAGCTTCGCATCGCGGAGAGTGCAGACGCCATTACCGCGAACCGGTCTTCAATCACACAATTAGAGTCCGGTCTGGAACGCCTCGATTCGAGTCTCGCACAAATCGCCCACGGCCTCGCGCAGTCGAGCAAGCAGATTGAGCAGAACACGAGCGGGATCGCGATCGCCAATGCCTTGGCTGGCTCGACCTGGTTGCAATCGAACGAGACAGTCGCCTTCTCTTTGAACGTCGGATACTTTGATGGAACAAGCGCATTGGCGTTTTCCGGCGCGGCGCGGCTTCACCGAAAATGGTCGGCTAACCTGGCCATTGGCACCACACCTGATCAGGGCGATGTCGGGGCACGCGCAGGCTTACGAGTGGGGTGGTAGTCGCGTTAAAATGCGATTTCGGTTCCGGCGAGTTCTGGAATCTGAAGCAGGATCACCAAGTCTCGAAGTTCTTGTCGGGCCGCCACATGGCTCATTGTGAACGACACGTTCGAGCCGCTCTCTGTTAGATCCAGCAAGGTCAAGCCGGCTGGAAAGAGCTCGCGATAGATCACCCGCTCGGAGAGGCCTGGCGCTAAGCGAAAACCGATTCGCTTTGACAGGTTCGAGAGGGCTTCACCGACTTTTTGTTTGTTGCGCGCCTCGAGCGGAGACACGCGATTACGCATCACGATCCAATCAATCGGCTGACGTGAATTGCGCGCTTTGGTCTTACGGCATTGCCAGACCATTTCGGAGTAGAAGCTCGGACGAAGCACTTCCAATGTCTGCGGATTGACGTCTCCGAGGAGGTCAAAGTCGACAAAGGAGTCGTTCAGCGGGGTAATCAACGTATCCGCGCTCATATGCGCAATGCGGGAGAGGTAGGTGTCACCGCCGGGGGCATCGACAATCACCAATTCACAAACGGCGCGCAAGCGCTCAAGCGAGGTGTGAAACCGCTCGGTTTCTTCTTTTTCAGCAAGATCAAGATCGCGCTCCGTGCTGGCATCGACCCGGATAATTTCCGGCATAGGCAGCTTTGCCCCTGTCGATTGCATCCAACGCATGCGGTTCTCGAGATAGCGTGTGAGCGTACGCTGGCGGACATCGAGATCGATCACACCAACTTTGCAGCCCATACGCATAAGCGCGATGGCGAGGTGGATCGAGACAGTCGATTTACCTGCGCCGCCTTTTTCATTGCCCACAACGATAACCCGGCACTGTTTTTGTGCCGGGGTAGAAAGTGTAAGCGTGTCCGCCGTATCGCGGATATGTCCGTATCCGTCGGCCATGGCCGGTGGGTCTCTCCGTTAAATCATCAGGCAGCGTGTTGCTGTGCCGTGGCTTCGTCCTCGAAGATTGGGGCATCGTCGAAAAGGAACACGCCTTCGCCGCCGCTAATCTCTTCTTGAGCTGGAATAACAGGCACGTCGATCTCACCTTCGAACAGCATGTCATCATGATGGGTGATGGCGCAGGGCGCGAGTGTGGTCGCTTCGACCGGGAATGGGGTTTCGCCGTGGATCAGCGCAAGCGTCTCGCGCAGCTCGGCAAAACTCTCAGCGATCGTGTCCATCTCCGCCGAAAGCTCACGGCGAACCGCCTGAACTTCTTCTTCGCTTGCAAACAACCAGTGGTCGTTTTCTTCTTCCATGGGTCGTGGGGCTGGTTCGAGGCTGAATTTTGGCGTGGCGAGCCGGGTCTGCCTTGTGTAGAGGGTGGCACAAGCTGCGCTAAACAGCGCGCGGAGGCGGGGAAGGATGCGCTTTCTCATGTCTTAAAAAATCGCCGCAAAAGGTTAACGGGTCGTTTACGAATTCCCCTGAGGAGCGAATGTAATGATTAAATCTCCAATCCGCGTTCGAAAGTTGAGCGAGCTGCGTGACCTTTTAAACACGCATCGCCGCGCCGGACGGTCGATTGGGTTTGTCCCAACCATGGGAGCTTTGCACGATGGCCATATCTCGCTGGTCGAGCTTGCGCGCGCAAAGTCGGACATTACGGTGGTGAGTATCTTCGTAAATCCCACCCAATTTGCGCCTGGCGAGGATCTCGAGACCTACCCTCGAACGGAAGAAGCGGACATTGCCCGGCTCGCAAATGTCGGGACAGATATCGTCTACTTGCCCGAGGTGGCTGAGATGTATCCCGATGGGTCGAAAACCAATGTTGGGGTTGAGGAGATGTCGGACGTGCTCGATGGGATTTACCGACCCCACTTCTTCTATGGCGTTGCGACGGTGGTGGCGCGGCTCTTCATTCATGTGCAGCCTGATGTCGCGGTGTTTGGAGAGAAAGACTACCAGCAGCTGCAAATCATTCGTCGGATGGTTCGCGATCTGGGGTTTCCAATCGATATTATCGGAGGCGCCACGTTTCGCGACGCAGATGGGCTCGCGCAATCTTCTCGGAACACTTACTTAGCCGCGGAAGAGCGTCACCAGGCGAATGTGATCAGCGCCGCCCTGCACAGAGCCTGTTGTCGCATTTCAATTGGAGCCCCGATCGAAGTGGCCGTCGCTGAAGCCCGCCAAACAATTGAAACGGCCGGATTCGACAAGCTCGACTATGTTAGTGCGGTCGATCCGCAGAGCCTCCTCGATTTGCCTGACGGTCCCGTGGAACGCAATCAACAGGGGCGCGTCTTAGCCGCCGCTTGGATGGGAAAGACACGTTTGATCGACAATATGGGATTTCGCCGCGATTAATCTCCCGCTTCTCACGCGCGCGACGGAAGGCCTTGCAGAGGTCTCTGTGCTGCCGCATGGCTTTTTCGTACCATTTGGAGGACGCTATGGTTTGGACTCTCACTTCAACGTTTAGTTTGCCGCGTTCGATTGGCGCCTTGATGTTGGGCGCCACGTTATCAGCTTGCGCGACTAACACACCTGATCTGGACCCCGTCAGCGTGCCTGCGCCGCCAATGGTTGAAGCGGCCGAAGACGTCACGCCGGACATCGTGCCCGAGCAACCCTCGTTTAGTGAAAATGGCATCTCCAATCTCGAAACAGTGATGGGCGATTATCTCCGAGATGGGCGGCTCTATGGTGTCCACACGCGCTTGGCGCATAAAGGCGAGGTTGTGAGCGATTATCTGGCCGGCATTCGCGGTCTGGAAGACGGGACACCGGTTGAAGACGACACGATCTATCGGATTTATTCGATGACCAAGCCGATTACGGGCGTCGCCATGATGATGCTCTACGAAGAGGGCAAGTTCGATCTCGATGATCCCGTTTCGAAATACGTTCCGGAGTTTTCCGACTTAAAAGTTCTGGATGGCGTCAATGAAGACGGGTCACCGATCCTAAAGGACTTAGAACGTCAGCCGACGATCCGCGAACTCATGAGCCACACATCAGGTTTTGGATACGGCTTGTCCGGCGCCGATCCGGTAAATTCTGCCTTCCGCGATATGAAAGTGCTGGAAGCCCCGGACATGCAGAGCTTTATCGACCGCACTGCTGATATTCCGCTTCTCTTTCAGCCAGGTGAGGCTTGGTTCTATAGCGTCGGCATGGATATTCAGGGGCACATTATTGAGGAGCTCTCCGGCCAAAGCTTTGGCGAGTTCTTACAAACGCGCCTCTTTGACCCGCTCGGCATGGTCGATACGGGCTTTTATGTCCCCGACGAAGACTATGACCGGTTGAGCGAAGTCTATGGCTTCGATCCGGAAACCGGCGCCATGGTGCCCGTGCCGTTCCCAAGTGTCATGTTCCGCAAAGAAACGATTTCCTTCGAATCCGGCGGCGGTGGATTGGTTTCGACCATGGATGATTATGGTCGCTTCGCTCAAATGCTCGTCAATCGCGGCGAGTTGGACGGTGTCCGCATCCTAAAGCCAGAGACAATCGATGTGATCACCACCAATGTCTTGAAGGACGGACAGCTATTATCCTCTTTAGGGATCAACCAAGGCGATACCTATCCCGGCCTGGGGATGGGACTGACCTTCGGTACGGTCGAAAATCCAGAGGCGGTCCCGAGTGTCATTCCGGCCGGTTCGTATTTCTGGAGCGGGGCGGCGAGCACTTGGTTTTGGATCGACCCGGTCAACGAGCTCTACTTTATCGGCATGGTGCAAGTGTTCGACAACAATAATCCGAAGGGACCATTGGAGCTGAGAGAAACCTCGAGCGCTGCCGTTTATAATGCGCTGAGCGCCGATTAATCGGCGCTTTCGTCTTCCATCCAGGCTTCAACTGTACCTTTTAGCGTCAACGTCAGTGGATTGCCTTTGCGGTCCACGGCTTTGCCTGCCGCGACTTTGATCCAACCCTCGGAAATACAATATTCTTCGACATTGGTTTTGACGTCGCCATTAAAGCGGATACCCACGCCGCGCAGGAGCAGTTCGTGATTATAGTAAGGGCTGTTTGGGTTCACCGAGAGGCGATCAGGCATTTGGTCAGTCATGACCGGGGCTATAAGCCGGACTCGCCAGACTGTTCAAGCTGATCATGTAGTTTTGCGGGCGCGGCATGTTTCCAAGACATGACCAGAGCCGAAAGTGCCGTCGCTCGATCCGCTCGTGATAAATCGATTGTGGTTGCGCCTTTATCGCCCCACTTGTTTGGTACTTTTGAGAATACGGTAGGATCCGCTGCGATCACCATTTCTTGTTCGTCGACGCTGAGAAACACGTTCGCCGTCGCCGCCGCTTCCAGCAAAGTTGCAATCGTCTTGCCTCGCGGGGCATCTACTCGGAAGCTCGCGCGCTCAAAATGTGGTTTCTCGATCGCCTGCGGCAAAGATAGGGCAAGCGTGCGAAACTCATCGACGGTCATCTCATCAATCCTCCCGTTGCGTGCCCACAGCATAGATGAACGTTCCGCCTTTGATGAGGGGAATGATCCGTTCGGCAACTTCCCGCGAGAGGGCGGGACAGCCCCAGCTGCGTCCCAAGACGGCTCGGCCTTGATGCACATAATCGGCGCCGTGGATGACAATTAACCGCTTTTCGGCCAAACTGTTTTGCGCGCTCAATCCTCTTAATTTCAAGGACAATCCATGCGCACCATAATAGGTGGCGCCGGTGACGTATGCGCCGAGCGACGTCATCTTTGAGCCTTCAATATTCGAAAATTGATCGGCGATGCCGTCATGATCAGAGTCTGAGCCTTTGCCATGCGCCACGAGGAAAGCTTCAGCGCTCATATCCGCGGTGTCGATGAGGAAATAGCGCGGCACATTTGACGGCGCACGGTAGTCGATGACGCTGAAATATCGGTCATTGCGGATTTGGCTGACCGCATCAGCCCGCGCGGCCATGGCTTCTTCGAAGAGGGCTGTCCCAAGCATGTCTTCTGCCGGAGCGGCGGCAGCCATATAGCTCAGAAAGAGAGCTGCAAGCGCAGCCGCAAAGGACCGAAAAGCAGAAAGCATGTCACGAATAATGACATGCTTTCCGGCAAAATTATGTTTTGAACAGTTCGACTTAGAACACGCGCGGACGCTCATTCTTGTCGATGTGTAGGCCGCACTCGCTTTTGTCTTGTCCGGCCCACCGCCCAGAGCGGATATCGCTCGGATCTTCGGCGGGCTTCGTGCAAGGCCAACACCCGATGGAGGGATAGCCCTGTGCGACCAGCGGATGACGCGGCAATTCGCGGCGTTTGAAATAGGTTTGGACGTCTTCCTGCGTCCAACCGGCCAGCGGGTTCACTTTGAAGCGCCCGCCTGCATGCTCAAATACTGGCAGCGACATCCGGGCGCCACCATGGAAGCGCTTGCGCCCAGTGATCCAAGCGTCAAAACCCTCGAGGGCGGGCTCCAGCGGACGCACTTTACGCAGAGCACAGCACGCATCAGGGTTGGTCTTCCAAAGCGTGTTCTTAGGATCCTCGGCAAGCCGCTCGTCTTCAGCTGGCGGGATTTCGCGAACATTGGTAAGACCCAAACGCTCGATCAGCTCATCTTTATAGTCAATCGTTTGTGGGAAGTGCATTCCCGTTTCGAGAAACACGATTGGCAGGTCTGGATCGACGTCCGCAATCAGCGCCAGCATCACCGCACTCTCAGCGCCAAAGCTGGAAACATAAGTCAGCTCGCCCGTCCACTCACGCAAGATAGAGGCGCGCAAAATGGTTTGAGCTGAGGCGTCGCGAAGTTCATCATTCAAGCGCTTAAGGCGCTGATCGACGTCTTCTTCGATCCGCAGTTTGATGTCCGAATATGGCATGCGCCTCAGGCCTTTGTGTGGCGCCTCGAAAAGACCGATGCATGGCCGTCCGCGGCGGGTTGATAGAACGCTGAGTATTCTTTCAGCGCTTGCACCACACTAGGTAGGTCGGCCCTGGAGGTCTGATAAGCGTCAAACCCTGAACGGTTCATATAGAGAATCTGATCTCTAAGGACGTGGCCCACCGCGCGGAGTTCCCCGGTATAGCCCAAACGGCGTCTGAGCAGCTGTGCCTGGCTATAGCCGCGGCCATCGGTGTATTTAGGAAAATCTATTTCAATCAAGGTGATACGATCGAGAAACGGCGTTAAATCATGCGGGTCGTCGGCCGGTTCAAGCCGTACGCCGATTTGCTGATTTCGCGCCAACAGCGCGTCCGATTCTTCTGTTAGCTTAGCTAAAGGGACTGTTATACATCCTGAACCCGGCAAGTCGCCGTCTTCAACGAAGGTCCAGGTGTTTTCGGCTTCGCTGCCATCTTTAATCAGCGGCATAGATCGCCTCCTGGAAAGGTTCGACACCAACGCGCTCAACCGCATCGATGAATTTTTCGTCTGAACTGGTTCGCAGCGACCGATAGGTGTCGACAATTGTTTTCACTGCGCCGGGCACTTCTTCATGGCGCAAGGCCTTGCCGATAATCTGCCCGACAGCGGCTTTTTCATCCGCGCGACCGCCGAGCGAGATTTGGTAGTATTCCTCGCCTTTTCGGTCGACGCCAAGGATGCCGATATGGCCGACATGGTGGTGTCCGCACGCATTGATGCAGCCGGAAATGTTGATGTGCAGCTTGCCGATGTCTTGCTCATACTCTGGATCAGAGAAGACTTTCTGGATCTCCTGACCAACCGGAATAGAGCGGGCATTGGCCAAGTTACAATAATCGAGGCCGGGGCAGACAATCATGTCAGTGATCAGGCTCTCATTGGCTGTCGCGAGGCCGGCCGCATCGAGCTCGCGATAGACATTGTAGAGATCGTCGAGCGCGACATGTGGCAAAACCACATTCTGTGCATGCGTCACGCGGATATCATCGAAGGCATAGGTCTCTGCCAAATGCGCCATGACAGCCATCTGACTGTCCGTCGCATCGCCCGCGAGGCCTGCAATCGGCTTCAGGCTGATGGTGACAGACGTATAGCCCGGCACTTTGTGCGGATGCAGATTGACCTTGGCCCAATTGGCAAAGGCCGCATCCGCCGTTTTGGCGCGCTCAAACGTATCGCTCGTTTCAGATTTCTCTTCAAAGGCAGGCGGCGCGAAATAGGCATTGATGCGATCAATCTCGGCCTGGGGCAGGGCGATCTTCTCGCTCGCCTGTTGGGCCGCGTATTCTTCTTCGACCAGCCGCGTGAATTCTTCGGCACCGGTTTCGGTGACCAAGATTTTGATCCGCGCTTTATATTTATTATCGCGGCGCCCGAAGCGGTTATAGACCCGCATGATGGCTTCCAGATAATCCAAGATCTCAGTCTCTGGAACGAACTCATTGACCATGGCTGCGATGATCGGTGTCCGGCCTTGCCCGCCACCAACATGGACTTCAAAGCCGACGACGCCATCGCGTTCGCGCATGTGTAGGCCAATATCGTGCACACGGATCGCCGCGCGGTCATGCTCCGCCGCTGTGACAGCGATTTTGAACTTGCGGGGCAGGAAGGCGAATTCTGGGTGAAAGGTGCTCCACTGGCGGATGATCTCACACCAAGGCCGTGGATCCATGATCTCGTCCTTGGTCGCGCCCGCGAAGTGATCTGAGGTCACGTTGCGAATGCAATTGCCGGAGGTTTGAATGGCGTGCATCTCGACTTCGGCGAGCTCAGCCAACACATCCGGAATGTCTTTCAGGGCCACCCAATTGTATTGAATGTTCTGGCGCGTCGTCATGTGGCCATAGCCGCGATCATAATCGCGCGCGATCTTGGCAAGCTTACGCATCCGCGCCGCATTCAACTGGCCATAGGGAATCGCGACCCGCAGCATATAGGCGTGCAACTGGAGATAGACCCCATTCTGAAGCCTAAGCGGCTTGAACTCATCTTCTAGGATTTCTCCGGAAAGGCGACGTTCGACTTGCCCACGGAATTGATCGACGCGTTCTTTTACAATCTGCGCGTCAAACTCGTCATAGCGATACATTAAATTCGTCTCCAACGGGCCGAACGAAGGCCCTCATCCTGAGCGAAGTCGAAGGGCGAGGGCCGTGAGACCTGTCCCTGACGTCCGCCTCGTCCTTCGACTTCGCTCAGGATGAGGCTAGTTTTTGTGGCAAGAGCAATCACAAGGTCACTCCCTGCTTCGGCATAGCGTGACCGATGGAGAGCGCGCCTTCGACGCGGCTCACCCATCGCTCAACATTTGGAAATTCGGCAATATCGAAGCCGCCTTCATGCGCCACGCGCGTATAGGCGACAAGCGCAATGTCGGCGCAGGAGAGGCTTTCGCCGACCAACCAATCGGTCCAGGTCAACTGCATTTCCATCACGCCAAGGGCGCGGCGGCCTTTGACCATGAGCTGCGGATCAATCTCTTCATCCGGCAGTTTCAGATAATGCTTTCTGAAGCGTCGCACGGCGATCGAGGTTTCGTGCGAGTATTGCTCCCAGAACAGCCAGGAATTCATCTGCGCGCGCTGGAACGTGTCCTCAGGAATGAGGTTTGACCCTTCGGCGAGATAGAGCATGATCGCGTTCGACTGTGGCAACACGCGGCCATCTGGCCAGCGCGCAATGGGCACTTGTCCGACTGGGTTCAGCGATAAGAATTCTTCGGTCTGTGTGCCGCCGTCCAGAATGTCGACCTCGACCCAATCATGGTCGATGTCGAGATAGTCGGCGGTCCAACGCGGCTTTTGACAATTGCCCGAAATGCTGTCGCCATAGAGCGTGAGTTTGGTGATCTGGCGATCGCTCATTTGATGATCACTCCATAAGGCACGGTCGGGCCATTCGCACGGATGCTCTCCCGCAACGTTTCGCGGCCAGCGACTTTGCCGTCCTCAGTGACTTCCATGAAATAAGGATCGGTGATCGTGCCTTCTTGGGACTTGGCGTTTTCGAGCGCGGCCTCTGCCGCATCGCCGGTAAAGACACCGAGCTCGTTGGCGTCTTCCGTCCAGGTCTGATCGCTGCGCAACCAGACCACATTGCCGGTTGCCGTGTTCCAAGCGGTGACGGTTTTCGGAGTCTCAGGTTTCAGCTTCGGGCGAACGGATGTCATGCAGCGGCCTCCGATGAAAGTTTGGCTAAGGCTTCGGCGGGAATGGCGCTGACTTCACCGATGACCAAGAGGGCTGGCCCTTTGATACCGGCGCGCGTGATCAATTGCGGCAGCTCCGCAAGCGTGCCGAAGACTTTGATTTCGTTCGGCCGCGTGCCGTTCTCAATGACCGCAACGGGGGTGCTTGTGGCGCGGCCCGCATGGATGAGTTTTTCTGCAATCACTGGTGCCGTCCCGACGCCCATGAATACGACGACGGTTTGAGCGGGTTTTGCCAAAGCCTCCCAGTCAAGATCTGGCACCTCACCCGATTTGGCGTGACCGGTCACAAAGGTCAGTGTTTGCGCGTGATCGCGATGGGTGAGCGGGAGTCCCGCAGAGGCCGCACAGCCGAGCGCGGATGAAATGCCCGGGACGATGCTCGCTTCGATGCCAGCTTCGCGGAGGGCTTCAACCTCTTCGCCGCCGCGACCAAAGATGAACGGATCGCCGCCTTTCAGGCGCACAACGCGTTGTCCTTCGAGTGCGGCTTTGATCATCAGGTCATGGATTTCATTCTGTGGCACGCTGTGATTGGCCTTCGATTTGCCGACCGACACGCGCGTCGCATCGCGGCGGACGAGGTCCATAATCTCGTCGCTGACCAAGCGATCGTGAAACACAATGTCCGCGTTTTGGATGAGGCGAAAGGCTTTCAATGTCAGCAGCTCAGGATCCCCTGGTCCGGCGCCAACAATGTGGACGGTCCCAATCTGGTTGGCCGGTGAGGCGATGTCTTGCAATAGAGCTTCCATGGCCAAGAGTGCGTCGTCGAGCTTACCTGCGAGGGCGAGGTCAGCAGGTGCTCCATTCAGCGCCGCTTCCCAGAACTGACGGCGTTTGGTGCCATCCTCGAGCACCTCATAAACCCGTGGTCGAAAGTCTCGCGCCAACTCTGAGAGTGGCCCCATATTTTGCGGCATCAGAGCTTCGAGGCTGGTGCGCACGCGCTTGGCCAAGACCGGCGCTGCGCCGCCGGAGCCGACCGCAGCGACGATTTCACCACGCTCTAAAATGCTTGGCACCGTGAAGTCGCATTGTTCTGGTTGGTCGACCACATTGATCGGGACACCATACTCACGCGCCCAGGTGATCGATTGATCGCAATTCTCTTTCGTTCGGCACGCAATGATCGCAAACTTGGAGCGATCTAAAGCCTGACCCGCCATGTCCCGGGGCGCAATCGTAATCCGTCCAGCGAACTCTTCAGCGAAGCCGGGTTCGATGTCAGAATCGATGATGACGGTGATGTGGGCGGTTGTCTTAGCTAATAGGCGAACTTTGCGACGCGCCTCCTCGCCACCACCAAACACAGTGATGTGGGCATCGTCCGTATAGAAAAACGCAGGGAAGAGACGCATGGGTACAGGAAGTCCGTTGGATCGATCGTTGCGAGAGAAATGTGTTGACGGGGCGGTTTCAGCAACCGTATGGGCCTTATTCCATTGTTTAGAGAAACTACAATCAAAATCTGGTTATAGACCTGTATTATGTCAGATACGAATGATCGCCTCCCGCCCCTGAATGCCTTGCGCGCCTTTGAAGCCGCGGCCCGCCGATTGTCTTTCACAAAGGCTGCCGACGAGCTGAACGTGACACCCGGGGCGATCTCTCAACATATTCGGCAACTTGAAGATTATGCGGGCACCCCGCTCTTCAAACGTACGGGGCGCAGCGTCCTCCTGACAGACGCCGCCCAAGCGGCTTTGCCGTTGGTGCGCGAAGCTTTCGATCAAATCGCCGAAGCGGGCCGCATTATGCAAGCCCCCGCGAGAAAAGGCCGGGTCATGGTCAGCTCGGCTCCCAGCTTTGCCGCAAAATGGTTGGCGCCGCGACTGGATGGCTTCCACAATGCCTATCCTGGGGTCGAAGCGTGGGTTAGCGCCGATAGCGGACTGACAGATTTTACAACCGCCGACGCCGACTTTGCCATTCGTTACGGGGCTGGCGATTATGATGGTTTGAAAGCCGAGAAGCTGCTGGATGAGACAGTGCTTCCGGTCTGCTCGCCGCAGCTTTTGGAAGGCGCCGATGCGATCCGCAAACCCGCCGATCTCGCCAAGCATACGCTGATCCATGATGTTAGCGCGGAAGTGGATCCCTCCTGTCCGGACTGGACCAGTTGGCTTAAGGCCCGCGGGGCTGGCGCTGATGTTGATGGCACGCGCGGTCCGCGGTTCAATCAATCGGCACTCGCCATTGAGGCCGCTGCGACGGGAAGAGGGGTTGTCTTGGCGAAGCGCGCGATTGCGGCTGCTGATATCGCAGCCGGGCGTCTCATCGCGCCATTTGCGGATGGCTCCATAAGCGTCGATTATGGTTATTGGCTGGTCTGGCCGAAAGGGCGCCACCTGACCGAAGATGTGCGGGCCTTCATTAAATGGGTGAAAGCGGAAGCGGCAGCAAGTGAGGTTGCTGGCGTTTAGGGTCTTCTCGGATCAAAATGGAGGTGATCTCTTGCTGACGGAAACCGAACAAGCACTGACCGCAACTCGGCCAAATACGATTGATTTTGATCGTATTCCGCAGCTTCATTATCTCGGAAACTATGTCCGACGATTGCCCGTAAACCTCAATCGTATGATGGAAAATGCGTATGATTGGGAGCATCTACCTTTCGTTCACGCTTCCTCTTTTTCTTCAATCGACTGTATCGCGAGCGGCCCTTGGGGGTGGCGTGCGAAAATTGGACTGCCCGAAGGCGCCCCGGAACCCTATCAACTTCTAGATCTGCTTGTGGCGGGCGAGAAGCATTATTGGGTGTCGACCGTATATTCAGGGCCGGGAACCGGTATTGAGATTCACACCCAGGCGACCGTCATTGCTGAAGATGAAATTGAGGTCGATGTCCGCTTCTATCTCCCTGAAGCCCCCGCCAATGAGACGGCGGCCGAGATGATCCTGGCTTACATGCGGCAACAGTATGCGACGCTTTATGATGAAGATCAGGCGCTCATGTCGGGGCGCCAAAACGCGCTTGACGACCGCGTGCGGTGGTCGGCTGGCGAACCCGACAAAAGCGATGTTTTGGTCGGCAAGATTGCCGACTTGGATCCGGCGACTGTAAACGTTGTTGAGACTGATATGGGACGGTTTTGTGTGCGCTATTGGAAGGGGGCTTGGTTGGTTCACAGCGCAGTATGCCCGCATCTCCTTGGGCCACTCCAGGACAGTCCGATAAATGATTCAGGCGAAGTGATGTGCCCCTGGCATGGCTATCGGTTTGACGTGCGAACGGGAGAAAACGTTGAGCAAAAGTGCCGAAGTCTCGCGCCGCCACCCGAGCTCGTCGAACGCGGCGATGCGCTTTATCTCAGACCGAAACCCGAGCCGATTTAGACCGCATCTACGATTGCGGTGAGATGCGTTCAAACCAAGAATCGCTTAAGCCGAAAGCATGTCGAAACTCTATTTCACTTACAGCGCCATGAACGCCGGAAAGTCGGCGATTTTGCTGCAAGCGGCGTATAATTACCGCGAGCAGGGTATGGAAGTGATGCTCTGGACATCCGGGCATTACGGCGCGGATGCAGACGCCCAATTGGGCAAGATCGAGTCGCGGATCGGATTGGACGCAGGGGCCCATCTTTATCGCACTGATACGGATTTGTTCTCCGCGATTGATGCGCAGCACGCGCAAACACCGCTCAGCGCGATCTTTTTTGATGAAGCGCAATTCCTGACAAAGGCGCAAGTTTGGCAGCTTGCGCATGTCGGAGACCGTTTAAAGCTGCCGGTGCTTTGCTACGGGTTGCGCACCGATTTTCAAGGCGAGCTCTTCGAAGGGGCTGCGGCGCTGCTGGCAATCGCAGACGATTTGCGAGAGGCGAGAACGATCTGTTTCTGCGGCAAGAAAGCGACGATGACGGCACGGCTCGATGAAAATGGAAAAGCACTCACCTCCGGGGATCAAGTGAGTGTTGGGAAGGAAGTCTATGTCTCGTTTTGCCGTCATCATTGGGAAGAAGCATTAGGGCGCTAAGATCGTAATACTTGCCCAATCCTGCCACAATGAACCCATACGTTTCGGGCTCGGGGCGACGAGACGGAGCACAGGATGCGTGACCGGAAAAAGAGTGTTCGAAATACCTTAATTTGTGGTCTTTTAGCGATAGCCACGTTCATCGGAATTGGCCTCGCGGCGAATGCGCAAGAAGCGCCAGGGTCTGCAGAAATCGATTTTGCGGGCTTTATGGACCTCGGAGATGAGGTGTTTCTGCTGCGTGAGGAGCGCCTATTATCCTTGCGAGCGTTCAACGATATGGCCGACGCGCCAAACACCATCATCCTGGACGCGCGCAGCCGATATGCCTTTGAAGAGGGCCATATTGAGGGCGCGGTGAACCTGCCATTCTCGGATTTTACTGACGAAAAACTCGCTGAGGTGATCCCGAACAAAGACACGCGCATTTTGATCTATTGCAACAATAATTTCAGCGATGACATGGAACCTATTCCACTCAAGCGCGTCTCCCTTGCCCTTAATATCCCGACCTTCATCAACCTCTATGGCTATGGCTATGAGAATATCTATGAACTTGGGGTTTTAACCGAAACCACCAACGCTAACGTGAACTGGGTGACTGGCGAAACCGGGCTCTAAGGACTTTCCCGAATAGTATTAGCTCTGCTAATGCGTTCATTCGGCCTCTTGTCCTCAGCGACGAGTTATTCCACATGCGCCGCTGAAGTTTTGATCTTAAGGAGGCTGGTCCCGTGTCTGCGACTGCTGAAGCGCCTGCAAAGAAAGTGAACCCGAACGCACCGACCGAAGAGACGGTGCTGTCGGTGCATCATTATACTGATCGCTTGTTCAAATTCACGATCACACGGCCAGCAGCGTTTCGGTTCCGCTCTGGCGAGTTCATCATGATCGGCCTCATGGGTGACAATGGCAAACCGCTTCTGCGCGCCTATTCCGTCGCCAGCCCAAATTGGGATGACACGCTTGAATTCTACTCCATCAAAGTGCCCGATGGTCCGCTGACCTCGAAGCTCCAGAAGATCCAAGAGGGCGACAAAGTCCTGCTTGGCAAAAAGCCAGTGGGCACTTTGGTGCACGATGCGCTGGTGCCCGGAAAGCGGCTCTATTGCTTCTCTACAGGAACTGGATTTGCGCCGTTTGCGAGTATCCTGCGCGACCCTGAAACCTACGAGAAATTCGAAGAAGTCATCATCACACATACCTGCCGCGATGTTGCCGAGCTCGCCTATTCTCGCGAGACGGTCGACGCGTTCCTAAATGACCCGGATATCGGTGAAATCGGGCAGGGTAAGCTGCGGCTTTATCAGACCTGTACGCGTGAAGACTTCGATAAAAAGGGCCGGGTCACCGATCTCATCCGTTCGGGCAAATTGTTTGAAGATCTCGGCGTACCCCGTCTCGATCCTACCACAGACCGGGCCATGATTTGTGGCTCAATCGAAATGACAAAAGAGCTGAAAGGCTTGATGGAAGAGCATGGCCTGAAAGAGGGATCGAACTCTGAGCCGGCCGATTTTGTCATTGAACGCGCCTTTGTTGGGTAGCAGGATGCGGGCATGATCGTCCGAGACTACACCCCCGCAGACGCTGCCGCGTTTCGTGATTTGAACCTCGCTTGGGTCGAAAAGTATTTCACCGTTGAGGCGGAAGATCGGGCCCAGCTTGAAGATCCACAAACGCACATTCTCGACAAAGGCGGTGCCATCTTGATCGCTGAGCATGACGGCGAGGCGGTGGGCACAGTCGGACTCGTGCCAGGCCATCACGAGGGGATGCTTGAGCTGATCAAAATGTCGGCGAGGAGTGACGTTCAAGGCAAAGGCATCGGACGCGCCTTGATGGATGCCGCTGTGGCCAAGTCGCGCGAGATGGGTGCCAAGCAGATCTGGCTCGAAACCAATACCTCCTTGGAGGCGGCCTTGGCGCTCTATCGAAAATCGGGTTTTCGTGAGTTGACGGGCGATGAGTTGACACCGACACCCTATGATCGCTGCAATTGCCAGATGCTCAAGGACTTATAGAAAAAGCCCTCAAGCCAAACTTGAGGGCTTTGTGTGCTTCGACCTTCATCCTTCAACCTCGCTCATCCTTCGACTTCGCTCAGGATGAGTTTTGGGCGTTGGGGGTCGAGGAGCGCTCGCCCTGAGCGAAGTCGAAGGGCGAGCGTGGCAAGGGGTGTCGGCGTCTGTCGGTCTAAAACCCGTAAACCAAGGACACGCGGCTGATCGTATCCGTCGCTTCGAAGCCATCAACAGGATCCGTATCATGCCGAACCTCGAAGGAGACACGGGCGGACAGCGTATCGGTCAGCGAGGCTGTGATCGCGGCGATATTGCCGATCTGCGTTGACGTTTCAGCATAGAGCACGGTCGTGTCATTGGTGAAGCCGACATTGTCGTTGAACTGATGCGCGAAATTCGATTGCGCTGAGGCACCAAAGGACTCTTCGGTTGTGGCCGGCGTGAGCACGGCGGGAGGGGTCACGCTTGCGTCGAGCACGGCTTCGATCTCGTCGATTTTCAGGCCTGGGCCGCCGCGGACAGTCCATGTGGTGACATCGCTGACGAGGATTTCATAGCCGAGCCCCACACCGATATAGGCGCGCGAGTCAAAGCCAGAGAATTCGTCTTGTTCGTAAGATAATTGCCCAAACCCGAACAGGCGGTCATTGATTTGACGGTCGAGGTTTGCGCCGAGGAAAACGCGGTTCTTGGTCTCCGCGCCATCGGTTTCACCATAGTCAGCCGTGGCTTGCAGGCCAACCGTCCAAAGGTTCATGGTTCGAGCCACGTCGACACCGAGGCCGATATCCGTAGTCTCAGTGTTGCCGGTCGTAACGCCGGCGCTGAGCGATCCTTCACCGCTCCAACCGTCTGCAGCTTCATCTTGCGCATAGGCAGGGAGTGAGAGTGTGATCGCGCCCGCAAAGGCGGCAAGTTTCAAAGTTTGGGAGAAATTCATTCCTAGCTCCTGTCGTTTATGCGCGCGACATGGGCGGAGAAATGTGAATTCAGAATGAATTCTTGCAGGTTTAGCTGCCAATCTGAGCGCGGTGTCGCAATTTTGCATCGGCAAGAACGCACGCCATCATCGCTTCTGCCACTGGGACCGCGCGGATCCCAACACAGGGATCGTGACGCCCCTTGGTGCGCACATCGACCTCTTCGCCATCACGCGTGACTGACTTGGTTTCGGTTAGAATCGAAGAGGTCGGCTTAATCGCGACCCGCACAATCAAGTCCTGGCCCGTCGACAGGCCGCCCGCGACGCCGCCATTATTGTTGGACAGGAACCGCACCCCATCATTGCCCATGCGCATCTCGTCGGCATTTTGTTCACCAGAGAATGAGGCCGCTTCAAAGCCGGCGCCAATTTCGACGCCTTTCGCAGCATTGATGCTCATCATGGCCATAGCGAGCTCGCTATCGAGCTTGCCATAAATCGGTGCGCCCCACCCGGCAGGGACACCGGTTGCTTGCACTTCTACGACCGCGCCGACGGAAGAACCGGCTTTGCGGACCTCATCGAGATAGGTTTCCCACTTGGTCGCCATCTCAGCATCGGGGCACCAGAACGGATTGTCACCCGTGATCTCCCAATCCCATTTGTCTCGGTCGATTTTGTGTGCGCCAATCTGAACGACGGCGCCGCGGATCTGGATATCCTCGCCGAGGACCCGGCGCGCTACCGCGCCTGCCGCCACGCGGGATGCGGTTTCACGGGCGGAGCTGCGCCCGCCACCACGATAATCACGAACGCCATACTTTTGATCATAGGTGTAATCGGCATGGCCCGGGCGATACCGGTCGCGAATTTCAGAATAGTCTTTCGAGCGCTGATCGACATTCTCGATCATCAAACTGATCGGTGTGCCTGTGGTCACTTGGCCGTCTGTGCGGTCATCTTCGAACACACCCGATAGGATTTTGACCTGGTCTGGTTCGCGGCGCTGCGTAACGAAGCGGCTTGTGCCCGGTCGGCGTTTGTCGAGGAATTGCTGAACCCAAGCTTCATTCAAGGCCAATCCGGGCGGACAACCATCCACCACACAGCCAATCGCGAGCCCATGGCTCTCGCCCCAGGTTGTGACGCGAAACATGTGTCCAAATGTGTTATGCGACATGAGGGCCAATCCGTAGTTTTAATGCTGGCGGTGTCCTATATGCAAAACCGAACCCTGCCAAACCCCTAACTCCTGCGCTGCGAATTCTTATGACTGACGTCCCCGTTTCAATCCCGCGATCCCCAAGTGCCGCTGATTATGCCGCCGAGGGCGATCGCCCGCTGATCCCGAATACAGACGATCCCTACGCGTTGTTGGAGACCTGGTTGAAAGATGCCAATGCCAGCGAACCGAATGACTCCACGGCGATGTCTCTGGCGACGGTTGACGCAGACGGCATGCCAGATGTGCGAATTGTCTTACTCCGCGGTCTCGACCCGGAAAACGGTCTGCAATTCTACACCAATTATGACAGCGCCAAGGGTGAACAATTGGCAGCTCATCCCAAGGCTGCACTTTGTTTTCATTGGAAAAGCCTACGTCGGCAAGTTCGCGTGCGCGGGACAATCGAAAAAAGTACTAGCGAGCAGTCGGACACCTATTTTAGCCAGCGCGCCCCGCAATCGCGCATTGCGGCGATCGCTTCTGATCAATCACGCCCCTTGGACAATCGCGAAGTCTTTAATCAACGCGTCGCTGAGATCAGCACGATTTATGGCGATGATGATGATATACCGCGGCCGGATCATTGGGGCGGGTATCGCTTGAGCCCAACACAAATTGAGTTTTGGCAAGATCAGGCGTTCCGTATGCACGATCGGTTGAAATTAACACTCAAGGATGGTGTTTGGACGGGCACACGGCTGTATCCTTAGAAGTCACAAGGCTCCCATGCGAACTCAAAAATACCCGCATTGTCTTGGTCGACGATTAAGTCACCGGCCGAGAGCGGGACAAAATCAACGTCCGGCGCCGTGCGAACAAACATCGCGATGCGATACTGTTCTGGCGTTTCAAGGTTAGGGTTTGCGCACGTATAGGCCTGCGCGTTGAAGGTGAGTTGGTTCTCGCCCGGTGCAACGCGTTTCAGTTCTTGCAGGACCGCATCTCCCGCTTCCATCCTTGGATGGTCCGTGGGGTCTAAGCGATACGTCCAAAACCTAAAATCGTCTCTTTGCTCTGCCGTGAGATTACGAAACTCTATCTGGTCGGTCGGGATTAAGACAAATTCCTCTTGCAAACGCGATTGTCCAGCGCGATCGGTGACACCAAGATTGAAGACGGCGCCTTCGGGTTTGATCAAAAAACCCTGATGCAATCGGATCGCAACTTCTAAGCCGCGTAAGTCGTTTTCGAGTGGATTAATAGATCCAATGACCGCTTCGGCTTCAGCCTCATCGAATTGCTTCATATCCTCTATATTGATTGGGAAATCGTCAGGCAGTTCATTGTCTTGCGCATCGGTCGGCGCAAAACAGGCGGAGGTCAGGATCAAACCAGCAAAAACGAGATAACGCATCGCGAAACTCTAGCATCTCAGCTCACTTTGCCTAGTCGGGATAGAGCCTCCACTTCAACGCATCCAACGTGCAGTCCAAGTCGCTAAAGCATCATGGGCAATGTCTTCAACCGGCGCAGCAGGCCCGCCTCGTCGCCCAGGATCAATCCCCGCATGAGAATGGCATGCTCGATCATGCCTTGGAGTTGGCCGGGCGCGGAACGACGAGGGGCATCAATCAATCGCTCCGCCAGAGCAAGCTCCTCGACCGCGCGTTCGAAATTGTCACTTAATCGCGATTTGATGGCGATGTAGAACCGCTCGGCGAGGTCAGGGTTTCGACCTGTTTCAGAGACGATCATGCGCACCATGCCGATCGTGTTTGGATCACTCAAAAGGATGGCATAGGCATGGCATAGGGCTGTCAGTCTGCGCATCGGGTCTTCGGATTGCGCCATGCTGACCTGTGTTTCCAAAGCCTCAATACTGGCGGTCGCAACCGCTTCAAAAAGCTCAACTTTGGACCGAAAATGTCGATACAGCGTCGCGGTCGAGACGGAGGTTTCGCCTGCGATCACTTCCATACTCGCTCCGGCAAATCCATCCGTCGGAAGACCCGCATAGCGGCGTCGAGGATCGCAGATTGCTTGGCGGCAGAACGATTTTTCCTGAAATCTTCCAACGTCATAGCCAGAAGATGTCGGAGTTTTCTTGACTTGTAAACGAAAACGTTCATTTTCGATAAGGAAATGAGATGGAGTCCCTTATGGCGATATGGAAGTGGAGCGCGGCCAGCGCGCTGGTTATCGGTGTCACGGCGTGTGCCTCTTTAGGAGATTTTTCGAGCGACGATCCCGGGTTTGCAGAGACGGCTGGTGTCTTTGAAGGGCGGTTTCTCGCGCTCTCTGATGCGAGCATGGCCGGGACCGCCTATGCCGATAACAAGCTTGAGCCATTTTCTGGCATGCAGGATGAGTTGACCCTTTTTGCGGAGGGGGCGCCGCGCGCCTCCATCCCGGCGCCAAACTCAGTGATTTCTTGGCCGCAAATATTGGACATCTCGCCAGATGGACGGTTTGCCTATGTCGTCGAAACCGCGGGCGATCTCGATCCGAGCATCTCTGAGGTTGAGAACGTCTATTATGATATGCCCATCGCGCAGCGTTATTTGTCTTCGGATTGACGGCCTCGAGCTCTCGCAGATCCAGGTCATTGAGGAGATTGGTTCAGCGCCGCAATCCGTCGAAGCGCCTGAGGCGTTTCCGCTCCTTTATATCGCGACCGAAGATACCGGTGCGGAGCTGGTTACATTTCGGTCTTGCCAGACGGGACAGTGGAGGATCGCCGCGCGTTCGATTTAGATGCGCCTTACCTCCGGGAGGATGCTGAGAAGCGTATCCGCAATATCGTCGTGGCGCCGGATGGGTCACCTTTGCGGCAAATGTCGGCAATCAGCGCGTTCAATTCTATCGGATGATCTTGGACTTGGATCAGCGGCCGCAAGAGGTCGAAAAGATCGGCGACCCAATCGAGTTTGGCGTTCGACTGTCGACCATGAAGGGGACCCCAAATGGGCGCCATCTCATCGTCACAGACGTGAATGGTTATGACTCTTCCCTTGCCATGCTGACGCAGCGCGGTGGCCAAGTCTTTTCGATTACCCCGGCCACCGCGACAGCGCCCGCTCGCGTCATCGATCAAGTGCGGGTCGGGCGATTCGCGGAAGGGGTGGAGCTGTCGGATGACGGACCCTGATCGCCTCAATGCGATGGAACGCACGTATCTCCCGCAATTGCCGCCGCTCGCGTTTTGCCCCACCGGCGCCAATATTCTTTGATGCTACTGTCGCTCGACCCTGAAACCGGCACGCTTGAAAAGCTCGATGAAATCCGTGCGGCGGGTGTACTGCCCGAAGACGTCATCTTTGATGAGACCGGGCAGCATCTCGCAGTCGCCACGTTCCACCGCCGAAAGGGGCCAGATCGAACACGCGGCTTCATCGATTTCTTTTCGATTGAGAATGGCGAGCTTAAGGCGCAAAACAAAACCCAGGCCGTGATGCGCGGTCCACATGATTTGGTGAGGATTCCAAGCAATGACTGATCTCGCAGCTTATCAGGGCAAACTCGCCATCGTCACCGGAGCTGGCGATGGCATTGGTGAAATGCTCGCACGCAAACTCGCCGAGGCGGGGCTGAGAGTGGGCGTACAGGACATCCGCGCCGAAGCGGCTGAATCCGTAGCCACTGCGATTGGCGATCAAGCCTTTCCTCTGGCCTTCGACGTATCTGATCGCGAAGCCTGCTTCGCGGCCGCCGCGGATCTGGAATCGCACGGGCCAGTCAGTTTGCTCTGGATTAATGCCGGCGTGGGTGTGGGCTCGCCGATCCTGACCGGCAAACAAAATGCCATCGAATGGGGCTTTGACGTCAATGTCCGCGGGGTGATCTGGACGGCGCAAGCTTTTGTGCCGCTGATGCAGTCCGCAGATGGGCCGCGACATGTGGGCGTGACCGCCTCTTCAGCAGCGCTTCGCTCTCCGGATGGCAGCTTTCCGCTTTATGCCACCACGAAGCATGGGACATTCGCAGTCGGAGAAGCGCTGAAAGGCGAACTCGCGACCCAAGACATTAGCACAACCATTCTCTGCCCGGGCTTACTCAATACGAAGATCTGGGATGGCGCCAAAGCCCGACCTGAACGGTTTGGCGGCGCCCGCCACATGGATCCATCGATCTCAAAAATGTGGGACGAAGCCAAAACCCCCGACGTCATGTGGCCAGCGATTGCGCGAAGCATTGGACAGGGCGGCGGATATCTGGTCTGCTCCACCGATGGAGGCGAGACCAAAGCGGCATTCGAAGCTCGCGCAAAAGAGATCTCGTCCGGCATTGTGGAGGTCTAACTTGAAACTCGGCTTACAAATCGCGCTCGGCATGTTTTCACTGATTCCGCTCTTCTTCGCGTAACCGGAATTTTGGCGGGCGCAGGCGGTTTATGCCTGAAGGGGAATACCCTGCGGCGATCGATAATCAGTTCCGATATTTGTCGGCCATCTATCTGCTTGTGACCATGCTCTTGTGGTGGATTATCGCCGACGTAGAGAACCGTGGCGCCGCATTGGGTCTGATTTGCATTGCCATCTTTATCGGCGGGCTGGCCCGCTTCCTGTCCTACTCAACGATTGGTCCTGGTTTGGACCGTCAATTCGCCGGTATGATCGTAGAACTCTGCGTGCCGTTTTCTTCTTCTGGCAAAGACTGGTTGCGAGAAAAGCCGCGCCCGCCTAAACGGCGGCGCATGAGTTTGAAATTGGCCATTTGGGATATGGATGGCACCATCGTGGACAGCCGCGAGGTGATCCAAACTGCGATGGTGCGATCATTTGAGGCGCTCGATCTTGATCCACCGCCTTATGAAGAAACCCGCAAAACGATCGGGTTGGGGCTTTCGGAAGCGTGTCAGATCTTAGCCCCGGGAGTCTCCGGCGCCAAACTTGATGAACTGGTTGAACCTATCGCCAATCCTTTGTGAAACTAAGAGCCGAAGGCGAAGGCTTGAGCCCTTGTACGACGGCGCTTTGGACACGCTTTATCGGCTCGCCAATGAGGGCTGGCTCCTAGCCATCGCCACCGGGAAGGCGAGACGCGGCGTCGAAGCTTTCTTTGAACAACACGATACCCGCCATTTGTTCGACACCACCTGGTGCGCGGATGATGGACCTGGCAAGCCGCATCCCTTCATGTGCGAGCAAGCCATGTCGGCTTTGGGGGCAGAACCCCACCAGTCACTGATCATAGGCGATGCGATCCACGACATTCGCATGGGGCTGAATGCGGGCATTCATACTTATGGTGTGAGTTGGGATTTGGCGAAACATCAGAGCTCGAACAAGTCGGCGCGCATGAAGTTCACCATGATTTCAGCACGCTCAATGCGAGCTTAGACCAATTTGCGGAACGGATCGGCGAATGGACAAAGTAACGATGCCAAAGCGGTTCTACAAAACCGCTGCTGCGAACGAAGGACCAGCCGGGTTCACGGTGGAACTTGATGGACGTCCTATCAAAACGCCGGCGAAGTGACTTTGTCATTACCTACGCGCGCCCTGGCCGAAGTGATTGCTGGCGAGTGGCAAGCGCAGGGCGACACGCTTGACCTGCAAAACATGACGCTCACACGTCTCTCAAACGTTGCGCTCGATCGCACGCCAGAGACGCGAGATGAGCTGGCGGAAGAATTGGCGCGTTACGCGGGCACCGATGTGACCTGCTATCTGGCGGAGGGCCCCCAAGAACTTCGGGCACGTCAAGACAAAGCCTGGCAACCCTGGCGCGATTGGCAGGCAAAGAGCTCGGTGTGGTCTTGGTGCCGGTCATCGGTCTCATCGCAAGCCCGCAACCAGAAGCGAGCCTAGAAGCCGTTCGCACCCACGCGCTCAGCTTAGATGATTTTCGTCTGACCGCACTGACTTGGGGTGTAGCTTGTTAGGTTCAGCGGTGCTGGCTTTGGCCGTTGAGCGAGGGGCGCTGACCGCCGACTTGGCGTTGAACGCGTCATGCGTCGATGAAGACTGGCAGATCGAGCAGTGGGGCGAGGATGAGGAGGCGCAACAAGTCCGCGCCAATCGCCTACGAGAGGCTCGTGCTCTTCAACTGTGGTTTGATGCGCTGCGTTAGGACTCGCCTACAAAGCATTGTTCAGCTTGACTAATTTTTAAATCTCGCGTCCTCTCCACATTCTTAGGAGGACGTTATGTTTCGTATCAGCATGTTGGCGCTCGGCGCACTCTGCCTTTCGGCGTGCGCTTCGGTGGGAAATCTCACCGCCGTCAACAAAAAAGAGACGCTGGGGTCTGGGCTGAATGGAAAGGATTTGCACCGGCCGGGGTCTTTATAGATGCCGAGCAACGCGCGGTGCTGTCAAATAAAAGGTCGGACAAGGATATTCGTGTGGTCTGTGCCGAACCGGCACCTGACGCGCTCTCAGCCATTGCGGCGCCAAGCGGGTGTGAGTGTCTCAGACATTTCGAATGCGGTGGCGGCGGAAGGCGGCGTGTCCGAAGCGGCTGCGAATATCGGTTTGCGCACGCAAACAATCCAGACACTGCGCGATGGCTTCTACCGGGTCTGCGAGGCCTATATGAACGGTCTGTCTGAGGAGCAGTATTCGATTATGCTGCGCCGGTTTCAAACGAATATGATCGCGCTGCTCGCGATCGAACAACTCACCGGTGCTGTCAAAGGCGGAGATGCTGTGGTCAGCGCTTCAGCCGGGAGCGGTATGGATTCCGTGAGCAATACTTGCAACGCTCCGCCATCGCGTCAGCCGAACAAGCGCGCTTGTCGAATGAAATCCTCGCGATTGATGATGAAATCGCCGTTTTAGAGGGTGTCAACGATCAGTGCTATGGGAGCCAGACTCGCCTGGCTGCTCTGGTGAAGCAGTTGAACGACGTGGCCAAGAGATTACCGATCTACGCGCGCGCCGCCGTGCTCTATCGAATTCTCAAGCCGCTGCCGCCGCCACCGAAGAAACGGCCAATCGCTTAGCGGAGACAGCCCCATCTGCGCGGGAATCAAGTGCGGGCGGTGTCACCGGATCCTGGCCCGCGAGCCCAGCGTTCCCACCCTCTGTTGCCGTGGCTGAAGCGGTGCGAGACATCACGCTTTCTTTGGTTCAAAGCGATTACGGGGTTCAGCTCTGTTTTGAACATCTGCGCTATGTTCAAACAGAAGGTGAAACGGCTTTGTCTGAACGCTGCCGACGCGTGATGGACACCTATATTACACGACTTGAGAACGCCAATGCGATCCAAATGGAACGTCAGCGTGCGCGAACCGAAATCATGCGGGGGGTCGCAGCTGGGAATATTTCTGTCGAAGACGCTGATTATCTCAACTCAGTGATGACCGGGTCTGAAGCTCCAGCGCAGCCACCAACGGCCCGTTCGCTTGGCTCACCATTCGAGAATGGAATGCCTTTTGGTGAGGAATTTGATCCAGCGATTAGCCCAGAAGTGGTCGAAGAGACAGCGCCCTTTTGAGCCCTAGGCCTAATGACGTAATCTTGCCAAGTCTTGCAATTCCGCTCAGGGAAAGGCTGTAGTGAGCGGGTTGGAGGCGTTGTTTGTGCCGGAAAATATGGAGCGAGCAGATAGAGTCTTGGTGACGCTCGGCCATTTTCCAAGCCGAGCTGCAGCCCAAGCCGCGATCGCCGCAGGCAAGGTCAAAGTCGCAGGCCAGGTCATCCGTAAACCGTCAGAAAAAATTGCCGCTACAGCGAAAATAGAAGCAGAAAGCGAACATCCCTGGGTGTCTCGCGCCGGACTGAAACTCGTTCATGCGCTGGACGCTTTTGGCATCGATCCGCGCGGGCTCGCCTGCCTCGATATTGGTGCCTCGACCGGGGGGTTCACTGACGTCTTATTGGCGCGCGGCGCGGCCTCTGTGGTCGCCGTTGATGTCGGTCGCGGAACAGTTACACAGCCGTTTGCGAGGGCATGCACAGGTTATGTCGCTGGAATCGACCGATGCACGAGATTTGCGCGCCGAAATGATCGGAGCGCCGCCGCAACTCCTGGTCTGCGATGCGAGCTTTATTTCCCTGCACAAGCTCCTCAGCAATCCGTTGGCTCTGACCGCTGAGACCGCTCAATTGATCGCACTGTTCAAACCGCAATTTGAAGTCGGCCGCGCGCATATCGGCAAGGGGGGCATCGTCACCGACGCCGCCGCGACGAGGCGGGCGGAGGCCGCCTTCATCGATTGGCTTTCAAACCAAGGATGGAACGCGCTGGCAAGCACCGACAGCCCGATCAAAGGCGGGGATGGCAATGCGGAGCGTTTGATTTACGCGGTAAAGGTCTAACCCGCAGGGCCGCGCGGGCTCGGACCCGATTGACGGCGGTTGAGGAAGGCGAGGCGTTCAAATAGGGCCACGTCTTGCTCATTTTTAAGCAGCGCGCCGTGTAAAGGCGGGGTCAGCTTCTCCGGATCCTGCTCACGCAGAGTCTCCAGGTCCACATCCTCATTCATCAGCAGTTTAAGCCAGTCGAGCAGCTCCGACGTCGATGGCTTCTTCTTCATGCCCGGCACTTCGCGCATGGAGTAGAACGTGGTCAGGGCGTCAGAGACCAGTTTCTCTTTGATGCCTGGATAGTGAACGTCGACAATCTCTTTCATTGTCTGCTCGTCTGGGAATTTGATGAAGTGGAAGAAGCAGCGGCGCAGGAAGGCGTCGGGCAGCTCTTTCTCATTGTTCGATGTGATAATCACGATGGGGCGCTGTTTGGCTTTGATCGTCTCATCGGTCTCGTAGACATAGAATTCCATGCGATCGAGTTCTTGAAGCAAGTCGTTCGGAAATTCGATATCGGCCTTGTCGATCTCGTCGATCAACAGGATGGGGCGCTTCTTCGCCGTGAAGGCTTCCCAGAGTTTGCCCTTCTTGATGTAGTTTTTGACGTCCTTGGCGCGCTCCTCGCCCATTTGGCCGTCGCGCAGGCGCGACACAGCATCGTACTCGTAAAGGCCCTGAGCCGCCTTTGTGGTCGATTTAATGTGCCATTCGATCAGCTCGCAATCGAGCGCCTTGGCAACTTCGATGGCGAGGACCGTCTTACCCGTCCCCGGCTCACCTTTGATCAGGAGAGGACGCTCCAATTGAATCGCAGCGTTGACGGCGACCCGTAGGTCATCAGTGGCGACATAATTCTCGGTGCCTTCAAAGCGCATAGGGAGGTCCTCTGGATATCTTTACGTTTACGGTAAGGATAAGCCCCGAGCTTTGAGAAGCAAGGACTAACGCGCGGGAAGGGGGTGATTCGCCTCTCGGCGTGTTATTGAGACAATAGGATAATCCGTAAGCCGCTGTTTGTACTGTAATTTCAGTACGACGTTACGAAATTGAAAGTCTGCGTTAACCATTTGAGCGTAGTTTCCGTTCCCATCAAGGAGCGTGGACTATGCCACTCAAACTGTCGCTAAAGCCGAAAGAAGCAGTCGTCGTGAACGGCGCAGTGCTTCGCAATGGTGAGCGTCGTGGCACGATCCTTTTACAGAATCAGGCCCGCGTTCTCAGACAAAAAGATGTTTTGGAGCCAGAGGAAACCCATAGCCCCGAAAGAGCACCTCTATTTCGCCGTGATGCAAATGTATCTGACCGGTGAGACAGAAGGCACGCTGTACGATCAGACGGTCACAGCAATCGCGGCGGCTTTGGCGCAGGCGGGTGACGCGGAAACGCGCGAGTTACTTATTCAGATTTCTACGGCATGTGCCGCAAGTGAAACCTATCAAGCGCTGTCCTTGTGCCGCAAACTACTCAAAGCGGCGGAGGCGGGGAATGGCTGATACATCCAGTATGAAAGAGCTTCCAGAAACCCCTCCCATTGTCACCTTAGATGACGGCATCGCAATGATCGAAGCGGGCAACGCGCCTGAAAATCTTTGTGTTGATATCGGTCATAGCAAGCCTCTGCGCGCTGATGGGGTGAAGGGTTTGCAGGGTCTGCTCCAACGACTACGCGGACACAGAATGATCCTGGCACTCTCGTCTGGAGAGCTCGCGCCAACCGTCGTACCTATGCGTTTTGGCAAGCCCGACATGCATCCCGATGTGGCCGCTATCCTCGACGCCTTGAAAGATCACGGATAAGGGCGTTCCTTCGATTTTATTGAGGGAGCCGCAATCATGCCCGGCGAATTCATTCCAATTTTTATCGCGTCTTTTGTGACGTTCTTCGTATTGATCGACGCGCCCGGCGTCGCGCCCGTCTTTGCGTCTTTGACGGCGCGGGGACCCGCCAGCTATCGTCGCTCCATGGCGATCCGATCCGTCTTGGTTGGAACGCTGATCATTTTCGGGTTCGCGTTTTTTGGCGCTTGGTTGCTCAACCAGCTTCACATCACCATTGATGCCTTTCGCGCGGCAGGCGGCGTGCTTTTGTTTCTCATCGCGCTGGACATGGTGTTTGAGAAACGCACGGAGCGGCGGGAAAACCGCGCAGACTCTGTTTTGGCCGACGTCGAGGATACCAAAGAACACCTTGATGACGTCTCGGTCTTTCCAATCGGTATTCCAATGCTCGCGGGTCCGGGTTCGATCGCCACGGCGATGCTATACATGTCTCAGCACGACGATTGGATCGGCAAGGGCGCCGTATTGAGTGCGATTAGCGCGAATATGCTGATCTGTTTACTGGTCTTCTTGGCGGCTGGACCCCTGGTGAAAGCGATGGGCGATAGCATTGCCGGCGCCATCACACGGATCTTCGGGGTTATCCTCGCTGCGCTTTCGGTCCAACTTCTGATCGATGGCATCAAGGGGGCGTTCGGGATCTAACGCGCTCGGATCGTTTCGGCTTGGGTGAGCGCGGACAAGGTCGTCCAAATCAGTGCCATGCCCAGTGCCATTAGGCCCATCACCTGAAAGACCAGGTTACGGCTCCATTTGACGCCAATTTGAGCCAGTCCCAACACTTCAGGCCCCATCTCACGAGCCAGCGCAACGGAGCGATGTCCACCGGATTCAGACAGGAGCAAGGCGCGGCGCATATCTTCCGGCGTCGTGGCTTGTTCCACCAGCGTAATTGCACCGGTGGAACTGGTCAGCTCAGCTATACGGGCAATGATCATCATATCGCGCGCCAAGCGGTCTTTTGCTTCCGGCTGAAGCGTCGTTTTAAACGCCGCGATGACCTCGACTGTTCTGGCCTCGGTCGTCATGACGGGTTCAAAGGCTTTTGTGAGCTCAGCACGCAACGTTTCCTCAGGGATCGCGTCTTCGACGCGGCTGCTCAAGTATCCGACGAAACGATCGTTTAGGCGGCCTGCGCGATGGGCGGCGCGTAGGATTGAAGCACTTTCGAACACCGCCTGCGCTTCAGGACTGGGATTGTCTTGGTTGAGCAGGCCGAGCGCTCTGAGACGCAGTTGCAGGCCATCCACAGGCTCCCCTGAAAGCCATTGCTGGCTGCGCCGGGTCAAATCCTCAGGATCTCCGAGCATAAAGAAGGATTGTGGTGCGGCGAACGGTTCTTCGATCGGGCGCAGCTGTACCGTATCACCCGTCGCTCGCGGAGTGTCCGGCGTTTCGACCTCAGCGCCCGTAAGGGCATCATCGCTCGCTTCGACTGTATCTTCTTCCTCAGCTTCAGCCAGCTCAACTGGCGGGGGCGGTGCCGTCGATCTTTGATAGCTGGCGCGTAGCTCTTCCGGTAGAAACAGCAAGGCAGCGCGCGCCAAGCGTTGGTCCCGGCTGCCGGAACTTTCGGCATCGGCAGCGGCTAGAACTGCGGCGGAGTCTTGTTTGTTCAACATAAGCGGGGCGGCGAGTAAGTAGCCGCGTGCGGCTGAAAACGCGCGTTCGTCGAGTGTTTGTTCAATGCGTGCGGCCCAAGCTTGTCGCTCTCGACCATTGGGGATCACTAGGTCTTGGAACTCCGCCTCGATTTCCTGCCGAGTTTCCGTCCGCGCTTCGAGGCTCAATGGATCCGTCGCGATATCGGACGTGTAGGCAGCGATAATGATCCGCGCGGCGAAAATCGGCAACAGCAAGATCAGGCTGTTGAATAACAGCGACTGCCGCCAAGTCGATGGCCGTTGGACTTCGCGTTGTCTCCAGCGGGAGGTCATATACTCGGCCCGATCCTGTCTTCTGACGTGCTCATTTTGCCACGCCCCTTTAGCGCACAGAGGCGAGGATGAAATCAAGTGTTCGTTACCGGATAAACTGCAAAAGCCTTGTCCGGGCCCAGTGAGCGCCACATTTCAGAATAGGTTGCGGCTAAATGGTCTGATTATTGCGATTGCCTATCCCACGGGTCCGCAGTATAGGGCCCGCAAACTCGGTAGAGGATTTGATTCCATGGGCGACTACGAACTCAATGGCTACACGCCGTCGGATGACGAGGAATTCATGAACGGTAAGCAGAAAGCTTACTTCCGAAAGAAACTCGAAGATTGGAAAGCCGATATTCTCGACGGCGCCAAAATCACGATCGGAAATTTGCAGGCCGAATCATCGAACCATCCTGATCTTGTGGACCGGGCCTCGGCAGAAAGCGACAAAGCGCTCGAGCTGCGTACGCGAGATCGCCAGCGCAAACTGATCTCAAAAATCGACGCCGCGATCCGTCGGATCGATGAAGGGACTTACGGGTATTGCGATGATACGGGCGAGCCAATTGGTCTTCGCCGTCTCGAAGCCCGCCCAACCGCGACGCTCAGCCTGGAGGCGCAAGAGCGTCACGAGCGTAACGAACGCGTCGTACGCGACGACTAGTCGACCGCCCCCGAATCGGCCGACTCGAAATCCTAACGCTTCATTAACCGTGTTAACGCACTGATAAGCTTTCAATGGTGACAGGTGCAGAATGCGGAACGGTCCCGACAGCAAACAGAAAGGCGACTGGCAAATGACGGCCGGTGACACTGCCGCTGTGGCTGAAGCGGACGCTGAAGACGATCACGTGTTTCCAACCGCGCGCGGTGTTTTAAGCGCCGCAGAGATCGAAGCGCTGTTGCGTCCAAACCTTGAAACGAAAGCGCTTGACCCCCCGACGCATGTTGAGCCACGCGAAACACCTCTTTTCGAGGCTGAAACGTCGAGTGGTGACGATACCACGCAAGAGCGAAATCGTGTGCTCGGCGCGCGATTGTCCCGTGCGCTTGGCGCGGGTGCCGGATTGAAAGCGGCCGTGATTGCCTCTCAATCCGCCACGATTGTCCGCGAAGACTTGCCTACTTTGCTAAACGGAAAATCCAGCGCCGTGGCCTGCATCGGTCCAGGCGAGTCCGATATTCGCGCCTTGGTGTGTTTGCCGCCTTTGCTCGCGGATGCAATTATCGCGAAAGCCTGCGGTGCGCGTGGCTCCACCGGGCGGATCGGTGACGGTTGGTCACTGAGCGCTATTGATTGTGCGCTTTTGGAACAATTGCTGATCCCATTTGGAGACGCTGTCGACGCGGGATGGCAGCTCCAATCCATCGAAACAGATGTGCCTTATGTCAGCAGCCTCCTGCCCGCGCGCGAGATCACGATCGCTGAATTTTCCGTTGAAGCGCCAGGATTGCACTCTGATCTTGCCGTCATTCAAATGAGCGGTGACGCTATGCCGAAGAGCGAGAGCCGTGTTGAGGCCCCGGCTGTCCCGATCACCGCTTTGGTCACAGCTCGCCTGGCGCGCCTGTCTGTTCCGCTGAGCCGTATTACGGACTTGAAAGCGGGATCGACGTTATTGTTGGGTTTGCCGGGCGACCAACCGGTTGAGCTGCTCTCTGGGGATCGCGAGGGTGAACCGGCCTATGAAGGACGGATGGGCCGTAAGGGGAATAAAATGGCCGTCAAAATCACGAAGCGTGTGCGAACGTTCCGAACCTGATCCGGAACGCTCGCGGCCTCCGATCTACCCAATATTCCCATGCTTAGCGATATGCGCGTCGACCGCTTTGATCGCGTCATCGACCTTATTCCCCGCACTGAGCAATTCTGCTTCTCGCTGCGCCCAGAGCCGTTTCTGATAATTGGTTGAGATGATGTCCGTCACCACCAATACGCCAACTACGAGGTAGAAGCTCGATTTGCTCATCGCATCGATCGGGAACCCAAATAGTTTCATGTGCGCGAGATGCGCCCCTTCTGTGACCAGCAAAACGCCGACAAGGAAGAGGATGAACAGTCCGAGGACTTCGTACATTCGATTTGCGGGGCTTTGAGAGAAGCAGAAACGCCGAGAGCAGGGTGAGTGGGATGACGACCGACCAGTATGGAATCGCCCAGATACTTGTCGATATGCCAACCAGATCAACTTCATATCCACGGAATTCAAATCCGCAATACGCCCAATGCTCAACAGGTATCGGCAACCGCGTCATCAGATATACGGTCGGGTCCGCAGGGTATGAAAAATGGAATTTGTCAAGTTGAACCGTTTCCAGCGTGACTGTTCCTAAGCCACCGGGGAGTGACTGAGAATATTCTGTATCGATTTCTGTCGGTTGCTGAGATCCTTCCCACGACAAACGCCCACTGTTTGAGATAAAAATCTGGACAGTAGTGTTGCCCCGTTGCCAATGCCAAATATCACTGATAATCAAACTCCGCACCCATCCGCCCATAAATACCAACGCCATCACCAGCGTCATCACGCCAATCCCTCGTCGCCACCCCTTGAAAAAGTCGCCTATGATTCACGTCCCTTCGTTTGGAATGGGTTCAGTGATTTTATCCGAATTCGACTGGCGGGGCTTGAAAAGAAGCAGCCAAAGTGAGATGAGTGTCAGCGGGATGACGACGGACCAGTAGGGGACCGTAAACCCAACCCATTCTATTGGAGCCTTTCCTTCTATTACCTGCCCCGTTAAAAGATCTTCCAGAAATCGACCTGTTTCAAAATCGAATCCTAACCGGCTCCATCCCTGTTCAGTGCTATTTGAGATGAACCCGAGTGAGATAAGCCGGACGGGCTGCGAGTACCAACCCGTTTGATATTTCAGTGGTCCAGAAGCACTTCGGAACCGAGTCCAACCCAAATACTGGCGTCGAGAGAAGAAGTGGTCGTGAGCCGTTACGAATCCGATTCCCAGATTGTCTTCGTGAACGTTACTCCTCACCCACCCTGTCGCAAACACGCACGCCATAAAAAGTGTCAGAACGCCGACCTTTCTTCGCGGCGGTTTGAAAAATCCCATGTTGCAATCCTCAGTGTGCTGGTGATGGTTCACGAGGTTTGGCCGGTCGCGGTTTCGAAAGCAACAGCCACGCGGACGGCAGGGTCAACGGTAGGACGATTGACCAGTATGGGATCCGCCAGACGGTCATTGTGGCAGGGCCAGCGCGCACTTTACGTACAATAAGTAAACCAGGAAGACTTGCGCCGAGTGCTATATAATAATACCTTCGGGACGTTGTCTGAAACAAGAAGCGGATTGCGTCAGGGAGGCCGAGCATGGCAAGGAAGAAATCGGGTACGGTTGAGATTGGCCTGGATGAAATCATCCCCTATTTCGCGAAACTGGAAGACCCTCGCTCGAGCGTCAATCAGAAGCATCCGCTGATCAGTGTGGTGGTGATGTCGGTCATGGCGGTGCTGGCCGGTTGCAGTGGTCCGACAGGAATCGCGGAATGGGCCGAACTGAAGAAAGAGCTGTTGTTGAAGCTTTTGGATCTGCCGCACGGCATCCCTCGCAAGGATGTTTTTCGGCGCGTCTTGATGAGCTTGAACCCGGGCGCGTTTCAGGCCTGCTTCACAGAATGGCTGGAGGCGCTGCGTGCCGCGGCGACCGAAGCTCTGGAAATCGATCAACCGGTGATGGCTGTTGACGGGAAGACGTTGCGCCGCAGCCATGATCGGAAGAAAGGATTGGGTGCTCTGCATTCGGTCAGCATCTGGGCCAGTGAACTGGGACTCAGTCTGGGCCAGGTGGCGACCGAGGAGAAATCGAATGAAATCACAGCGATTCCGGAGCTTCTGAAGCTGGTGGACATTCGCGGCGCGATCATCACGATCGACGCGATGGGGACTCAGACGGCGATCGCCAAACAGATCGTGGAGGGCGGAGCGGATTACGTCCTGGCATTGAAAGGGAACCAAGGATCGCTGTACCAGGCAGCGACGGACTACATTGAGGAGCAGATGCAAGACGATTTCGCGCAGGTCGAGGCGCGTCGGCACACGACGACGGAAAAGAACCATGGGCGCACCGAAACACGGACCTACATCCATTTGCCGGCTCCGAAGACACTGGCGGGATTCGACCGCTGGGCGTCGCTGATGACCCTTGGCGTCGTGATTTCGATCATCGTTCGCAATGGAAAAGAAACCGTGGACATTCGTTACTTCATCAGCAGTCTGGCTGTGGGAGTGAAGCGATTCGCCAATGCGGTCCGCAGCCACTGGGGAATCGAAAACGGTTGCCACTGGACTCTCGACGTGACCTATCGGGAGGACGAGTCACGCATCCGCGAGAAACAGCTCCGCGAGAACCTGGCGTGGTTGAATCGACATACGCTTTCGCTGCTCAAGCAGCAAACCAACAAGAAAAGTGTCGCCATGAACCGCCGCCGATGCGGCTGGGACGACGACGTCCTGTTGAAAATCCTTACGGGAGTACAGACTTAGTGGCCGCTGGCCCTGGTCATTGTGGCTCCATCGAATAGTTCTATTATCATTGGAGATCCGTACATTGGCGATTCGTGAAATAACTCATCGAACTTGCGTCCAGCATAATCGGTTCTTCCGAAAGGTCGTTGCATCCCTTTTTCTTCAATCACGTCTCTGACCAAGGCCACGCAAACTCGCGGAAGTTTTTTTAGACCAGAGGGGTGATCTTTTGGCGTTTTGACAACGGCAAATTCGAGCCAACCTTGGTGTGACGTAACTCCGGCATGAAAAGTCGGGCTGTTCTTTAAATCGACTTTGTCAGCATTAACAAAGCTCCTCACCCACCCCACCATCAGCACGCACGCCATCACCAGCGTCCCAACGCCGAACTTTCGTCGCAGCGGTTTGAAGTGACCACTCATGGCTGAACGTCCATTCGTGTCGCGAATGGCTTTTGGCGTGGCTTGCTGAAGAGCAGGTAGGTAGAGAGCAGCGTTAACGGGACAACCAGTGACCACAATTCAACGATCACGACGTACGTTTGGTTTGTGTGTCCATTAGATTCCGTCTCAGCTTGACCGACGAATGATCCGAGATGATGCCAATGCGTTCTCCAATCCAGTTCAGTCCAAGGGTCAGTGGGAAGAAACTTCACAGGATTGAGTCGGACGGTCTTCCATGTGTTTCGTACGCCGACAAGGAGCACGCCTTTCGTCCCCGCCGAAAAGCATGATAATCCGAATGGATTCGAGATAATCGTCCAGTTCCGATTCCAAAAGGTGAACTGGCACCCGTCTTGATAAAGACGACCCCGCAACCACACCCCCATGACCACGCACGCAATCGCCAGCGTCAGAACGCCTATTTTTCGTCGCAAGGGTTTGAAAAATCCCATGTTGCAATCCTCAGTGTGCTGGTGATGGTTCACGAGGTTTGGCCGGTCGCGGTTTCGACAGCAGGAGCCATGCGGAAAACATGGTCAGCGGGAGGACGATTGACCAGTAGGGAACCATGTAGTAGCGAACAGCCGCCCCTAACTGGTGCAGTTGCGTCCTCATCCTGAACCCGAACGCGTCGAAGGCCCATGGACCTAAATTGTCATTTGTAACCGTTAGCCAAGAGTCGCGGACAGCACCCGTAATCCAGATGGGGTAACGCCGAACCGGATTCTCTGTTTGGAATGTGGGCCAACTTGTTGCGAGGACAACATATCCACTAAAGCTTTGAACATTAGTATCGAGTCGAACTTGGAGGATGTCAGCTATCTGAAGGCTCCTCACCCACCCCGCCATGAATACCGACGCCATCAACAGTGTCAGCACGCCAATTTTTCGTTGCCACGGTTTAAAATACTCGCCCATGATTGGCCCTATTCATCAATTGCCACAACCACCCGCCATTCCCAACGACGTTGCGTGGCCGATTTCTTGACCATACGATGTCAGAATGTCTCTGATGCGTCAATTATGGCTCTTCCCCAGACGATTCAGAGCCTCCGTTCGAAGGACTGGCGATGCGATTTTATTTTGCGTTCGTTGCCGTCGCCGGGTTAACGGCTTCGCTGGCTATCGCGGAAGAGACTTTCGACGAGACGAGGGCCATTGAGAAGATCGAACTGCTCGGCGGCAAGGTCACGAGGAATGAGTCGTTGCCGGGGCGTGCAGTAGTTGGCGTCGATTTTCAAGAAAGCACAAAGTTCAATGATAAATATTTTCATCTGCTGAAATCGTTCAAGGACCTTACGAACCTGAATCTCAGCAGGACCAAGACCACAGGCGTGGGTCTAAAAGAGTTGAGAGAAATCAAAAGCCTCACAACGCTCAATCTCCACGGCACCCCCGTCACGACTGAAGGCTTGCTGGAGTTGAAAGAACTCAACAATCTCAAGATTCTCGACCTCCACGGCACCAAGACGACGGATCTGGGGCTGAAGGGATTGGCCGGACTCAAACGCCTTACGACCCTCTACCTGATGGGCACTCAAATCACGGATGTGGGTCTAATGGAATTGGGCGATCTCAAGGAGATCACAAACCTCAATCTCAGTCGGACCACGATCACAGGAGCGAGACTGACGGACTTGGCCGGACTCAAGGATCTCACACTTCTTTGGCTCAACGGCACCCAAATCACGGACAGTAGCCTGAAGGAATTGAGCGGATTCAAAAACCTAACGACGCTGGATCTCGGCAATACCCAGATCACGGACGCTGGCCTACGGGAATTGAGGGATCTCACGACTCTCACGGACCTCTATCTCGGGAATACTCGAATTACGAACGCGGGACTGGTGGAACTGAGCGACCTCAAAAACTTGACGTACCTCATTCTTGACAGTGATCGGATAACGGATGAGGGCTTGAAGGAATTGAGCCAACACAAAAACTTGAAGCACCTTGTCTTGAACTCGAAAATCACCGATGCAGCAGTGAATCAACTCAAGAAATCTCTGCCGGAACTGATGGTTCAACGGTGAGAGGCCGACTTCCAAGTGGCCTTCTCTTGAGAAGTCATATTTGTGAACGGCTGGTACGTTCCAATCTGGGTTCACCCGACAATTCTTCCCTCGAACCGCCAAAGCTTTGAAGGACCGGGATTTCCCATTACGAATCCATGGAATTTCCGCCGCCGCATTTTTGAAGTTCCGTTTTCAGGGGAACTTTTTGCGATACCGCCAGATTTTTCAGAGTTGATGAATATGAAAAAGGGTGGTGATGAACCCCATAGGGGCGACCAGCGGATGTCGAACAGAAGGTGCTTTTCACTGGTTCGATCATTGCCATCAGCAATGTGCCACTTCGATCTGATCCATTGGCTCGAGCCTTGGGAAGTCGGATTGTCATCCTCGAACATGAACCAACGGATGATGAGGTCGCGGCGTTCATCCGTAAGTTAGCCTTAAAGGGTTTTGAGGATCTCACAGTAGATGAGTGCATGAATGTGTCGGAGTTCATCATTACAGAGACTCGTGAATTCAACCTGCGACTTGACCTCCGCCATTTGACGAAAGCGTTCCAAGATTTTCGTCAGCACAAGCATGGACGATCCCGCACTTCATGGCGGGACCTTGTAAGGACGAGTTTGAAGAAACTCGCCATTGAACCGGTGGCCCCATTTTCCAAGAAAGAAGAGATCGAGCTTCAGCGACAGCGAGTCCGCGAAGCACTGAGGAAATATCCAGATGACAAAAGAGCCCAAATTACGGCTTCTGGTCTCAAACAATCGACTTTCTATGTCCGGGTTAAGGAGGTGCTGGCCGAGCCTGCATCCAGTGCCGCATGACCCTCTGATCGTCGAGCTTTTCACCATTTTGCAACTGGAATCACGACCTCTCGTCAGGTCGAGGGATCGTGGTCCGCACCGATTGTCCGTACTTACTCAACACATTCGAGGCCCGGCCTCGATGAAAGGAAACTTTTCGCTATGACAAATCCCAAGACTATCCGCACATCTAATGATCCCAATGGTCGCTGGACGATTCACCAAGGTGATGTTCAGCAAATTCTTCCGACGCTCTCCTCATCTCTATATGACGCGGTCTTGAGCGATCCGCCCTACGGATTCGGCTTCATGAATCACGCATGGGATTCACAAGTCCCGCCAACGTCCGTCTGGCAGTCACTTCTTAATGTGTGCAAACCGGGGGCTCCGATTCTTGCATTTGGCGGCACGAAGACCTTTCACCGGTTGACGTGCAATATCGAAGACGCTGGCTGGGAAATCCCGCCCGAATCGGCGAAACGAATCATCCTTGAATGGAACAGAAGACTAAGCGATACAAGGGCACCCACCAGGTCCGACGAGTCTGCGAAACAGCTTTCCGTTGGACTTTTCCGAGGGAGACTCCGGGATGAACTTGCCACTTTCTAAATCGATCACACGGAAGAACTCGAAAATGTCCAAGTCATCCAGATCAACATCGAGGATGACTTGGTCGCCCGGTTCGAGGGCAATTGGGCAACGATCGGGTGACGAGATAGGACGTTGCGAATCCGCGTTACCATTGAAATTGCGATTGACCTAACTCGATCCAGTCAGTCCGCTTCATTAGTCGTTGATCCCTTCATCCGCTGCTTCTTCGCCATGTCGCCTCAATCACAAAAATTCTTCACGAGCGCGAGGAATTATCACGCGCGGTGAAATCCGAGACAATCGAGGATGTGTCTATCCGGTACGGCGACACCAATTCTGTCATCTTTCGTAAACACTGCATCCTTCGCAGGTTGTTAAGTCCAAATTGCGATTACGACTTTACTAACGGAATGTTTCGCCAAGGACCAGGCGCTGTCCAGAACAGGTTGAATGCTGAACCGGTTTCTACCGCTGTCACTAATGGAACCAGGAAAGGCACCAGTTCGTCTATCACGGAATTCAGCGAAGTGGGTACGGCATCAAGTCTGGTCTTTCGAATGAAACCTTCCCACTGGGATGCTTTGATGTGTCGCTGGTAAACACGTCCGTCAGCGCAGTCGGGCGGGATACAACTACGGTTTTTCGGTGGGCGAAGGTCCTCTGAATCGCACTCGCCAGCGTTGCCCCGTCAAAGTCGAATTGGCGGGACAGCACCCACAGATCAAAAAAGTCCTTCATGCGACTGTTGAGTTGGCCAAGTTTCGTCATCGCCTCGAATTTCTCAGCCACAACGGTCTCACGTGGATAGACCAGCAATCGCGGGATTGGGAAGTCGAGTAACACTGGATATTCTGCCGTCTCGGCCTTCGGCGTGACGACGTCGCCGAATCCCAGATCAATTTGCATCGACACCCGCGCGTTCTGAAGCGTCACGAGAAATGTGACCCGAACCCCAGAATAATCTGCGATCCTCCTTGATCGTGGCACCAGTTACGCTCGCTACATCGAAAACCAGGCCATCCGCTTCCATAACTTGCCCGCAGATGTCACGCATCACCTCTACGACGGGTTCGACATCGTTTTCCATACGAGCGAGGAAGTCGATGTCCTTCGTCGGTCGGGACGTCGGCCCGCCCCAGACCGTGAACATGACTGCCCCTTTCAGAATGAACTTGTCGGCGTGGCGGGATTGGGCCAGGCGGTACAGGAATCGTTCCATCGCGAAGTACTGAAGCACCTCCTGAAACGGCCGCGCCGTCTCTTTGGATTTATTCATGAGCCTCTGGCGGACCGAGGCGGGCAAGTTCTTGTTCACAGTAGAGACTCGAGGTAAGGTCTCGCGACTCGGGCCACCCGGCAGATAGCAGCAAAACGCAGAATCGTATCGACATCGATCCGGCCCTGAGCTTTATACATCCGAACGGCTTCTAGCACGGTCTCGAGACCGACATCGCTCCGGTGCTTGAAGCAGTCGACGAGCGTTTTTTCTCGGCTATAGATCTTTACCGGCACCCCGTCGAGTTGATGCGTTTCGACCCCAGCCTCGTACGAAGCCTGGCTCAGCCGAACGGCTCGAATCGGAGGATTGTCCAGTCTTGGCGGTTCACTGTTTCGGGGGACTGCGATCCAAACCTCATGCGGGATCTGGGTTGTCATTTCATGGAATGCGAGCGCGGAGACAAGGTAGACGATTCCATGCGGAATCTTTGTCGCGACAGTGACGAGGTCAGGATTGCTGAGTGGGGGAGCATCGGAAAGTCGGTAAAGTCCCCGAGCGAGGACTTCGACCTGCCCCTCGTCACGCATTGAGTACAGCGTTCGACGGAGAATTCCGGCACGCAGCGCATCGGCCATCCGCAGCATTCCGCCATTTCGGCGAAATGCTGCTTTGGCTTTACGCACATCAGGGGCGTCTCGCGTGGCAGTCTCAGTGACCATTTCAAAACACCTCCAGGAATAACAATGTGGAGGTATTATGTCTCATGCATGCGGTTTGGTCAACTTGTTCGAAATCGGCCCAGGTCAAACCGCGCTCTCGCAATATCCGACGTTAGTACAGGCCCATTGGCATTCCTTGGCGAGCGTTGTCGTTCCCGTGGCTTTCTCGAATTTTGTGCGCGTGAGGGATTTCGACCGAGTTGATTCGCAGGCCATTGACCATCGCTTGACCCAGCCACGCCCGCACAATCGGACACTTTCGCGATCGTTGATCGTCTCCAAGATGCTTCATCGACTGGATCCTGGTCGGAGCCTTTGCTGAGTCACGCCGAGCGCGTGACATGTCAATTTGACTGAAGAGGGTTATGCTCTGTGGGAATCACGCCGCCACAGCGCGAATTTCCGAAAGCATTCCGAAATGGCCATGCAAAAGAGATCGAGATGAAACGACGAATTGCGATTGAGATGATTGCCGCACTAGTGCTAATGGTCGGTGCGTCGAGTCTGGTGATTGCGGAGGAGTTGCCGCGCCGCACAGCGTTGGATGATTACATCCAAAAGCCAGACGACAGCTACACCTGGAAGATCGCCAGCACTAAAGATGCTGATGGAATGAAGACGATCATCGTTGATATGGTCTCGCAACATTGGCGTACGAAAAAGGACGTTGACCGCACTGAGTGGAGGCACTGGCTGACGGTGTCGATTCCCCAGCGGGCGACCTCCGACATTGGCATGCTGTTGATCGGGGGTGGATACAACGGCGAGGGCGCGCGATCGAATAAACGCGCTGAGGCAATCGCCAAAGCAACCGGTTCCGTCGTTGCCGAGCTTGGTATGGTGCCCAATCAGACGATCATGTTTCACAACGACGGCAAACAGCGAACCGAAGACGATCTGATCGGGTATACCTCGGACCAGTTTCTCAAGACGGGCGACCCCACGTGGCCTGTCCGAAATGCCATGGTGAAGAGCGCTGTCCGAGCCATGGACACGCTGACGGCTCTGTTGGCGTCTGACGAGGGCGGCAAGCGCAAAGTCGACCGGTTTGTGGTTGCAGGCGGGTCGAAGCGTGGCTGGACGACCTGGCTGACCGGCGCCGTCGATCAACGTGTGGTGGCCATCATTCCCATGGTCATCGACGTTCTTAACACCGAAGACTCGATGAAACATCACTTCGCCGCCTACGGCTTCTGGGCGCCGAACGTGGGCAATTATGTCGACCATCAAATCATGCAGCGCGCGGACCATCCGCGGATGAAAGATTTGCACCGGCTGGAAGATCCCTACTTCTACCGGCACCGTTTGACGATGCCGAAGTTGATCCTTAACGCCGCTGGCGACCAGTTTTTTCTGCCAGACTCTTCCAGATTTTATTGGAACGACCTGCGAGGCGAAAATTATCTGCGTTATGTGCCCAACGGCGATCACGGACTCGACGGGACCGATGCCAGCGACAGCATCATCGCTTTCTATTCACTGATCCTGGCCGGCAAGAAACCTCCCTCGTACCAGTGGACAGAAGAACCAGACGGCACGCTGGTGGTGTTAGCTCGCGACAAGCCGAAAGAAGTGCGACTCTGGCAAGCGACAAATCCAGAAGCGCGCGACTTCCGCGTCGAAACATTCGGGCGAAAATATACCAGCACGGTCATCGCACCGGACGCACATGGCTTGTACAAGTCGAACGTGACGAAGCCGGAAAAGGGTTGGACAGCCTATTTCATTGAACTGACGTTCGACGTCGAGGCTCCCACACCGCTCAAGCTGACCACGAACGTGGTGGTGATTCCCGAAACAATTCCGTTTGAGGGAAAGCCGTCGCACCTGCCGACGTCGTTGACGCTCGTTTGCAACGCGCCGAACGAACAGTCCGCGCAAAAGGTTGTCGAAGCAGCGGCTGTGTTCGCGAAAGATCAGAAGCTTTCGGAAGGTGAACTGAAGACCGTCGTGCGGGGCAAGCGCTGCTATCTCAACCTCGTACCAAACGGCGATTTTCGAGTCGGAGGCAAAATCCTGACAGAGTATCTCGCCAAGCAGCAGTGCGACACGTTCGCGTATCAATTGGAGTCTGGACCAGAGATCACGCTTCCTCCCGTTGCGAAATAGGATCCGCGAACTCTTACAGAACTACTCTGTCGCGTCTCGATGAAGAATTGTGACGGGAAGAAGCGGGCATCCCGGTTTAGGTTCGACGAGCAGCAAAGCTTCGGCCTGTTCGACGCCGCATTCTTTGCCGCGACGCCGTTGCATCGGAGCGTGGTGGTCGGCCCAGATCGTGTCGGGCTTTTGGCTGGTGTGACGCATTAAGGCTTGATATTTCTGCTCGCGCACCGAGCTGATGTCGATGTATTGCTCGGGAGTGAATGCGAGCGTTTGATGGCCTGCGTTGACCTCGAAGTAATAGAGATTCCAACCTCCCTGTCTTTGATAGTTTCGCCAGACGAGCGTACTGATGGCGGCGTGATCGGGGTGGGTATCGATGGGCCAGTGTGTCAGCACGATGTCCGGTTTTTGTTCTCCCAAAAACGTCGTGAATTTGTCGATCGTTGGTTGATCGGCGTACATGCTGCCCGCAGCGTATTCCAGGAAAATAGGCGTGGCTTTCAAGATCGCACAGGCGGCTTCGGCCTCTTCGCGTCGGACCTCGGTTTCTGGCCTGTCGAAATAGGTGCGACCCGCCCGAAATGTGACCGCGTACACCACGGTGACGTCATGCCCTGCGTTCGAGAGCAGTGAAATCAGGCCTCCGACACCCGATTCCGGGTCATCCGGATGCGCCCCGCACACGAGGATTTTCAGTTTGGGGGTCGGTGAGGGGGTTGATTCCGCATGCAGTTCGCTGGCCGCGCCGGTCAGGATCAGGGAAACGACGAGCCAACGGCGTACCAGTTCAAACATGCAGAGACCCCGGCAGAGACGTACGGAAGAGTTTTTTGTGCAGTGCGCTACACTTTTTTGCGGGGCCAAACCCGACGACGTCCATCATGCCAGATGCTGGAACTGATTCAAGAATGGGGTGGTCTCGATTTTTACAATCGAACCGACTCGCGTGAGACATCAAACGTTAGTGTCTCGGTAAGAGAGAGGGATAGACCCAATTTCATCGGCCCGTCATCGCTCGGATGCGAAGGCATCGCGGGGAAGCCAGTGAGGTCCGCGATGAAATTGCGTCAGTCCCCGAACTGCGAACGGTTGTCTCCGCGTCAGAATCCGAATGCTCGTTTTGTTCGCTTCCGGGGAACGGCGATCAAGGTATTTTTTGAGAAATTGCCAATCGCGAGCAGGCTCTGTCATTCGTCGCGCTTGTCGATCCTGGTACCGCGACGAATGGCCCGCTTGCCGAATTTTTCAGTGATCTGATCTGCGACTCGATCAAGTTCCTGTTGACGGTCGCGGTCTGGCTGATCGAAGAGGGTCTGCTGTGATTTTCCGGTCGCATCCAGCTTGGTGACACCAAATCCCAAGAGCCGGACTGACTGCCGACTTGCAGGGAGGCGTTTCGTCAGCAGTTCCACACCCGCTTCCAGTAGCTCCTGAGTAATGCTGGTCGGTTTTGGCAAGGTCATTGAACGTGTGATCGTCTGAAAGTCTGCGAACCGTACTTTCAACTCGACCGTTCTGCCTTTGATGTCGTGACGGCGCAGGCGGCGCGCGACTTGTTCGACGAGTTCCACCAGCCAGGCGCGCAGGACCTCGATGTCGGCAATATCTTCCGCGAACGTCGTTTCATTGGAAATCGACTTCGCCTCGCGATCGGGGACAACTCGCCGATCGTCGATCCCATGGGCGAGTTGCCAGTAGTGCTCACCGGCGACCCCGAACAGCTCATGGAGCGACGGGAGCGACATTTGACGGAGCTGTCCGATTGTGTGGACCTTCAATCGCTCAAAGACCTGACCCGTGATTTTTCCCACGCCCCAAAGGCGTCCGACGGGCAGTGGATCGAGGAACGCTTGGATTTGATTCGGGTCAACCACCACGAATCCATCTGGCTTCTTCAGGGCACTGGCAATCTTCGCAATAAATTTGTTGCTGGCCACGCCGACCGAAGCGGTGAGCTTCAGTTCGGTACGAATTCGCTGCTTGATTTTCTGACCGATCTCGGCAGCGGGACCGAAGAGTGATTCGCTGCCCGTGACATCGAGAAAGGCTTCGTCGAGCGAGAGTGGTTCGACCAGCGGAGTAAACTGTTCGAAGATATCTCGAATCTGTCGCGACACCGATGCGTAGTAATCGATCCGGGGCTTGATGACGATTGCGTGGGGGCAGAGGCTCTTGGCTCGACCCGCCGCCATGGCGCTGTGAACGCCGAACTTGCGGGCTTCGTAGTTCGCCGCGGCCACAACACCGCGACCTTCCGCAGTGCCACCGACGATGACCGGCTTGCCGACAAGCGACGGGTCTTCCCGTTCCTCGACGGAGGCGTAGAAGGCGTCCATGTCGATGTGGAGGATCATGCTTGACGACTTGAAGCGGGGTAGGTTTCGAGAGGCGACATCCGATGCCAGTCATTCACTGCAACGAGAACTGTAGAGCAGCGGTTCACGCAGTTCCACTCCTTCGTTTGCAGCGGACATTACGCTCGCCGACTTGCGGCAACCCTGATGATGCTCTGAGACGCATGGGAGTGTTCCTTGACCCTTTCAGGGCAGCGTGGTGAAGAATTTTTGTTTGAGTTCCGTGGTGCCTCCGTTGGTCCAAGGGACCTGCCCGTTTCCCAGCCAGGGTTGAGGCGTCCTCGCCGTAGGCCCTGGAATACATCCGAATACCAGCGCCGAAGGTCTGAAGGACCGAGGTGCGTTCGATCAAGTCACGGGCAAGGTTTTCGAGATCCACGAGCATCCGATTGGAACACCAAAGAAACTTGCCGGTCCTTCAGACCTCAGAATCCTCTTTTTGTGGTCTCATCCAGGGCCTTCGGCGAGGACGCCTTCAACTCTGGCTGGGAAACTGGTCGGCCCGGTAGGGCCTGAGAAAACGCCATTTGCCATGCGTGGCCAACGTCGACCCCGGTCTTCTTTTCGGGCCGTTTCATCCACAAACAAATCCTTCACGGCGTTGCCTTTCAGGGCAGCGTCGGGAAGAATTTTTGTTTGACCTTCGTGGTACTTCCGTTGGTCCAAAGGGCCCGCCCGATTGGGCCTCAGACGAGGTCCGTTGCTGCACGATCACTGCGGACGGCATGGGTGTTCGTCTCGAGCCGCTTGATCCATTCAGAAATCTCTCACGGCGTTGCCCTCGGGTAATACTCGTCCGCGCACTTCGAGTGGAACAAGCCGCATGCGATCGGTCTTATCCAAGTGCGCGTCTTCAAAGGGATCGCTTGCCGCCGATCTTCGCTTCTCAGCGGTCATCCGTCGCGGTGTTTGGAAGCGGCACAAAATGCCGGGTTCCTTTGAGAAAGTCCGTTTCTCCGATCCGCTTCAGATTTCAGGATGACCTTTAATCTCCTTGAAATCCCGAGCTTTTCAGGGCAAACGCGGGTCAGCGTCATTCCATCGCTTCAGAAAGCCGAATTGCGACTTCGTAAGAACGGCGGTATCAATCTCGCCCCCTATCTGTCCGCCAAAACCGTATTGCTGGAATCATGAACTCACAGCATCTGCTTTCCGCCTCCGTGGCACCCGTGGTCCTGATTTCGGCATGCGGGCTGATTACATTGGCGCTCTACAATCGACTCGGTGCGATCCTGGCCCGGATTCGGGCATTCCACCAACAAAAAATTGAAGTGCTGGAAGGACGAAGTCCTCGAAATTCAAAAGATCAAAAGCTGCGCCTGGAAATGATGGATACTCAGATTTCCAAGGTCACGGCCAAAGCGAAGATGATTCAAAAAGGGCTGTTCTGCCTGCTGGGATCATGTCTGGCATTTCTGCTTTGTTCGTTTTTCTCGGGGATGTCGGTCCTTGTCCAATCATTTGGGATCGCGGCGTTATCGTCCTACGTCGTTGGGCTGACCTGTTTCGGATCGGGACTTTGTTGGGCGGTCTACGAATTGATGCACTCACTCAGTCCGTTGGAAGAGGAAAGTGCGTATTTGGAAACGTTGACCCGGCAGCACGAATTGGCATCACTGTGCGACGATGAATTGAAATTCACGAATGCCGCATGATGGTTATGATTGGTCAGGCGTGTGCTGGGGTGGCTCAGTGCGCCTCGGGTACCGAGCACCCCACCATTCCGAACACCTTCAGTGAACGAAATCGAGCTCGAATCGCTGGGGGATGCGCGTGGTAAGGCGTGACCGACCATTCATGAAAGGAATTGCTGAAGTGTCAAAGTCCATTCGAATCGTCATGGTTCTGAGTGTGTTCTGTGGAGCCGCTTTGGCGTTTTGTCTGTGGGAGCCCTATCGGGCGTTATCGCAGGACGAAAAGACCGCGCCTAAAAAGAAGCCGGATGCCAAACTTGAACTGGATCAAGCGAAGTTCATGCGATTAAAGCTGGAAGCGTCGAGCCAGATTCTGGAAGGTCTTGTGACCGAGGATTCAGAACTGATCGTCAAAGGGGCGAAAGGTCCTGGTGAAAATGAGCACGGCCGAGAAGTGGCAGGTGCAGCACAACGCTCAATACAAACAGCACAGCACCGAATTCCAGCAGGCCGCCGAGAAACTGGTGGAAGCCGCGGAAAAAGAAAACTTCGATCGCGTGAGTTTAAAGTGGATCGAAATGACGATGAAGTGCATCGATTGTCACAAGTTTGTCCGAGGAACTCATCTCGCCAGCCTTTAAAGAGCTTGAGGAAAAGCCCCCATCAGGGGACGCGATGCGCGAGTGGCACACCAGTCAGTCGGTCGAGGTCTCGGAAGCGAAGGTCTTCGACTACCTCCGCGTTCACGCGACGGTACCACGGAAGGCAATCGCACGGCGGAAGCGATCCTGAAGCAATCCGAGTGACGATCATCGACCGTTGAAGGAAGTCCATGGGGGTACAAGTGGACAACTTCAGAGGATCGATGAAATTCATCGCGGTCGTTCGACGGGTATTGCTGCGATCGCTTGTCGCAATTCCAGAATCTCAGGATTCCACGTTAAATGTCATGTCCAGTTGCGGGTGAGTCCCCATATAAGGAACTCATCATGCAAATTCCTGTGATCCGTGGACTGATTGACCGCCGAATTCTCGTCAACTATCGGGTGCAACCCGATGTGCTTGTGCGACTGCTGCCTTCTCCCTTTCGGCCCAAGCTCGTTAATGGGTCGGGGATGGCGGGCGTGTGCCTGATCCGATTGAATCAGGTTCGTCCAAAGTTTCTGCCGGCGTTTTTGGGACTTAGCTCCGAAAACGCAGCGCATCGGATTGCCATTGAGTGGGATGACGATGGCGAAACAAAGGAAGGAGTCTTCGTGCCTCGGCGAGACACGTCTTCCAGAGTCAACACGTTGTTGGGGGGGCGGATATTCCCTGGCCTACAGAATCATGCCGTCTTCCAGGTTCGAGAACACGACGAGCATTTTCACGTTGAGCTGACCAGCGACGACCATCACACACACGTGCTCGTCGAGGGGCAAGTTGCGGAAGAACTTCCCCGGGATTCCGTTTTTGGTTCACTCGAAGAGGCGTCCCGCTTCTTTGAACATGGGTCGTTGGGTTATTCTGTCACGAGCAAGCCCGGACAGTATGACGGTCTGGAACTCTGCAGTTTCAACTGGCATGTGCGTCCGTTGAACGTCACGCACATGGAATCGAGTTTCTTCGAAAATCGAGGATTCTTCCCGTCTGGTTCTGTTGAGTTTGATTGCGCGTTGCTGATGCAAGGCATCGACCATGAATGGCATGGGCGAGACGTCGTGTATTCGCGACAATCGACAATTTCGGGACTTGACGCTTCAAATATCATCCTGAATTGCGGTGCAATATGAGGTCTTGTTCAGGCCAGCGGGGTGCCGGAAGGATGTTCGGACGACATACCGAGTCAAAGGCATTCACAATGAATCACATCCTGATTCTCAACAACTTGTTTTGCTCCCGCTAGGATTCGAGAAGGAACAGCACACGTGCCGACGTTGATCGATCAGCCCAACCGTATTGAGGCCACCACCAACAAAACCATTTTAATTGACGAGTACATCGGTGGCCTGCGTTCCGGACACGGGCAGGTCAGCATTGCGTACCTTCAATGTCCCGCCGGTTGGATCGAACCGGGGCAAACGCCGGACTTTGAAGAGTTCATCCTGGTGCTGAAGGGGACGCTCCGAATCCGCCATCGCGCGGGAGTTCTCGACGTGCATGCTGGCCAGACGGTCATTACGCATCCGGGCGAGTGGGTTCAGCACTGCACGCCAGAAACCGAGTCCGCCGAGTATGTCGCCGTGTGCCTGCCTGCCTACTCACCGGAAGCGGCGCACCGCGACGCGTGAATGCGACACCCCTGGGATCAAGGGTGTCGCATTCACGCATGTTTCACTGCACGATCGACCGCGGTGTTGTCCGTTCAACTGACCGCTTCGACGGCGAACCCTTCGCGATACGGTTTCGTGAGCAGCGCGTTGGCCTCGGCGAGATTCGTGATCTTGAGGGCTTTGGCGTCCCATTGCAGCGTTTTGCCGGGATGGCGTGCCGCGATATTGCCAAGCTGAACGGTCTCGGTTAGCGGACCGGCATAGTGGAATCCGTCGCTGGTCTTGGTGTTCGACAGGACGGCATCGACCCAGACGTGCCAGTGGCTCAATCCCTTTTCCTCGGGATTCTTGAAGCTGGCGAATTTCGCCTGTGGATACAGTTGAGGCATCCCGACGTGAGGCAGGATCATGGTGCCGCCTTCTCCGATGAACAGCGAACCGCCGCCGGGCAGTTCAACGCCATCAGGCAATTGCGCCAGTTCGCGAGGCGGCTTTCGTCCACCGTCGCGCCAAATCACATTGATGGTGTCGCCTGCCGTGTACTTTGTCGCAGGGAAGACATAAGTCAGGGTTTCGGGGCCGGGCCACAGTTCCGGGTTGAACCCTTCATGCTCGGCGAGAATTGTCTTTGGCGCGGTCAGTTCAAGCGCCGTGAAGACGGGGTCGAGGATGTGGCATCCGAAGTCGCCGAGTGCGCCCGGAGCCGAAATCCTGCCAGTCACGCCACTTGAAGGGATGGTAGACGTCTGCGGCATACGGCCGTTCGGGTGCGGCGCCCAGCCACAGTTTCCAGTTCAGCGACGCGGGGACGTCCGCCTGCGGTGGTCGCCCGGTGCCCGCGTAATACTGCTGCCCCTTCACGCCGATCCAGGAGTGAACTTCCTTGATCTTGCCGATTACGCCTTCCTTCAGCAGCCGCGTTCCCAGCCGGTATTCAAGGTTGGAGTGAATCTGGTTTCCCATCTGCGTGATGAGCTTTTTCTTTTCGGCGAGCAACCGCATCTGACGCGCTTCCCAGACCGTGTGCGTCAGCGGCTTCTGGCAATAACAGTGTTTGCCGCGATTCATGGCGAACATCGCGGCCGGAGCGTGCATGTGATCGGGGGTCGACACGATGACGGCATCGAGCTTGTTGCCCAATTGCTCGATCATCTCGCGGTAATCGGCGAAGTGGGGGACGCCCGGAAAATGCTTGTCGACCTGATCAAACCGGTTCGAATCGACATCGCAGAATCCGACGAACTTCACCTTGGCATGCGAACCGACATTCGACAAATCCGCCCAACCCATCCCGTGTGCCCCGATCGCCGCGACGTGGAGCTCGGCTTTCTTCGTCTCTTGTGAGATGACGGCGGGGCGCGGCCCAGGCCGCGGCGGTTCCCACGGCGGCAGTCTGAAGAAAAGAACGACGATTCAATAATCCACGGCTCATGGCAGTATCCTCGAGTCAGAGCAGAACAAATCGGTGTCGATCGATGAGTTCGTATTGGAAGTAGTTCTGAATGGCAGAGCAAGGGTCGGCGAAAAGAATCCCACGGGTCATTCTGAAGCGAACGCGCCGCCTCAGACATCGAAAACTCTTACAAGTCGTCGTTTGTTCAGGATGTGATTTCCGGCCTTTCGCAATCTTCGGCCAGCAATGCGATACCATTAAGGTTCGAACGAATTCAAAACAGGAGGCATATCAATGTCCGTCGAACTCACCAGCACGGCGTTTCAAGCGGGTACTACCATTCCCAAGCATTATACGGGCGACGGTGCGGATCAGTCGCCGCCGCTGCAATGGTCTGAGCCGCCAGCAGGAACCAGGACAATCGCGCTGATCTGCGACGATCCCGACGCGCCGCGCGGCACCTGGGATCATTGGATGCTGTTCAATCTTCCGAGTGACATTCGCAAGCTGGAACCCGGCATTCCCACCACGGCCACGCTTCCCAACGGTGCGAAGCAAGGCAAAAACAGCTCCGGTACACTGGGCTACGAAGGGCCGGCCCCACCCAAAGGCAAACCTCACCGTTACTTCTTTAAGGTCTACGCCTTGTCCACCGCCGTCGACCTGCCGTCCGGATCAACCAAGGCAGAACTTGAAACGGCGATGAAAGGAAATATCCTGGCCGAGGGGCAACTGATGGGAACTTACGGGCGGTAGGCTCGAGGTGATCCGAGTGAGGTTGTTGTCCATCTGACGGTCGGTGATGTTATGCATCGAAGATGGCGACGACACGGCTCCAGCCGGCGCTTCCGCCTTTGAGCTTTACGGGCAGGCAACTGACTTTGAAGCCGAAGGGGCGAGGGAGTGATCTGAGATTGGCGAGTTTTTCGATCTGGCAGTATTCCAGGTCGCGGCCGACTCGATGCGCGGCCCAGATCACACTGGGGTCATGTGTGGCCAGAAAGCGTTCACGCATCGCCCAGAACGGTTGGTCCCAGCCCCAGGCGTCAATGCCCATTACCTTGATGCCTGCGTCGATCAGCCAGCGGGTGGCTGCCGCGCTGACTCCGGCGCCGGCGTGAAAGTAATCTGGCGACCCCCACAAACGATCGGCGTCGGTGCGGATCATGACGATGTCGAACGGCTTCAGTTGATAGCCGATTCTCGTCAGTTCGTGTTCCAGGTCCTGCGGCTCAATCAGTCCGCCCTGGGGTTTGCGGGAAAAATCCAGCACAACGCCATCGGAAAAGAACCACTCCAGCGGCAGTTCGTCGATCGTGCGGGCTCGTTCGCCGCCGCACGTGGGAAAGTAGTGGTACGGAGCATCGACATGCGTTCCGTTGTGTGAGCACGCCGAGATCATTTCGTTCGCCCAGCCCAGCCTTTCTGGAAGGTCATCCACCGTTGCCCCGAAGAACCCGGCCATCTGTGCGGCGGTGGCGGCGTGCGTCTGATACTCCACTTTCACTGGCAGTGGTTCACTTGGCGAGTCTTCCAACGGTACACTGAGATCGATGATTTTCACTTGATGTGGCTGCCTGTTTTTGTTAACGGCGTCGTCTACTTTTGAGGTCGTCCGCTTTTTGAATCCCGCCGTTTTGTTGGGTGGCACCGGATGCCGTTCCGACGGCTTCCGGTGTGACGAAGTCACAGGAGGATGCTTATTAGTCAACAACGATCAAGGGTACTGAATGTCGGTCTCGCTGATTGAAGGCAAGTCGTCAACCTCTTGTGGCTGCGCCACACAGGTAGCCTTCGGCAACCTGTGCCACCCCGATGAAACTGAGATCGATGATTTTCATGTGATGTGGCTGCCTGAGTTGATTAACGGTGTCTTCTCTTTTGAGGTCGTCCGCTTTATTGAATCCCGCCGTTTTGTCGGGTGGCACCGGATGCCGTTCCGACGGCTTCGGGTGTGACGAAGCCATTGGAGGATGCTATTAGTCAACAACGATCAAGGGTACTGAATGTCGGTCTCCCTGATTTGAAGGCAAGTCGTCAACCTCTTGTGGCTTCGCCACACAGGTAGCCTTCGGCAACCTGTGCCACCCCGATGACAGTGAGATCGATGATTTTCATGTGATGTGGCTGCCTGTTTTTGTTAACGGCGTCGTCTACTTTTGAGGTCGTCCGCTTTGTTGAATCCCGCCGTTTTGTTGGGTGGCACCGGATGCCGTTCCGACGGCTACCGGTGTGACGAAGTCATTGGAGGGTTCCTATTCGCAAACAACGATCAAGGGTACTGAATGTCGGTCTCGCTGATTGAAGGCAAGTGATCAACCTCTTGTGGCTGCGCCACACAGGTAGCCTTCGGCAACCTGTGCCACCCCAATGACAGTGAGATCGATGATTTTCAAGTGATGTGGCTGCCTGTTTTTGTTAACGGCGTCGTCCGCTTTTTGTATCTCGCAGTTTTGTTGGGTGGCACCGGTTGCCGTTCCGACGGCTACCGGTGTGACGAAGTCACAGGAGGATGCCTATTCGCAAACAACGATTAAGGGTACTGAATGTCGGTCTCCCTGATTTGAAGGCAAGTCGTCAACCTCTTGTGGCTTCGCCACACAGGTAGCCTTCGGCAACCTGTGCCACCCCGATGACACTGAGATCGATGATCTTTATGGATTGTGATGGCTGTTTGTTCAAGTTGTCTCGGCTTACGTCTTCATCGGAGTATTGATGATGTTCACGCCTCAATGGATCGTCCTGGTGATGACCGGCGCGCTCGTTTCGGCGATGGGAATATATTGCGCCGCAGGGGCTGTCGCACAAGAGCCCACGCCACCGGGCGATTCGATTCAGCAATCGACTTTGGGGAATGTGATTTCGGGTGACGTCCGGATGCTCGATCTGACATATTCGCTCAATGATCAAAGCCCGTTCTGGCCGGGGGACAACTACCAGCCGTTTCAACTCCGCACGATTGCGACGCTCGAGAAGAACGGCGTTTCGTCGAAGGCATTTTCGATGCCCGAACATTTCGGGACGCACATCGACGCACCCTGTCATTTTGAAAAAGGGCAACCGACCGTCGAAGAAATTGCGGTCGGGGATTTGTTTGCTTCAGGCGTTGTGATTGATGTGACCCTTCCAGCGGAAGCGGATGCGGACTATCGGTTGACCGTCGACGATCTGGTGGCGTGGGAAAAACGTCACGGCAGAATTCCCGATCGCGCCGTGGTCTTTCTCAAGACCGGTTGGGGTCGCTTCTGGAACAGCAACGACCGCTATCGGAATCAGGACCTGCAAGGGAGGATGCATTTTCCGGGATTCTCTGAAGACTCGGCGCGATGGTTGGTGAAGGAGCGAGCGATTCGTGGAGTCGGGATTGATACGCTGAGTATTGATCATGGTCCCTCGAAAGATTTCATCGTTCATCATGTGATCAACGCCGCTGGCCGATACGGGCTGGAAAACGTGGCGAATCTCGACAAGCTTCCTCCTCGCGATTTTGTCGTGATCGTGGCACCTATCAAGATTACATCCGGTACCGGCGGCCCGACGCGACTGTTTGCAGCATTGCGTGGGCGGACGGGTCCGTGAGGGAAACATGGCGATGCAAACGCTTTTCCTTCGATGGACCGCACTGTGACCAGAGGTCATTGCCCAGCGGGACAGAAGAGCCGTTCGCGGGAGTGCTGAAGGGCCCCTCGTTGCTTGGAAATGACAGGCTTGCTTGTCGGCGAACAGTATCAATACAATGACGAAATGTCTCTTGTTTGTGGGGGAGGCTGTTAAAACGCTGTTGGTGATGGTCGACGAGGGGTGAGGCATGCGTGCTGTCGGGTTGCTGCTGACGACTGTGGCTCTGGTCGGATTCGCGGCGACGACTCTCGCTTCAGGCGGTCATGCCGACGAGTCGAAGGTGATTGAAAAGATTGAACTGCTGGGTGGCAAAGTCACCCTCGATGAAACGTCACCGGAGCGACCGGTGATCGGGGTTTCTTTCGTGGGGAGTCAGCGGTTCAGTGACAAATACTTGCGCCTGCTGCGGCCGCTCAAGAATCTTAGGGTACTGGATCTGAGCAGTGCGCGCGTGACCGATGCCAATCTGAAAGAAGTGGCCGAACTGCGTGGACTGACAAAACTGGTGCTGGGTTATACCTACCTGACCGATGCCGGCGCGGGGTATGTCAGTCAACTCAAGGATCTTGAATCGCTCACAATTCTGAGTTCCTGGATGACCGATTCGGGGCTTGGTGAATTGAGTCAGCTTCCACGGCTGACATCGCTGGCGCTGGGTGAATCGCAAATCACCGACGTGGGCCTGAAGCATGTTGCCAAGTTGAGACGCTTGAACTCGCTGGTGCTCAATTCGTCTCAGATTACGGGATCCGGACTGCAAGAACTGAGCGAGCTACCGACTCTGACCACACTGAATCTCAGTGGTAGTCCGATCGTTGACGATGGACTAAAAACTCTGGGTGGTCTGACGAAGCTGACAACACTTGACCTGAGTGGTACGCGGATCACCGATGCAGGTATGAGTGAATTGAAACGGCTTCCAGATCTCACTTCGCTGAAGCTCGCTCATACAAAGATTTCGGACATGGGGCTGAAGTCGTTGAGCGGGCTGCGGAATCTCACTGAACTCGATCTCGCGGGCACGGAGATCACCGATTTGGGCATGGCCGAACTTCGGGAGTGCAAAAAGCTGACGTACTTCAATGCGAATTACACGGCGATCACGGATGTGGGGCTGAAAGTCATCATGCCGTGCAAAGGCCTGACATCACTCAGCCTGATCAATGCCCAGATCACGGATCAAAGTCTGAAGGACATTCGTGAGCTCGAGAATCTCACGACGCTCGATTTAACGAGTACCCGTATCACCGACGACGGGGTCAGCGAACTGAGTCCGCTCCAGAAGTTGACCTCGTTGAGTCTTGTCTCGCTGCCGATCACCGATGTGGGGTTGGAGGTCGTGGCGGGATTTCCGAATCTCGAGACGCTTGAACTTGGAGGAACGAAGGTCACCGACGAAGGACTGAATTTCTTGAGCGACCTTTCGATGCTCAAGAACCTGGGGCTGGGCTCGACCGGAATCACGGACGAAGGATTAAAGGTCGTCGGTCAGTTCAAAAAACTGATTTCGCTCAACCTTCCCCAGACTCGGATCACGGATGCAGGAGTACGGCACCTGTCGGAACTGAGCGAGATGGTGACGCTCAGTTTTAACCTCACACCGATCACCGATGCCGGACTGAAAGAACTCAGGCAGATGAAACATCTTTCGGACCTGAGCCTTGTGAGTACAGCGGTCACGGGAACCGCGTTCGAAGATTTGAAGGGGCTCAAAAATCTGACGCAACTTCGTCTACAGCGTACGCCATTTTCGGATGTGGGAATGAAGCACCTGGGTGAATTCAAGAATCTCGTTGCGATCTTCCTCGATCAAACCCCGATTACCGATGTCGGACTGAGCGAGTTGAAAGATCTTCCGGCGCTGATCTGGCTATCGCTTTATGAGACCCAAGTTGGCGACGCGGGGCTGAAGCATCTTGGACATCTCGAAAACCTTTGGATGCTGAATGTCGGTAGTACCAGGATCACAGATGCGAGCATGCCGGAAGTGGCGAAGCTGAAGCACCTGAATGGACTTCTGCTCCGAAACACTCAAATCACCGATCGGGGACTCAAGGAACTGGATACGATGAAGGGCCTGACGACGTTAAATCTCAATCTGACGCAGATCACGGATGAGGGATTGAAGGAGTTGCGGCAGCTCAAGTCGTTATCGAATCTGAACGTGATGAATACCAAGATCACGGATGCGGGTCTGAAGGAGTTGTGCGGGCTGACGAGCCTTGCTCGGCTTCATTTAACCGGGACAGAGACCACGGTCGCGGGCGACAGGGAACTGAAAGACACTTTTCGGTATCTGGAAATCATCCGCTGATGTCGATGTCGACCGTGCTGAAAGGTGATCGTCAGCCCTCCGAGAACCCCGTGACATCGTGGCTTTGCACCGCTTCCGATTCCCGCATCAATCGGCGCGAATATGATTGCTGCTCACCATCAGCGGCGACTGCGCTTTGGGTTGGCGGTGGTGGTCTCGATTGCCGCGAGGCTTCCTAAGGTCGCGTCTGCAGCGGGCTTTTCTGGATTGGCATCGATAAGTGATTTGCGAGTAAGAGGTTAATTCTCTCTTAATGGTCGGCGAATCGCCCGGGGCAGGATGGGTGCCAGGGGACTGAAACGAGGGACGGGGGGCTCTGCTAAACCTGAAATGCTCATTGTGATACGGCTGCGGGCGGCACCTTGCGGCATCAGAATCTTCTCTCAAAATTTTTGGGGGCGGGATACGGCTAGTACGAGTGCCACGCTCGGGGATTCCCTATACACTGTGGGGGAGGCCAGAAACGAACAAACTCCATAAAGCCTATGAAGGTGCGATTTCGATGACGAACGACGAACTGGATCTCCTATCGATCAATACGATCCGAACCCTGTCGATGGATGCGGTCCAGCAAGCGAATTCGGGGCATCCCGGGACGCCAATGTCCCTCGCCCCGCTGGTTTACACGATCTGGAATCGCGTGATGCGGTTCGATCCTCAAGACCCGTTCTGGCCGAACCGCGACCGATTCGTGCTGTCGAACGGACACGCCTCGATGCTGCTCTGGTCGGTCCTCCATCTGACCGGCACACAGGCGATGGGCGCGAATCAGGAACCATTGGGCGAAGACACGATTACGCTCGACGATATTCGACGGTTCCGCCAACTCGGCAGCAAAGCGGCGGGCCATCCTGAATACCACCTGGTTTCCGGCGTTGAGGCCACGACCGGGCCGCTGGGGCAGGGGATCGCCAACAGCGTTGGAATGGCCATCGCCGAAAAGTGGCTGGCTCAACGCTACAACCGACCCGGGTTCGAGCTGTACGACCACGACATTTATGCCGTGTGCGGTGACGGATGTCTGATGGAAGGGGTGGCGTCCGAGGCGGCGTCGCTCGCAGGGCATCTGGGTCTCGATAACCTATGCTGGATCTACGACAACAACCACATCACGATCGAGGGACGCACGCAGCTCGCGTTTTCGGAAGATGTCGGCGCGCGATTCGTTGCTTACGGATGGAACGTGTTGCGGCTGCACAACCCCAACGACGTCAATGGGATCGAAGAAGCACTGAAGACATTCCGGAAGACGACGGGAAAGCCGACGTTCATCGTGTTTGACAGCTTGATCGGGTACGGCGCGCCTCACAAGCAAGACACGCCGGAAGCTCACGGTGAGCCGCTGGGTGTGGAAGAAGTGAAGCTCACCAAGCGTGCTTACGGCTGGCCAGAAGATGCGCAATTCCTGATTCCCGATGGCGTGAAAAAGCACTTTGCCGACGGCGTGGGCAAACGTGGTGCAGAAGCCCATCAGAAATGGAACGATCTGCTCGCGGCCTATCGAAAGTCGTTCCCGGAACTCGCCACCGAAATTGATCAGATCGAACGGCGCGATCTGCCTGCGGGTTGGGACAAGAACTTGCCTCAGTTCCCTGCTGATGCCAAGGGCGTTCCCGGACGTGAAGCCTCGGGCAAGGTGCTTAATGCCCTGGCGCAGAACATCCCCTGGTTGCTGGGTGGATCAGCCGACCTGGGATCGTCGAACAAAACGACGCTCAAGTTTGAAGGCATCACGTCGTTCCAAGCCAATTCCTTCGGTGGAAGGAATTTCCATTTCGGAATCCGCGAGCATGCGATGGGTGCCGTGATGAACGGCATGTCATTGTCGAAGTTGCGTCCTTTCGGCGCGACGTTCTACGTCTTCAGCGATTACGCTCGGCCAGCGATTCGGCTCTCGGCGTTGAGCGAGATCCCGACGATCTTCATCTTCACGCACGACGCGCTGGGTGATGGCGAAGACGGCCCGACGCATCAACCGATTGAGCATCTTGCCTCGTTCCGCGCGATGCCTGGAATCGTGGTATTGCGGCCCGGCGACGCCAACGAAGTGGTTGAGGCCTACCGCTATATCGCTCAGTTGAAGCACGAGCCCGCGATGCTGGTGCTCACGCGTCAGCCCATCCCGACGCTCGACCGTTCGAAGTACGCGGCCGCCGCCGGCGTTTCACAGGGGGCGTATGTGCTGGCCGACGCTGCTGGAGGAAAGCCCGAAGTGATTCTGATCGGGACGGGCAGCGAACTGAGTGTGGTCGTCGACGCGCACGAGCAACTGGTCGCACAGGGGATTCGATCGCGCGTCGTCTCGATGCCATCATGGGACATTTTCGAGCGTCAGACCCCTGAATATAAAGAAAGCGTATTTCCTTCCAGCGTGAAGGCCCGCGTCTCCGTCGAGCAAGCATCGACGTTCGGGTGGGAACGCTACGTGGGTCAGTCTGGCCAGGTCATTGGGATGAAGAGCTTCGGCGCTTCAGCACCCTATAAAGATCTTCAGAAGCACTTTGGCTTCGTTCCGGAAGCCGTTGTTGCAGCGGCAAAGCAACAACTCGGCAAAGCGTAAGCGAAACGGGATGAAGAGAATTTGATGACAACGGTTGTCAGGAGTCAGCGATGGCACCTGACAACCTTTTTTATTCTCCGCCAAGGCGACCTGCCTGTCCCCGTTACTTCAACACGTCCGAAACCTCTCGCGGTGCTCGTTCCAGGATTCGTTGTTCCAGCCTTCGTTGTTCAGAATCGCATTTTAAGCGACGTGTTTGTGACTGATCGCGATTCCGCTTTAGTTAGTATCCCACGACGGTGCCGTCGGATCGGGACTCGGTGGCGCCGTGGAGTGTGCCGTGTTTGTGATCGAGAAGGATGCCTTGATAGCCGCCGAAGTATCCGCCGCGGCTGATTGAGTGTCCTTTGGCGGCGATCGCTTCGATCGTGGCGTCTGGAATTCCGGATTCCACAATGACGTGGCCTCCTTTTTCATTGAGTGGCCGGCCGGTTGGCGTTTGTGAGCCCGAATGGACGATGCGGGCGGCATCGCCTGCCGACTGTGGGTTCATGCCGAAGTCGATCATGTTCACCAGCACTTGCACGTGGCCCTGTGGCTGAACGTCTCCACCCATCACGCCGAAGCAGAACCAGGGCTTGCCATCCTTCGTCACGAAACCGGGGATGATCGTATGAAACGGTCGCTTGTGCGGTTCAAGCGTGTTCGGATGCCCGGGGTTCAAGTTGAACTGGCCTCCTCGATTCTGCAGGGCAAAGCCGACTTTCCCCGGCACCACCTGCGAGCCAAACCCCGCGAAATTGCTTTGGATGAACGAACAGCAGTTGCGGTCCTTGTCCACCACTGTCAGATAGATGGTCTCTCCCTTCTCAAGGATTGGATCTCCAGCGGGGACGTCGACAGCCGCCTTATCGGGATTGATCCGTTTCCGCTGCTTCGCGGCGTACGATTTCGAAATCAGCTCGGCGACAGGTGTCCTGGTGAACTCCGGATCCGCGTAGTATCGCGCGCGATCTGCGAACGCGAGCTTTTTCGCTTCAATGAGCCTGTGGAGGTATTCCGGGCTTGTCCGCCCGAGCTTTTGCAGGTCGTAACCTTCGAGAATGTTCAGGATTTCGAGGACCGCGATCCCTTGTCCATTGGGAGGCAGTTCCCAGACATCGTAGCCACGGTAGTTCGTGGAGACCGGATCGATCCAGGTCGAGGCGTGATCGGCGAAATCGTTGAGCGAAAAATAGCCACCGTGCTGCTCGCTGAACTCCACGACCTGACGCGCGATGTCCCCTTTGTAGAAGCCGTCGCGGCCCGACTCGGCGATGGTCCGATAGCTTTTCGCGAGATTGGGATTCTTGAAGATCTCGCCAACTTCGGGCGCACGACCGCCGGGCAGGTACGTCGCGACGGAATCTGCGTACGGTGCCAAACCTTTGGCCTGGCTTTGCCAGTCGCGGGCGATCTGTTCGGTGATGGCAACGCCTGACTCGGCTGCTTCGATCGAGGGGGCGAGAAGCTTGGCGAGCGGCATGGTGCCGAAGCGTTTGGAGAGTTCGTTCCAGCCATCGACGCAGCCGGGGACTGACCAGCAGAGGACTCCTTTGCCGGGGATTTCTTTTAAGTTCTGCGCGGCGAAGACGTCACGATTGAGGCGATAGGGGCTGCGTCCGCAGGCGTTGAGTCCATAAAGCCTTTGGGTCTTGGCGTCCCAATAGATGACGAACAAGTCGCCACCGATGCCACAATTGTTGGGCTCGGTCAGGCCCAGCATTGCGTTCGCCGCGATCGCCGCATCGATGGCATTACCGCCGGCCTTCAGAACGTCGAGACCCGTCTGCGCGGCGAGGGGCTGGCTCGTCGCGACAATCCCATGCTTCGCGGTCAGCATGGATCGGCTTTGGTGGGGATTGGTGCCGGGGCGATCGTATTCACCTGGCCCCAGGACTGCACCGTCGGCACACAGGGCAGGCTGGCTGGTCAAGAGTGTCAAACCCAGGGCGAGACAGGCGATAAGCTCGATTGAAGCTGGTGCCCAATATGAACGAGTGTGTGTCGACTCCGTCATCGGAAATGCCTTATTCAGTGGTGTTGGGCAGTGGAATCGCGGTCATCAAGAACTCAGGAACATGATAAGGGTGATTGCATCGAATCCCTACTGTGCGGCCAATGGATGCGTTGTTGCGGCGCGTTTTTTCTTGTTGTGCCACGACTCGGCGAGCATGTGGCCCGACACCGGAATTGACGAGCGCGTGTTTTCTTGCGTATATCGATCCTTCGTCTCACAGGCTTGGGCGGGCAGGAATGGTATCCCACGAGCAGTATTGGCACGAACTCCATAGGCGACTTGCGAAACCTCGAACAACAAGGGGCGAATCATGGCGGTCGGCAAAGGGAAGGCGAAAGCCACATCGCGCAAGTCGGCCACCAAGTCGACGTCCACGCCGAAGACGGGGGCCAAGTCCCAGGTCGGCGCAAAGGACTCCAAGCCGTTGGGTCGCTCTGTTGAGAGCCGTTCCAAGATTGCGAAAGCGAGTGGAGACTCACCCGATGTGACAACACTGAGCAGCCGTGAGCAAGCGTCGGGAAAAGCCGCGTCCCTGCTGATCGACCAGCGGATTCGCGATCTCGGCGGATGGCGCGGCGAGACGCTGGCGCGGATGCGGGCGCTGATCCTGGAAGCCGACCCCGACGTGATTGAAGAGTGGAAGTGGATGGGCACACCGGTCTGGTCGCACAACGGGATTATCTGCACCGGCGAGACGTACAAAAACGTCGTGAAATTGACGTTTGCCAAGGGAGCCCGAACGCCAGACCCAGCGCGGCTATTCAATTCCAGTTTGGAAGGCAACACGCGAAGAGCGATTGATCTCCACAAAGGAGAAAAGATCAACGCGCGTGCATTCAAGGCACTCGTGAGGGCCGCGGTGTCCCAGAATGACACTCCGACCAAGAAGGCCAAGCCAGGGGCGAAAGCGGCCAAACCAACGAAGATGCGAAAGGGCGAGAAGGTTGACAGCGTGCTGCTCACCGGCGGCAACCCGCAAATCGCGAAGGCGGATGGCGATGCACCGGTGCAGGCTTATATTGCCGCGATGCCAGGTTGGAAGCGCGAACTCGGGACGCGTCTCGACGCCCTCATTGTGAAAAATGCTCCTGCCGTGCGGAAGGCGGTGAAGTGGAACTCACCATTTTACGGTATCGAAGGGCAGGGATGGTTTGTGTCGTTCCATGTCTTCACCAAGTACGTCAAGGTGACGTTCTTCCGCGGTCTTGCCTTGGAACCGGTCCCGCCGGGTGGCACGGTTCGCAGTAAGGAGGCGCGCTGGATAGACATTTACGAAGGCGACACGCTCGACGAAGTTCAAATGGCGACCTGGGTGCAACAGGCCGCAGGAATGACTGGCTGGCTTGCGTAGCCCTCTAATTGGAGACGGCACGATGTCGCGCCGGTCGGCCAATTTGGAAGGTTTGGGTTACGAACGTTGACGCGCGACGGTGACCATGCGGCGCCACCTTCGTTCGGTTCATAAGCAACGACGACATCCAGTTCATCGATGCAACGACCGGTCGATGATCTGGATCATGAATGGTGACGGAGCCAGACGGAAGCTCAAGGAGTATTCACGACAATGGTGCCCGCCAGTTGGTCGTGCAAACATCGATGTTCTTCACTAAATACAAATAAGATGTCGACGATTGAATAGATTGCACCCACGCAGGGAATTGCACCAATCAGTCCATTCACGAACGCTCTAAGGACAGCACATTTTACGAACGAGGCAGGACGTTTGGTTTCGTAGTCAAGGATCTGCATACCCAGCAGAAATTTTCCGAGCGACTGGCTTCGCGTGGCGAGTAGGTAAACATTGACGACGAAGGTGGCGATGAACCCCAGGGCGGCAAGTCCGATCCCAATGATTGCAATCGTATCGGGATCTTCCGGTGGATCTTGATTGAAGAGCCCGCCGACACCCATGAGAATGATCCCGGGAAGGCAGAATCCGAATCCACACAGGCTGTCGAGAATCGCGCCAATCAACCTTCGTACTGGCCCTGCCAGCGTGTAATTGCCCAAGTTGCGATTTTCGCCGCCAGTGCCCGTATCCTCCAGAGACGGGGAAGCCCGATAGGGATTCTCGTCGTCATCGTATTCCGCTTGTGGATTACTGCGGACACCGATCTCTTCTCCAGGATTCGGAATCGTGAGGATCTTCGCACATCCAGGACATTTGACTTGCCTGCCCGCTTTTGAGTCGTCTGTTTTCAATGGCTTTCCGCAGTTGTCGCATTCAAACTGAATCGCCATTGAAATCCTCCGAAAGTGAGTGGGAGCGCCGATGTCAGGGAAATCATCGCGGCAGATTCTAAATGTAAGAAGGATCACCCATCAATCCAGGGGATCATTAAAATCACTTCGCAATTGTCGGGAGTTTTCACAGGACATCAATCAGACCGACGTCAAGGTCGATTGATTCTCAATCGGACGGCCCAGTCGGATGTGCGCGTGATGAACCGCAGTGGGCAGTCCTGAGGCGTGACCTGGTTTATGAACTCATGCACCGTCGGCTGTTCGTGAACTGGGGATTGGGCCGAATTGGAGAATCAATGAACGTTCCTGAAACGTTCGATTCGCCCGTGAAGAACTGATAAACTGATGTCTTCGCAAAGGCTCCATTCGCCCTGCAGCAGTGGAGGAGCCTGAGTTGCGTGGGAGATCAGGCGAAAGCGTTTCTGGGGATAAAAAATCAATGCATAATTCAAACTGGAAAAGTGGCCTTTCACTCGTCATCGCTGTTTTAACGATGTTCATCATTCCGGCACTGGCGTTTGCTCAGCCAAAGCTGGATGTCGCGGAGTATGAGAAGATCGCTGAGGAGGCGTACGTCTACGCATTTCCGATGGTCATGAACTACGGAACCATGCACGAATTCTCTATCGACAAAGATTCGGGTCAATTCAAAGCCCCCTTCAACCAGATCGACAACATGGCGAGGGTGTTCAGTCCAAAGGACACCACAATTGTCACACCCAATAGCGACACTCCCTACTCCATGATTTACATGGATTTGAGGGCCGAACCCATCGTGCTGTGTCTGCCGGAAGTGCCGAAGGCCCGATATTATTCGGTGCAACTCGTTGATATGTACACCTGTAATTACGGGTACGTGGGCAGCCGGAGCACTGGCAATGGAGCGGGCTGTTACATGATTGCCGGCCCGTCGTGGAAGGGTGACACGCCGAAGGGCATCGAAAAGGTGTTCCGGTGTGAAACGGACTTCTCGTTCGCGATCTATCGGACGCAACTGTTGAATCCGAGCGACATCGAAAATGTGAAGAAGATTCAAGCAGGTTACAAAGTTGTTCCGCTCTCTGCCTTCGTGAAAGGCGCCGCACCCGCGGTCCTCACCGCACCCGCATTTCCAAAGTGGGATAAGCAAGCCGCATTCGGATCGAATTTCATTCGCTATTTGAACTTCGTGTTGCAGTTTTGCCCCGAGGTTCCTCAGGAAGCCGCAATGCGTGCCCGATTTGCCAAGATTGGTATCGGGCCTGGAAAGGAGTTTGATTTCGGAAAACTCCCACCCGAGCAACAGGCGGCCATCGGCGCAGGTATCAAGTCCGGGATGAAAAAGATTGAGGCCAAGAGGGAATTGCTTGGGCATGAAATCAATGGCTGGCGAGTTGGATCTGCATTCGGGGACCGGGAGTTCTATAAGGGGGATTGGACGCTGAGGGCCGCTGCGGCATTGGCGGGGATTTATGGAAACGATTCCATTGAAGCGCTGTATCCGATGCTGACGAAAGACAGCGAGGGTGAGAAGCCGGACTGCAAGCAGAATCGTTACACCATCACATTCGCCAAAGATCATTTGCCCCCAGCGAATGCATTCTGGTCCGTCACGATGTATGACGGAAAGACACAGCTTCTCGTCGAGAATCCCCTCAATCGCTACCTGATCAACTCGCCCATGCTGCCCGAACTCAAGCGGAACGATGATGGCTCGCTGACGATCTACATTCAGAAGGATTCACCCGGCAAAGGAAAAGAGTCCAACTGGCTTCCCGCAGCAGACGGCCCGATCTTTGTTGTGATGCGTTTATACTGGCCAAAGAAAGAAGCGGTGAACGGCGAATGGAAGCCACCGGTTCTTCAACGCGTCAAATAAGGCGATCCAATGGGCTGCAATAAAGGGGACAGGCACCTCGGCCAGAGCGCCGCGGAGCCAGTCCCCTTTTTTTGCAACGGGTTGCTAGGGTTTTGGCTGGTTCGAGCGCATAAATTCCGCGATCTGCGCGATGGCTTCACGGGACTCAGGAAGTCCTCGGATTTGGAAGACATGAACCATACCCGGCCAGACTTCGAGCGTCACCGGGATGCCGTCTGAGCGAGCTTTCTTCGCTACGCGGACGCTGTCATCCCGCAGCATTTCCTGGTCGCCGACTTGAATCAAGAGCGGTGGAATCCCGTGGTAATCGGCGAAGACGGGTGAAGCCAGCGGGTTGCGAGGGTCTGATTTCCCAAGATAGCGATCCCGAAACTCGGGCATGGTCCGTGCACTGATAATGGGATCATGGACGTCTTTCAAGGACGCGCTGGCAAGGGTGAAATCGGTCGCTGCCGAAAGTGGGATACCTCCTGCGGGTAGTGGTCGTTTGCGGTCGCGCAGCGCGAGCAGCGTGGCCAGGGTCAGGTTGCCGCCTGCGGAATCTCCCGCGATGAATGTCGCCTTGGCAGGAGCCGGGCCCGCCGGGCCATTTCCCACGAGCCAGTCATGAGCGGCGACGCAATCGTCGAGACCGGCGGGGAAAGGATGCTCGGGTGCGAGACGATAGTCAGGCAATAGCACGGCGCACTTGGCGGCCACCGAGATGTCGGCCGCCAGTGGAAGATAATTTCCTCCCGATCCTGAAACCCAACCACCACCATGAAGATACAGCAGTCGGAAGTCAGGGTCCGCACCTGGGGCAACAACCCATTCACACGGAATGTCGCCGATCATGACGCGGATGAGTTTGATCTCTTTGTTGGCAGGTTCCTGGCGTGAACCCATTCCGGCCCGTAATCCGTTGAGACCGAAGCTATTGGTACCGAACGGCGTATTCGTACTCAACCTTTGCAGGAACGCGATCCCTTCCGGTGAGACGACGCGCGGTTTATCCGCTGGCGTTCCCGGTTGCTTCAGGTTGTCGTCCGCGGCCGGGGCACCGATGGCGAGCCCAAAGATCAACATCGCGATGCCGAAATTGCGTCTCATGCCGAATCTCCATTGGGATGATAATCGGGGTGACGTTCGTATTCTGACGGCCCCACTCGGATAATTCACCTTGATCGCTCGGCCTGTCAGTTCCTCTTTCGAGCGGGCTTCAGTGAAACAACGAGATTGGTGTAGTCCACCCGGAGTTCCTTTGCGAGAAGCAGGCCGACGCCGAGCAACGGCAGTTCGCCATTGTTTGCGATCACTTCCAGATGACGCTCGCGACCAAACCAGCGCAATTGGCAGTGATACGTGTTCAATTCCGTACGTGAACCATCGGCCAAGATGCCGTCAACAGCACCAGATATCGGCAGGTTTAATTGTCTCACCACAGGTTCAGGGAGGACAAGCTCACCGGTAAACCCGGTATCGATCCAAACATCAATTTGGAATCCTTTCGGAGACGTGGCCGAGAGGATTTCCACGGGCACAAAGGCCCTTCCGGATTGGTCGACGTATCCATTCACTTTGATTGCATTCCAAAATGAATGGCGGCCTGATGTCCAACCCGAAACGCATGGACCAGTCGAGTGGGGTGTTTTTCACGCGAGGCTCCAATCGCATCGCTGAGGGTGTCGCCCAGAAAATACTCACCAGAGATCGGCTCAATCGCAACAAACCGATTCATGTGCGCTTTTTCGAGTGGTCCTCGAATGGATTCAAAGATCGGTCGCGCCGCTGCGGCAATGGAATCAGTTTCTTGCATGCTTAACTCCATAGAACTTGAGGGCACTATGCATTCTACTCGTAAAAGATGGAGGAGACCAATCCGTCGGACTAAAGTACCAGGATGGTTCCAAAGTGCTCTTGGAGCATTCGAAGAGAATACGAGGAGCTCAGTGACGGAGTTGCGCGATTTCTTGTAAAACGTATGCGATGTTTTCGCGTTCATCGGCACGAGTTACGTTCACTCACAATCCTTAGTTGCTGGCCGGTCGACCGTGAGTTTACTTCAATCACACAATGGATACTCAATTGCGTTTGACACTGACATTAACCGTCTTGCTCGTCGGGTGCTCTCAATCTGATTCTACCGCTCCGTCGGCATCGACGCGGCAGGCAGCGACGCAGAATCAATCGCAGGGGCCGGAATCGATGGGTGGACTTCGCGTACAGTTTGCCGGGACACCACTGGCGGACGCAAAGCAGGCGATCGTCCTGCTGCATGGCTATGGGGCCGCGGGTGATGATCTCGTGTCGCTCGCAGGTCATATCGGCGGCGAATCGCGGGCGTTCGTGTTTCCCGAGGGACCGTTTCCGTTGCGTGGTGGTGGGAAAGCCTGGGCAACGAATGATGAAGAACTCAATACCTCACGGTCTCGGGTCATCGACCTGTTGAACGAAATCGTGAAGGCACATCCAGACATCCGAATCTCTGTCGGCGGATTCTCGCAGGGAGCGACGATCGCCACCACGTTGCTGACAGACGATCGCTTGCAGATCGAGCATCTTCTGCTCTATTCGCCCGCGTTCAAGCTGGACGATGACATGCCAGCGGCCACGCATCCGACGCGCATCTTGATTTCCCATGGACGCGTCGATGCGATGCTGCCCTTTGCGGATTCGGAACGCCTGCGCGACCTCTTGATGCGCAAGGGCTATGACGTGAACTGGCAGCCCTTCGCGGGCGGACATACGCTGACGCCGGAACTCATGGTCGCCACACGAAAACAACTCGACGGCGTCACGAAGTGATGAGCGTGCCAGGGCCAGGCGCGTTCATTGCGTTGATCAATTCATTTGGTAACCGCCAGCACTTTCGAAAGGCTTGGTAAGCGGCTTCCGAGAAAAATCGCAATCGGAATCACGAGCAGGATCGCGCCTTTAAACCAGGTCGGGTAGGGCAGCATCGAAATATTGAACACGACCCCTGCCAGCAAGAGTGTTCCGATCAGGAGTGCGGCTCCACGAGCTGCGATTCGTCTGGCCGTCCACGTGCTGGCGAATGCCGTGAAGCCCCAGGCGGGAACGACAACCGCCAGCACCCATTGCGGATAGCGCGCCACGTGCTGGCACATTTCTTCCATTGATTCTCCGGACCCGGGGGGAAGGGGATGCACGACGGCGCTGAACAGTTCGACCGCAATCAGCAGGATGAGTGCGACGACGATTCCTGCCACGACGGCTGCAACGTTGCGTAATGCGGTCATCATGATGAAATCCCTGGCAGGCCTCAGTTTGGTCGTTCGAAGTGCGTCAACCAGTCTTCATTGAGTTCAACATGTTTGATTGAGTACCGGCGATACGTGTATGTGATGTGAATCTTGCCGTCGGAGGTCTGAATCACGCAGGGGTAGGAATATTCGCCGGGGTTCGATTCCAGATGTAGGGGCGGTTCCCAGGTGCGTCCTTCATCGACCGAACGCGCGATGCTCAGCGGAGTGCGCATCAATTCCGAATCATTGAAGACGACCACCGCGTGGCCGTTGGCCAGACGCGTCAGCGTGATCCCGGAATCGGGGTTTCGCAGGGCGGACGCCGTCGCTTGCGACCAGTGTTCACCTCCATCGCGTGATTCGATCTGCGTCAACCGGGGTGCCTGCCGCATCAGAGCGAACAACGACTTGTCGGCTCGCTGGATGACTCCCGGCTGACTGCCGCCAGGGGTAAAGCCGCCCTGACGCCAGCGTTTTCCTCCTTCCGAACCAATCAGAAAGATTGAGCCTTCCACTCCGTCGACAATGGCTTCCAGGGGAAGCACGAGATCGCCCGACGCGAGAAGGGCAGGTGGGTTCCGCGGGACGGCGCGCAGCTTGCGATCCAGGAACTCGGTGTCGGCGCTCCAGGTCAGGCCGTGATCGGTCGAAACACGGGACATCAGTCGGCAGTTGTCCCAGCCTTGGCCTCGTCCTATCGGTCTGGTGCTGTCCATTCGACACCAGACGATCCAGACGCGTTTGTCCGCGTCGACAAAAATGACCCCGTTCCCGGGTAGCGGATCGGGCCCTTTGATCAAGACTCGCGGGGACTGCCAGGTTCGTTCACCAGCACGCCGACGTGCGAGAAATAGCGTCTGGTCATCAGCCGATTCGTAGCTGCCGCCGTACCACAGGCAAAGCAAGTCGCCGTTGGCCGCCTCGGCAATGGTTGAGCAGTGATAGACGGAGGCGCCAGGAATTCGATCGAATAGCAATTCCGAGGAAAACGACAGCGCCCCGTATTTGTCGAGTTCTTTCAGTTTCGTGCCGGGCTGAGCAATCGGCGACGGCTTGATCGCATCCTCGTCCTTCCGGGGTGTGATTTTGTTGTTAACGGCGGCGTCAAATGCCAAGAATAACCGGCTTTGGATTCAAGGCCGCCTCGATGAGCCAATTTGCCTTCCGCATCGATCAGGACGACTGACGGCAGAGTGCTGATATTCAGTTTCTCGGCAACGGTCGCCTTGGGGTCTCGATAGATCGTGAAGATCAGTCCCCGATCACGTGCAAAGTTTCCGAGTTCTTCCGCGGATTCGACTTCGTTTGAGCAGATGCCAATATAGACGACGCCCACACGCCTGTGCTTCCGGTACAGCGTGCTGATGTCTGAAGTGACTGGTCGACGGCGTCACTGCGCGACGACAAAAAAATCAACGCGATGGCGGTCCGCTCGGGGCTGGTTGTCACCAGCAGCGGCTTGTCGCGCGCGTCGAGGACGGAAAAATCGCCAACCGCCTGACCCAGTTCGACTGCGGCCAGTACAGGAGAGCAGAGCAGCAAAAAACAAACTGCACATTGAGGCTGACTTGAGCGACAGAATCCAAGCATGAGAAGTGTTCCAAGAAGGAAGTCTGGGTTACGAAGTTGATGTAATCACGCCAGCGCATCGACGATTCTATGGTGACAACGCCGAAGGGCATAGCGGGCCGAATGAGAATCAGCGGGCCGAGTCATTCGAAGCACTCAACGTCACGCCGGTGTTCTCGGGGATGGGCGGAGTTCTCGTGCTTCAATTCAGAGAGTGTTTACGACCAATCCCTTCTTTACAAGCTGACATGATGGTCGACACAATGCTCGCGATCGATGTTGGAATCACCTGCGAAAACGGGTCAGATCTAAGTGAAGGAAAAGCGTTCAATGTCGATCAACGATTTTCCCTTGGATGATCCAGAACGTCGCGAGATGGCACGTCCTTGGCGAGCGCGTGTGTGGGATCGCCTGCCTGATTGGGCGAAGATTGTGCTGTGGGCGATCTTGGGCCTGGTCATGGCCGAGGTCTTGTTAGGAATCCGAGTCTGGTACGGCCTGCAAGACCTCCGGAAGTGGCTGCCATTCGCGGACACGGTCGGCACATCATCATCCCAGCGACCAACCGCGATTTTCGCAATCCATTGACCTGGCTCGATGCGATCCCGATCGGCCTTCGAGGGACTTCGGCGGACGATGTCACCGCCGTGCGGCTGGATGAGCAGGCTACCGACGAGCTTGTTGCCTATATTGCGAAGTATTTTCCGAACGTGCAGTCGTTGTATTTCTCACGCGGAAACATCACGGTGCGTGGCCTGATCCATTAAAGAACTGTCAAAATCTTGAATCATTGGATGTCTCTGATACGGACATTGAGATGGGCTCGGGAGAACTCCTGCCGTGCGTACCCAAGTTACGAGAGTAAACGTGATGAACTCCAACGTAGGCGATGGCTTCGCAAAGGCCGCTGCGCGACATGACGCGCTGGAATACTGTGCTATCGATGGCACGAACATGACACCCGTTGCGGTGGACGCCTGGAAGAATGCTCGGCGAGAACACGAATACAGTCGGATTTCGACCGCGTCGTGCTTCGAGCTGTGATTCGATGGTCTGACGGTGAAACATCACGACGATTCAATGGCACCTACGAAATGGGGCAGTACGGGCCGCGGAAGGCGAACGATTCCAACGTTTGGTCACGAAGCATGACCACGAAGTCGAGTCATTTGCGTGCCGATCAATTGCGCTGGGCGCCGCAGTTGTTCGCGCGCGAACCGTACGGCAGTTATCAAATTCGGCTGAAGCTTGGCGGGATCGATGCGGAGCCAGCCGATTTCGTCCTGAAGGATGGCATGCCGTCTCCCGATCGTTTGGATTTGCGAATGCCCATCACGCGCGCAGAAGCCGACCGTCTCGCCGAGATAAAATGATGTTGTACAATCGCGGGCTTTCATGCTGCGGGCTGTCTGGCAACCTGTTCCCGCGATCTGAAATCGATTTGCGCGTGCAGAGAGGGTGCGATCCCTTCCGAACACACGGTGCCCGAGAGCATAATTTACCGCCTTGTGTGGAAATGAAATTATCGCTTACGAGTCCCTTGATAAGCAGGATGCTCGACGTCCGATAGCGAATGGAAGTGACAAATGGCGAGTAAATCGCAGCGTCAAAAGGAACGGCACGCGAAAAAGCGGCAGGAAAAGCGGAAGAAGCAGGAGCAGTCGCGGGGACGACAGTCGGGGATTCCGCCGCATGCCGAGATTCCCTTGGGCAGCAACGCGCCGACATCGCCAGCGGTTGTCGCAGCAGATTCCTCGGGCCTTGGTCGGGCGAGACTTGTGAAGACGTGGCGGTGTTCGATGATTCGGTCCTTGCCACGTTGCCGCCGGAAGTGGCAGACCATGTCGTCATTGTTCGTGAAGTGCTCCAAGAGACAACGGAGTCTCGCGGAGAAGAGGCTGTCAAACGTCTCTCCCGGTGATTTCCCGCGGCAGTCCGCTGAGTGAATGGCGGTTGTTCATTCGCGGATTGGTGGACTGGTTGGCCAACGACACGGAGGCGGCGAGCGACGCATGGAAGCGCTTGGATCCGGAACGGCGTCCCCGGCCGAATCGCGACGGCGATGATATTGGCCTTACGTACGGATCTCGAGCAAGTGTCGCTTCCCGCAGTGGACGGGGAACCGGCGGATGTCTCGGATGCGTCGCCCTGGTGCCGGTGGGATGATCAACTTCTTTATCATGCCAAGCTGCTGCGTCGCGTGCGATTTGATCGGGCAGCCCTGCGCGTCGCAGAAGTCGCGCTGAAGGTGCCTGAGGAGTCGCAAGAGCTGCGATTGGGCCCCAGAAAACTTCTTTGGTTGAAGCAGTTTGTTAAAGAGTATGGAGACACCGAACCGGATTTGGCCGCCGCGCTTTCTGAGGCGGCGCTTGGTCAAGCGTTCGCTCAGAATTACTCCAATATTTTTGACGAGGCAGTCGGATCGCTTCCCGGGCCGCGCCACGATCGCCGAAACCAATTGCTCACCTTTTTCTACTATCAGCGCTATGAGAACGATGCTACGGCGGAGAGAGCGGGTTGGAACGGGCGTTGAATCAATATTTGAAGAGCGATCTGCCCAAGAACGAAGCCCTTTCCGAATCTTTGCGAAACGCTATCGCCAGTCAGATCCATTTCTTGGAGGCAACGGCGTTGATGTCGCCTGACGTCGGTGGCGGGATGATGGGTTTCTTCTTGAGACGTCCTGAGGACACGAATGGGATTCGCAAGCACTTTCGAGCCGCCCTAAAGTCTGGTCCCAAGAATCTCGCGGCGTACAAAGGTTACAGGGACTGGCTCGAATCCAGGCTGGATGATGATCGGCTGACGCAAGCCAAGCGGAAGCCGCTCGAAGAGGAGTTGGCCGAAGTCATGCGAAGTTGGTCGCGAGGACTTCCAGACAATATCGAACCGCGATTATGGTTAGTCGACTATTTGCTCGAAAGCGAGCAATTGGAGGAGGCCAGACCACACGTCGATTATCTTGCCTCTTCCCGGGTGGACGATCCTCGTGCGCGTGCCACGCCTTGGAAGTGGCAGATTCTTGAGGCAATGCGATTGTGTCGCCGAAAGGCGTGGCTGGTGCAAGCCCCGGCGCGACTGGACGAAGCGGAAGCAATCTGGCCCGCATGGCTCTCAAAGCAATGGCTTCCGTATCTGCGAGCGGCATGGACCTTGCGTAGCGGACAGGTCGACGCATTCGAGAGCCAGCGCCAGCAGATCTGTGAAGCCAGCGGCTTGGTTCGTGATTCGCTGCCGGATGCCTGCATGATGTTGGGGGCGGCTCAACAGATGCGGGTAACAGCCGAAGATCTCAAGGGACTGCGGGCGTCTGTTGATCAGGCGATGAAGAAGCTGAAGACGGTATCGCTTGAAGAACTCATCGCGGTTGGTGGATTCTTCTGGGATTTGCATCGCGCACAACTCCTGTATCCCGCTTACCGCATGCATGGGTCAAGCATTGGAAAAGAACTGGTCAACCGTCTGCTGAAGGCGACCAAAGTGGTTTTGGACGGCATCAATGACGAAGCGATTCACAAGGTTGTGCTTTGGGGGTCGGAATATCGTTTTTGGCCGAGCAACGATACAACAAGGCTAATGCCCTTCTTCGCGAACCCTGCCATTCAGCGGCATCCGATATTCGCCGCTGCCAGGCTGAATGCCTTTCTCAAGGAGGCCTATCGCTTTGCAAGCGAAAAATACGAGGATCTGGGTCCCCTCTTGCGCCAGGCTGCGGAATCAGAGCGCGATCCTTATTACCGTCACTGGTTTGTTTCTTTGGCGAACGAGTTGGACGATGTGAAGGCTCAGGCGGCGTCGCTGTTCACGGGATTTCCATTCGGCAACATGTTTGGTAATCACGCCGTCGATGACGATTGGTCTGGCGAGGACGATGACGATGAAGAGGATTTGGGTTTCGATCCGGACTGCAATTGTCCCGGCTGCAAGGCCGCCCGGCGTGCTTATGAGAAAACGCGGACGTCTGACGGTCCGAGATTGTTTTGAAAATAAGGAGTCTCGAGCATGAATGCTCCGACGCATATCGATCCGTTCACCATTTTGGGTGTCACTGCGGATGCCAGCGAAGAAGTGGTGCGTGCCCGGTATCTGGAACTTGTCAAGCAACATCCGCCGGACCGTGAGCCCGAAAAATTTCGGGAAATCCGGGAGGCGTTTGAAGCGGCCAAGGATCCGTTGACCGTTGCCAAGCGACTGATTTCCCCCCCAGGCGATGAAGCACCTGAGTGGACAAAAGTCTTGGAAACCCAAACGCGAAATCCACCCCGATTATCTCCGTCGTTCCTATTAAGCTTGGGCAATCGAACTGCCGACGACGCCGTGTCTCCGTCAATTTCAGACTAAGCCGCGTGTCGCTCGATTTCAGCAAACACCACCATTTGACTTCGCAACGCGATAAGACAGACGCCACATGAATGACTCTCTTTTCCCGCGGAAATCCACTGCGGTACCAAGTCGCGGTGATGTCTCCGAGGGGGATGATTCGCCGCAGTTTGGAGCCGTGGACATTGTCGAAGCCTTCACCGCGATGCGCCATGAATGGCGCGGACAGACCAAGGAAAGTCGCGCACTGGCGGAGCAGATTCAGGCTGCCGTGACGAACATCCAATCGCTGGAATCAAGCCTGTTGGGATGTGTGGCCGCCCCCCGCGGCGACGAGAACGGTTCAGGCAATGCCCCGGAAGCCAAGACCCTTGTGCTCGCTCTGATTGATACCGATCATCAACTTTCCCGGGCCGTTTCTGCCATGGCACAATGGGAAACCAGTTGCAGGCTGCAAGCCGAAGCGGATGCGAAAGCGGTGGAATGCTATTTCGCGGGGATGAATGGATTATCCCGCTGGCTTGCCCGCCCCTTGTTGAGGTTCGTCATGGAGCAACGATCTGGGACGATGTCGTCGACCGAGAGTCCCGCAATCGTAGGGCTCGACCTGGTGCTGGGACGACTTCGCCGTGTCATGAATGAGCACGGGGTCGAGCGCATCGAGACCGCAGGAAAAGCGTTCGACGCAGACACGATGTATGCGATTGGAACGGTTGAGTCGGCGGATTATCCTTCTGGGTACGTTGCGGAACAGCTTTCACCCGCTTATCGCTGGCAGGGACGGCTTTTACGTTTCGCCGATGTGCGAGTTGCGAAATAGGGCTGACCGTGGAACGGGACGCCTGAGAGAAAATTGAAGGAGGAACGCATGGCCGATCGTCAGGATCCGATTGTCGGGATCGATCTGGGAACTACCAACAGCGTTGTGGCAATCGTCGTCGACGGTCAGCCGCGGGTGCTGGACGAAGGCGGAGAGACGTTGCTGCCATCGGTCGTCGGAATTAATCCGCTGGGACAACTGGTCACCGGAGTTGCCGCCCGGAATCAACTGGCAGCCTTTCCTGATCGTACCGTTGCCTCGATCAAGCGGCGGATGGGCAGTATGGAACCCGTCGGGCTCGGCGATCAGGCGTTCACTCCCCCTGAGATCAGCGCGATGATTCTGCGCCGGTTGCGTGACCGGGCCAGTCGCGTGATCGGACAGTCGGTGAACCGGGCCGTGATCACGGTGCCCGCCTTCTTCGACGAAAGCCAGCGACAGGCGACGCGTGAAGCGGCGGATCTGGCAGGCCTCAAGGTCGAACGCATCATCAATGAACCGACCGCCGCGACGCTGGTGTATCACGCTGGCTCACACGACCGCAAACAGATCGCCGTCTATGATTTTGGCGGAGGGACCTTCGATGTCTCGATCGTACGGATGGAAGCGGGCGTCATCGAAGTGCTAAGCAGTCGTGGTGACGTGCACCTCGGTGGTGATGATCTCGACCAGGTGTTAGTGAATCATGTGGCCGATCAGTTTCAGGCGGAATATGGAGTCGACTTGCGTGAAAATGCCCAGGCGCGGTACCGCTTGTGGCTGGCCTGTGAACAGGCCAAGCGACGACTCTCCACTGATGAGACGGTGCAGATTACGGAGGAATTCATTGCCGAGAAGGCTGGACAACCCCTGCACCTGACGGCGACCGTCACTCGCGGAGAGTTTGAAGAGTTGATCGAGCCGTTCGTGGCGCGGACGATTCAAAGCCTTGATGAGGCGCTGCGTGAAACAGGACTGGGCATCCATCAATTGGATGATCTGGTGTTGGTGGGTGGCTCAACCCGGATTCCACTGGTTGAAGCACGTCTGCGTGAGGAATTTCAGCGAGAACCGAGTCATGCGGTCGATCCCGATCTGGCGGTCGCGCTAGGCGCTGCGGTTCAGGCCGCCATGATCGAAGGTCAAGCGGTGGGGCCGGTTCTGGTTGACGTGACGGGACACACTCTGGGGATCGAAGCGTGCGTCGGCATGTCGTTCGGGGGACCGCAGACCGCCTTCTCGCCGATCATTCGTCGGAATACGCCTCTCCCCGCCCGGTACGAACAAGCGTATTCGACGATCTCCGACGACCAGAAGGTGGCGGAGATCCACGTGCTGCAAGGGGAGCGGCCCGAGGTGAGTCGAAATCGGTCGGTTGGAAAGTTTCTCTTGGATCTGGAAGCAGGCGGTGGCGATCGAAGCAAGATCGTCGTCCGGTTCGACCTGACGCTCGATGGCATCCTCAATGTCACCGCGACACAGTCTGCGACCGGACTTAGTCGTGTTCTGACGATTGATAATGCACTGAGCCAGTTCCAGGCAGACGAGCGAACTCGTGCGGAAACGCGTCTGGAAGCCATGTTCGACGCGTCAGACGAATTGTTTGACGAGGAAGATGGGCCATTCCCGCGCGAATGGCGAGACGATGATTTTGAACGGGTTGGTACATCGCCCGCAACGAATCCCGAGGCAGCGGTAGCTCGATTTCCCGAGGCGGTCGCAATCCTCAAGAAAGCGGACTCATTGAGAGCATCCGTTGACGGCGAGGATGCTAAAGATCTGCAGTCCCTGTACGAAAATCTGAAACAGGCCATTGCATCCGACGACCCCGCCGCGGTCGCTGGACTCGTCGCCGAACTGGATGATCTCTTGTTCTATGTCCGATGAACCCGACTTCCGTTGCCCCGTCTGCCGTGCGGCGCAGACCCTTCGCGAGACTTGTCGCCGTTGTCAGGCAGATCTCAGTCTGGTGGTGCGCGCCCATCGCCGGTTGGCTTATTTGAAGCAGCAACGAGCACATTCGCTGGCCAACGGTGATCATAAGTCCGCGGAAACGCTTGCCGCCGAGTTACGCTGGCTTTCGCCGTCACGATAAGGGGAGAGCCTTTGTCAACGATCCGCGAACTGTTTTACGCTGAAGATCGATGAGGCTGCAAAAGGATCCAAATTGTCGCAACGACGGTACAATGCCGAGATATCACGATCGTGATCCGTGAGCGTGTTCAGAGACCGTTCTCCAGGAGTGATTGTCGATGACTTTGCACAACGACTCGTCTCGTGAAAACCAGTTGACTCGGCGAATGTTTCAGCAGCAGATTGCGGCGGGAGTGGCCATCGCGGCGATGTCTCCGATGGCGTTGATCGCGGACGATCGACCCGCGATCCTTGGTGGAAAGCCCGCGTTCGCGGGGAAGTGGCCCGGTTGGCCTGTGACGGAACAAGCGGATGTCGATGCGGTTGTCGATGTCGTGCGGAGCGGAAACTGGTTTCGGTACAACGGCGGGGAATCGAACGTCGATCTCTTTGAAAAGCAATGGGCATCGGCACTCAATGTTCCCTTCTGTCAGGCGACGAGTAGTGGGACGTCGTCGTTGATCACGGCGCTCGGCGCATTGGGCATCGGTCCAGGGGACGAAGTTCTGCTGCCGCCGTACACCTTTGTTGCGACCGTCAATGCAATCCTCCTGCATCATGCACTGCCCGTCTTTGTCGACAGCGATCCTGCGACCGCACAAATCGACGTGGCGGCGATCGAATCGCGGATCACGCCCAATACAAGATGCGTCGTTCCCGTGCATCTCGCTGGGGCCTCGTGTGACATGGATCAGTTGCGAGACGTAGCCAAGCGGCATCACCTGGCGGTGCTCGAAGATTCCTGTCAGACCCATACCGGAGAATGGAAAGGTCAACGGCTCGGTACGTTGGGCGATGTCGGCTGCTACAGTTTTCAGAATTCGAAGAATCTGACGAGCGGCGAAGGCGGGGCACTCGTGACGGCCAATCCACAGATTTACCACCGGGCTCAGGCCTATCAGAATAACGGCAGTGGGCGATTCCCCCATGACGGCGGCTTCACGGGCAATGGAGTGAATCTGCGGATGACGCAATTTCAGGGCGCGTTGCTTCAACACCAATTAAAACGCCTGGACGAGCAATCGCGACGACGTGAAGTCAATGCCGCGTATTTACGAAAGCAACTTGAGGATGTTGGCGGCGTCCATCCGAAGACATTGCTGCCAGGGACAACGCGTCACGGGTACCACTTGTTCGTCTTTGATTTTGATCCCGATCAATTTGCCGGAATGGACAAGTCCAAGTTCACGGCCGCGTTACAGGCCGAGGGAGTGCCTGTCTCCGGTGGCTACAACGCGCTGAACAAAGCGCCATGGGCCAAGCGCCTCGTGGCCGACCGTGGTTTCCAGCGAATTTACGGCGACGCGCGATTGAAACAGTGGCAGGCTGAAAATGAACTTCCGGCCAATGATCGCATGATCCAGACCACCTGCTGGATCACTCAAAATGTGCTGCTCGCTGAGACAAACCAGATGGACCGCATCGCCGACGCATTTCGAACCATTAAGAAACATGCATCCGCGATTGCCAAATCGTAATATTGCGGCGTGATTGTGAAATCTCAATCGACGTGTGAAATCACGTGGAGGCCGGTTGGAAGTGGCGGCTCAATCCGAACTCGGCACAGTCGCCAACCGACCCCATTGCCGGTGTCAACGAAACTTGCTTGAGTCGCAAAGATGATCAAACAATCGTCACGTCGATTTCACCCGGAATTTGATCTGGAAGCCGCTCGAACGGCGTATGCGTCCCTCTCAATCGACGAGTCCTTCATCGACGATCTGATCACGAGTCCTTACGACCTGCATGTCGTTGAATCGCTACGGGATCAACGACAGCTTCGAACGGGTCAGGACGTACCCGCCGACATCTTTGTCTTCTGCAAGGGTGAACCAGAAAAACCGGACTGTACGAAGGTCGGCGGGATGCCGTATTGGATTGAAGATCGCAAATGGCCCGTCGATAAGTCTCGCAAATCACTTCGTTTCCTGGCTCAGTTCAATTTTGTTGATTCCAAGGACTTGTTTGACGAATTGCCAGGGGACGTGCTGCTGATGTTCGTCGGTGCTGGTAAGCATCCCGACTTCGGCCAAATTCATTTTGAATGGCTGCCTGCCGGGAAAACTCCGGTTCCAACGACCGAGGCAAAACGTCTGCTCTTTCCGACAAGTGTGTTTCATGGAGCGATCTATCGCTCTGCCGACTACCCCGAGTCAAAAGCGACCGTTTTGGCGTCGGGTGCCTTTAATTCTGAGAAACTCTTTTTACTCAATGGGACAAAGATTGGTGGCCGGCCTCACTTCATCCAGAGCGACCACGATCTGAAGGCCCGTGCAGCGAAGGTTCGTAAAAACCCGTTTAATCCCAAAGAAACGATGATCGAACCCGCACGCCCCTCTCGAAAGGGATATCTGTGTCAGCTTGGATCAATCCAAGCTCATCCTGAGGTCGCCTATCCCTGGGCCAATCAGCGAGAGCCCTTGAGCCTGAATGAGATCTATCATGACGACAACACGATCGTGTTTGACGACATGGGCTCAATCTTCGTCTACCGATCAGAGAACGGAGATTTCTGGAGTTCGTGCGAAGGGTATTAGGCGAGTTTTCGAAGTGGAGTTGGCACGAGCAAGTCTTTCTGGAATCGGATTCAAGCATCAGGCGTTTCCCACGCGGATCACTTCGTCGGCACCCTGCCGCCACTTCGCCGTTTCAGGGGCCATTACTCGCCGCCGTCGACTGTCACGTCATTCTCGTGAGACCATGAACTGGAGATTTGACCATGAAGATGAATCGTCTTATCCCAATGCTGCCGGTCAGGAGTATGCCTGCGAGTGTTGTGTTCTATCAGAAGCTGGGATTCCATGTCGAAAGCAGGCAGGATGATTGGGGTTGGGCCATGCTTTGCTTTGGCGAATGTCGCCTGATGGTGGATCAATCGATCAATCTTCATGTGGAGGCGCCCCGGCAGTCGGTGCTTTATCTGTATCCCGAAAATATCGTTGAGTATCACCGGCAGGTGCGAAGTGAGGGACTCGATGTCCCCGATTTGGAAGTGACTTTTTACGGGCTGACAGAATTTCGAATTCACGACCCAGACGGCAATCGGTTGTGGATTGGCGAGGTCGCCGCGACGGGGCCATAACATTGGACAATTGTTCAAAATTGGGCAATTGTTCCTCTCGATCCTGTTCTGTAAGTCGGCCATCGCACATTCGCGCGGAATTCTCGTTAAAATCGTTAAAGTCGCGCGTCCCGATCGGTCGAAACAAGAGGGTGATCGGTTGGTTTCGGCAGCTTTGTGCTGTTGTTAGTCCTGGGTTGCGTTTTGATCGCCATCACTTCGCTGCGCCCCGCACCATCCTGGAACGTGTGACACGCCGATATGCGCTGGCCGTCATTGCTACTGATGACTGCACTGATGATGGCGGCGCCGGGCTGTCGAATTCTGGGACCGCTGTCGCCGTTGCGGCCTGTTGAGCAGTTGCTGGTCTATCCACAGTCCATCGCACCCTCATTCGCACCGAATGAGGACGCCGGCGGTCGGCAGGTGTGGATCGAAACCGACAATCATCATCAACTGGATGCTCGGTACTTTCCTCATCCGAATCCACAGGCCGTGGCGCTGTACTGCCATGGGAATATCGGCACCGTCGACAAGTGGGCGTTGCTCGCCGGTCGGCTGTCGCGGATGCATGGGCTGTCGATTCTGGTCTTCGACTACCGGGGTTATGGTCGCAGTTCGGGGCTGGCCTATGAGCGTGGGATCCTGCGCGACGCGGAAGCCGCTCGAAGCTGGCTGGCCAAGGAGAATGGAATCCGGCCGTGCGATGTGGTGCTGATTGGCAGATCGCTGGGTGGTGCCGTGGCGGTCGATCTCGCCGCGAATGGTGGAGCGCGCGGATTGATTCTCGAGAGTACGTTTCCGTCGCTTCCTGAAGTGGCCGAGCAGCACGCGGCCTGGTTGCTGCCGGAATGGAATATGACTCAGCGGATGAATTCACTCGCGAAGATCAAACGGTATGCAGGTCCATTGCTGCAAAGTCACGGCAATGCGGATCGACTGATCCCACTGTCATTAGGGCAAGAGTTGTTCGACGCCGCTCCAGGACCGAAACAGTTCATCGTCGTGCCGGATGCCAATCACAACGATGATCACATTCGCCATTGCGCCGAGGAGCGTGAACAGTTCCTCCGCAGGCTGCCTCCAGTCTGGTCGTATCGTGGGGCCGGATTTGAACCGTGAGCGGACCACCCTCGAAGGGGCACGGAATGATTGACCTCGGGCGGCGTGGCTGGCACAATCCGGTCGGCAATGACGCCCCGGGGAACCATTCAAGATGAACGTCGAACCTCCCATCGCCGAACAACCGCCTCAAGAATCCTGTCCTCCGCAGCCAATTTGTCTCGCATGCGGGGGTGACCTGTTTGAGATTCGGGCGAAGCTGCAGTGTTCGCGCTGCCACACAATCTGTGAAACCTGTTGTGAAGGTGGTCGCGGCTGAGCTTGCGTACCTTGAGAGGTGACGCGAGCTTATCGGCAGCGCAGATTCATTAACGATGCAACGCGAAACGAACAGCGGGAGCAAGCGCCTGCCCCCCGCCATTCGTTTGTGAGCGTGCGGGACCTGTGTTGAAGGTCTTAATCGTTGTCGGCTGATTCAAAGCAAAATGATCATTGTGACATCGTGCTTGCGTCATGCGGAGATGTAACTGTCGGGAGATGGACTGCGGATTATTGTCGGGGGAACGCGCGCGAAATTCTAGTGCGACGTGGTTCTCGACCGAATGGATTCTGCGGAATCGTCGATGCGTGTCCGCCTGTTGACATCTGTCGGATGAAAACTTCGGATCGAACGGCGCGCAGCGATCGAGCCGCCAGCGTTGCGAGTGATCAACGCCAACGGACGTCGCGACAACTGAAGCATGCCTGACTCGTGCCGATCAGACCTTCGCGTCCGCGAAGGCATCGCGTTTCGTCTTTTCGAGAAACTGATGTCCCTGCGGATGAACGGTCAGCACCGGGCAGGTTGCGGCCCGGACGAGTTTTTCCGCGACCGATCCAATCAAGGCATGGGCGAGCCAGGTATACCCGTGCGTTCCCACCACGATCAGGTCGATTTGGTTTGTGTTTGCATAGTTCAGGATCTCGTCGACAGTGAATCCGACAATGGTCTTGTGGACGATGCGGTGTGTCGTCGTCCATTCGAGATCGATCACGCTCTTCAGCAGGCGTTGTTCCGCCGCTTCAAGTTGCTCTTGGGTTTCGTTGCTGGGTGTGATCCATGACGACGAGTCGTCGGTATAGGGCATGACTTGGGATACAACGTGCAGCAGATGCAATTCCGCGTCGAATTGATCGGCGAGCGCCATGGCATACTTCGCGGCTTGAATTGAGGGTTCGCTGAAGTCGGTGGGCAGCAGGATTCGGCGAATTGCGATGGCCATGTTGCGGGTCTCCCGTCGACATTGAATTGTCGTCGACATTTCACGGACATGAGGTAGATGACAACCGTAAACGTGTCGGTCTGATTGCGATAAAGCACAGACTGTGCCGGGTGCCGATTATTTGCCGGATCGCGGAATTTCAGTGATTGAGGGCGCATAACGCCCTGTGCGCGATGGGCTGCGCCTGCGCAAGGATGCCCAATATCCGGATTTCTCCGGCGGATTTTGGCCAGTTGAACAAATTTCAGACGAGAGACGTTCAAACAACCCGTTGAATTCACTGGGGATTTGCGTCTGACGGAAGCCTGACTTGAGTGCATGCGTCGGATCGACATGTCATTCACCATGTCCCCTGTGCGGCCATGACGCGGTCTCGACGGCAAGGCGATATGCGACGTCTCTCTTTCTGAAGGAGGCACCACGTACGAGTCTGAATACCGGTCGTTTGTGACTGCTCGAAGCGATGGCGGCGGGCCGTGGGCAGACGGAAGTGCCTTCACAGCCCATTCGAGTCGGTTTCTGATGCTCCAAAATCCGCTTCAATTGCCGTTCTGAATCTTCGATAAACGGTTGACTGGCGAGAAACAATTGACGAAAGGCCCGGAATCAAAGACGTTGCGTGTGCGTTCCTTGTTCATTTCCAGATTGTTTGAGTGATTTTCATGAGAATTGCCGTTGCCAGTGAACATCGAGGTTACAAAGCCAAGGATGGGATCCTGTCGCTTCTGCGGGAGCTAAAGCATGAGGGGCTCGATTTTGGGCCTTCCAGCGATGAAACGTCAGACTATCCCGACTATGCATCGAAGGCGGCGTCGGCTGTCTCACGCGGAGAAACAGATCGCGCGATTCTGATTGGTGGGACGGGCATTGGAATGACGATCGTGGCGAACAAGTTCAATCACGTGCGCGCAGCACTCTGTCACGATGAACTCGCCGCTCGGATCAGCCGCAGTCACAATGACGCCAATATTCTCGTTCTGGCCGCCGATCTTTACGACGTCGATGCGGCGCAGCGAATGATCAAAGTCTGGCTGGACACTCCGTTTGATGGGGGCCGTCATGCCCGTCGAAACGAGAAAATTGCGGAAGTGGAACGAAGTTTTGCGCGGCAAAAGACTGACTCGTAATCGTTGATCGTTCGTCAGGCGGGTTCGGATCAACGAAGGAAGAAGCGAACTGTGCGGCACCGATTGTGCTATGTCCTTTGCAAACCGGCGATTCTGAGGGGCTCACGGTCACATTGGATGACCAACGTTGCTGCAATCGCTGGGGGAAGGCCGCTCAATGACGAACTTCATTTGTACCGCCTGCGGGACTCAGTACGCCGAAAGCATTCAGCCGCCGCCGATGTGTGCGATCTGCCAGGATGAACGCCAATACGTCCGGAAGACCGGTCAGCAATGGACGACGTTAGACCGGCTGCGTCAGACAAATCGCACCTCGATCAAATTCAAAGAGCCGGGCCTGATCGGAATCGGTATCGAACCGCAATTTGCGATCGGCCAGCGGGCGCTCTTGTTGCAAACACCAGATGGAAACATTCTGTGGGATTGCATTCCGCTGCTGGATGAATCGCTGATCCAGGCAATCAACGCGTGGGGAGGCCTTTCGGCGATCGCGATTTCTCATCCGCATTATTACTCGAATGCCGTTGACTGGGGTCGTACTTTCGGCGATGTCCCGATCTATCTGCATGCGGATGATCGTCAGTGGGTCATGCGCCCCGATCAATCGATTGTGTTTTGGAGTGGTACGACTCAAACGCTGATGCCGGGCGTGACGCTCATTCATTGCGGGGGCCATTTTGCGGGCGGCGCGGTTCTGCATTGGGCCGCTGGCGCGGCAGGTCGCGGAGCATTGCTATCGGGCGACATCATCCAGGTGGTTGCCGACCGGAAGCATGTCAGCTTCATGTATAGCTATCCCAACTTGATCCCCTTGCCCGGCAAGAGCGTGGAGCGAATCGTGTCCGCCGTTCAGCCGTTCGCCTATCAAAGAATCTACGGGGCGTTCTGGGACTTTGTGATCGATGACGACGGGATGAGCATCGTCAAGCAGTCTGCGGAACGCTATTTGAATGCGATTCGAGAATAGAGTCAGTCGGACGTCTCCTCAATCGGCGGTCGTGTCATTGCGTGACGGAGTAAACGGCTCAGTTGTGTTTGTGTGGTCTTTGTTAAGAATTCGCTTCGAGTCGACAGGGTTTCATTAAAACACTACATCAGTACAGTATTCTTTTGCTTGCCACGACGTTGGAATGTCAGGTGTTGGCGTGTGAAGATCGCACGATTCCCTCAAACGATATCGTGGTTCGACAGTAGGATGTGCTTAATATGATTCCGAACGATGTCGCTGCCGCGAATCCTACGGCAGAGTGTGCTTCGACATCAGAGCAGGTGTTGGATTCCACCTCCGAGGAACTCGTTCGACGGTTTGCCGCCGCACGTTCCGGGTCTTCCGTTGCGCAGGGTGAATTATTGGAGACCTGCCGGAATTACCTGCTGTTGATTGCCAACGTGGCGATCCGGCACGGTCTGCAGGCGAAGGTCGGTGCAAGCGATCTCGTGCAGGAAACCTTTGTGACCGCGCATCAGCAGTTTTATCGGTTCGAAGGGGACTCGATCCAGGAGCTTTTGCGGTGGCTCTCGCAAATTCTCGAGTTTCGCATCGGCAACACGTTGCGGTACTACTATTCCGCTGAACGCAGAAACGTTGGCCGCGAAGTTGACATGCAGCAGCTTCGTGACTTTTTGAGCGAGAGTCACATCACGGGTGATTTGCCGAATCCCCACGGAGCGACGTTGAGTACTGAGATTGGTGCAAACGAAGACCGCGTACGATTTCAGCAGGCCTTGTTGTCGTTGATGGAAGATCAGCAGGAAGTGATTCGCCTGCGAATCGACAACGATTTGACGTTTGAAGAAATCGGCCGACGGATGAACCGGTCAGCGGATGCGGCACGAAAGCTGTTCGCTCGAGCGATTTCTCGACTCCAGTCAACTTGCGGTGATGCTCATGACCGACGGGAATGACGAATCAGAAACCGCTGACGAATCCCAGCATTCGGAGCGGGTCCTGGCGCTGGTTCTCGAACTCGACGCCGCGCTGCACGAAGGACGTTCGGTCGATCTCCCTTCAGACCGCCTGAGTGAGTTGACCCCGGACGAACAGCATCAGCTTGAGCAGGCGCGCCAACAGCTTCAGTTCCTTTACAATGAGGCGCCCCTTCGTCGTGCGGAAGTCCCTCGCCGTGATCGCCTGTCGCTAACGACCACGCCGCATGACGCGTCGCTAATCGGGATCAGCGACGAATTACAAAAATTCCTTGGTATCGAGGGTACGCATTTCGGTCGGTTTGAGATTCTGCGTGAGTTGGGCGTCGGTGGGCACGGGATGGTTTTTCTGGCGCGAGACCCGGTCCTGGGCCGACTCGTCGCGCTCAAGGTGCCGAAGCCAGACGTCCTGATCAATCCGTCATTGCGAAGGCGATTTCTGGCCGAGGGACGTGCGGCCGGAATCTTGACGCATCCGAATATCGTCACCGTTTTTGAATCAAATGAAGTCGGGACCATCTGCTATCTGGCGCAGGACTATATTCCTGGGCCGACGCTCGCGCGATGGTTTGAAGATCATCCGGGCCCGGTTGCGCCGCGAGTGGCGGCATTGTTTTTTCTGCAACTGGCCGAGGCGGTCTCGTTCGCACACAGCAAGCAAATTCTGCATCGCGATATCACGCCCGCCAATATTTTGCTCGCGCCCCCGATGAACGTTCAGGCAGATCTGAGCCTGGACAAATTCGCTCCCAAACTGACGGATTTTGGGATGGCGAAGATGAAGGAGATCGCTGCCGAAGAGATGACCCGTACAGGCGCCATTGTCGGGACGCCGGCCTATATGTCCCCCGAGCAAGCCGACGGACGGACGGATCTCGTTTACGAGGCCTCCGATGTTTACAGTCTGGGCGCCGTACTTTACGAATTGTTGACGGATGTCCGTGCATCGAAGGGGAAAAAGTCGGCTGGGACTTTGCATCGAGAGTCGCATGATCGACTGACTCCTCCGCGCCAGCTTATTCGCGGATTTCCGCGAGATCTCGACGCGATTTGCATGAAATGCCTGAGAAGCGAGCCTGCGGATCGGTACCAAACCGCACAGGCGCTGGCTGATGATCTTCGACGCTTCTGTGAAGGTCGCCCGGTCCTCGTGCGGCCGCAGCCGGTCCTGGTCACGTTGGCCAAGTGGGGACGTCGCAATCCCATTGTGTCGATGCTATCGACACTTGTGGCATGTTCGATTTTCACGATGTTGGTTGGTTCGCTCTGGTACAACTCCCTTTTGCAGCGAGCCCTCGAGATCGCGCGCGTGCACGAGCAAAATCTACTGGTTCGCACCGATACGTTGCGTCGACGGGTCTATGCTGATGATATGCGGCAAGCGGCTGACGCCTGGCAGGATGGAAATCTGCTTGCCTTGCGCGAGCGACTTCGGGACTGCATTCCGAAGCCGGGTGAAGCGGATCTCAGGACGTTTCCCTGGTGGGTGCTCTCAGGGCAAATCGAAAATGCGTCGCAGGTCATCGGCTCGTTCGCAGTGGGGGACGTTGCCGCACCGCTCGTGATCGATTCGGACCAACATATCGTTTATTGCGGAGAATCTGACGGTATCGTTCGAGCACGTTCACTTCCAGCGGGGAAGCTCCTTTACGAATTGCGCGACCCGACCGGTAAAGCGATCCACGCACTGCATCTCGCGCGATTTGGTAAGACAACCCGCATTGTCTCCGGGGCGGAAGATGGCATCGTGCAGATTTGGGATCTTGCAAATCGAAGGTTGGTTCATACACTGCCGGCGCATCCAAAGATCGCGACGGCTGTACGCTTTCTCGGAAATGAGTGTGAAGCCATTGCGTCCGGTGGCGACGATGGAGTGATTCGGATTTGGAATGGAAATACGGGCAAGCTGATCACAGAGCTTTCCGGACACACGGATGTCGTCCGTTCCTTCGATGAACAATCGCGTCTGGGAATTCTGTTTTCTTCGTCACAAGATGAGACGATCCGCGCTTGGGACTGGCGCAACGGTCGCGCCGACGACCGCTTGGACGCAGGTCAATTGTCGTGTCCCCGCGATTCCAGTTGGGCGCGCGCGATCGCATTGTCACCTGACGGTAAATTCCTGGCGGCAGGTTTTCGCGGGGGACGCTTTATTGAATGGAATGTGACGAATGAAAGTCCCGAGTTCGGTAAGGTTGTCGCCGACGATGAGTTCACGAGTGGAATTCGGGCACTCGCGTGGACAAATGATTTGACCGTGGCGGTGGGACTCGCCGATTCGCACATGTTTGTGCGGCGCACGAAACGGATTGAATCTACCGAAACCATTCCGCTTCTGGGGCATACAGATTGGGTCATGTCATTAGCGGTCGATGGAGACGAAGGGGCAATTGTCACTTCATCTAAAGACGGAACGATTCGGCATTGGCCAGCAAATCAGGTTCATGGGCAATTCCCCAATCACAGTGAGAAGTACGACGATGTCTCACCCGTGTCGTGGTCTGGGAATATTTTGACTGTCTGTCAAAACGGTGAAGTCAGCGGTTACGAGATGCCCGAAGGTCGTCTCAGATTTCGATTCAGTATTCCTCATATCCCCAGCAGTTCCTGGTCGGCAACGTTGCCCGATGGTCGGCGGTTTTTCGTGGCGGAACAGCGGGGGGATCAATACTTCTTCTTGGCGTTTGACTGTCGAACCGGTGAGCAAATCTGGCAAGTCCCTATGGGGAACGAGTTTCCCATGAAAGGGGCGTTGTCCAATAACGGCAGTACGCTGCTGTTGGCCGTGAATCGTGAGGTCTGGGGTCTGAATGTTGAAAATGGTGATCTTCGCTTTTCCTCGCCCCATCCCTCTGCGGTGAATGATTTGCAGTGCGTCCCACACACCATGTCTTTCGTTTCTGTCTGCATGGACGGCAAAATCCGATTCTGGGATGTGACAACGGGGGCGTTGCGGCAAACGCGTGCCGGGCATCAGAACTCAGCGCAGTGGTTGGCAATCTCAGCCAATGGCGCGAGAATGGCGACGTCGGGTGAGGATTTGTTCGTTCGCGTCTGGGATCTGCCGGGTGGGGAGCAGATCGCCACATTTTCCGTTGGCACCGAGTTGGATGGCGTCTTTTTGGTTGATGAAGGGCGAACCCTGGTGACCAGAGGCGGTTCCCAACTGCGATTCTGGAACGTTGCGGAACAGATTGAAACAGGTCGTTGGAAGACCGCCGGATTTGGAAGCTTCATCCGAATCAGCGCAGACCGTAAGACGCTGATTTCGCACTCGAGCAGCGGTGTCCGCTTGCTCAATGGCCCTCCATGACGCAACGATCTGCTGACGAGCCAAGAAACATGCGTGCCATGGATTCACAACGTTTTCAACATGGTTTTGGCGTCCTTGGCCGCATCGGACTTTCCGTACAGTTCGATGACTTCCTGCAGTCTGCGGCGGGCGATTTCGGGTTTTCCTTTATCAATGAAAAGCCGTGCCATTTCCAACTGGCTTTCCGCCAAGCGGTCCAACCGCTCTATGGCTTCGTCAACGAGTTGCTTTTGCTGTTCTACAGACATTGTCGGGGCGGGTGTTGTTTTTTCAGTCATCGCTTCAAATCAAAAAGCCTTGTTCCGATGATCTGGTCCACTTGCGGCAGCGCCGACTGACACACGATGATCGGTCTATCGCCGTATCGGCTTGCTGATGGGAATTCGACCCCGTAAATCTTCACACGTCCTTTCAGCTTGCCTAATTGGCCCGCGAGCCGAAACTCAGAAATCATGATTCCAAATTACCGCAGTTTCATTCAAGACTCGCCACGTCCTGATATCCAGATGCGTTCTCGCGTCGAGCCACACTCAGGGTGGCCGATCACCAACGTCATTCAATTTAATTTCGAACGACGGAATCTCTTCGCGTCCTTCACGCGTGGTGTCTTGCGTGCGGATATCGGTCGACACATTTGGCCAGCCATCGAGCGGGCGTGAACCTCGGATCGAGGGTCGTTTGGTAGTGCCTCAGCTTGCAAAGCACGTCGTCGTGTTGGTCTTGCGCCAGGTTCAGCGGGCCACCCGTGAAGGGGGCGAAGCCGGTACCAAGCACCATTGCCAGGTCGACCATCCACGCTTCCGCGACGACTCCCTCTTCCACGCATTTGGCCGCTTCGTTCACCATGCGGAGAACCAGTCGGTCGCGGATCTCGACGTCCAGGATCTGAGCGTCGGAATTCGCCTTCGTCGTAGCTGCCTTTCGACGTCCACCGGGGCGATCGTATTGGTAAAAGCCTCGCCCCGATTTTCGCCCGAGATCTCCCTGTGCGACCATCGAACGCAGCAGAATCGGCGTGGGGTTGAGTTCATCGTCAACGGACGATGCGACATCTGCTGCGACGTCGATCCCCACTTGATCGAGCAGCGCGAACGGACCCATCGGCATGCCGAATCGAGTCATCACACGATCGACGACGTCGACTGCGGCTCCCTCATCATTCAGGCGAATCGCTTCGTCGAAGTAAGAGAAGAGGATGCGATTGACAATGAATCCCGGGTTGTCGGCTGTCACAACGGGAACCTTGCCGAGCTTTTTGACAAAGTCAACCAGGGTTGCCACATCCGCATCGCGTGATTCGGCGATTCGGACGATTTCCACGAGCGGCATGCGATGAACGGGACTGAAGAAATGCAGCCCTAAGACTCGCCGAGAGCCGTGGAGCGCGGCGCCGATGGCTTGAATGGAGATTGCCGATGTATTCGATGTCAAAATCGCGTGCGGCGGACAGTACAGGTCTAGTTCGCGGAAGACAGACTGTTTGACATCGAGCTTTTCCGTGACCGCTTCGATCACGAGATCAACATGTCTGAAGGCGCGCCAATCGGTTGTGACTTCAATCGTGCTGAACCACTTCGACGCGTCTGAGGCAGACAGAGCCTTTTTGTGAACCGATTCATCGAACAGATCACGGATTCGGCATTGGCTGTCGTCCAGCAGATTCGCATTCACTTCCTTGAGCACGACGTCAAACCCCTGGATTGATGCCCAGTGGGCGATACTCGCCCCCATGACACCCCCACCCACAACACCCACAGTTCTGATGCGGTGTGGGGAAGCGATCGATCCGGGTACCCACGATTCCATTTTCCGCGCCCGTTCGCGCTGGAAAAAAAGCCCAAGCAGACTGCGATGGGTGTCGGTCATCATGAGCCGCGAGAATTCCTGGCGTTCCGTCTCAAACCCATGTTCTGGCCGGTCACTCAATCCCGCCTGGACCGCTTTCAGGATCGATGCGAGGGCCGGATAATTTTTCGCTTTGGAGGCAATGGAGTCGTGCGCGGCCCGCAGGGTGAGCCACTGGCCGGCGCGAGTTCGATCGCAGAACTGTTTCCAGATGTTTTTCGGTGCGAACGCGCTCAATGTCTTTTTCAGCAAGTTCGGTGCTGTGGCCGTACCAGTCGCCTTCGTTGCGGACCCTGATTCGCTGAAGGCGTTTCGCAGAAGCAATTCTAGCGAATCATCAACGTCAGTCGGTTTGCAAAGGACGTCGGCCAATCCCATCTGGACTGCGTCCGCGGCTCCGACCTTCTTGCCCGTCAGCAACAATGGCAATGCGGCGGAAAGTCCCACGCGACTTGGCAGCCGCTGGGTGCCTCCCCAACCGGGAAGCAGTCCCACTTCGACTTCCGGGAATCCCAGTTTCGTTCTGGGATCGTCCACGACCAGGCGGTATCGGCAGGCAAGCACAAATTCTAATCCGCCACCCAGGCAGACTCCCTGAATGACCGCGACCGTGGGGACTGACAAGATTTCGAGCCGCGCGAATAATTCCTGGACGGACCGACAGATATGTTCCGCGACTTCGGGACCGTTCAACGATTCGATCACCCGCAGGTCGGCCCCCGCGAGAAACCCACTGTCCTTGCCACTACGGAAAACGACTGCACGAATCGAACGATCGTGATCAATTGCCCGAATGAGTTCGTCCAGATCATGCAGCACGCTTTCATTGAACACGTTCACCGGCTGATCCGCGACATTCAAAATCGCGGTCATTAATCCGCGGTCATCGCGATGCACATCAAAGTTCGTCAAGTGTAGATCGCTCATGATGTCACCTCAAACCGTAACCATTCCCAGGTCTGACAAGGGGACAGACCCCGTTCCATCGGCACCTCGTGGTTCGATTGCGAATTGCCGAATGAGCTGTCGTCCCTTTTCTGCGATAAAAATGCGTCAGCCCCCAACCTATGAACGGCGACACGATTACCTTGAGCCGAACGAGCCACCGACAAAAGTCCGACCAATCGGCTTGGGATGACTCGTTCGGCTGATGTTTTTCCTTCGTTTTGAATGAAGGTCCATGATCTGAACTCGCTTCGTGCGACGGCTTCTTGAAGCAGTGTCTTCACAGGTCGTGGCGTCACGTCCGGACAGAACTGCTTCGAGAAGCCGTCGCACGAAGATCACTCAATGCAGGTCTTCGCTTTCCTGCGAGTCGTTTTCAGGACGTTTCACGCAGTTTCCGACGCAGCACTTTTCCCAGGAAATTGCGAGGCAAATCTCCTTCCAACAGCTCGACAATCTTCGGAACTTTGTGATGCGCCAGGTTTTCTTTCATATAGGCTTCGAACCGGTGCAAATTGAATTTCGCTTTGTCGTTCACGGCCACAATCGCTTTCACGATTTCACCACGTTGGACATCGGCCACCCCGATGACCGCCGCGTCTTTGACGTCTGGGAACTTTTTCAGCACAAATTCGACGTCGGTCGGATAGACGTTGAATCCGCTCGTGATGATCAGATCTTTTTTGCGATCAACGATCTTGAAAAACCCCTCGTCATCACGTGTGGCCAGATCACCCGTGTACAGCCACCCCTCCCGCAGCATCTGATTCGTGGCCTCGGGATTATTCCAATAGCCCAGCATCACTTGTGGACCTCGAATGATCAGTTCGCCGACCTCGCCCGCATCAAGCACCTCGGTTCCCGTGTCGGCGTCGACGATCAATGCTTCTGTGTCTGGCAGAGGTAGCCCGATTGTCCCGATCTGCGCTGTGCCATCGAGGGGTCCGGCATGGGTGACAGGACTGCATTCCGACAGGCCAAACCCTTCGACCACTTTCGCGCCAGTGTGCGCCGCGAACTCATTTGCGGTGTCCCCCATCAGTGGAGCGCCACCCGAGATCACCCACATCAGCGAGCTAAGATCGCGTTTACGTTTTGCCGTGCGAAGATGTTGGTTCATGACGTGCAGCATCGCAGGTACGGTGGGAAAAACCGTCGGACGCGTCGACTCGATCAGATCGAGCGTCGTTTCCGGATAGAAGCGATGGTGCAGGACCAGCGTCGCGGCCATCGCGAGTCCGTTCGTCAGGCATGTCGACAGTCCATAGCTGTGAAAGAAGGGGATCACCGCCAGGAAGGTGTCTCGTCCTGTCCGATTACCGCACCAGGCTTTCAATTGCAGGGCGTTCGCCAACAAGTTGGCGTGCGACAGCGTGACCGCTTTCGCCCGACCGGTCGTCCCACCTGTCGGCAGGATATATGCCGGTGACTGCGAGTCCGTCATGACGGGCGTTTGGATGGGCTCAACCTTCGAAATCGCATGCAGGAATTCGCTCGACGCGACTCCATAGGCCAAGCCGTTCGCTTTCAGTGACGCGACCTTGTACAGCAGTCTCTGTATCCGTGGCAGCCGCGGTGCGATTGAACAAGTCAGCAGCCGTTCCGGGCGGTGTTTGCCGTGAGTGACGAGATGAGCCAGAAGGTCCAGTGTCACGACGAGCTTGCAATCGGTGGTTTCGAGAAGATCGTCGAGTTCGACTGCGGCACCCATGGGGCTCAGCGAGACAACCAGACCACCCGCCATCCAGATCCCGTATGCGGCGATCAGGTACTCGGGGACGTTCGGCAGCAACACTCCCACACGGTCGCCCGGTTTGACGCCGAGCGACTGAAACAATGCCGCCGCACGGCGAGCCTGCTCATAGAGCGCTTCGTAGGTGATCGTTTCGTTGAAATAGCGAATCGCCGTTCGCAGCGGAAACTTCCGTGCGGATTCCGCCAGCAGCCACCAGACCGGCTGATCGGGATACTCGAGATGTGACGGCGTGCAGGCCGGATAGTGTCTCAACCACGCCGCTGTGGTGGCTTCACCCACAAACCCTTTCGCATGAAATGCAGTGGACATGATCGGTCTCCTCGAAGTGTCGTCATCAGTTGCATCGTGTCGCCTGTAAACCAAAAGCATCGTGGATAAAAAAGCGTTTCTTCGGCCACTAACTATGTGCGAAAACCGTTCCATGGCGTGTCGCGTGACAAAATGGCCACACGCTGGAACGGCAGATTGATGGCTTCACATGGATGAATGGCGATTGATCGCATGATGAACTCCGACAACAGCACGAAAAATCAACGGCCACGTGTAGGCGACGATCATTCGAGGACTATTTGTCGGGTTGGGATGAGGCGAAGAGCGGGACCATCGACGATGGTCAGGGGGCTTCGGATCAGGCCAATCCGGCGTCTCACAACCCATTGAAATCAGGGAGACTGACACCTTGTTTGCAGCGCTTTGTCTGCTTGCAAAGCCAATCCCCGTTCGTTCACCGGGCTTCTATTCTCTTCATGACGGTTGTCGTGAACCGCCATGGGAAGTATCGGTCAGACTTCAGTGGATTCAAGGTGCGATTCAAATAATTTGCGGTTGATTTCGTCCTTTATTAGCGGGAAGTTTGAAAAATCCCCTATTGCCGTGAAGAAACGTACAATACGAACGAGACACTATGTGATCAAAACGATTTATGGGGAATCGACGCAATGAACGTCCGGGACGCATTTCTCGTTCGAATCTTGGTTTGGCTGTCCGGTTGTTGGATCGCGCTGAATAGCAACCCGTTATCAGCCCAGGCGAACTCCGACAAACCCACCGACGCCGCAGTGCCGCTTCAACCACGAAATGCGCGCGTTGATGTGGGTTTGCAAAAGCAATTGTTCGTTGACGATTTCGTGGTCTCGAAGGCAACAAATCTCACACACGTTTTAGGACAAGTCACCAAAGCGAACGGCGGACGCCCGATCTTCACCTCCGGCTGGTTCTATGGAACGGTCTTGCACGATGCGGGACGATTCAAGTTGTGGTATCGCCATCCCGGATCGAACGGGTTTGGATACGCTGAATCGTTAGACGGACTCGAGTTCATAACGCAAACGGACCTGAAAGGGATCAAATTTGCGGGCGATTACACGCTGGCGGTGGAGATCGATCGACACGAATCTGATCCGGAGCATCGGTTTAAAGCGAGCTTCGATGCCCCAGGGATGGCGGCGGGTCTTGCGCACTCGGCCGATGGGATTCACTGGACTCCGTACCACGATGGCCAACCCGTGACGAAGCGCGCGGCCGATACATACAACCAGATCCTCTGGGACCCCCTGGGCAACACGTATCGCCTGTTGACGCGAACCGATTTTGGATCGGCGGGCGGTTCCACCGAAATCCGTGGCGCGCGCTGCATGACGAATCGCGACCCCAAAGCGAATCCCACAGACTGGTCGCTGGTTCGCGAGTGGATCTTCGACAAAGAGGGGACCGACGAGTTCCACCGACGGCAGATCTATTCCACGACCTGCTGGATTTATGAGGGCGTCTATTTCGCCTTGCTGTCGGTTTACGAGTATCCCGGCGACCTCAGCGAAGGGACGTTAACCGATCTGCAAACGCGTCACGAACGTGACATTATGAACTTCTATCTCGCCACAAGCCGAGATGGTGACCAATGGGATCTGCGATGGGTTTATGCCGGTCAGCCGATTGTGCCTCGCGGCCCGGACGGCGCATTCGACAAAGACCTGATCATGCCCTCATCGACGATTGTCACACACGCGGACCAGCACTGGATCTACTACGCGGGAGCCAATGAACGACACGGGGATGGGCAAACGCATTTTGACAGAAAGCACGCCATCGGTCTCGCGCACCTGCGTCTGGACGGATTCGTCGGCCTCAAGGCGGGTGAAACCGAAGGGATGGTCCTCACCAAACCGTTTGTGCTGACAGGGGATCAACTGAGCCTGAATATTGATGCCCGGGGCGGTCAAGCCGATGTCGAAATCGTCCTGGACGGCTCGGACGGAACAAAGTCGGACCTTAAACCAATTTCTGGCTTCCATCGCGAGGCGGCAATACCGATTGTGAACCGCGATGACCTCCGCTGGCGTCCCAACTGGGAACTTCAGAAATCCTTGTCCGACCTGCGTCACAAAACAGTGCGTCTGAAGATCTCTCTGCGAAACGCGACGCTGTATTCGTTCCAGGTTGAAAAACAAGCTTCGCCGGAATAGCAGTCGAAGTCTCGGTTCAACGAGGTTCAGCCAAGGATCGAATTGTGAGATGAAGTGGGGTAGCATCACAGGGATGGAATGAACGTAGAGGATTTTCGTGAGCTCACGTCACCCAAAGGTTGCCGAAGAGATTCTTAAGAGGGCTTCTCGATCAAGATGTCAAACGGAATCAGGAAGAATGAAAGTCTGACTGAGCAGCGCGAACAACGAGCGATATTGAATCGCATCACCAGTGATCCACTCGTACTCGGTGGGTTGCCGTGCATCCGTGGACTTCCCGTTGCGGTGCAATCAATTATGGGATTGCTTCGAGATCAGGTTCCGGCCGCGGAAATCTTGTCCGACTATCCCTATCTTGAAGAAGACGACATCAAAGCCGCCGTTTTGTTTGCATCAGAACGCGATCTCACTTCGCACAATGTCAATGAAGGACACGAGAGAAAGCCTCGCCCGAATCATCAGCGTACGCTGCGGTGTCTGCGAGCGATGACACCAAGCGAAAAGCTCGATCAGGTCTTTAAGCTGAACGAACGGACGATCACGTTGTTTCGGATCGGATTGCGTCGACGGTTTCCGGATCTGAATGAAGCGGAATTCGAGAAGCTCTATTTGCAGATGCGAGCAAGATGGCACAACAGAAATTACTGACAGATGTGATTTCCGTGCTACGGCGCCATCAGATTGCATTTATGCTGACTGGCTCGCACGCGTCGAGTCTTTATGGAGAAGCGAGAGCGACTCATGATATTGATCTCGTCGTTCGTTTAGTTCCTGGTGATGCGGATCGACTGTTTCAGGAGTTCGACAGCGATCGATTCTATCTGAGCAAGTCCGCGATGGTTGATGCGATCCGAGACAAAAAGATGTTCAATCTGCTCGAATTGAAAACCGCCGAAAAGGTCGACTTTTGGGTTTTGACGGAAAGTCCGTTCGACCAGTCTCGCTTTGAACGAAAGCAGTCATTCGATCTCGGTGAGCAAATCGTCGATGTGAGCTCCCCCGAAGACACCATCCTCATGAAGCTCGTCTGGAGCAAAAGGATCGGTGGGAGTGAGAAACAGATCAGCGACGTGTCGCAGATTTACGAACTTCAAGCCGACTTGCTTGATCAGACCTATTTGCAAACGTGGATTGCTGCGCTGGATCTCAATCACGAGTGGCAGACGGTTCTTAGTAAAGTCAAGCCGATCATTCCTCCTGAATTTCCGCCGATACTGTAGTTTCCCCAACAACGACAACACGCGAAATTCGCTTGCGCCGAGGCAAATTCAACATTGCTGGTTGATGGAGTCCTAAATCGGCTTCTTTACCGTGAATTCTGGCCCGGGATCGAGTAACTGGATCACGTGCTTCACACTGTAAGGACGGTTCACCAGCCCACCCGATTTGGCCGAATTCCATTGCATCATGCAGACGTGATTCGACGTGGCCAGGATTACGGGATCACCGGCGGCGTCGTTCAGAAATGCGGATTTCCGAGCGAGAATCTCGCGTGAGTTTTCCGGCTTCTGAATATTGTAGACCCCGCCCGAACCACAGCAGTCGCGAGCCTGAGGCGCCAGGCTCCACTGGTATCCCGTGGCATTCAGCACGTTCGCGGGGATACCCGGCGCTTTCTGGCCATGAACCAGATGGCAGGGCAAGTCGACGTAAACTCTCGCGCCGGCGTCACGAGATGGCCGCGCGACTGGACCAAGCTCGCCGAGAAATCCCAACACATCGCGGACTTCATGCTGGTCCTTCAGGGATTTTCCCAACGCCAAACCGCAGCCGGACGAGTTACTGACGACCGCATCCACCTGCAATGAACCGAACGCCTGACGGTTCTGTGCGCGGAGTGCATCGACGCCGTCCAGGCCCGTGTGCTCTTGAAACGCGCCGCAACATCCCTGATTGGGTGGAATCACGACCTGAACATTGCTTTCGATCAGCACTCGGATTGTGGCAAAGTTGATTTCACGGAAAACCGATTCCATCAGGCATCCGGTCAGGAACGCCACGCGTGGACCCGTCGGACGATGCTGCTCCATCAGTCGCTTTGCATAGGCGGCGGTGGATTCGACGGCCGCAGGCTGTCCGTCGAACAGGAATCGATGCTTTAACAGACCTGCTGAACGAAGCAGGCGAGCGGGAAGCATGACGAGATTGAACAGGCCCTGTCGCGTGGCCAGCGCCGCGGCCAGGCGCAGCACGAGCGGCGGTCGCGATCGTTTGGTGGCAACATGCTGATGTCGGACCTGCTCGAAGATCTCGCCGTACGGCACATTCGCGGGACACGCCGACTCGCACGCCAGACAACCAACACACTCGGAGGTATAGAAGTCGGTCCAGGGATCCTGTTCCAGGCGGCCTTCGGCTTCTTCGCGCCAAAGCCGCAATCGTCCACGGGGCGAATTGTTCTCGTCGCCAGTCAGCTTATAGGTCGGACAGACTTCCAGGCAAAAGCCGCAATGGACACAACTGGCCAGTAAGTCGGAATCGTGTGACGCGGTGTGGCCGACCGGACCAGCGGTTCCAGGGGATGTGGTGGCAATGGAGTTGTGGTCGCACGGCGGAGTCGGGGACATGTTTTGAAGATCCGATTCGGTGCCGTCAGCGGGCACGCCAGGAACTGAGTAGAGGATGTTCGATGGGGCAAATGTCGTATTGGGGGAACGCGTGATGTCTAAGAGGTGACAGCTCGCAGGCCGGCCGCCTGGTCAAGCGTCCTGATCCATTCCGCTTCCACTGCCGGTGGAGTCAGATCCGAAAGATGCCGCGAATGCCAATCGCCGCCGACTTTCAGCAGTCGGTCTGCATATTTCTGGATCAAGGCTGAGATCCGATTCTGGCGATCAGTGTGATCTTCCAGAAATCCATGCACCACACCGTTGTAACAGAGTGTGACACAGCGAATTCCGCCGGACCGCGCGATTTCTTGAGTCAGCGGCACCACCAGTTCGGTCGCGGTCTTGAACACGAAATCGGGCAGACCATCGGTCGGTGCGACAGTGTTGCCGTTCGTCTCAACCGAGAGCTGGTGCGATTGTGCAAATGTCTTGAGGTAAGTCTCGGCGACGGGCCATTCGTCCGCGGGGCAATTTACGACGATTCGCAACTGAGTGGAATTTGGATCGCCGGTCTGGATGTAGTCGATCGAATCGAGCCAGTGCATCCAGCAATTCTTCAGCAAGTCAGGAATCGCCCTGGCGAGTGACTCGACGGTGCCACGAAGCGTGACGATCGTCGTCGGACCGCAATCCGGTCGCAGTCGCAAAACGTAATCAACGGGTTGACCAAACCGATTGCCGCTCGACAGCAGGAAGCGGAACAGGTCGTAACCCGTCGTCGTTTTCACAACGCGTTCGCCCACACGAATCATGCGACCATTGGGTAACATCCAATTCATCCCGACGATGTTGTCACACAATGGGCCGAATCGTGACGACGCCGGCGCGAACCCTGTGGCCTCAACCTGATCACGCAGCGTCGCACTGCGATCGATCAACAGGGGGAATCGCAACTTGTGAGCGGCCGCACGTGCCTCGACATCGGCAGCGGTGGCCGTGGCGGGCAGGCAAAGCACGCCATCGATGGTGTCGAGAAACGGTTCAAAGTATCGCTCCGCCGTCGTCTTGAAGTACTCGGCGGCGTGTCCGTTTCCATTCGCACCGTTCTGAATCGAACCATTCTTCGGATGTTGGTGTTGAGCGTCACCGTTCAGCCCTTCGAACCGTCGGTCCGCGAACACCTTCAGCGGGTTTAACTGGTGCCGGGGATTGAAGACGGCTGGAACGGCGAGTTGAAAGCGCAGCGCATCAGGGCCGAACACCAGCGGCATATAGGCCGTCTTGTCGTTTCCGATTCCATGTTCGCCCGAAAGCGTGCCACCCACGTCGACGACGCGTTGCATCAACCGCTTGCCGATATGTTCGACTTTCTCGAGTTCCCCGGGCTTGCGCGAGTCGAACAGAAAATTGGGGTGCAGATTTCCGTCACCCGCGTGGAACACGTTGACGGCCCGAATGCCAGCGGCGTCCGCTTCGTCGTAAACCAGTTGCAACAGTTCCGCCAGAGCCCTTTTGGGAATCACGGCGTCCTGAACCATGAAATCGGCGCTCAGTTGACCCATCAGGCCGCCCGCTGCCTTACGGGCTTTCCAGAGTTTCTTCCGCTGTTCTTCATCATCGCTGAAGACCACATCGCCGGACCCTGCCGAACGCAGGATCTCTGCAACCGCTTCGACTCGCGCATCGACGAGCTCTGGAGGTCCGTCGATCTCGGTGAGCAGCATGAACGAATCTTTGGGCAGGCCGACCGCCATCGGGCTGTTCTCGACCATCGCCACACAGCGCGGGTCCATCAGCTCGATCGCCACGGGAAACGACGAATGCGCCACCAGCGCGTGAATTGCTTTCTCGGCCGTGATCAAATCCGCATAGGTCGCGCGGAACGTCCAGACCTTCTCCGGGCGAGGCAACAACCGCAGCCAGAATCGGGTGAAGGCGCCCAGGGTTCCTTCCGAACCGACCATGAACCGCTTCCAGTCCTCGCGCCAAGGTCCGCGTCCACCCGCCGGGCCACCGAAACGATGCACGGTGCCGTCGAGCAACACCGCTTCGACACCCAGGACATAGTTGCTGGTCACGCCATAGCGAAAGCAGTGCGCACCACCCGCGTTCATGGCGATGTTGCCGCCCAGTGTGCAGACCGGACCACTCGATGGATCGGGAGGATAAAACACGCCGTGCGGTGCCAGGATTTCGTCCAGTCGATTCAGCGTGACGCCGCATTCGACTTCGCACCAGAACCCGTGCGCGTCAATCTTGCGCACATTCCGCAACGACGACGTGTGCACGATCACACCACCCTGTGCCGCCACGGGGCCGCCCGAAAGAGACGTGCCGGCACCCCGGACGCAGATGGGGACGCCCAGTTGCCTGGCACTCTGCAAGACCTGAATCATTTCGTCGGCGTCGGCGGGAATCACCACCGCATCTGGCCGAAACGTTTTATAGCCCAGTCCGTCGGCGTCGTATCCCGCCAGTTGAGCAGGTGCCGTCAGGACACGTCCGCGAACCACCGATTGCTTGAGCAGGCCTTCGAGACGATTGGTCGTCATATAAACTGCTTTATTGGATGCCGAGTAGGAGATTGAGATTTGGAAAAGTCAGTGCGGAAATGCGGGCGATGCCTGTGGTGCCTCAACTCGTCGTCTTCGTGTCATCGCGGTTGGAAGGAATGTGTTTCGGACAGAATCTCGCGATGTCAAAGGAGCAATCGATTGACGAGAGGTCGCTGTCTTCTTTCAGCATCATTTAACGCCTCGGGCCTTCCGCTAGAGCGGAACGCATTTTCCTTTGTGCTTGGAACTGTCCGCGTCGAAGAACGAATGATCGTCGCGTACCCCCCCCCGCATAAACTACTTTAGCCGGGAATGGAATTCCGCGAAACGCCGCCGCACCCGCGAGCCAAATTTGAGAATGTCCCAATCCCGAATTCGTTCAGATGACCCGGTCACCTGGACTCAGCACCGGCGCCGTTCCCAGGGTGGCACAGATTGCCGCAGGCTACCTGTGTGGCGCAGCCAAAGGAGGTTGGTGATTCGCCTGCAATCAAGCTCGACTGATTGTCCGTTTCTTACGATCGCTGCGGATCAAAAGACCTCTTGTGACTTCGTCACACCGGTAGCCGTTGGGAACGGCAACCGGTGCCACCCGACTTCAGATGTGGCTTCGCTTGTGCATCAGGGTGGCACAGGTTGCCGCAGGCTACCTGTGTGGCGCAGCCAAAGGAGGTTGGTAATTCGCCTTCAATCAAGGTCGACTGATTGTCCGTTTCGTGTGATCGCGGCGGATCAACAGGCCTCTTGTGACTTCGTCACACCGGTAGCCGTTACGAACGGCAACCGGTGCCACCCGACGTCAGGTGTGGCTTCGCTTGTGCATCGGGGTGGCACAGGTTGCCGCAGGCTACCTGTGTGACGCAGCCAAAGGGGGTTGGTAATTCGCGTTCCATTAAGGTCGACTCGTTGTCCGTCTCTTACGATCAGGGCGGATCAAAAGACCTCTTGTGACTTCGTCACACCGGTAGCCGTTGGGAACGGCAACCGGTGCCACCCGACGTCAGATGTGGCTTCGCTTTTGCATCAGGGTGGCACAGGTTGCCGCAGGCTACCTGTGTGGCGCAGCCAAAGGAGGTTGGTAATTCGCCTTCCATTAAGGTCGACTCATTGTCCGTCCCACAAGATCGCTGCGGAACAACAGACCTCTTGTGACTTCGTCACACCGGTAGCCGTTGGGAACGGCAACCGGTGCTAACCGACACCTGCAGGCGGATTTGGCATCACTTGTGTGCTGATTCTGGATCGGCACGAGCATTTCCGGGTGGCAATTGAGCGTGAGTTGATTATGACTGTCTTCGCGATCACTTCTTCAGCTTCAACAGCTTTTCGAAGATCTCGGGATTCACGGCGAATGCCGTCCCGTGCCGCACGCCCTTGGGCATTTTCAGGGTCTCGGTAATGTCCGTCCAGTGGATCCCATCTTTGCTTTCTGCCGCGCCGAAGTGACCGTCGCGATAGCAGTCGAAATACAGTCGCCAGACATCCCCCGTCTTCAGCACCGTCGGGCCCTCGACCCAGTCACGAGTCAGAATCGGCGGGCCGGCCACGGACCAGGGTTTGCCAATCCCCGCCGTCGTGACGGCATGCAACCGCTTGCTCGCGGGGCGTTCATCCTTGTAAATCATCGTCATCCCGCCATTCATCGCGACGATGGTGCCGTCGATGCTGTTGTATCCCGGGTTAACGGCAATCGTCGGCGCCGAGAACGTCACGAAGTCTTTCGTGAGCATCCAATACAGGCGATGATTGTGGTCGCCGTCCTGGTCCGTTTCTGGAAACTTGCCCGGAATCGTCGTGGCAAATGTGATGACGAACTGCTGGGTCTCGCCGTCAAAGTACAGATCCGGCGCCCAGTTGTTCTTGGCGCCCGGGGTGTCGTGCATGACCGGAATGAAGCGATGGTCACTCCATTGAATCAAGTCCTTGGAGGACGCATAGCCGAAACCCGTGTCCCACCAACCGCTCGACCAGACCATGTGAAATACCCCGTCCGGCCCCTGTACGATCGACGGGTCACGCATTAACTTGCCGCCGACGGTAGGCGATGTCAGTGGCTTATCGTCGTTCAGTGGTTCCCAGACCAGTCCATCCGTGCTCGACGCTAGATGCAGGCCGTCTTCCCCGTTTCCATGGAAGTAACTGAAGACATAGCCATGACGGGCGGCATCGTCACATTGCCCGACATTCGGCAAACACGCGAGTGCCGACAGGGTGACCATGCACAGAAGCGAAGATCGATGTCGTGGAGCGGCTCTCATGGGATTTCGATTTTCAATCAGAATGCGTGTTTGGGTGACTGTGGTTCCATCTTTCGATTCGCAAACTCGCCCGTGCTTTGCGACTGGCTCCGCCATGTTTTAAGAATCCGATCAAACTGGAGGGGACCCAGGTGCCCTCGCACTTTTCTAACCATCCTCAGCTCTTGATTGAGACGACCGCCTGCTGGTTCGTAGGGGCCAGCGAGTGGAATTCGTTCTTGGCAAAACCAGCCTGAGTAAACATTCGATCGTATTCAGCAAAGGTATAGGCATCCCCCCGACCGGTCGTGGCGAGCATCGTCAACGCGAACGTGGCGGTGGAGGGAGGGCTGATCCGATCGGCGTTCGGGATGAACTCCAGCGTCAGGGCTCGTCCACCCGGTTTGAGTGCCTTCAGAGCTTTCGTCGCGATCTGCACACAGGTCGGTTCGTCGAAATGGTGCAGAAAATTCGTCAACAGCACGACGTCATACGGGCCGCCCCAATCAAGTTCAAACGCACTTCCGGGAAGCCCGTGATGCCGGTCACCAATCCCCGCACGCTGCGCGTTGTCGGTTGCAACGGCCAGAACATTCGCCCAGTCCAGCGCCGTGATTTCCGCTTTGGGAAAACGTTGGGCCACGGTGATTCCGAACAACCCGTGCCCGGCCGCAACGTCGAGCACTTTCAACGATTCTTCTGGCGTGCCGACGACGAGGTTCGCCAGCAGTTGAGCCGGCATGTGCATCACCGGCCCCATGGCCTTCGCGAACGCCACCCAGACGGGGTTGTCATGCGAAACGGTTCCCTCGTCCGAAATCGCCGTACCGCCTTGCTTCACGGCCTTCGTCAATTGTGAAAAGGCGCCGCGAATGTCGGGCGTCAGCAGAAATTCGAGTGCACCGCCCAGGTAGGCGGGCGATTGAGGGTTCAGGAAGACCGCAGAGTCGGAGGTCAGTTCATATCGGTCACCCTGTTTCCGGAGAAATCCGATAATCGTCAGATTGTCAGCCAGGATGCGAATGCCGCGTGGTGAGGCCTGACAGGCAATCGCCAGTTCGTCCGCCGTTTTTCCTCCGCTGACCAGCGGTGCGAAGAGATTTAACTCGACCGCGGTGCGCAGGGCTTCTGTCCGTTGAAACGCATTGACCGTCTCAAAGAAAAGAGCGGGGGAAGGTCCTTGGGCGGCCATGGATATTCCTGCAAGGTGGGCGAGCGTGGAGGGCGAGAACGTCTCGCGTTCTCGTTTCAGCCCCAATTATTCAGGCCACTGCGCCGAATGGTCAACATCACCTGGGACAATCTTCAGACGGTTGAGTAAAATTCTGGCTCCGATCGCAACGCGATCACTTGCGAATGATCTCAAACGCCAAAGTGGCCAGCAGATTTGTCGGCCTAGTTCGTCAAGCTGACGTGCGTTCATCGACGCAGCTCACGTCGTCTTGTTCTTGGCCTGTTCGGACTGCTTCTCGTTGGGTTTTTCGTCGTCATCATCTTCCATGGCGAATGTATGCAAGAGTCGATGGAGGAGTGGAGCAAGCATGACGGCCATCATCGACAGAAAAGCAATCCCGCTGTAGAGCGCGTAGAACGTTGAGAAGAGTTTTCCGACGGTTGACGGCATCTGATCAACAGGCCCCATTCCCGTCAGAATCATGGCCGCATTCAAGAGCGCATCCACCCAGGTCAGTTCGCCCAGAAAGTGATATCCGACCGTCCCGATCGATAACGAGAGTGCCACGATCAATGATGACGCCGCGAGGCTTCGCGCCATCCGCAAGAGAAACTGGTTCCGAGACAACAGCGGTTCGAACTTGTTCTCAAACATCGAGCAGTTGACTCCGGTAACCCTGGGTGCCCTGAATGTCCTTCTGGGCTCGCATCCGTGACGAGAAATGTGCAGTCTTCAACCGAGAGACTCCGTCATCCCAAATCGCCGGTCGCCAACAGCAATCCAATCTGGCATCCCTGCAGGAAACTGGGGACATGCAGCCATTCGCTGACGGTGTGGATGTCGCGCTGGCCGCAGCCCAGCGTCACGGTGGGATAGCCGTGGGCGGTCATCCAGTTGGCGTCGAGACCTCCGTTGCCCACGACCAGTTCGGGTGTCAGGCCGATTTGTTCGATTGCCGATTTTGCGAGTGTGACAACCGGCTCGTCCGGTTTCAGGCGGAATGATTCGTACTTGAGGTCCGATTTGAACGTGACTCGGCCAGAATTTCCTTCTGCCGACTTCACCGACTTGGCTGCCTTTTCGAACGCTTTTCGAAACGCCTCGACGATCTTTTTGCGGAAGATCGGATCGTGACTGCGGGCCTCGGCCTTCAGGGTCAGATGAGGCGTCACGACATTGGTCGCTTCGCCCGCGTGAATGATGCCGACGTTGCTGGTTCCGCGGTGCTTTCCTTTTTCAATCAGACCGTGCCAGCCATTTTCGACGAGGTCGGCAATTGCCAGCGAGGCGATCGCGATCGCGTTGATGCCTCGTTCGGGATGCACTCCCGCGTGACTGGCCAGGCCCTCGATTTCAATCTCGATCGCATAGTCGCCTGTGGCTCCGATGCTGACATACCGCGGCTCGCCTCCGTCCCAGTTGAAGCAGTACTTGGGTGAACCGAGTTTATTCGCGGAGACGTAGCGAGCCCCGTAGAGGCCGATTTCTTCCTGCACGGCAAAGAACAGCGTGATCGGAGGATGCGGCGTTTTCTGTCGCAAAAGTTCGAGCGCCGCGGTCAGCACGACGGCCACCCCCGCGCGATCGTCACCCCCCAGGCCGGTGGTGGGGTCGGCGGATCGGATGATGTCTCCGTCCAGCTTCGGCTTGCAGCCGGCGCAGATGGGAACGGTATCGACGTGTGCCATTAGTAAGCGCCGCGGACCGCGTTTGGTTCCTGGCAGATTCACGATCAAATTCCCGACCTCGCCGCCACCCGGAATTCGCTTTGGTGAATTGTCCGTGGTGATGTTCGTTTGCGGCACACCCGCGGCCAGCAGCTTGGACGTGATGAATTCAACGAAGCGCCCTTCCTGTTTGCTTCGACCGGGAATGGCCATCAGTTCCATGACCAGCTTGATCGCCGCCGCCTGATCAAAACTTAAGTTGCCGTTTGCCGAGTCGCTCACCATGCGAAAATCCCCGAGTCGATGTCGTTGACGTGATGGGTATAAACCCGTGTCGGGTGAGTATTGCAAAAGTGCCACGCCGGGGACACCGTGAATGCGATGCAAGGATCGGCCACTTCCGTCTTAGACGATGGGTGGCACAGGTTGCCGCAGGCTACCTGTGTGGCGCAGCCAACAGAGGCTGGGCATTCACTTTCGAGTTGCCTTGACCCGTTCCCCCGATGAGTCTCTGGGTATCACTGCGCGACCTCTTGTGACTTCGTCACACCGGTAGCCGTCAGAACGTCAATCGGTGCTACCCGACGGTGTCACCCGATTCCTTTGTGAAGGCAGACTTCTAACGGAGCGACGTGGCGACAGGTGCAATTCGCTGGGTGGCACAGGTTGCCGCAGGCTACCTGTGTGGCGCAGCCAACAGAGGTTGGGCATTCGCCTTCGAGTTGCCTTGACCCGTTCCCTGCGATGAGACTCTGGGTATCACTGAGCGACCTCTTGTGACTTCGTCACACCGGTAGCCGTCAGAACGTCAACCGGTGCCACCCAATTCTTTGAGAAGGCAGACTTTTAACGGAGCGACGTGGCGATAGGTGCAATTCGCTGGGTGGCACAGGTTGCCGTAGGCTACCTGTGTGGCGCAGCCAACAGAGGTTGGGCATTCGCCTTCGAGTTGCCTTGACCCGTTCCCTGCGATGAGACTCTGGGTATCAATGTTCGACCTCCTGTGACTTCGTCACACCGGTAGCCGTCGGAACGTCAACCGGTGCCACCCGACTTGGTGTGTTCCGGCACGCCCCACATCCAATGAAGGTGCTTGAAGTCAAGAAGGTGGCAGTCTCGGCCAGATGGCTGGATTGGTTTTTTCGTCCCTGTAATTGCGGAAACTCGCCGTCCGATTGGACATCTTTTCATCAATCGTGAATCATGTGGGCGCAACCCCCAACAGAAACCTTTGGACAGAGAGGATGACGATGCGCGTCCATCATCTTCGGCATGTGGAGTTTGAAAATCTGGGAAGCATTGAAGCGTGGCTCCAGTCGGCCGGGCACACGCTTTCCACCACGCGGATGTACGCGAACGATCCGCTGCCGACTGTAGACCAGTTTGACTGGCTGATCGTGATGGGCGGGCCGATGAGTGCCAACGATGACGCGACGTTACCGTGGATGGGACCGGAAAAACGCTTGATCCGCAGCACCATTGAGGCGGGGAAACGTGTACTGGGTGTCTGCCTGGGGGCTCAACTGATCGCAGCGGCGCTCGGGGCCAGGGTCTATCGGAATCCGGAACGCGAGATTGGCTGGTTCGAGATTCAACGCGCGCCCGAGGCGACGCAGCATCCGTTTGGGGCGATCTTTCCTTCGCGTGCGGAAGTCTTTCACTGGCACGGTGACACGTTTGATCTGCCCCAGGGAGCGGTGCGGCTGGCGTCGAGTGCAGGGTGTCTCAATCAGGCCTATGCCGTTTCAAATCATGTCCTGGGTCTGCAATTCCATCTCGAGATGACACCCTGGGGCGCGAAGGAACTAACCATCCACTGCCGCGATGAATTGGGTGATGCTTTGTATGTGCAGACGCCCGAGAAAATCATGGCCGAACCCGCTCGCTTCGACCGCATCAATCAATTGATGGTGTCCGTTCTGCAAACGTTTTCGGACGTTCGATTGGGGTAATTCCAGCTTAGACCGTACGACGTGTGACGTATAAACCCCGTGAATTGATCGGCGGTCAAAAGAGACGTGCCGGTCCTTCAGACCTCAGAATCCACTTTTCGTGGTCAACTCCAGGGCCTCCAGCGAAGACGCCTTGACCCTGGCTGGGAAACTGGTCGGCCCTTCAGGCCTGAGCAACGGCCATTGGTCACACGATTCACCGGACGGACCAGCCGTTTGTATCGAGCCGTTCGTATCGAGTCGTTCTTTCACTCAAAAATCCGTCACGCTGTGGCGAGTCTTTCGCATCTGTCGAGTTTTTCGCATCTGTGAGGGATATCGGCGATGCACAACAGGGCGAGTCCCGGAATCGGTTGATTCATTGGTGGCGAATTCACAACCCGTGTCGTACCGTTCCACGAGTGAGCGATGGGGGCACCAGGAATCACGGATCGACCAGCGAGTCTCCGTGGGAGGGAACTGACGTGTTCAAGCGAATTGAAGACCGTTACCACGGGCGAACGGCTGTCGTGATCGGAGCAGGGGGGATCGGTGGGGCGATCTCGCGGTTGCTGGCGGGAAATGTTGCCAAGCTGGTCGTGGCGGATCGAGATGAACGCACGCTACTGGAATTGAAAGCCTCTCTCGGCAATGGGGATCTGGTGACACAGCCGCTCGACGTGACCGATCCAACGGAGGTGGCGGAGTGCATGGCCCGGATTGCGTCGAGTGTTGGTGTTCCTGACTTTTTGTTCTACACAGCAGGGATTCTGAACATCGATTCGCTCAAGGCCACGACCCCCGCGCTGTGGGAGCGTGCCGTGGATGTCAATCTGAACGGGGCGTTCTATTGTGTGAACGCGGTTGCCGAATTGATGCGGTCGCAATCGAGCGGAAGTATTGTCGTGCTGGGATCGATCGCGGGAGTGAAGGCTCGTTCAGGATCACGCGTCAATCCTGTCTACAACGCGACAAAGGCCGCACTGGCCGCGTTCGTCAATGCGGCAGCGATGCAGTTGCGCCCCGATCGGATTCGGATCAACTGTATTTCACCTGGTCCAACCCAGACGACGATGATGGATCTCCAGCCGAACGAGGTCCATGCGGCCGTCAATCAGATCACGCTGGACGGGCGGATGAACCTCGCAACGGAAGTGGCGGAGCTGGCACTGTTCGTTGCCGCACATGGTCGCTTCACCGGTGAAGAAGTGTGTCTGGGTGGTGGAGCTGGGTTGGGGGGATGATAGAGAAACGTGGCGAAAACAATTCCCCGTCGACAAACTGCTAAATCAGCGGCATGAATAGTTGAGCGCGCGAGGCGGAAGAGGTAAGGGATTGAAAAAGTATGGGGAAAACCTACCTTGGAGGTATGACACAACTCCAAACCAAGGAAGGAGTTCCCCATGGAAGGTATTCTCTCTCAGGAGACGTCGCGCGCCAAGCAGCGATTGTATGAACGGCTCAAGTGGATTCGGGATGCGGAATTGCGGACTCGGTATTTGATCGTGATCCATTTGTTGGAAGGCCAAACGGTGACGTGGATCTCTCGGACGTTGAAGATCAGCCGGAATACGGTCTATCGGACAAAGCAACGATACGAAACGGAAGGAGAATCGGGCCTGTTTGATCGACGCAGTGAGAACGGCGAGCGGAAAGTCACGGAAGAGTTTCTTGAACGGTTGATCGAAGTTGTTGCCGGAGATCCTCAGCAGCATGGGTGGAAGCGCCCCACGTGGACTCGGGAACTGCTGATTAAGACGATGACCCGACAGACCGGTGTTTCCATTGCTCTTTCGACCATGAGTCAGGCGCTCAGGCAGATTGGTGCTCGCCGGGGACGTCCAAAGCCGACGGTCGCCTGTCCTTGGCCGGAAGCGGAAAAAGAGCGGCGTTTGCAGGAGATTCGAGCCATGATCGCGAAGCTTCCGCCCGATGAAATTGCGGTTTATGAAGACGAGATCGACATCCATTTGAATCCAAAGATCGGCCAAGACTGGATGCTTCGTGGCCAACAAAAGGAAGTGGCCACCCCTGGAAAGAACCAGAAACGCTATCTCGCCGGTGCCCAGGACGCGCGGACGGGAGAACTGATTTATGTTGCGGGTGATCACAAAAATACGATGTTGTTTGTCTTCTTATTGTGGGAACTGGTGCTGAGATACCCGAAGGCCCGGAAGATCCACGTCATTCTGGATAACTTCGCGATTCACACGACCCCATTGATTCAGTCCTGCTTGAACACCCCCGAGGGTCGCCGACTGGTCCTCCACTTTCTGCCACCATACTGCCCCGATCACAACCGAATCGAGCGTACTTGGCAGGACGTCCATGCCAACGTCACTCGTAATCATAAATGCAGGACAATCAAAGACCTCATGCGAAACGTTCGAACTTATATTCGTAAACGTAATTCCAACAAGCGTTGCCAGCGTCTAAGCTGCTAATCTAGATCTGTTCCACAATCGATGCCGGTGATTTAGTCTCCATGCTGTACGCGGTTTATAATCAATCAGACGTACACTGTTGCGGGCCGTGTCCTTTTCCAGATGGACCGAAGGAGAATTGCGATGCAGTCTCTGCTGATTGCCTTGGCCATGTTGACTCAGGCCGACATTGGACTTCCTCCTGTGCCCGGCCCAGAGCTGCCGCCGGTTCCACGTGCCGCAGCTTCGGGCGCTCAAAGTCTTGATGAGATGCGCGCGTGGCTGCTGTCGCGGTTAATGATCGACATGTCGTTTGATGTGCCGAAGTCGCTCGAAGTGAAGCGGCTGATCGACACCATGAACGAACAACAGATGCAGGCGCTGATCGCCGCATATAAAGATCAGGCAGCCAGGAACCGCGCGGCCACGAACAATGTTCCGTCTCCTGTCCCAGCGCCGGTCTTAGCCGGATCCATCACACCGGCACAACAACAAATCCTGGATCAGGCAAAACTGGATCAGCAGCAGTCCGAGGCGTACCGCGACCATTTGAAACGCGAATATGATCGCCAGTTGCTGCAGGGACAGATGACGCAGAATCTGGTCTATCAGAACATCGTCAACAATCAACGAGCGATGTATCAGGCATACGGTCCGTTCATGTCGGGGTCGTATGCCTATGGCCCTTTGGGTTACGGTGGCCTTGGTTACAGCGTGCTCAACTATGGTGGTTTTGGCTACGGTGCTCCAGGTTTCGGAGGCCCGGTGTTTTATGGCCTTCCGTGATTCATCAGGGGCTCGGGCTGGTCAGAGACCTCGTTCGCCGACGATGGGAGAGCGAACTGACTTTACCGGCTGTGAGATTTGGGCATTTGAATTGCGGTAGAGCTCGTCGGAAGATCACACGGGAAAGTTCCGCGAGCGAAAAAGGGCAATGATGGCAATTCGGTTTCGGGTGCTGATGACGGATCGGGCGTGGCCAGGTACGGAAATTGAGCGAGAGATCCTGCAGTGTGTGGACGCAGAACTGATTGAAGCGCCCGCGACCGACGAAGCGACACTCATTTCGCTGGCTCGGGACGTCGACGCGATTGCCACCAACTGGGCTAAAGTCACACCGGCCGTGATCCAAAGCAGTTCGCGTTGTCGCATCATCGCGCGGCTGGGAATTGGTCTCGACAATATTGCCATCGACGTTGCGACACAGCGAGGCATTCCGGTGACAAATTGTCCCGACTATTGCGTCTCGGAAGTGTCTGATCATGCCTTGGGGCTGTTACTGGCATGTGCGCGTCAGATTGGATTTTTCCATCTGCGAACCAAGCGCGGCGAGTATGACCTGAGTGCTTCGGCCAAACTGCGGAGGCTGAGCGAGTTAACGGTCGGGCTGGTGGGCTTGGGACACATTGCGCGGGAACTTTATCCCAAGCTCAAGGCGCTGGGGCTCACGGTGATTGCGCATACGCCATCGGGTTCGGACCATGGCACGGGGTGTCGCATGGTGACGCTGGACGAATTGCTCGAACAGAGTGATTTCGTGTCCCTGCACGCGCCATTGCTGCCCGAGACGCATCATCTGATCAACGCTGCCCGACTTCTGAAAATGAAACCCACGGCGTACCTCATCAATACCTCGCGCGGTGGACTGATCGACGCTTCGGCGCTTTGGGAGGCGTTGCAGGCTGGCAGGCTTGCCGGCGCGGCGCTGGACGTCTTCGAGCCCGAACCCCCTGACCTTCGTCAGCCACTGTATCTGGATGAACGGGTGATCGTGACGCCGCATGCGGCGTTCGTATCGGAAGAGTCGATTACGCAGTTGCGCAAGCAGACCATGCATCAAGTTGTGCAGGGCCTGCTTGGTGAGCGTCCCGATAACGTCGTCAATCCCGCCTGCTGGCAGAACAGACGCCCTTCAAACGTTTGATCTGCTCAGAGCGTGAACTGGTTCGAATCGTAGGCAGAGCGATCAGGTTGTTGTCGGTTCAGGTTTGGCGACGAACAGGTAGTAAACGATCACACCGCTGATCAGTACCGCGGCCACGGCCCACAAAAGTTCCAGTCGTGTTCCGAGCACAAACAGCCATCCCAAAAGGGCAATCAAGCTTGGGATGGGATAGAACCACATGCGAAACGGCAGTTCGATATCCGGGCGCGTCGTCCGCACGATGTGCAGGCCGACAATCTGAGCGACGAATTGGACCAGAATTCGAACGGTGACGGCCGTTTCGATCACGGTGCTCAACTCGAGATAGCAAAACACGGCCGTCAGCAATCCCAGTGTCCAAAGTGAGATGGCCGGATATTTCTGTGTCGGATGGACTCGCGCGAAGATCGGCAGAAAGTCGCCGTTCTGGGCGGCGGCAAACGGGATTCGTGAATAGCCAAGAGTGATGGAAAACATCGAGGCGATCACGGTCCACAGGATAATCCCGATAAACAGGACAGCGACCTGTCGACCATACAGCGTTTCCATGAACAGTCCCGCGATCTGCTTTGACTTCATTGCTTCCTGCCAGGGAACGACGGCAATGATTGAGATATTCATCAGCAGATACAGGACGGCGATAACCACCACGGACGTGATCACAGCGCGAGGAATTGTCTTCCCTGGGTCGCGGACTTCGTCCCCCAGATTGCAGATGTTGTAATAGCCCAGATAGTCATAAATCGCGATCAGCATCGCGGCACCCAGGCCCTTCACCCAATTCTGGTCGATCTTGAACGCGTCCGGCGGGAAGGTAAGCAGCGATGCATCGAAGTGGGTCAGCCCGGAAATGATGACGGTCAGGACCGCGACCAATGTTCCGGCGCAAAGCACGAGCCCGAACCAGCCGACAATCTCGATCCGTCGTGAGAGCAACCAGGTGACGATCAGGCAACACCCGGCCGCAAGCGTGTTCATTCCACCGGGGATGTGCCATTGCTCGAGAAGCAGGGGCAGGCCGGGCCAGATGTATTCAACATACGGCGCTGCGCCGATATATCCCGAAGCGATTTCCATGGTGCCGCTGACCAGGAACTGCCAGACGTACAGAAAAGGCAGCATTCGTAACCATGGGATCCGATGTTTGCCGAAGATTTCCCGCAGGAAGTGATAGGTTCCGCCGCTGCCAGGCAACGCGGCACCCAGTTCGCTCCAGACCAGCCCGTCGCAGATCACGAGGACGGCGGCAATAATCCAGGCGATCAGGGCTTGTGGTCCATGCATTGCGGCCAGAAACCCGGGAATCGTGATGAACGGCCCAATGCCGACCATATTCGCGATGTTCAGGGCGATCGATTGTGGCAGCCCGAGGCCACGAACAAGTTTTGTGTCGGTCGGTGAGCTTGTTGGTGCAGCCGATCCTTCCGGGATGGGATTGTTCAAGGCGCGTCGCTTCCGGCAAAAAGGTGCAAGTTCAAGAGGATTCGTGCGGACTGGTGACTGAAATCGCGAGAAACTTCGAGGGCCAACAGAGTAACCGATTGAGTCCGTTTGATGAACGGTATCGAACTAAGTTGCAGAAATCCGAAGCCGAAACTCGGGCTTGTTCAAAGGGAGAGGAAATCGCGTGAACGTCGTTCAGGCTCCAGTCGCCAGCTCAATGTGAATTACCGCCAGTGGGTGCTCAGCGTCATGCGTCAGCAACGATGACGAAAATCGACGATTCGTCGAGGCGTGCGGTTTTGATCGCATCGACCCAGGAACGGTGCTGGACTTTCAGCGAATTCGTCGAAGTCAGGCGGGCCCTTTTAGAGAATCGTAACGATGACGGTTTCAGGCGAACCGCTAGACCGTCCTGAGTCGAGCATCCAAGGTTCTGCGGACGGTCGTCAGGAGTTCGTTCGTTGCAAAGGGCTTCTGCAGGAATGCAATCTGGGCCTCCGCACGGATGTCAGCAATGACTTCCTGCATTGCTAATCCGCTCATGAAAATCACAGGCAAGTCGGGGTGCGATTTCCAGAGGGTTTCCGCGACTTCGCGTCCAGACAGGTCTGGCAGAACCGAGTCGATCAACAATAAATCAATCGATTCTGTCTTCTGCTTCTGAATTTCCTGGGCGGCCTGCGCGTCTGGCGCTTCGATGGTGTGATAACCCTGGGACTCGAGCGCCATGGAGATGTATTTGCGGATGTAGGCTTCGTCTTCGACGATCAGAATTGTTTCTGTTCCAGACGGGATTTTCTCGTCTTCATTGACCTGTCTGTGTGCCGGTGGCGATTCCATCGCTGCCGGAAATCGGATTTCAATTCTGGTTCCGTTTTCCGCAGAGGACGTCGTGTCAATGCGCCCGCCGAATTGGCTGACGATCTGATCGACGGCCGCGAGAGTGTTTTCGACTGAGCCCGTCTGTTGCAGCATCGCGCTGTGCGATTCGAGAGGATTCAGACGCTGTCCGCTTTTGGAATCATTGCCCGTATCGGAAATGCTGAGGCACACATATCGACCTGGTGGTAGGTTCCGGGTGTCATGCGGATCGGCACTTGTGATGTCATCATGGCTCGTTTTGATCGTAACCCAACCACCGTCCGGAACGGCGCTCAGTGCATGGAGAATCAGATTGACGATCATCCGTTCAATGATTTCCGGGTCGGCATTGACGATCGCGGGTCCGGAAGACAGAGTGACTGTCATGATCACGTTGCCACGGATTAATCGCCGAAAGATCTGTTCCGAGTGGACGATCAAGCGGTTGAGGTCGACAGTGCTCACCTCATTCGGTTCGTTGGCGAGTGCCGCGCGCAACCGTCGAGTCAACTCCGTGGCCTGATTCCGCGCATCCTGAATCGCCAAGAGCGGTGGGCGATTCGGATCGTCGTCGGAAACCTGTGAAATCGCCTGCTTGCTTGAGAAATAGATGACCAGCAGCAAGTTGTTGACGTCATGCAGAATACGGTTTGTGAGGGAAAGCTGCTGTTTGCTCTTCCGCAACGCCTCCTGGAGGCGTGCGCTTTGCTCATGGTCAATCGCCAGTTGCCTTTTTAAGGCATCCAATTCGGAATTGAGCCGCCTGAACTCTTGTTCGAAGCGAAGATTCTTGACTTGC
>CBDIHJ010000049.1:0-175546 GCA_965279045.1 Henriciella sp. | reverse complement strand
TCATGCCGATGCCACCATGGAATTGGACCGTCTCGTTTGACACGAGATGGATCAAATCCGATGCACGTGCCTTTGCGAGGCTAGCCAGTTCAGCGATGTCATTACGATTCTCGTCGACGCCGGATAGCGCAGCACCGATGCAAGAGCGTGTGAGTTCCAGCTCAGTGAACATCTTAGCCGCGCGATGCTGCAAGCTCTGGAAAGAGCCGATCAACTGCCCGAACTGTTTGCGCGTTTGCAAATATTCGAGCGTCATGTCGAAGGCAGCTTGAGCCGAGCCAAGGGCTTCGGCGGCGAGGGCAATTCGCCCGCGATCGAGTGCAGGTTCCAAGATTTCCCAACCCGCATCGACGGCGCCGATTACCTGGTCTTCCGCCACGGCCACATCTTCCAGGTGCAGGTGCGCTGCGCCGTGGGAGTCGACCGTGTTAAGGGCTTGGACGGTGAGGCCACCGGCGTCATTCGGGACAAGGAACAAGCTGATCCCGTGGGACTGGCCAGGCTCTCCGAAAGTCCGTGCGGCTACGATAAATAGGTCTGCATGATGCCCATCTGTGACGAAGCGTTTGGCGCCGTTCAATGTATAGCCCTGGCCATTGCGTTCCGCCTCGGTCGCAATATTGAGGGGCGCGTGATGCGTGCCTTCATCGACCGCGACGGCGACACTGGTCTCACCGCTGGCAATCTTAGGGAGCCATTCGGCCTTCTGAGCTTCCGACCCGCCAAGTGTCAGGACGCTGGCGCCCAGCACCGCGGTCTGTAGGAGGGGCGTGGCCGCGATGGTGCGGCCTTGCGCCTCCATGATCTGTCCCATGGCCACCATGCCGAGGCCGACGCCATCATACTCTTCCGGGACAAGCACGCCGAAAAATCCAAGCTCGGCGAGCTTAGTTCGCGTGGCGGGGTCTACGCCATTGGCGCCACTATCGCGAAGCTCACGCAAATGCGTGACCGGCAATTCGTCGCGCGCGAACGACATGGCCGTGTCGCGCAGCATTTGTTGGTCTTCAGAAAGAATAAAGCCCATTATTGATGCTCCCGCAGGCCGAGGACGCGTTTGGCGACAACGTTCAAGTTGATCTCGCTCGTCCCGCCTTCGATCGAGTTACCTTTAGAGCGCAGCCAGCCGCGTGTGGCTTTTTTAGCGTCTTCGGCGAACCCATCGCCATCCCAGCCAAGGCCATCTGTGCCGAGCGATTCGACCAGGAGCTCGCACTTGTCTTGGTTCATCTTAGCGGCGGCATATTTCATAATCGAGGCTGTGTGCCCGACCTCTTGGCCCGCCTTGGCCTCTTCAGTTGAACGCTGCACGGTCAAGCTGAACGCTTTGGCATACATCAAATGGTCGGTGATCCGCGCGCGCAGATCGCCATCTGAAACACGCCCGGTTTCATCGACTCCAACATGCTGTTTGGCATATTCTTGAGGCGGCAGGATGCCCGATCCTCCAGTGCCTCCAAACCCGCCGGCAGAGATCGAAGAGCGTTCAAACTGCAAGAGGCGTTTGGCGATGGTCCAGCCGCCATTGAGCTTCCCGACCAATTGGTCTTTCGGGACCTTTACGTCCGTGAAGAAAGTCTCGCAGAAGGGCGACGAGCCAGAGATCAATTTGATCGGACGGGCTTCAACGCCTTCCGATTCCATGTCGAAGACGAGAAAGCTGATGCCCTCATGTTTGACGGTTTTGTCGGTGCGCACCAGGCAGAAAATCCAATCAGCCTGGTCAGCATATGAGGTCCAGACTTTCTGGCCATTGATCAGCCAATGATCGCCTTGGTCCTCGCACTTGGTTTGTAGGCCAGCGAGATCGGATCCGGCGCCCGGCTCAGAATAGCCTTGGCACCAGCGGGTCTTACCGTTGACGATGTCGGGAATGAACCGCTTCTTTTGCTCTTCATTGCCGAACTCCAAGAGGGCAGGGCCGAACATCCAAAGACCGAATGAAAAGAGTGGCGGGCGTGCTTTGATACGGCGAAGCTCTTGTTGCAGAACACGCGCCTGCGCTTTGCTGAGGCCGCCACCACCATACTCCGCGGGCCATTCTGGTGCCGTCCAGCCTTTCGCGCCCATGCGTTCCAGCCAGACTTTCGAGTCTGGGTTTTTAAACTTCTCGCGTTTTCCACCCCAGACGATTTCGTCGTCTTTTAGTGGTGTGCGCATGCTCTCTGGGCAGTTCTCCTCGAGCCAGGCGCGGACTTCTGTACGGAAAGAGTCGAGCTCTTCCGGAGCATCAAAGGCCATTCATCTTCTCCCGTTCCGATGCCTCATGCATCGGGTTTCGTTTACGTAACCGTCAACATAGCGGGCCATATCGTGAATGACCATGTCTGACGCGGGGGCAAACCTGGCCGTTGAGGCCTCATCGACGGATTTTGCAATCTGCGTTTGTGAAGCCAGAGATGATCTCGCGTATTCTCAGACGACAGCGCAGGGAAGAGCGCCCTAAAACCGCCCGAACATGCTGTTTTCCGGTCCTGTTTCCACACCGAGAAGATTGAGCAAATGGACCACGACCAGGAAAATGCCAAACACACAGCCAATCATCACCAATCCCCAAGGCACTTGATGTGGGCGCTGATCTTTCTTGCGTACGGTTCCGATTTTAGAATGCGCGAATACGCCGACCGCAATTAGCCCGGCGGCGAGGCTGAGGCTGATAATCCAGTCGAGCAAGGTGGTTCGGTCTCCGCGCTGCGAGGTCGATGCGGGGTCTTTGCCCAGAAAAAGGGCCGCTTCGCAAGTTCCCAAAGCGCAAGATAGGCCGCGATCGAATGTAGAGGCCAGTAAATCCAACGCGTCAGCGCTGCGAATATCTTGCTCCAACGCCAAGGGTGCGGGGCAACGAGATCGCCGATCAGACCGGTCAGCATAGCGCTCACTAAAAGACTCGTGCCGAGCGTGCCGACCTCAAATACATCCGAGTTCAGCGCGATCACAAGGAGCAAGCTGCACGGCAGAAACAAGACCGGGGCCAAGATCGCCCCCCCCAGAGTGAGCTGCGTGGCATAAAAGCGAACAAAGCCGAGCTGTCGGAAAGCCGCGACGGGGTCACGCATCAAGACCAACCAAGTCTGCATAAAGCCCTTAATCCAGCGGCTGCGTTGTGACACCCAGATGCCCATTTGGGTCGGCGCATCTTCATACGTGGGTGTTGTGATCGTGCCCGTGTTAAGTCCCGCGCGTGCGATGCGGATGCCGAGGTCTGCATCCTCGGTCACATTCCAGGCGTCCCATCCGCCCAGGGCAAGGAGGGCGGATTTGCGAAAATGATTGCTCGTGCCTCCGATGAGGAGGGGCATTCGATACGTGGCGAGGGCAGGGAGGAGGAGCCCGAATTGGACATCATATTCCAAGCCCCATTGGGCAGAGATCCAGGACGCGCTGCCATTGTCGGCGACAAGCGGGCATTGCAAACAGACCGTTGTCTTCGAAATATGAGCGAATGCATTGTGCACGGCGCGCAATTGATCCGGGTGCGGCACATCTTCAGCGTCATAGATCGTGACATAGTCTCCATATGCCCGATCTAGCCCATAGTTCAGAGCATTCGGCTTGGTCCGAGGCCCACCTTCCGGGACAATGGTCAGCCGTGTATTGCGCGGAAAGTCTGCGGCGCGAGCTGCCGCGATCGTGTCGAGATCATCGACTTCGAGGAGGATTTGGATATCGATCTTTTCGGCAGGCCAGTTCAATTTTGAGAGCACTTCAGCGATCTGAGGCATGACCGCCGCCTCGCGATAGACGGGTATGAGGATCGAATAGATCGGCAGCTCCGTGTCCGAACCTCGAATCTGCCCGTGGCCGCGATTGGAGAGCCGGACGCAAATCCCGATCAAGACCAAGAAGCAGCGCCAGGCAATGAGGACGAAAAATAAAATGTAGAGCACGACCAAAAGGCAAAGTACGGTCTGAACCGGCACCAGCAGACATCCGACTCCAATCAAAGCGAGCGCCGAATTAAAAATAGCTCTCTGACTTGGTAGGATTCCAGATCGAAAGGAAAGGCTTTCATCAAGAGGCGCAATGATGGAGCGCGAAGGCGGTTCTGCGGAGGCGATCGCAGAAGTCGCGAACGGCTGCTCAGAAGCAGAAAGCAAATCAATATAGTATGACTCGCTATCAATATTAATATAATATTTTATAAATACTTCTTTTTCCATATATTTAGATTGTTTTTTTATTTCGATTTAACAATCACCTTGGGGTTGAGGATTAAATATTTTTGTGCCGTAACCGATAATCTGGACAATCCTAATCATTCGTTCTATATATGTTCCATGTCTGGTGTCCATGTCATATGGTTTAGAGATGATCTGCGCGTGCATGATCACGCTGCTTTGCGGGCCGCGTGTCAGAATGCTGAGCGCGACGGGGCGGCCGTTCTGGCGCTTTATATCTTACCCGCAGGGACCAGCTTAATCTCGTCCTTCTTGTATGATGGCCTTCGCGATCTTCAGGCCGCGCTCGATCGTCGGGGTGCGCAGCTCCATCTGCGTTATGGGGCGCCAACAGAGGTCCTTCTGGATTTGCACCGCGACCATCGTGTTCTCAGCGTCCAAACTCATGAGCCGCAGATCGCGTCAAAAGATGATCGCGATATTGAAGCTTGGGCGATGCGCGCGGGTTTGCCGTTTCGCATCTATCAACAATTTGGACCCTTGCCGACAGCTTCAGATTTCTTCGAGGCGGATTCGAGTTGGGAAGCCTTCATGTCGGCGCCGCGCCGCGAAGCCACCGATATCGCTTTTTCCGCCAATCTCGGCGTGGGCGCTTGGCCAAATTCAGATGCCGATAGTCGTCCGATCGGGTCTCACGACACAGAATTGGTGGGCGGGCGCAAGGCAGCGATCAAGCTTCTAAGGTCCATCCTCGCTACACCGGGTCCCCAAATGGCGGGATCTGAAACACCTTTGTCCGGCACCGCCGCCTATCAAGCCTTGGCGCCTTATTTGAAATTGGGGGTGCTCTCCGTGCGCGAGGCTTGGCAAGCGGCGATCAGTGCGCGGCAACAGAGTCTCCAAGCGGGACAAGATATTCGCGCGGCGATGATTGCGAGCTTCATCCAGAGCTTGCCTTCGATTCACTTGGACAAACATCCTAAGCGCCGAAAGCCCGGCTTTGTCCGGCCTCAATTGAGCGCGAACGCGGCGCCAGAGAACGATAATGGGCAATTGTCGTTCGGTTTTGCTGCCCCACGCCAGGGGTGAGACCGAAAGCTGCGTTTGGCGATGCGCGTGTGAATTTGTGAGCCATCCCAATTTCGAAAAACCCATAAAAAACAGCACATTGTGATTCTGCAGATGAAGAAAATTACCGAAAAACGATATTTGCATATTGAAAAACAATAAATCATTTGCTAGATAGAGTTTGTCAGGGAGAACTCAAAAGGGTCACCTGACACCCGGTTCGCCGGGATCAACACAAAGAAGGATAAAAAAATGCAAGCGACTTCCTCCCAAGTCACCACCGCTTTCGTCAGCACGCCAAACATTGTGGCTGTGAATGCCGTCGAAGATGAACCTGGTGCCTACATTCTCCCAGTCCTCAAACGCGATGCGAAAGCGTCTGGCCGTGACCACCTCTTGGTGCGCCGCCGCCGTCGTGATCGCCGTCAAAAAGCACGCTAGTCGTGTCTTGCGGACAATAAGACCGCCTCGCGAAATCGCGGGGCGGTTTTTTATGTGCGATACGCGGATCAGTGATTAAAAACTCATCAAATCTTTGGGCTTGATGAAGTTTCGGAGCTTGAACCGAGCGGGGACAAATGGGCCGTCAGTGTCCGCTTCAAATAAAACCGCAGCGCCCGTCGGCAGCTTGGCGGCAATCCGGATCGCGGCTTGGTGATCCACGCTGCCAGCTTCACGCAAGATGCTCAAAGCCAAGTCATGCAGACCAGGATTATGGCCAATAATGATGAGCGTCTTTGCATCATCATTGTCAGCTATAATATCGGCAATACCGCGTTCGCCAGCGAGATAGAGATCCTCTTCGAGATTCATTTCCGATTCGGCAAAAGCCTGCTTCAAATGGGTCCATGTTTCCCGCGTCCGCCGCGCGGTTGAGACGAGCGCTAGGTTCGGCGCCCACCCTTCAGCCTTGAGAGCGTTCGCCATCGCGATGGCTGCGTCATGACCGACCGGGAGCAGTGCACGCGCATGATCATCGATGCCCTCGGACCAGGGTTCGGTCTTGGCATGTCGCATCAAAATCAGTCGCTGCATCTAGGCTCCATGGATATTATGCAGGAAAACTAAACCTGCGAGTCAGACTTTCGCGGTTGGAACGCTCCCTCATAGGCCTCAGTTTTAGGTTAGAAATCAAGCCTATTCACAAGGAGACGTCAGATGAGCCTGCTGCTCGGTGACACTGCCCCCGACTTTGAAGCTGAAACAACGGAAGGCCGAATCCGTTTTCACGATTGGATTGGCGACAATTGGGTCGTCTTCTTTTCTCACCCCGCTGACTTCACGCCGGTCTGCACGACCGAACTCGGCTATACAGCAAAGCTTAAAGACAAACTGGCTGAACGCGGCGCTAAGGCGCTGGTCATTTCTGTCGATACGGTGGAGCAGCATAAGAAGTGGATTGCCGACATTGAAGATACGCAAAACACGACCCTAAACTTCCCGATCATTGGCGACCCGGAGAAGTCGATTGCGACACTCTACAATATGATCCACCCGAATGCTGACGACAAAGTCACGGTGCGGGCCGTTTATGTCATCGACAACAATAAGAAGATCCGGGCCTCGATCATTTATCCCCCGTCCGCAGGGCGTAACTTTGACGAGATCCTGCGCCTGATCGACAGTCTCCAATTGACCGACAATTACAAAGTCGCGACGCCGGTCAACTGGAACGATGGCGACAATGTCATCATCGTCCCAAGCGTCAGCAATGAGGAAGCCGATAAGCTTTTCCCGAAAGGCTATACCGAAGTTCGGCCTTATTTGAGAACGACGCCGCAGCCGAACAAATAGCCAGCCAATGGGCCCGCATCCGTTAAGAGCGTGTGCAGATATACTCGTCGCCCGATTTGATCAGAACGAAAGTCGATCCGCCTTTCGCTTTAATCGCACCTTTGCTGCAAGTGTTGCGATCATCTTTGCAGATCTCATTTCCTGAGGCGTAGAATTGCACCTTGCATTGGCCCTTGCCATCGCCGGTACAGCCATAATTATCGGTTTCGCCCGCGGACACGGATTTGAGTTTCTCTGAGAAGCTGCAAAATGGATCGTCGCCTGTGAAGATATAGACGTTGATTTTGGTATCGGTCTTGTTGGTGACAGTGAAGCGCGGCGAGGCCTCGGCGCTGGGCGCAGCGGCCATGGCGAGGACGAGCCCGAGCGATGCGAGGCCGATAAGCGAAGTGACAGAAAGTGGGCGCATCATTTTACTCCTATCTTTAGGATTGAGGGGAGCCCATTTGCGTCAGGGACGCACCCGGTTCAGCCATTGATCCGCTCGCAATTGAATTTGCCGTTTGTGCCCCGCGTGATCACTACCGTCGCGCCATCTTTAACCTTCGCCACGCTTTTGGAGCAGGTATTGTTGAGATTTTTGCAGATGTCTTTGTCGCCAGAGGTGAACACCACCTTGCATCGGCCTTTGCCTTGTCCATTGCAGCCATAGGTATCGGTCTCGCCGGCAGAGGCGATTTTGGTTTTGTCGGCCAGCGAACAGACGCTGTCGCCGCCATCATAAATGTCGACAATCACCTTTTTGTTCGAGTCATTTTGGACGGTGAAGCGCGGCGAGGCTTCTGCCACGGGGCTCGCGGCGAAGGCGACGCCTAGACCGATCGCGGCGATCGTTGAGAGGAGGGTCAGTTGTCGTTTGCGCATAGGTTTACTCCTTGAGTCGAGGAGGAGTAAAACCGCTTAGAATTGCGGGACAATTGTCGGATATGACAGGCTCCGCACATGCGGCTGAAATTGGGCGTGCCTGACAAGCATCGCCTCGGCCATGGCTGACCTAATTCAGCTGGCAACTAAAGTTTCCGTTTTTGTCAGTGATCTTAAAGGTCGATTTGTCCGGAACTTTTAGCGCATCATTGCCGCACGTATTCATCATGTCCTCGCAGAAATAGTGGCCATCCTTTTTTGGATAAATTTTACACCGTCCTTTGCCATTCCCTTCGCAGCCAAATGTGTTGGTTTTACCCGGTGACATGGTCTTCGTTTTTGCCGGAGTTCTACACTCAGAATCGTCGCCATTGAAAATCACAATTTTTATTGTTTTGTCAGATTGGTTATCCACCGTGAAGCGCGGCGAGGCATCGGCTGCAGGGCTGGCGGCCAAGATGACGCCGAAGCCGATGATAGCTGCCGCAGATAAAACGCTCAGTTGGGTTTTGCGCATGAGGTCTCTCCTTGAAAGAGTAAGGAGTAAAACCGGCCCGAAGAGATCAGCAATTGTCAGATCTGACAGAGCCTTGCACGACTATTTTTGAATTTGGCAATCATATCCGGCCGGCGTGCTGTATATATAGGCGATAGAGTCATCGGTCATAATGATCGCGCCGCCGCTACACGTATTTTGAAGCGTTTTGCAAATCTTATAGCCGCCTTTGTAGATCTCAATTTTGCACCGCCCTTTGCCATTGCCCTGGCAGCCATAGGTATCAGTCTCTCTGCTGGAAGCGGTTTTGGTTTTCAGCGGTTTGGTGCAATCTCGGTCATCGCCATTATAGATGTGAATGTTCAGCTTGTTGTCCGACTTATTGGCGACGGTAAAGCGCGGCGAGGCCTCAGCCGTCGGGCTCGCGGCGATGGCGAGGCAAAGCGCGCAGACCATAGCGGCGACCCAAAAAACGAACGGTTTTGCACGCATCGCCTATACTCCTAGATGGGCTTAAGGCGTACAGCCGCGGGCGAGTGGGGCAATTGTCAGATATGACAGGACGAGGCGCACCCGGCCACTGGTCACGCGCTAAGGATGGTTCCACCAGGCGACATCTGAGTAGGCGCGAAGGTCCAGTTCATGGGTCCAAGCTGACCGGTGCTGGGTAGCGACATGATAATAGGTCTCAGCCATTTCGGCGGGAATCAGCAAGCCGTCTTCGGCGCCGCGCGTTTCGCGTAATTTCTTGAACAATTCCGGTCCGAGCATTTTGCCCAGTGTATCCGGCGCGTCGACCGCGCCGTCGACCAGAATATGGGTGACATGAATGCCTTTAGAGGCGTATTGCGCATTCAGCGTCTGGCATAACATACGCCGCCCACCCATGGCTGCCGCGTGGGAGTGTTGGCCTTTATTGCCCCGCACTGCGGCAGTTGCCGACGTCACAATAATCTTACCGCTACCGCGCTCTTCCATCAAAGGGCATACGGTCTTGGCCAGCCGGAACAGCCCGAAGGTTCCGAGCCGCCAGCCCATTTCGAACGCCTTGTAGCTGGTGTCTTCCAGCTTGCGGTCACCAATCTGTGCGCCGAGATTATAGATGACGACTTCAATCGGTCCGATATTTTTCTCAACATGCGTCACGGCGTCTTCGATCGAGTTTTCGTCGAGCGCGTTGAGCAACATGCCAGTCGCTTCACCGCCCGACGCTTTGATGCCGTCCGTAAGCCTGTCGAGGCCTTCTTTGTCTGTGCGACGACACAGAACCGCGTGATAGCCTTCGCTCGCGAATTTGGTGCCTACCGTGCCGCCAATACCGGCCCCTGCGCCAATGACTAAACAGACTGGCTTCATGCTAAACCCTCCTTAAGTTCTTTTTTGGAACTATGATCCGCGGTCGGCGCATCGTCAACGATCCGAGCTTAAGTCAGTCAGCATGAAAACTGAAGATCGGCGACTATGCTGTAGATTTTGAGGCTTGCCTCGCGATCAGCGCTTCGACGAAATTGATATGGCTGCGCAGGTGATACAGCTCGTCATTATAAGAGACCGGAACATCGACCTGTCCAACTTCATGTTGAAGCGCTTGAATCTCGGCTAGGACTTTTTGACGACCAGCCTCATCTTTGGAGTCGAAACCGCGACGTTCCAAATCGTGGAGGTCATTGTACCAAACATAGATTTTGCGCCGAATGCGCCAGCGATAAACCGGGGGCGCCATTTGAACCAATGGGATCATCAAAGTGATCAGCGGGATCAAAAAGACCCAGGCCCGTTCCAAGAAGTTGGCCCAGCCGAACGAAAAATAGCGTCGCAGGAAAGTTGGACCCTTGCGATAATAACGCCGCGCCTCTGAGGATAGAGTGAGATCCGTTCGCGTCGCATCTGGAAACGTTCCGCCGCGGGTAATCATTGTCCCGCCATCATGAATCGGCTCTGCGGCTTCGAGCAGAACGGCTTGTAAGGCGGGGTGCAGATCTTTGCGCACGCCAAGCTGCGCGATGGCGGCGATCAATGAGACGTCTCTATTGGGGATGTTCTGATCCATATTGACCACGCCTTCAAAGAGCGTCACCGGGGCGAGGGCGGGATCGCGCATGGCCAGCCCATTGGCACGCCGCACGCCGATCAGTCGAACGTCTGACCGCGTCAGCAATTGCTGGACGTAGCTGGCATTGACGGAGGCCGTGAAGACGGCGGCCTCGACCTGTCCGTTCAAGAGCGCGGTCGCGGCAGTGCTGCCGGACAGAGGCGACAGAGCCGTCCATGAGCCACCCCATTCGGCTTGGAGGCGCTCGGTCATCGCGCGTGTGCCCGAGCCTTCGGGGCCTGCGGCAATGGTCGAGCCGCTCAAGTCTCCAAAATCAAAAGCCAGGCTGTCGCCGCGAACGAAGATCCAATAAGGCTCGGCCAAAACGCCGCCCAAAGACTCAACCGCTTCGCGATCGCTTTCGCTAGCAATCCCGCCCTGAAGTAAGGCGACGTCCGCGTCCCCGGATTGGAGCAAACTAAAGTTCTCGACCGTGCCCGCCGTCTCTAGCACTTCGACCCGGATGCCATGTTGCGCCAGCGCTTCTGAATATTGCTCGGCGATTGCGTAATATTGTCCATCTGCCCCGCCTGCGGCGAAGCGTAGCTCCATAGGCGGAGGGGGAGCAATAAAGCGCATTGTAATAATCAATAAAATCAGGATGATAGCCGCAAGTGGGCCATAGACTTTTAAAGCGTCCGCCATCGATTATCCCTCATCTCAGCGCGTTCTTGCGCTCGAATTCCGCTCATAGGTGAAGCTTATGGCACAGATTGACAGGATTTGAGTCGTTTTCGTGAAAAGCTTACCCTATATTGAGAGCATCTGACTTCTTTAACGTCTGGAACGATCGATGAATATGCGCAATCTCGCGGTTTGGGGACTAATCGCAGTTCTCCTCCTGGGCCTCTTGGCCGTTATGCAATCTAACCCGTCTCAAGCGGGGGCTCAAAAGGTAGATATTTCTGAAGTCTATGAGCTGGCCGAGAATAAGCAGCTCCAAGAAGTGATCATTACCCCCACGAAGGTGACGGCGGTAACGACTGGTAATGAGCGCATCTTCGCCCAGAAAAGCCAAGACCTTGGCGCGCTGCGCGAGCGGATGATCGAGCTCGATGTTCCGTCCGTCGTTGATGATCCAGACACGGGCTTCAACCTCGGCGACCTCATCATGGGTCTGCTCCCGATCATTTTTATTGTCGCGATCCTGTTCTTCTTCATGCGCCAGATGCAAGCCGGCGGCGGGGGCCGCGGTGCGATGAGCTTTGGCAAATCGCGCGCGCGACTGCTCACCGAAAAGCAAGGCCGCGTGACCTTTGATGATGTTGCTGGCGTCGACGAAGCGAAAGAAGAACTCGAAGAGGTCGTCGACTTCCTGAAAGACCCGGCCAAGTTTCAACGCCTTGGCGGTAAGATCCCCAAAGGTGCGCTTCTCGTTGGCCCTCCAGGGACCGGTAAAACGTTGCTTGCCCGTGCAATTGCTGGCGAAGCGGGTGTGCCCTTCTTCACCATTTCTGGCTCAGACTTTGTTGAAATGTTTGTCGGCGTCGGTGCGAGCCGTGTCCGCGACATGTTCGAACAAGCTAAGCGCAATGCACCCTGCATTATCTTCATTGACGAGATTGATGCGGTCGGCCGCTCGCGCGGTGCTGGCCTTGGCGGCGGCAATGATGAGCGCGAACAGACGCTCAACCAATTGCTGGTCGAAATGGACGGTTTTGAAGCCAATGATGGGATCATCATCGTTGCGGCGACCAACCGCCCCGACGTGCTCGATCCCGCGCTGTTGCGTCCAGGCCGCTTTGACCGCCAGGTCACTGTCGGCAATCCGGACGTGATTGGCCGTGAGAAGATCCTCAAAGTGCACATGCGCAATGTGCCATTGGCGAAGAACGTCGATCCGAAAATCATCGCTCGTGGCACGCCAGGCTTCTCTGGCGCTGACTTGGCCAACCTGGTCAACGAAGCCGCGCTCCTCGCCGCCCGACGCGGCAAGCGCGTGGTCGCGATGCAAGAGTTTGAAGATGCCAAAGACAAGGTCCTAATGGGCCCAGAGCGGCGCTCTATGGTGATGAGCCAGGACGAAAAAGAGCTGACCGCCTGGCACGAAGCTGGCCACGCGATTGTTGCGCTGAAAGTCCCAAAGGCAGACCCGGTGCACAAAGCCACGATCATCCCACGTGGGCGTGCGCTCGGCATGGTGATGCAGCTGCCAGAGGACGACAAGCTCTCCATGAGCCGCATCGAGATGACCTCTCGGCTCGCCATCATCATGGGCGGCCGTGTCGCCGAAGAAGAGAAGTTTGGCGATGAGGCGGTCACCGCTGGCGCGGCTTCTGACATTCAGCAAGCGACCCGTCTCGCCCGTGCCATGGTCACCCGCTGGGGCCTTTCGGATGAGATCGGCCCGGTGGATTATGGCGAAGATCAAGGCCAGGTCTTCCTCGGTCAACAACTGGTGCAGTCGTCTTCTGTCTCGGAGGAGACCTCGAAGAAGATTGAGGAAGAGGTTCGCAAACTGATCCAAAAAGGCATGGATGATGCGCGCGAGATCATGACCAAGTTCCGTGATCAGTGGTCGGCGCTCGCTGAAGCCTTGCTTGAATATGAGACACTAACCGGCGACGAAATCCGCGCTCTGATCAATGACGGAACCCTGCCAGAACGCCCGGATGAGCCAGATGAGCCCCCACGTCCAAACGCCGCGGTGCCTGTCATCGGGAAACGTCGCAAAGACAAAGGGTCTGACTTTGGCGGTGAGCCGGAGCCTGCCTAAACCATGGCAATGACACGTGAAACTCTGGAAGGCTTCCTCACCGAAGCCTTCCCAGATGCCGAGATTATTCTGACCGACCTCGCCGGCGATAATGATCACTGGCAAGCTGAAATCGTCTCTGAACAGTTTCGCGGCAAGACCCGCGTTGCACAGCACCAGATGGTCTATGCTGCGCTAAAGGGAAAAATGGGCGGTGAGCTACACGCCCTCGCGCTTAAAACAAAAGCGCCTGCATAATTCTCCGAGAAGCAGTCGACGCTATCAGAAGACTCAGCCTAGGTTCTGGCTGGGATGAGCAAATCACTGTTTCAAACGATCTTCGAGAACATGCCGAATGCTGGCATGATCTTGGATTCTGACCTTAAATTTGTCGAAGCGAACGACGCGTATTGTAAAGCGGTGCAACGCACGCGCGAGCAACTCTTGGGAAACAATATCTTCGATGTGTTTCCAGATACACCAGAGCGCATGCAGGCCGTGACCGACCTGTTCCAACGCACCCTCGACGGCCAGACCACCAAACTCGATGCTCAGCCTTACAATATGCACCACCCGGATGGGACGGTTGAAGAACGCGTCTGGCAGATCGCGCAATTTCCGATCAAGTGTGAGACTGAAGGTTCATTGTATTTGGTGCAGCGCGCGGAGGACGTCACGGAACGCGAAGCACTGCGAAGACAGCGCGACTTGGTCACCGCAGAGCTAAACCACCGGGTTCGTAATACGCTGGCCGTGGTTCAATCTGTTGCCGATCATACCGGTCTTGCATCGCCGGATATCGAAACCTTTTTAAGCAGCTTTACGGGGCGCCTCGCTGCCATGAGTCGAAACTTCGCTGCGCTCACAGACTCGCATTGGGAAGGCCTCGATTTTGAGAGCATTCTGCGCACGGAACTCGAGCCTTATGCTGGACCTGTTCTAGATCGTGTTTCCATTGACGGTCCGCCGATTACGCTGACGGTCCGCGCCAGTCGGTTTACCGCAATGATGGTGCATGAACTCATTACCAATGCGTCTAAGTATGGCTTCCTGACGAGCGCAACAGGACGTTTAGCATTGAAATGGTGGACCGATGACGAATTGCTGCATTGCGAGTGGTGGGAGTCCGGTGTCGAGGATGTGACACCACCAACGAGCACGGGCTTTGGCTTCCAGCTTTTTGATATGATGCAGAATATCGACGCCCATCCCGAATTCTTGCCAGATGGATTGAAATTCTATTTCACCGTGCCGATTGAGCTGAGTGTGGCGACAGAGCAAGAAGCGGGCATAGACGCTTAGTGCTTTTTCTTGTCCATATGCTCGGCTTCTCGCAATGCATCGATCAATCTTTGCAGGCGATCTGGGATCGGTTCGTCTTGCAAATCGGCATACTTTTCGCGCAGGGCATCGCCAATCTCTTCCAAACGCTCATCGCTTGGAATGCTCCGTTCAACCTGCGGATGCAGGCTTGATTTTCCGCGCTTAGCTGTCAAACGTCGCCTCAATGCAAGAATCAAAAAGCCCGCGCGTACAAACGTAGGAAAACTGTAATAACGTCAATGACATTTCAGCAGTCGACCGAGGGGCGGAGACAGGACAAATGTGGATCGCGGATCGCGTCGAAAAGCTTGTGCCATATTTGCGGCGTTATGCACGCGCTTCGACGGGCGACACGGTGGTGGGCGATACTTGTGTCGAAAACGTCCTCAAAACCGTTCTTGCGCGCTCGCTCGATACCGGTGTGGATGAAGAAGAGTTTAGTCGTGAAGGCTTGTTCCGGCTGCTCGAGCTCGAATTAGAAAAGGAAGCGCCCGACACGCGCTCGAAAGCGCGCCGCGCTCTATTGCTGATCGCTGTTGAAGCGCTCCCTGAAACGGTCGCTGGACGAATCCTTGGCGTTGATCGTCAACGCCTTGTTGAACTGGTAGAAATGGCAGAGCGAGATTTCGCCGAATCCACCGCGACATGCATGTTGATTGTCGAAGATGAACCTCTAATCTCCGCGCAATTAAAGCGGCTTGCGGAATCGCTGGGGCATAATGTTGTTGGCATTGCTGCAACGGCCCGCGATGCGGTGACACTTAACGCTCAGCATCGCCCAGACATCGTCTTATGCGACATCATGTTGGCGGATGGATCGCTCGGCACGGATGCGATCGAAGAAATGGACCTGCCGGACAGCGTTCCAGTCGTATTTGTGACCGCATACCCAGAGAAGTATCTCTCAACGACCAATGAAGGCCCGTCTTATCTGATCACCAAGCCGTTCGATCAGAACTATCTGAAAGCGGTGATCGGCCATGCGCTGATCAATGTGCAGACATCTGATACGGCTTGACCCGCGCACAGTTTAAGCCTGCTTCGACGGCTTCTTGTTTTTGCCCCGAAGGCGCGGCCAAATCAGTTTGAGCCAGATCCATAAGAACAGACCCAGCAACAGGATCCACGGCAAGCCCACGGCAAACGCCGTAATTACGGCCGCGATCGCCCCGGAGAGATTGTAGAAGAAGTCGCCAAAGGCTTGTCCGAGTGGGTTTTCGCGGGAACCGCTGAAGGCAGGGACTTTGGTTTGATAATTGATGTCTAACGATGACATAGAGACCCGCAGCCGCAAGGTTTTAAGTTGCGCCTCGATGCTCTCAATATCGCCAGTCACCCGGGCCAGCTCTCGCTCGATTTGCAGCAACTCGCCTAGTTCGCCATCGCGGCGTTCTAGCAAGCCGAGCAAGCGCCCGCGTAGAGTTTTCTGGGCTTCCAGCCGGGCACCGGTATCGATGATTTGCCGGGTCAGATCTTCCGCACGCGTGGAGCGCTGTGTAATTTCACCGCCAATCTTTTCAGCATCGGTTTCGATCACGCCCATAAAGGTTTCGATCCAGTCCGGTGTCGCCCGAATGGATAGATTGCCGGAGGCATAGTCCTCCTCCTGGCTGTAAACGTTGGAGTTGATCACGATACATGTCGCCGTCCCGGCTGCTCGGCAGGCTGCTGTATGTCCGGTCATCGCTGTCTCAACGCCGCCTTTCGGTAAGGTCAGGCCGAGGCTGTGACTGTAAGCGATATATTGTTCAACGCTGGGTTCGCCCGTCGGGGCGCTGGGTTCTGGACTGGCTTCGTCCATGGAGGCTTTGAAGCTCGCGCCCGTTTCCATCTGAATCGCGTCTTCGACCATCATTGGGGCAGCGGGGGGCGCAGGCGAGCGCTCATAATCGCTTCCGCCCCCGCCTCCGCAGGCCGTAAGTCCTAAAACACCGATCCCAAGTAAAACTGCACGCGCTGACATATTCGCCTCCGTCCGCCCCAGAATGGAGTTCAATCAGGGCCAAATCGCGACGGAAATCAAGGCACTCTGGCCCTAAACGTCCTTTGGAGGTTTCAGGCGGCGCTTGGTCACGTGACTGTCAATTTGCTCACCGGTTTGCTTTTCGCCGCGCATATAATGGCGCTGCCATCCGGCTTTGACCGCGTCCTTATCACCGGAAACCAGCTTCTTATTGAAATTCCCGCGGCTCTCAGCCCAGCCATGGAATTCTTTCTCAAGCTCTGGATTGGTGCTCAGCAATTTGCGTTCAGGTTCAATCTCTTCGAGCTTGCCGTGCTCAATCGGAACGATGAAGCAGAAGGGCTCGCCCTTTTTGAAGATCACCTCGCCGGGCCGGGTCATCTGCCAGTTCATGGTGAAGGGGAAGGGCAGCCAATCAGTCTCAACCAAGCCGGTCAGCGGCGCGATCCCGTCCTTAAAGAAGTTCGGTGCGCCCATCGTCATTAGCCCCCAACCGGGCGGGGTCCGAAACAAGTGTCCCGTATGGAAAGTGACGATGCCGCGTTGAAAGTGACTGTCGACAAAAGACGGAATGGCGCGCGGATCGCCGCGGGTTTTGAACTCAATATCATGCTTCCCCGGACCACCATTCCAAATAATTTTGAGATCCATTGGGCAAAGGATCTCCCAGCCGGTTGAATTGGCCATGGAGAGTGGCAAGCAGCGGTAAGGCTGACGATCTGGAAACGCGTCCATCCAATCGCGATTGCTGCGCCCGGGCACGATGTCCGGCGCGACATCATAAATCTTGTAGCATTCAAGCTGCATGTTTCATCCTTCATCTCGGGCTTGACCCGTCCTCGATTTCCTGCCCCAAGGCCGAGATGCCTGCAAGCCCAGCCGATCTCTTCGCTTATCTCGATGACCTCAATATTGCCCATTCAACGGTCGAGCATGCCGCCACCTTTACGGTTGAAGAAGGTCGGCATCTGAAAGCCTCAATGCCAGGCGGGCATTCGAAGAACCTACTTATGAAAGATAAGGATGGCACCATCGTCCTGATCTCGGCGTGGGCGGACAGCCAGCTCAAACTCAATCAGTTGCATAAACTGATCGGGACCCGGCGCTTATCATTTGCCAATGCAGAACTGATGATGGAGTGCCTTGGCGTGGCGCCCGGCTCTGTCACCGCTTTTGCGTTAATGAATGACACTGAACAGCGCGTGCGCTTCATTGTCGACGCTGCATTGATGGGGTTCGACAAGGTTAATTTCCACCCGCTGGTCAACACCGCGACCACAGCGATTAGCCGGGAGGGTTTGCGTCGGTTTGTTGAGGCAACGGGACATTCTCTGACGGAGGTAGATTTTTCGGGTCTGTGAGCATGGCGAGGGCTGTTTCGCGCACAATCTGACGTTCTTCCGGTAAGAGTGGGATCAGTCCTTTTTCGATCAAATAGCCGTCTGGGCCCCAGGCATCCTCTTGGGTAAACTCCGCGACAAAGTCGGCCAAGCCTGGGACAAGGTCGCGGTTCTCCGATTTGATGTAGAAATACATGCTTCGAGAGACGCCATATTCGCCGCGCGTGATGTTCTCAAATGTCGGAGACACATCGCTGATTTTAGCGGCTTTGACGCGGTCCAGATTCTGCTCGAGGAACGAGTATCCAAGCACGCCGACGGAGTCTTCATTGCGCAGCAGCGTGTTAATGATCGAGCTATCATTCTCGCCGCTATCGATCCAAGCGCCGTCGTTTCGAATTTCACGGGCGCGGGCTGTAAATGCGTCGGGATTGCGGTCTTTCAACGCGGCCATTTCCGGCAACGAAAGTGCGCCATTTTCCAGAGCGATCTCAGCGAACGCGTCGCGTGTCCCTGAGGTCGGGGGCGGACCCGAGACCAGAATACGCATGTCTGGCAAAGCGGGGTTCACATCCCGCCAAGTGCGATTTGGATTGCGAACCCACCCCCCTGCGCCATCGGGGAGGTTCGCTGCGAGCGCCCGGAAGATCTCACCTTTTGTGAGATTCAGCTCCGGGCCGCTCTTCGCATTCGCGAGCACGATGCCATCATAGCCGATCTTGACCTCAAACGGGTCCGAAATGCCAGAGGCCGCGCACAGCTCCCGTTCGCTGTCTTTGATCTTACGCGAGGCATTCACAATTGACGGTTCGTCTGGACCGATCGCATTACAAAACGCTTTGAATCCACCGCCCGTACCCGTGGTTTCAACGATTGGTGCCGGGTGTTCAGAAATTGCACCAAACTGTTCAGCGACGGTGGTTGAGAAGGGCGCAACCGTCGAAGAGCCAACAATTTTTATTTTTTGAGCCTCGCCGATCGAAGAGATTGGCGGTGCGTTGTCTTGCTCCGGGATGGCTGACAAATCCACATGCGGTGTACATGCCGTCAGAATCGCCATGGCGATGGCGCCGAGCCCTAGCTGTTTTAAACTCTGCGTGTTCATGGCGACGCTCTTAGCCGAGAAGTATGACAATCAAACGGATGGACTGCATTTAAACCGAGACGTGCGCGCGCTTGGAGAACCCGAACCGTCTGCCCACCTCAATCAGACGCGCGTTTCGGTCTGAAGCATCGGTCAACCAAAGCTGCCCGCCTCGGTCATTCGATACGGCGTCAGCGGGTAAAACTCTCAACGTCTGCCGAGCAATCGCTTCCCCGCTATCAATGAAGGTAACCGGATGTGGAACCGTGGCGGCGAGTTCACCGCGGATCAAAGGGAAGTGCGTGCATGCCAAGACAATTGTATCGATTTGCGCGCCGGATTCAGTTTCAAATAAAGGGGCTTGCGCGCTTCGAAACGCGTCTAAAGCCACCGCCTCGCCAGCCGCAATTTGCTCTGCCATTTGAACCAGCTCGACTGAGCCATGCATCAGCACGGTGACATCTTGAGCAAAGTCTTTGATCAATTGCACCGTATAGGCCCGTCGCACGGTCCCTGGCGTGGCGAGCAGTCCAATCGTGCCAGTACGGGTCAGCTTCGCGGCGGGCTTAACCGCGGGAACGGTGCCAACCACCGGAATCTCCAGCACCGCTCGAACTGCATCGAGTGCGAGCGTGCTTGCCGTGTTGCAAGCAATAACGAAAACATCTGGCTCAGCTTCAGCACAAAGCGCTTTTGCAATGCTCGGTAAACGTTCCCGGAGGGCCTTATCCGACTTATCGCCATACGGGAAGAAGCCGCTATCAGCGGCGTAATCAACAGACAGACCTGGCGCTAAAGCCCGGATTTCACGGGCCACGGTCAAGCCGCCCATGCCGGAATCAAACACTAGGACTTTGCCATGCGCTTTATCAGTCATGCCATCGTGCTAACCCGCTTTTCGACGTGCGCAAGCGGGTAATACTTGCTCTTAATACAAGGTCTTGTTATTGTGCGGTGCAACATAACCGGGATTTAAACATGTCTGACCAAGATTTGCCGAAAGACTCCGAACCCCTCACGCCTTGGGGGTATTGGCAAGAAAGCGTTCAGGCCTGGACCGATTTTTCGCAGCGCACAGGACAGATCATTATGGCGCAAACCGGTCGGTCGCGCGCGGATTGCACCAAACCTTTGGATCCAGAAGCCGACACTTTGGCGAGCGAGCTTTTGCGCACCTATTCGGATATGAATCTGCGCCATTGGCAAAATACGGCGCGCTTTTTGGAGGGCCTTCCGAGTTGGATGCAAATGCCCAACATCATGACCGGTTCGGCCATGGTCGACTGGTTCGATAATTTTCAGCGTCGGGGCAGCGCCCTCAAAACCCAGAGCGTCGCAGTCGAGGCTGAGGCCCCATCTTTGAGCCCGCCAGAAACACTCACAAGCCCAAAAGGCAAAGCTGATGATCTGACTCGGATCAAAGGGATCGGCCCGAAACTATCGGCACGCCTCAACGAACTTGGGATTTATCACTTCAAGCAGATTGCAGGCTGGTCAGAACCGGAAGCACTCTGGGTCGACGAATTCCTATCCTTTAAGGGCCGCGTGGCCCGCGAAAATTGGATCAGCCAAGCGCGGGTTCTGTCGGCGAATGGATCGGCCACGCTTCACTAAATCTACATTGCGCTTGACCTGGCGCACGCCCGGCTTAGTGCGGGCGCAGGGATCAAAGCGCGTAGATGACAAACACCCGAACCTCGGTCGATTGGATACTGTTCGCGACGCTAACCGCGTTGTGGGGCTCTGCGTATGCCTTCACGCGACTTGCGGTGAACCCATTGGACCTAAGTTTGGGCCTGCCGCCGGAATTAATCATTCCTACACGGCTTACGGGTGGGGCCATTATCCTTTTATTGATGGCCAAGCTTAGCAGCGAAAAATGGCCTGCGCTATCGGATCGAAGAAGCTGGATCGCGATGGCACTTATGGGGTTGTTCGGAACGGCTGCGCCCTTCTTATTGATCACGCATGCCCAGCAGACCGTCGATTCTAGTTTGGCCGCGCTTTATGTGGCTGCTGCCCCTCTATTCGTTGCGATTATGGCGCATATGGCCTTTCACGATGATCAAGTGACCCCTCGCAAGGCGATGGGGATTGCCATCGGGTTCATGGGGGTCGCCGTTCTGTTTGGACCGGAAGCGATCGCCGCTTTTGGGTCCGCCAGTGTTACCGCTCAAGCACTCTGCTTGTTGGCGACCATGTGCTACGCGATGTCGACTATTATTGCGCGCTTTGCGCGAGAGATCCCACCCTTTGTTTTTTGCGCCGGGTTTCTCACGATCGCCGCCGTTGCAACGTGGCCGCTTTTGCTCACAGTAGATTTCCAGGCCTTGAGCCCGAAGACGAGCGCGGTGATCGGCGTGATCGGGTTGGCAATCTTGCCGACAGCGGCCGCCTCGATCCTATATATGATCCTTATCCGCCGGACGAGCGCGTCTTTCATTTCCTTGACCGGATATACGATCCCGATCTTCTCCGCGATCATCGGCTATTTCGCCTTCAACGAAGTGCAGGATTGGAACGCTTTGTTGGCCTTTGCCTTGATCTTAGGTGGGGTCTGGGTCGCGCAGCGCGCCGGGAACACCCCGCTGATCCAAATCAAAGGTTGAAGACACCCTCGATCACAGTCACGCTTTGACCGCGAAGCTTGACGCGATCACCGACGAGTTCTGTCTCAATATGGGCGCCACGACCAGGATAGGCTTGGAAACACTTGGCGACAGCGTTTCCGGTGAGGGTTTGAACCAAGGGAGATACCGCGCAGTGCCAGGCGCCAGTGGCTGGATCTTCTGGAATGCCGCTGCCAGGGGCGAAGAAGCGGCTGGTCACATCAACCCGATCGCCATCCAGCGCCAGGCATCCAATATTCCCGACCCCCCATTTTGCGTCTTTCGAGCCGAGCGTCTTCAATCGCTCGAGGTCAGGTGCTAAACCGCGAATGTCGTCAGCGCTCTCATACAAGGCGACATAGCAAGATCCGTCAAACGTGCGAACTGGAGGGTGGCCCAACGCGTCTACAATCTCCGGATCGGGATCAACCTCGTGAGAGGCCTGCGCCGGAAAGTCCATTTCAAGTCGATCCGCGCCCAAGCGGCTGACGAAGAGATCACCAGATTGCCGAGTACGGAATGTGATCTGATCGCCATCATAGGCGCCGCTCGAATAGAGGTAATGTCCTGAGGCCAAGGTCGCATGTCCGCAGAGCGGAACCTCGACCGCTGGCGTAAACCAACGCAATTCCCAAACGCCAGCGCCCGCCGGCACAATAAAGGCGGTTTCGGCGACATTATTCTCTGCTGCGATCGCCTGCAGGGTGGCGTCTGGCAGATAGGCTTCGAGCGGCATGACGCACGCTTGATTGCCTTCAAACGCACGGCTGGCAAACGCATCGATTTGAGCAAAGGGGATGGACATCTTGAGGAGCCTCCGACTGGAGGCGAAGTGCTCTCACACATCCCAGCCCGGCACAAACCATGATTTCTAAGCGATCAATCAGTCTTGCTGATCGATCAGTTTCCAATTGTGCGCGATGGGGCCATGACCGCGCCCAAACCCGGGTGCGTTCTTAATCGCGGCCTGCAAATATTCTCGTGCCTGTTCGACCGCATCCGCCAAATCGTGGTCTTGAGCAATGAGCGCGGCGATTGAGCTCGCGAGGGTGCAACCGGTGCCATGGGTCGAGCTGGTCTCAATGCGCGGGCTTTCAAAGATCCATTCGCCATGCTCGGTTTGAAGAACATCGTGGATGACCTGTCCGGGCACATGTCCACCTTTGACCAGCGCGCCTTTGGCACCGCGCTCAAGCAGCGCTTCGGCGGCGCGGCGCTGGCCATTGATGCCATCTACGGCTTTCCCAGTGAGAACTTCCGCCTCAGGGGCGTTCGGAGTGACCAAAACGGCACCTGGGATCATTAGGGACGCAATCGCGCTGACCGCCTTTTCGTCCACGAGCGTGTCACCAGAGGTCGCGACCATGACAGGATCAACAATGCGCGGCGTAGACTGGGCGAGCTCATCCAGAGTTTCCATCACTCGCTCAACCAGGTTGGCAGTGCCGAGCATGCCGGTTTTAACGGCATCGGCGCCAATGTCAGTCAAGCAAGCGCGCATCTGAGCGGTTACGGCCTCCAAAGCGACGGGCCACACACCGTGCACACCGGTCGTATCTTGGGCCGTGATCGCCGTGATCGCGGTCATGGCATATCCGCCGAGCATGGTGACGGCCTTGACGTCGGCTTGGATTCCGGCACCGCCGCCACTGTCTGACCCCGCAATGATCAGAACACGCCCGCGACCTTGGTCTGTCATCTAAAACTTCACGGCACCGGACAGGATGGTTTCGTGCGCATCCGGTGTGAGCGGCTCATATTTATTTGTCTCAGGATCATAATACCAAAGCGGTTCGTTCACCGTGGCCGGATCAAACCCTTCTTTGACCAGCTCGACTTTGCGATATTTGAATGTGCCCGTGGTTTCAGCTTCTTGTTGCACCCGGAAGAAAAGTGGGATGGCATATTTGGGGAGTTGCTCGCTCAGCCATTCATAGAGCGTGTCAAAGTCGACCTCGCCATCTGTGGTGATCGCGGCCATACCGGCGCGACCATCGGTGCCTGGAACACTGACACCGTAAATGTTTGCTGTTGCAATTCCAGGGGCCCGAGCCACGAATTCTGCGACTTCATTGGTGGAAACATTCTCGCCTTTCCAGCGGAAGGTGTCGCCAATTCGATCGATAAAATAGACATAGCCATCCTCATCCTTAGAGAGGAGATCGCCCGTCCGAAACCACATGTCGCCTTTCTCAAAGACGTCGCGAAGGATCTTTTTCTCTGTCGCGGACTTATCGTGATAGCCTTCAAAGCGTGTGCGGGCATCGTCGCCAACTTTGCCGATCGCTTCGCCGGGTTCGCCGGGAAGCGTGCGGATACAGAAGCCCTCATTGTTTCGAATCGGCTCTTCTTCAACGACGTCAAATTTAACAAAGGCCACGTGGCCAAAAGAGCCTTTTTCCAAATAGCTTGGGATGCGCCCCACCGCGCCGACTTTGCCGTCAAAGCCTAAGAAGCTAACATTGCCTTCCGTGGACCCGTAGAATTCGCAGACATATGAAATGTTGAAACGCGTGAGGAACTCTTCCCAAATATCTGGTCGAAGTCCGTTGCCGAAACCGGTTCGGATTTTGTGCGCGCGTTCTTTGGGGTGCGGTGGCGTATTCACCAGGTAGCGGCAAAGCTCGCCGATATAGACAATCGATGTCGCACCTTGATCTGTCGCGTCGTCCCAGAACTGGCTGGCCGAGAATTTACGTCTCAGGATAATACTGGCGCCGGTCATCAAGGCTTGGCCAACTCCGCATAAGCCGCCGGTCCCGTGATAAAGCGGGAGCGTGATGTAGATCCGATCGCGAGATGTGATCTTGCATGGCGCGATAAAGGAGCGGAGCATGCCTTGGGTGCGCGATTGAGTCAGGCGGGCAGCTTTTGGCAGACCCGTGGTTCCAGACGTATAGACATAGAGGCAGAGATCTTTGCCGCGCAAGTGTTCGCGGTGCTCGCGGCCTGGCCGCTGGTCCGAGGTGGCGACGAGCGCTGCGGTCAGGTCTTCGCCTTCTGAGCCTCCATAAGTCCAGATCTTTGGATCGCCTTCGAACAAACCATCGGCGCTGCGGACCGCCTCGTCCTGCTCTTCGCCGGTAATGATGACTTTGGCGTCGGCAATGTTCACGCAATGCGCGAGGGCTTTGTCAGTGAGATTGTGGTTGATCAGTCCAACCACGACGCCGATTTTTGACAGGCCATACCAGATCGAGACGTATTCGGGCCGATTCTCCATGAATAAGGCAACCGCGTCGCCGGGCTGCAATCCTAGGCCCAGCGCCCAATTTGCGACTTTGTTGGCGAGCGCGTCCATTTCGGCATAGGTCGTGAGTTTGCCTTCAAACCGCCAGGCGACATTGGTGGGATACTTATCGACAACCCGTTCAAAATCATCGGCCACGAGATTGGTGGACTCAGGTTCAATATCCTCTGTCCATTTCTTGAAGCGCCGCAAGGTGCTGATTGTTACCACTTCGCGCCGAATGGTTTGAAACAATCCCATTTTTTCGCCTTTTCGTTTCCAGCCCACAGTTTCTACACGTCACCTAGGTTGCGTGTGTTACTGTTTCTAGTATCTGGCATACCGAATAGGCTGATTGCAGCAATATTTTTTCCGAAAGGCGCTAAGAAATGTCTGATCCCGTTGGTGATTTGCTCCATTTGATGGATTTGGAGCGTCTTGAAGTTGATCTGTTTCGTGGTCAGAGCCCCGAGAACGAGACCAATCAGCGCGTCTTTGGCGGACAGGTGATTTCGCAGTCTTTGGTCGCGGCTTATCGCACGGTCGATACTGAAACCCGCACATGCCATTCATTACATGCTTATTTCTTGCGCCCAGGCGATCCGTCTATTCCAATCATCTATGAAGTCGACCGGTCGCGAGACGGCGGCAGCTTCACCACGCGGCGGGTCGTCGCGATTCAGCACGGCAAGCAAATCTTCAATATGGCGGCCTCGTTTCATAAGCTCGAAGATGGCTGGCATCACCAGCATAACAAACCGGATGTGCCCTTGCCGGAAACCTTGGACGACCGGATCGAATGGCGCCAGAAATTTGCCGAACGACTACCTGAGCGCGCGCGTCACCATTTTTTACGCCCGCGCCCGATTGAAATCCGCGAGATCGAACCGCTAGATCCGTTGAAACCTGAAAAGGTTGAAGACGTACAGCACCTCTGGTTCCGTGTCGGACGTGAAATTGATGAGCAACCTTGGTTGCATCACTGCCTTATGGCCTATGCGTCTGACATGTCGCTGCTTGGCACCGGCAATCGACCGCATGGCGTCTCTTGGATGACCGGGGAGTTGATGTCCGCCAGTCTCGACCACGCCATGTGGTTCCACGCGCCAATCAATTTCAGTGATTGGCATCTGTACACGATGGATAGCCCCTATGCCGGTGGGGCGCGCAGTTTCAATCGCGGGTCTATCTTTACTCGCGACGGCCAATTGGTCGCCAGCGTTGCGCAAGAAGGCTTGATGCGACCGGTGCAACCAAAGCGCAAAAAGTAAGATCGAACGGCTACGAATCGTGAGTTTGGCCAAGTAGCAGGCCAGCCAATTCCAAATTCAACCAAGACGTGCTTCCAGGGCGTGTTGCAGGCATTTTTCGTTGATTTGCTCAATAAATACAGCAGCGCGGCCGGAAAAGCTTAAGCCGCTGTTAACTGTTTCAGCTCAAATGTCAGGGAAACATTAACGATTTGGACGTCCGCCGTCGTCGCTAGAGCGACATTTGTGTTACCCGCAAATCACCCTAGGGCTGGCCGTCCACATAAGGCCGTCAGGGGGCTGACTATGAACTTGCTCGAGCTTGTTATCATTACGCATCGCTGTCGCTCGACTCACCATTTCATCGCCTTCGATGCCCTTCAGCTTTTGAAAGGGGATCGTGCGAATGACTGGAAAAACCTGCTGCTGAAACACCATACGGCACTGCTCAAAGGCGCCAAAGCGCCGGACAAGGAGTTCCGCGATTTCCAAAACCATGTCCTGCACGTGGAAGATGGCGAATGGGGCGGGGCCCGTGACGCCGCCATGGAGTGGTATGGCAAGGCGGTCGAAGCCTTGCGGGAAAAGAAATGGTCGAAAGCCGCTTATGCTTTGGGTGTCCTGACCCATTATTATGCTGACCCCATTCAGCCCTTCCATACGGGTCAAACCGAAGAAGAGGGCGCCATCCATCGTGCTTTAGAATGGTCGATCGCAAAGTCGCGAGATACGATCAAAGCGCTGATTGATTTGCGGGGCTATCCGACGGTGCACGCCGGCACTGAAACAGGCTTTGTCGCGGACATGGTTTTGGCGGGCGCGAAATACTCCAATCCGCACTACCATACCTTTATCGATCATTATGACTTGCACAAAGGTGTCGCTAATCCGCCAGAAGGGCTGGATCAAACCCTGCTTGATATTCTCGCCGATTTGATCGCCTACGCCACATCAGGTGTCGCGGTCTTGTTTGAACGCGCTTTTGCAGAATCAGGCGTAAAGCCCCAAAAAGTCGACTTGGACCTTCCCGGTTACTTCGCTGCGCTGGATATTCCGATCCGAAAAATCACTAAGCGTATGGCGGATGCGAAAGACCGTAAAACGGTCGAAGCTATGTACGAAGAGTTCGTCGAAACCGGGAAAGTCATCAAGACGCTGCCCGATGACGATAAGAAGATCCGGGCACTGCACTGCAAGCATATTTTGCGCAAGCCGATTGAATGGCTCGACTCTATGCCGATCCGACCAATCGGGACCAAGCACGTGCCACTGCCAGAGCATCCGCAGCCTGTCGAATACCAGCTGAAAGTAGTGCCCGTGCCGGTGGCGGGACATGAAACTGAAGCACACTTCCCTCGCACCCCGACCGTGGCGCCGGATACCGAAGTGTTTGACGCTGAAGAGGCGACGATCGAAGTGGCGCCTGACCCCGTTGTGGAAGAGACGGCGATCGAGGAGAAGGTTAAGGCGGTCGCGCCTCTTGTCGACGAGGTCACGCCTCCGGAACCAGAGCCTGAAATCGAGGCGGTCGAAGAGACCGAACCTGAAATAGAAACCGTCGAAGAGCCGGTGATCGAGGCCACAAACGAGGATACGGCCGAATCCGGGATCGAGGTCGAAGACGAACCTGCCGAAGTGCCGTCTGCCGCGGCAGCGATGCTGGCGGAACTCGACAAGACTGAGACAGAGTCAGTTAAAGAACCAGATCCAGAACCGCAAATCGAAGCGACCAGCGCGGCCGAAGACGAGGATGAGGCAGAGGAAACACGTTCGCGGTCTCTATCGCTCAACGATCCGGTTGTCGATGCCCCGTCCATCGGACCGAAAACGGCCTCCCGCTTGGAGAAAGTAGATATCTTTACCATCGGTGATCTGTTGAACGCTGATCCACAAGCCACGGCTCAAGCTCTGAATGTTCGCTACATTAAAACGGATACGCTGCTCGATTGGCAGGATCAGACGCGTCTCATGGTCGAAGCGCCTGGGTTGCGCGTCCTCGACAGTCAGATCCTTGTCGGTGCTGGCATTCGTTCGGTCGATGATCTCGCCAAAGCGTCAGCGACGAAAGTGCTGAACGCGGCGACAACGTTCCTGGACACCCCGCAAGGCGCGCGTGTCCTATGGGGCGGTGAGAACAATGTCGATAAGGATGAAGTCGAACACTGGATCGATTTGGCGAGATCCGCACGCGACTAGACCTGTTTAGCGTTTGTCCAAGATCGCGCCGATGACGTTCGAGTAGTCGTCGCTCCAGGGTCGTTTGCCATCGCTTTCCAATACCTGCCAGCCATCATCCATCGCGAAAGCTTCGAACGCCGCTTCGGTTTTAGCGAGGACGACGACCTGACTGGATTGCGCGTGGTACTCGTTCGATTGATCGCGATCGGCGCTGTAATACTTATAGCGAGCCGGAATCTCGAGCGCCCCAGCAATCCGCGCAACCAAGGCAGCCAGATTCATGTGCTTGTTCGAAACATGCATCACGACCACGCCTTCGTCTGAGGTTCGCGAAAGATACAAATCTACAGCTTCGCGGGTCAGCAAATGGGCTGGCACTGAGGCCGAGCTAAACGCATCGATCAAGATCAAGTTGAACGAGTCTGCGGGCTCTGCCGCTAAGCTGAGGCGCCCGTCGCCGAGAACGATTTCGGCGTCTGGCGTACATTCGGACAGATAAGTGAAATAGCGCTCATCGTTGGCAAACTGCGCCACGAGCGGATCGATTTCATAATAGACATATTCCTGTCCCGGTCGGGCAAAGCATGCGACGGAGCCCGTGCCAAGACCGACGACCGCGGTTCTGCCGGGTGCCGCATTGGCCGCAAAGACCTCTCCGATTGGCGTTTCAGGCGCATAATAGGTTGTTGGGCGTAAGACGTTGGGCCCGGAAATATACTGAGCGCCATGCGCCGTTGTGCCATGCATCAGAACTCTGTGTTCGCCTTGCTCAACCACTTTGACTACGCCGAAAAACGTACGATCTGAGACCCCGCCCACGAGCGGGTTCGCGATGATGCCAATGCCCCAGGCGCACGCGGCACCGATCACGGGACCCAAGCGCGACGTTGAACTCATCACCACCGCGACAACTGCCAGCAGCAGAAGAGCCCGGTAAGCCATGTAAGGGTCAGTGCCACTGGTAACACGCAAGACCGCGGCGCCGACTAAGGCGACCAGTGCGGCGACTGTCCAAACGCGGGTTCGACCTTTACCCATCCAATGCAACCCCGGACGGATCATCAAGACGGCTAAGAGCATCAGGGGGTATTCAATCACTGATGTGAAGATGATGGGCACCAAAAGGGCATTAAACGCACCGCCTAGAACGCCCCCGAGCGACATCAAAAGATAAAACTCGGTCAAGCGGCTGGCGACGGGCCGCTGCTCTGCGAGCACGCCATGTCCGACCAAGGCTGCCAAAAACAAGGCTAAAAGGCTGAGTCCCAGTGAAAGGGTCAAAGAGAATGAAATAACGCTCGCCAGCGCGAAGAAGGTCAGCGCGACAACGATTGGCAACAGCCGGTTTGACGCGGAAAGCTCAATTGCGGGTTTCTTCGAAAAGACAATGATGAAGGTGCTGATATAGAGGGCGAGCGGCAGGGCCCATAAGAATGGGACGCTGGCAATATCGGTTGCGATGTGGGTGGTCACGCCGACCAATAAGCTGGAAGGGATAAAGGCACAGGTCAACCACCACAGACGCTGCTTCCAAACGTTTTCAGAGCCCTCGGTTTGATGGTCTGCGTCGACGGGAAGTTCAGCGGGACGAACCCCGCCGCCAGTCTGATAGGCTAGAAAGCCGGATGCGATGAGCAGAACAGCCAGAGCGCCATAACCGAGCGTCCAGGCCATGGTTTGCGCCGCAACGGGAAAGAAAGGTTCAAGCAGAACCGGGTAAGCAATCAATCCAATCACCGAGCCAACATTGCTCGCGCTGTAGAGGTGATAAGGATCGTGCGCATCCTCGCGGCCGGACCGGCTATACCAACTTTGGATCAGAGGCGCGGTCGCTGAAATCACCGCAAAAGGCGGTGCGATCGAGATCGCGAACACGCCAATCAACCAGAAAGTCGGCTGCAACGGATCAGGGTCGCCCAATGCCGTGGAGAGCTGAAACGGCAGCACCAGCGCCGCCAAAATGAGCAGCGCCGCATGGATGGTGACTTGTCGGCGAAGCGACGCAACAAAGTGATTGAGCAGGTGGGCATAGGCGTATCCGAGCAATAAGGCAGCTTGGAAACAGACCAGAGATACGTTCCAGACATTTGGCGCACCGCCGAGAAGTGGCGTTGCCATTTTCGCGAACATGGGTTGAACGAGAAAAACAAGCACGGCAGAGAGAAAAGCGGTCGCGACATACGGACTAGCGCCCAAGCGCGAAAAAGAATGCCGTTCAGCCTCAATCGGCACGGCCGTCGCCTTGCTCATACTTTACTCCACCAAAATCACCTTTGGGTGTGATCGCACAATACGGTGAACACTCCGTTGATCGCGACCCCAAAGCGCCCCATGTTGGTTAACAGATTGACCCGTTCCGGTTCACTTGGAGATCGATTTGCGCGTCATTTTGATGATCCTGTTGAGTGTCCTTGTCCTGACCGCTTGTGCGGAGGACCTTGCACAGCCTGAGCGACAAACCGTCGAGGCACCGAAGAATTGTGCCGCCGTCACACACAATGGCGACGCCTATACCGTGTGTCAGTTTTCGGTCCAGACCCACGATATTCGCTTATTTCATAGCGATGCGGAGGGAGAGCCATATCTGCAGTTCAATACACTCGAGCGCGAGCTGGATGAGCAGGGTGAGTCTCTCATCTTTGCCATGAATGGTGGTATGTATCATGAGGACCGTAGTCCTGTCGGGTTCTATCGCGATCGCGAGGGTGATCGAGCCAGCGTCAATACGAATGAAGGCCCGGGGAACTTCCATCTGAAGCCAAACGGTGTGTTCTGGCTGACCGATTTGTCTGCAGGCGTGACTGAAAGCCAAGCCTATCTCGATCAAGCCCTCGATCCGGCTTACGCGACTCAGTCAGGGCCGATGCTGGTCATTGATGGCGCTTTACATCCTGGGCTCAACCCTGACGGCACCTCACATCGGCGACGCAATGGCGTTGGGGTCAGCGACGACGGACAAACCGTGTATTTTGCCATCTCCGATACTGCTGTGACCTTTCATGATTTCGCGACTTTGTTCCGTGACACGATTGGTGTCCCGAACGCGCTGTTCTTGGATGGCCAAATCAGCCGGATCTATGCGCCGGAAGTCAATCGGAACGAACTTGGCGCAGACTTAGGACCGATTGTCGGCGTGGTTGAATGAGCTAGTCGACTTGGACCCTGTAGCGGATCGTAAATGTCGGTGTGGCACCGCCGGATGCGCCATTCATACTGCCATCGAAACTGAGGACAAAGCGCTCGACGTTGGCATCGAAGCTGCCATTCGGCGTGATGTCCGAGCCGACACTATTGAGAAATGAGACGCCATCTGTCCCGTCTGAAAGCGACCCAAAGTTGAGGCTTAAACCGCTAGTGTTCACGCCCGTGCCGCCATCGAACTCAAAGGGCGACCCAAAGCCGTCAAAATCGCCCGTGAACAGGCTGGTTTGGGTGTCAATATCATCGCCGATGACAACTGTGCCCGCATCCGCAGACCCGCGGCCATTATTGCTGACCTCGATAGTATAAATTGCCCAGGCGCCAGGAATGCCGAGCGCATTGGTGGCGCCATTGATCGGGTCTTGCTCAATCTCAACCGATTTGGTCACCGCAAAATCTGGATTGGCCCGTGTGAAGCACAAATCGTCGACGTGCCAATAATCGAAGTCTGAGCCACTTGCGCCATTGTAAAAGAAGCGGACCTGGAAGTTCGGATGGAACGCATCGCTCGGCATCGTATAGGTGCGATCAAAGATCTCGCCCTGAGTGCCATTGCCGAAGAATGTCTCCAAACTTACCCAGCTATTGGTGTTGTCGAGATACTGAAAGGTCAGGTTCTCGCCATTGTCCGGGTTTTCCGAAAAAGTATCTGAGCCACGGCGTACCCAGACTTCAATGTCGGCAAGTTCCGCGGAATCGAACGCCAAGGACGTTACAGTGACGGTATTGTGCCGGATGAACATGGAATTGTTGGCCGATTGGAAAGTGTCATTATTGATCCCGGCCCGGGTGCCATTCGTGGCGGTCCAATTGCCAAAGCCGAGCTCGAAGCGTTCGCATAGACCGACCCCAATACCGGAGGGCAGTTCGGCTGGCGGCGGCGTGCCGGTTTCGATTAAAACCACATCATCAATGTGCCAATAATCCCAGCCTATCCCACCATTTGCGGGCGGGCCGCCGCTGCCGGCGGTTTGACGGAACCGCAATTGAAAGCCGGCATGAAAGGCCCCGGCGGGTAGGTCTAAATCGACATTGGTAATGCCGCCATTTGTCCCAGACCCGAGTAAGGTTTCGATCGCCACCCAATTGGAAGTGGCATCGAGATATTCAAACACAAAGTCCTCGCCAGCATCGACGTCCTCACTGAACGAATCCAAGCCTTGACGGAGCCAGGCGGTCAAATTCGCGCCCACTGCGGAAGATAGGTCAATGACTGGCCCGGTAATCGTAACCACATCGCCGCGCGTGAACGCGGAGCAACTGCCTGAGTTCGACGTTTGCGTCCCCGTGCCGGACAAATTTGTGTCTGACACGGTCCACAGCGGCGAGAGTGTATCGCAACCGCCAAACTCGCCGTCGAAATCGTCTTGAAGCAAGATATCTCCTGGTGCGGCGTGTGCCGATAATGCGCCCATAGCGCATGCCGCCGCGGCGACCAGAAGCTCGCGAATTCCCCTTTGCATGTGTTGGCAGTAGCGTGTCGGCGTTTACACTGACTTAACGGTCATGCGCGCGTCTGCTGGCTTGTGCGAGGGAGGGTTCACGTGAAATCGATCGAATTAACCGCAGAACGCCGTGAAAGATTGGTTGGGCAATTACAGACCCTGTTTCAAGCAGAGTTTGATGAGGCTTTATCATCTTTCCGAGCCGAACAAATTCTGGACTTGATGCTGACCACGCTCGGGCCGGGAATTTATAATCAAGCGGTGCAAGATGTTCGATCCCATTTGCAATCCAAGCTCGACGATCTTGATGGCGAGGTCTATGTCGACGACCAAACCTGACATCGACAAAGGACCCTCAATATGTCCCTTACCCTCTATGGTCTGAAAAACTGCGATACCTGCAAAAAAGCGATCAAGGCGCTGGAAGCGGCGGGCACAGATGTGCAGTTTATCGACATTCGCGCCGAGGCAGATTTGCAGACCCTAGTCCCCAAATGGCTCGAGGCAGCGGGGTCAGACTTGCTCATCAACCGTCGCTCAACCACATGGCGGGGCTTGTCAGAGACTCATCGTGAAAGTGACCCTGCGCAATTACTCATCGCCAATCCAACGCTGGTCAAGCGTCCCGTGATCGATCGCGATGGCAAGACCTATGTCGGCTGGAGCAAAGACACCCAAGCCGCGCTGCTTTAGTGTTTAAGTTCGACGCCTCGGATTGAGATAAAGATCTTCTTCATCATGATCGAGATCGGGTTGAACCCGGCCCCGAAACACTTGTTCCGTCATATCTTGGATATGTTTCCGGCTTGCTCGGTTGAATTTTAGGATCGCGCAAAACAGCTCGAGCACGGTTTCGAGCTTACGGTCTTGATGCTCCGGATCGATCCGCATCATCCAGGCGCCACCGAGATTGACAAGCTGGTGATCGAGCACACCAATCTTCCGGCCTTTTTGATCATAGATGCTGTAATCGGCCCCGAAGCTGAACAAATGGCGGCGGATCGTGTAAAAGCGCGCCGTCTTTTTCCCTTGGATGAAAAAACTGAACCGCTCCGGCTGGAAAGGCCATTTCATCGCTGAACGTTCGACTTGGATCAGTTGATTGTGCCGCGCAATATTGAACGTGAAGGCTTGAACCGGTCGCCCTCCGGCTGCGAGCGAAAGCTGTACGGATCGCCCGAGCATCATTTCAGCGGTGCCCCGCCATCCGAGGGTTTCGGAGAACAAGCGGATCACCAGTCGGCGCTCAAATCCTTCGCTGCCATCCCATAATTCCTGGCGATACCCGATCAGAGCTTCGCGTTTGCCGTTAATGACGGTCTGGCCATAAAGCTCCATGTCCTTGGTGAATTGGTCTGAGGCAGCTTCGTTTTGCGTGCGCTTCATGATGCCAATCTCAGCCGTGTTGAGATCTGTGGCCCAGAAATCGACTTTCACTTTGCGTTTCTTGGTGTTCGCGTTCGCTTTGGTGCGCGCCAGGTCTCTGGCTGAGGGCGCTAGAGCTGCTGCTTCCGCCATTTGGGGTCTCCGTGCGTGAGAGAATCGAATTGAGGACAAACTCGGGTGGAGAGGTCAGGATTTGGTTAATGAAAAGACGCGCGCTGTTAAGAAAAGCAGTTGAGCTTGCTTTGCTTAAGCGGGCGCCATGGTGCGCGCCTTCCAGACGGTCGCATTGTTGATGACATCGACGAATATATGCAGCGCGATGGCGGGCCAGATTGATCCAGACAAGACGAAGACGAGCGTAATCAGCCCACCCATCGCAAACACAGCGGGGAGTTGGCTCACCCCCTGATAGGCGTGAAGGATCGTGAAAACGAGGAGCGCTACTCCTGCAGCGGCCCAAACCGGCATGAACCACGCGAAGGCCCATATCAAAAAGGCGCGGAAAATGATCTCTTCAGTGATCCCTGCCGTCACGCCCATAATGTTGAAAACGCGCCGTTCTTCCTCCGATTGCGGCATGAAGTTCGACATCAATGCGTTTTTCGCCAAGCCTTCGCGAAAGTCCCGGCGCGTTTCGGCGGAGCGGGCCACTAAACGGTGTTGATATAGGAAGAACGCTGCGATCAAGCCCGCGAGTCCCCAGCCTGCATAGGCCATCCATCCGGTTGCCAAGGTAAACCCTAAGTCTGCCCAGTTGCGCTCACTCACCGCCCAAAAAACGAGTAAAGGCAGGGTGATGCCCCACAGCATATAGATCGTTTGCGAATAGTGTTTCACTCGCACGCCCGGCGAACCCGAGGCCAGTTCAGCGCGGCTCTTTTTGAGATTGATTAGGGTTTCCAGCGGCAATGCAATCACGATCACGGCGAGAAAAAAGATATCCACAAGAGACAGGCCTGACGCGCTTAAAATCGGCATTTTTTGTTCCTTTGAGACTTCACTTTATTGCCGACATAGCATAGTAATGAATATGAATTCAAGTTCAATTTTTTGGAGCCTTCAGTCTTGAGCCTAAAACCTCCAAAGCAATCGCGCGCCGATCCGAACACGCCAGAAACTGATGGCGGCGTTAGAACGCCTGCTTCGAGCACAAGAATTTGAGAATATCTCTGTGCAAGACATTGCCAAAGAGGCCGGGGTCGCGGTCGGGTCGGTCTATTCGCATTTCAAAGACAAAACCGCCTTTCTCGAAGCCTTGCTAACCTATTGGCGCGACCAGGTTGAGGCGCAGCTAGAGGTCGCAGAATCACAAGACACCAAAGCGGCTTTTGTGGCGCTTGGCTCTCTGCACGCGGCCTTGTTCGAGGCCACCAAAGCCGTGCATGCGCAAGTCTCCGAAAACGGACATATCTTACGCGCCTTGCAGACTTATGCGCGCCTCCACCCTGACGTTGCAGATGATGATTGGCAGACGTTGGTCGTGCGCAGCTTCGCGCCGATCGGTGAGCTATTGGATGTCTTTGCCGACGAGATCACCCTCAAGGACCGCGATCTCGCCACGCGTATGCTCGGCGTCTTCTTCAACACGATCTTCATCCGGACCGCTTTGATGCCGCAAGATACGCTTTTGGAAGTTGCGCAGCTTGATGTCGAAACGATGATCCATGAAGTGACGGACATGGCGTTTGGCTATTTGACGATGGCGCGGGATTAACCTTGTCCTGGCCAGCACAAAGCTTTACAACCCTTTCATCCGAGGGGTGCGTCTGGAAGCGCTGAGATGGAGCCGATCCGCTCCAGCACCCTTAGAACCTGATCCGGCTAGTGTTGCGGCGAACCGGCGTAGGAACGGAGAAGAGATTTGGCGCTGTCTGCCACCCATCCTGCCCCACCACCAGAGGTGGCCACCGCGCTCAAGGCGTGCCCGAAGGCGGCAACGTCGCACATATTCAAGCTGCGAGACCTAATTTTCGAGACCGCCCTATCGACGCCGCAGGTCGGTCAACTCGAAGAGACGTTGAAATGGGGCGAGCCTGCCTATCTGACGCATTCGCCCAAAACCGGTACCACGCTCCGCCTCGGTTGGGACAAGGCAGGTGAACATGCTCGCCTCTTCGTGCCATGTCAGACCACGCTGATTGAAACATGGCGTAGCCATTATGATAAGACGCTGGATTTCGTGGGAAACCGCGAAGTCTCCCTTCCAACACACCGCCCTTTTCCCCGCGCTGAGCTGCAACACTGCATCGCTATGGCGCTGACCTATCATCTTGCACGATCTGCCAAGCGGTTGGGGGTGGCATGAGCGATCGGTTGCGTCATGATATACACCGCAAACTGCCGGACCTCGACACGCAAATCGAACGGGGAGATGCCGTCTTGCTGATTGGTCGCCAACAACCGTCTTGGTTTCTCATCATATTTCTTCTGCTTGTAAGCGCGGGTATGCTCATTCCGACCCTATTAAGCGCCTTGGGGATCATTGAGGTAAATTGGCGCAGCGGTCGTGCCATGTCCCAGGCCGAGAGCTTGTTATGGTTCTTGGGATTTGGAACGATCCTTACCTTTGCGGCCATTCACCAGTTTTCAAAGACCGCCCTCGCAATCACGTCTTCCGGATTGGTCTTAGCTACGCGCGGAGACCGGTTCGCACACTTCCCGCGATCAAGTGTGTCTCACATTTCGGTTTCGCCGCGCCAATCCCTCAATCACGTTCAAGTTATGATCAATGCGCAAGAGCATCGACGGGCTTTGCGCTCCCTCAAAATCAAACAGTCCAAACTGACCATCAACGCGGACGTTTCAGCCGCTGAACTTGCCTTCCTCAGGGCGTTCGCGGTCGAAGAGGCGCGCCCTGTTTACGTTCATAACGGCTTTGCCAAAACCGCCCTGAGAGAGGCGACAGGAGACATTCATGAATAAACCGATCGACCAAGCTGAGTTCGAAACCCCCGAAGTTACGACCGGTCCGCTGCCGTCGAGCCGCAAAGTCTATACGCACCCAAAGGCCGATCCGAGCCTCAGCGTGCCGCGTCGGATGATTGATCTGCATCCAACGGCGAATGAACCACCGGTGCCGGTCTATGACACATCAGGGCCGTACTCAGACCCGAGCGTGACGATTGATGTCGAAAAAGGGCTCGCCCGTCACCGCACCGATTGGGTGCTGGAGCGAGGTCATGTCGAGGCCTATGAGGGCCGCGATGTGAAGCCAGAGGATAATGGCGGCGCGACGGGCAAATATCTCGCCCGCGAGTTTCCGATCCAGCACCAGCCCTTGCGCGGCACAGGCTCTGGCCCGCTCACGCAGTTTGAATATGCCAAGGCTGGGATCATCACCAAGGAAATGATCTATGTCGCCGAGCGCGAGAATCTTGGTCGCCAAGAGGCGGTCGAAAACGCGAAGGCGCAAATCGAGCAAGGCGAAAGCTTCGGCGCCGAGATCCCGGAATTCATCACGCCGGAATTTGTCCGCGATGAGATTGCCCGCGGCCGCGCCGTCATCCCCTCCAATATCAACCACCCGGAGTTGGAGCCGCAAATCATTGGCCGCAACTTCCTGGTCAAGATCAATGCCAACATCGGCAATTCCGCGGTGGCCTCATCGGTCGAGGAAGAGGTCGAGAAAATGGTCTGGGCGACCCGCTGGGGCGCCGACAATGTCATGGACCTCTCAACCGGCCGCAACATTCACAATACGCGTGAATGGATCATCCGCAACAGCCCGGTCCCGATTGGCACCGTGCCGATTTATCAAGCCCTAGAAAAAGTGAATGGCGTCGCTGAAGATCTCACCTGGGAAGTCTATCGTGACACGCTGATCGAGCAGTGCGAGCAGGGCGTCGACTATTTCACCATCCATGCGGGTGTGCGCTTGGCCTATATTCACCTCACTGCGGACCGGGTCACCGGGATCGTCTCGCGCGGCGGCTCGATCATGGCGAAATGGTGCCTCGCGCATCATGAAGAGAGCTTCCTCTACACCCGCTTTGCTGAGATCTGCGACATCATGCGGACCTATGACGTGACCTTCAGCCTCGGCGATGGCTTGCGTCCGGGCTCGATTGCCGATGCCAATGATGCGGCGCAATTTGCGGAGCTTGAAACGCTCGGAGAGCTCACCAAGATTGCGCATGCGCGCGGCTGTCAGGTGATGATTGAAGGCCCCGGCCACGTGCCGATGCACAAGATCAAAGTGAATATGGACAAGCAGCTGAAAGAATGCGGCGAGGCGCCGTTCTATACGCTGGGGCCGCTCACAACCGACATTGCGCCGGGCTATGATCACATCACCTCCGGCATTGGTGCGGCGATGATTGGCTGGTTCGGCACCGCCATGCTTTGCTATGTCACGCCAAAAGAGCATCTCGGCCTGCCGGATCGTGACGATGTCAAAGTCGGCGTCATCACCTATAAGCTCGCCGCCCATGCGGCCGATTTAGCGAAAGGTCACCCGGCCGCGCAGATCCGCGATGATGCCTTGTCTCGCGCCCGGTTTGAGTTTCGCTGGGAAGACCAGTTCAACCTGTCCCTCGACCCGGAAACCGCGCGCGATTATCACGACCAGACTCTGCCCAAAGAGGCGCACAAAGTGGCGCATTTCTGCTCCATGTGCGGCCCGAAATTCTGCTCGATGAAGATCACGGCAGAAGTGCGGGACTATGCCGAGGGCCTGTCGGATAATGAGAAGGCGGACCTGCAACGCCAGGCGGATGAGGCGCGCAAGGGTATGGAAGAGAAGAGCTTGGAATTTAAGACAAAGGGGTCGCAGATTTATTTGGATGCGGAGTAAGTATTTACAATACGTCTCACCCTGAGCGAAGTCGAAGGGCGAGGCGGAGCTTTGCGCGGTTTCGATTTGGCCAGTCATCCTTCGACTTCGCTCAGGATGAGCCCTGAAAGCTCCTCACAAAAACGTGACCGGCGCGGTCATGCTCCATATACCATTCATGGCGACACTCCTCAGCGTTAACCGCGCAGGGAGTCTGGCTCGTGAACATTATGGACGACCTCAATCGAAATGGCTGGGAGGCAGTAACGCCGCTCATTCAGGCGAAACAGGATCAGCTGGCGGAGCTGCGTCGGGTGACCGAAGCCAAAGCCTCCATGTCGCTATCGAAAGACCAAGACGATGGCGCCGGCACGTCTGCACAAGAGGCAATCGCGGCGGCACGGGAAGAGGCCAAGTCCGGTGACAATCGCGCTCCCGGCGAGCTCAGTGAGGAAGAGCGAGCCCATGTCGATGAGCTCAAAGCTCGCGACCGGGAAGTGCGCGCGCATGAGCAGGCGCATGCCATTGTCGGCGGCCAATATGCCGGCGCGCCGAGCTATACCTATCAGACCGGCCCGGACAATCAGCGCTATGCTGTCGGCGGCGAGGTGGCGATTGATGTCGCCCCCGTCGAAGGGGATCCGGAAGCCACGATCGACAAGATGAGCATTGTCATCGCTGCCGCGCTGGCCCCCGCCGAGCCCTCGCCGCAAGACCGCAAAGTCGCGGCCCTGGCGCAGAGCCAACTGACGCAAGCTATGGCTGAGTTGCTCAGCCAGCGCGCCGAAGAGCGTAAAGAAGCAAGTTACGACAAGACGTTGTAAGACTTTCGGAGCGAAAGCGGCCTCATCCTGAGCGAAGTCGAAGGACGAGGCGGGCCTGATTGAGTATTCGGTTGCATCCTTCGGCTTCGCTCAGGATGAGCGCCTTGCGCGCAACCCTTCACGCCCTCGCCACATTCTCACGCTATAGGCTTGTGTATCGCGGCTGAGAAAGAGGGGACTTTATCATGCGCTATTTCACACTTATCGCAGCTTTACTGGCGGCGCCGATCGCCACCGCCCAGGAGACGGGAAGCTTTACCGCCACCTGCCAAGTGCAGGGCACACCCGCGCAGATGCAGATGAACTATACCCGCTACCGGGATGTCACCGTTTGGCAGGATCGGCACGGCCAAAACTCGCAAGCCACAGATATGGGGCAGTGGGGCCCGACCCATTGGGAAGGTATGATCAATACAGCCTTTGGGCAGTATCGGCTGACCGGCGAGAATCAGTTTATTGAGGCTTGGCTGGTCGGCGGCGTATATAGCGACAAGCTGACATTGGAGCTGTCGCAAACGGGCGAGACCACTTTTGCGATGCGCGACTATTTTAATGATGGACCGTGGATGCCCTGCGAGGTGACAAGCCAATAGTGGCGGCATCGATTTGAATGCCCGTGGTGCATTAGCAGACTACGAGACGCTTCCTCGCCATTTTGCAGATTTGCACCCGTTCGCACCTTATGCTTGGTCTGGTTGACAATTTGAACCAAGCGAGGGGCGTTAAATGGCCTTTACGTCAACTCCAGAGCTCGATCGTCGAACCGTCTTGACCCTGGCTGCGGCACTTGCTGCTTTGCCTGCCTGCGCGCGAATTCGGGACGTGGCCCGGAAGCGGGTTGCCGTAATTGGGGGTGGGATCATCGGCGCCTCAATCTCCTATCATTTGGCGCGCGACGGAGCGGCGGTCACGCTGCTCGAACGGGGCGAGATCGCAGGACGCGCCAGCCGCGGAACATTTGCCTGGATTAATGCGACTTGGGCGAAACAGCCGCGATCTTATCATGCTTTCAATCAGGCTGGCTTGGCGGGCTGGAAGCGGCTGCAAGACGAATTGGATATGTCCGTGCGATGGGGTGGATCGCTAGAGTGGTTTACTTCAGCTGAACGCCAGAAGCGCCTCGCCATTCAGATTGCCGAACAGGTGGACTGGGGCGAACCGGCAGAAATGCTGACCCGGGAAGACGCTATGGCGTTAGAACCCAAGGTCGTATTTGGGGACACGATGCACGTGGCCTATTCTCCGAACGATGGCGCCGTAGATCCTGTCCTCGCCTCCAAACAATTAGTGGCCGCGGCCGAGCGCCTCGGCGCTAGAATAATCGAGCATTGCGCTGTAACCGGCGCGTCGCCTTCGGAAAAACAAGGCGTTGTCTTGCAAACCAGTTCTGGGCCCCTCGAAGTGGACGAGTATGTCATCGCGACTGGCGCAGATCCTGAGGCAACGACTCGGCTGGCGGGCATCGAAATCCCGCAGCGTTCAACGCCGGGCGTGATCGTCATTACGGCACCCGCGCCCCGAATGATAAACAAGATCATTGTTGCACCGGGGGTTCATATTCATCAGCGCGATGATGGTCGGATCGTTCTAGGTGAACAAGACGGCGCACCCGATACAATCGCTCATGCAGAGCGATTGCGCGGCCGGCCAACCCGCTTTCCCGATTCGGCGGTGGCAGAACAGCATGCCATGCGCATTTTGAGTGTCGCTGAGCAATTCGTGCCGGGTATTCTTACGGCCGAAGTCGAAGAGGTTATCATCGGTTGGCGCCCTTTGCCGATCGATGGTCATCCGGTTCTCGGGCATAGCCCGAGCCAGTCTTTGGCTTATCTCGCGATTATGCACAGCGGGGTATCGCTCGCCCCCATTGTTGGGGAACTTGTTTCTCGTGAAATCCTGGGTGGCGTGGCTGCGCCAGACATGGCTGCATATCGCCCTGATCGATCATTTGAAGCAATCCGGCGCTACTAAGCGGTCTTCGGCAGCCAACAGAAAAGGCCGTCTCTGGGAGGGACAGAGACGGCCTTTATTATGGGTAAGATATGAAACTTAGTGGCGGTTGCTCAGACGAGCCCGACGCCGACGCCGCTTGTCCAACATGCTTGGGCCTGTCTCCTCTTTGATTTCGGGAGCTGGGGCTTTGATCTCGACGACCGGTTTGGCGATATAGATCGCGTTGACCTGAGGCGTCTCGAGAGTGGTGCGAGGACCCGCGACTTCGGGGGTTTGGGGTGCGCGGACTTGCGGGTTCATTGTCTTATTCCTTTGTGATGGCAGGGGTTTAGCCCTGATCGGCGGGGGGTGGAGTGGAGAGTGTGTTCCGCCGATGGGATAGGACTTATGAACAGAATTATTGTTTTTCAATAAGTCACATATCGTTTTTCGGTAATTATTTTCGAAAAACGATAAATTTCAGCCGCTTAGCCTCAAAACTTTTTTCCAATGATTTCAGTGTTACCGGTAACAAAAAGCGAGACTGTGTCCCGAAAAGCGCTTTGCGCTGGCTTTTCGGACCTATGCATGCGACTTCGGCGCAAATCGCGAGAGGCGCAGATATGACATCTACTCCCATCACCTTCCGCAGGCGCACGCTGAGCGACAATGCGGCGGTGCACCAGGTCTGGCATCGCGCCGTTCAGGCCACGCATAAATTTTTGTCCAGCCAAGACTTTGCCGAGATTTCAGACTTGGTTCGCGAACAATACATCCCGAACACGCCGCTTGATTTGGCGGTTCGCGGCGAGACCGTCATCGGCTTTATGGGCATGACCGAATTGCACATCGACTCGCTGTTTATCGACCCAGAAGAGACCGGGCAGGGCTTGGGCCGTCAGTTTATTTCCCGCGCTCGGCGCCAAGGCCGACCGATCACAGTAGATGTTAACGAACAGAATAGCGGTGCGGTCGCCTTCTATCGACACCTTGGCTTCGTGCAGACCGATCGCAGCGCCCTTGATGCGGACGGGCGACCGTATCCAATTCTCTATATGATCGATACATACGATCCGCGGTAGAGCTTAATTCTGAGCGCGATAACGCGTTTCGAAGTCGCCGCACGTGTCGCGTGGCTCGCTTGTATCCATGCCGAAAATCACCCGCCAATCCTGATCAAAGCGGGCCAGGGTCAATGTGTTGACGCCGCAGCCAACGCGCTCCCCTTGATAAGTGATCACAAATGGCGCCCAGACCGTGGCGAGCGGCCCATGCTGCTCTGAGGTGACGCTGAACAGCTCTTCATGGGCGTCGCCCACGGCGAGGCTGCCGACCCAATCTCGCCACCGCTGAAGGCCGTCCGGGCGCAGTTCCGCCTCCCAGGTCACACGCCGCAAAGTTGCAGTCTCATGAAAGACGCGATCAACCATCTCTGCATCGCCCTGATACATAGCCCGCATCATCGAATAAACCGCCTCCTCTGGTGTTGATAGGTCCATAGGGGCCAGCATCTGTTCGGTGCTCTGCGCCTGACTTGGGGACCAGGCCGTTAGAGAGATTAGGGCGACAGCAGCGGTGCGGATCATGAGCAGCTCCGAGGTGATATGAACCCAAGCAGATTAGCCATATCCTGCGATCAGCGGCAATGCTTACGCCTCTCAGGTGTCTCTGCTTGCGGGGGTCTTGATCGCTCCGTAAAGTGTCAGGGCATGCTGCGGGGAGGCCAATCATGCGCAATGTGAGAAAATGCATGGTGCCATTCATTGGATTGGGTTTAGCCGCCTGCGGCGGTGACACCGATTTGCCTGATGCGGCCGATCCGCCAACGCTTCAACCCGTAGACGCAGAACTCGCCGAGATGAACCTTGTGGATTGGCGTAATCCTTGCCGGCTCGCAGAAGATGGGGACTTCCAGGCCGTCTTTCCCGACATCCGTTTCGACATTCAAGATCAATTTGACGATCGACTTTCTTCAGACGGTGCAGCCTCAGGCACCTGTATATACAATGCACGCGCGTTTCGGGCCGAAGATGCTTATCGGGTGACAGTATCGCTCGGAGTTTGGGAGGACGAGGATACCGCCTATGGCAAGTTTGCGACGATCACGGCCGAAGAGATGGAGGGTGTCGAACACTTGGAGGGTTTTGTAGAAGGCGGAGCGTATCTCGTGCACGATGGTGAGCCGGTAACGGCCTTTATGCATCAGGGCATGTTGATCGAAATTGGCGTCAAACATGATGCGCGCGCGACCTTTGACGGGCACGATCCAAGCATTGCGTTAGCACGCCGGATTGCAAAACGCCTTTAGGAGCTCAGTATGCCGCCTTTCCATCTCGCGTTTCCTGTCCATGATCTTGCTGCCGCGCGGGCGTTTTATGGCGAGCTCTTAGGTTGTTCAGAAGGCCGCAGTAGCGATGAATGGGTTGATTTTGACTTTTTCGGTCATCAGATCGTGGCGCACTTATCGCCAGAAGATTGCACCGATCCCAGCACGTCCGGGGTGGATGGAAAGGCGGTGCCGGTTCGGCATTTTGGCTTAGTCTTAGATATGTCGACTTGGAAATCGCTTGCGGAACGATTGCGCCCGCACGTGACCTTTATGATCGACCCCTACATCCGCTTTGAAGGCGAACCCGGCGAGCAGGCGACCATGTTTTTTGCGGACCCCTCCGGCAACGCAATTGAATTAAAGGCGTTTGCAGATCTCAATCAGCTATTCGCAAAGTAAACCGGCTTGGATTAGTCGCCTTCGCCCGGGTTTGGGCTGAAGAACTCGGCTAGCTTGTTGGTTTTTTGAGCAAACTCTTCTCGGTCCGCCGGTGGCTCTTTCATCCGCGTAATATTAGGCCAAACTTTCGCATAATCGGTGTTCAGCTTCAGCCACTTTGCGTCGGGCTCATCTTCCGTGTCGGGCTTGATTGCCTCAACGGGACATTCAGGTTCGCAAACGCCGCAATCGATGCACTCATCCGGGTGGATGACCAACATATTCTCGCCTTCATAGAAGCAGTCTACCGGGCAGACTTCAACGCAATCCATGTATTTGCATCGGATGCACGCATCCATCACGATATAGGTCATAAGCGAACTCTAGAATTTTTACTGCAGCGCAGCACATGGCTTTGCTGGAAACACAAGTCAATGCATCTGACTGTCACGGTGCGTTTAGTTCCGCTCTCTTGCGGGCGTGCGCGCGCGAAACATCATCGACATGTAGGAGGCTAGCGACATGGCGAATGAAAGAATCTTCGTACTTACAGGCCTCTCCATCGGCGAGGGAGACACGGTAAAGACCTTCAACGACGCGCGCGCGCTCTTCTTCGGATAAGGTCTTCACATGCCGTGTGAGCGCATGCGTGTCGGTTGCTTCCTCGGCGATTTGTTCCCCGCGCTGGAGCACTTCATCGGCGCGATCCGCGTCCATATTGAAACTAGTGACCAAGAGTTCAGCGACCATGTCGCTTTCCAAATTGGCATACACGCCATCAACCAAAGCGGCTTCAACAAACAGTGCTGCCGCCGCTTCATAAGGGTCCATATCGCGGGAGGGGGCCTCTGGCCGATCACCGCCAAACAATCGAGAAAAGAATCCTGCCATGGCCGACCTTATGCGTCTGGCAGGTGGCGTCTGTAAAGGGTTTGTGCCTCCGTCGCCGGACCGCGCCGCTCTCCAATGGCTAAGATTTCAACGGTTTCGATGGTTTTTGCTTTGTAAAAGGTCAGCACATCGCCCGGAAGAACCTTTTGACCTGCTTTGTCCGATTTTCGAGTCTGGCCATGCCGCGTGATCCGGATTCCTTTGCGACTGACATAATCCGTTGCAAGGGCGCGTGTTTTGAAGAACCGCGCGCGCCATAGCCATATATCGACCCGGACGCTGCCGCTTGTCTCTTCACTCATTCGGTGTTTCAGGCGCCGGTGACGCTTCCGGAGCGGGCGTGGAGGCTGAAGGCGTTTCCTCAGAAGGGACCTTCGCTTCGGATTCAGGTTTTGGCTTTTTTGGCTTACGCTTTTTCGGCTTTGGCTTGGGTTTTGGCTTTTCGGGCAGAAGGGCTGCAAGCGCAGCGAAGGGGCTGTCTGGATCTGGTTGCCGCTGCGCTGGGCGTCGATTTTGGTGCTGCATACGAGGTTTCCCGCCGCCGCGATCATTTCGCTTGCGGGGACCACTATGAGCGGGCTTGTTCCGTAATTGCTTGCGTGCCGTGCGTCGCTGTTCTTGCGCTTCCATGTGCGCTTTTGATTGGAATCTCCACAGTTTCACAGCGCCCGTTTCTGGGTCCTTTTCGGCGGGCGCAATGCGGAAACCTTTGAGCACATTATGGAAGTCGTCCAGCGGGCAAGATACCATCGAAGCGAGCTCTGGTGGGATTTCGAACTTGGCTTGATCGGCCTCTTTGCGACGTTTTGAGAGTTCCCATCCCAGGCGCTCAGCGAGGTCAGCGCGTACGGCACGCTTGCCAAAGCGCAGATAACCTTGTGCGGCGAGATCTTCGTCGGGCCATGATCCATCAAGCTCAAAGCTACCAGCACCTTCTGGCGCTGTTTGACGATCGCGACCGTCGGCCAGCGTTTGTAAGAGCGCGATTAGGCGCTGGGCCGCGGGCTTTTGTGCATCGGGTACGTGCGCGGCAATCCGACCCGATCGGATGCCGACTGCTTTCAGCTTCGCGCGGTCTTCCGGACCCGGCAACAGCGCGCGATCTTCACCGCGCAAGTCGCAAGCCGCGCCGGCTTCCAACAAGCGAAACGCCAACCCGCGTCCGAGACCTTCCAATCCGGTTTCATCTGGTGAGAATTTGAGCTTGAAATGTGTTGGTAGCCGTTTTTGGATCTCTGCCCCCAGCCATTCATTCAATCGGGTCTGGGCTGCTTCCTGCTGATGGAGCTCGGCGTCTTGGCCGCCAATCAGCTTCGCTGAAGGTACCAGCCAATGCGGCCCCGCGTGAAGTTGTGCCACGGGGGCATCATTCCAGACAATTTGAGCGGCATCGTTCAGAGACAGCGCGCTTTCTGGGGCGCCCGATATGGCTTTTAAGCGCTCTGCAATGACCGGCGCCAAGGCTTGCATGGCCGCACTGCGAAGAGTTTTGCCCTCCAAAGTGGACGCGTTAGAATCTGGCTCGAAGGTCAAGCCGACGAGTTTGCCGACATTATGCCCTTCAATCGTTACCTCACCCGTTTCTGAAACGTCTGTACTCAAGAGGTCTTCCCTTTTTAGTCCCGCAATCAGCGCGGTTGTCCGCCGGTCTACGAAGCGCTGTGTCAACGCTTCGTGCAGCGCATCAGACAGCCTGTCTTCAATGTCTCGCGTTCTTTCGCGCCAATACGCAGGATTTTCAAGCCAATCCGCTCGGAAACTTGCGTAAGTCCAAGTTCGGATCATCGCCAGGCGTTGCTGTAAAAGGCTAATATCGCCCAGGGTTTGATCGAGCGCGCTCAGGCGCTCGTCCATGGCTGTGTCGCCTAGGCGCGCGTCCGGGTCGGACAGCGTTTCGGCAAGACCCAACACCAAACGGCCATGACCTTCATGCCCAGCTTTGCGAAAATCGGGAAGGCGCGCCAAGTCCCAAAGACGACGTACATTGCGATCACCGCGCACATCAGGACCTACCGCGCCATCTTCTGCCATGCGCCTCAAGACCCACTCATCAAGGCCATGCGGGTTTTGACGCAAGCTCGGGTGTGGACTCGGGCGTGCCAGGCTGGAAATCAGTGTCTTGATGGACCGATAATCGAGATCGCTATTGCGCCAATTGAGATCGACGACCGGGTCATAGCGGTGATCCTCGACGGCGCGGATAAGCTCTTCTTCGAAAGGTGGACAATCATTGGTTTCGCCAAACTCGCCATCATCTCGGAACCGTCCTGCTCGGCCAGCAATTTGACCAATTTCAGCTTGGCTCAGCCAGCGATGGCGGCGGCCATCATATTTTGATCGTCCGGCAAAGGCGATGCGGTCGACATCCAGGTTCAAGCCCATGCCGATGGCGTCCGTGGCGACGAGATAGTCCACTTCGCCGGCTTGATACATGGCGACTTGCGCGTTGCGCGTCCGCGGGCTGAGCCCGCCCATGACGACCGCGCATCCACCTTTTTGGCGCCGTAACACCTCAGCGATGGCGTAGACGCGATCCGCACTAAACCCGACAATCGCCGTGCGTTTCGGCAATTTGGTGATCTTCTTTTGGCCCGCATAAGAAAGGGTCGAAAACCGTTCGCGCACATCTGTTGTGACGTCAAAGTCGAGATCGCGAAGCACGTCACGCATCGTCTCGGCGCCGAGCAACATAGTCTCCTGAGTGCCGCGGGCGTGCAGGATACGATCAGTAAAGACGTGACCGCGATCATCGTCCTCAGCGATTTGAATCTCATCGATCGCCAAGCACTCAACCCGAATGTCCATCGGCATCGATTCGACCGTGCAGACCCAATAGCGCGGTTGGTCGGGGACTATTCGTTCTTCGCCCGTGATGAGCGCAACCGCGCGCTCCCCTTTGGCTTTGACCACGCGATCATAGACTTCGCGCGCTAATAGGCGCAGGGGCAGGCCGATCATACCGGTCGTGTGCGCCATCATACGCTCGAGCGCATAATGCGTTTTGCCCGTATTGGTCGGACCCAGAATGGCTTTTAGGGTGGCCATGATTGCTGCTTAAGGTGGAGGAGATTCGCTTAAAAGCTAGGATTTAGGACAGGGTTCGGCGCGATCTATGTGCGTGTTGATTAGTTGTCCAGTTTCATCCTCGACTTTGAACCGGCGGACCCAGGCTGCATCCCGCGTCAGCGGGGCATAGTCGCTCGTGATGTACAAACGCAGCTCCCGGCGTAGCGGACAGCCATTTGATCGATGCCCGAGATCCACACCGACAAAGCCTTCAGGAGTCCAGGTCGCGAAATCCGCTTGGATGCGCGGTCTCAAGTGTGATCGGTAGCTCGCGACAAGCACGCGCGAGCTGTCCAAGTCCGCTAGGTCTTCAAATTCGGCGAAGCTTTTCGGGCCGGGATTATAGCGCCAAAGAATCAAAGGCACGTCGAGCGAGTCTCTCAGATAGTAATCAAGCCCGTGCCAAATCTCGCGCTCATCTACCAGGACAGCGGTTGGTTGAATCCGTTCGATCTCGCGCGCCAATTGCTCGGAGAGATCCTCCCAGCCGCGGACGCGTTTATAATCATTGTCGCGTCCCATCGCGGCGCTCCAACTTGGTGGCGCAAGGGCAAGGGTGATCGCCAGAGCACCAATCGCGACCTGAAACACGATGCCGCCCCAATACGGCCATCGCCATCCGCGCGCCCGAACCAAGAAGCCGCCAAGCAAGACGCTCGCAGCCGGATAAGCGGTTGCCGCCCAATTGGCATGTGCGCGCGACAGAACCGCTTGAAACGCGATGATGATCAGGACTGGGACGATAAAGCAGGCGAGCCAGTTTTCTTTAGCGCGCTGGGCATGCGCCGCGTCGCCTAAGTCAGCCAAAACCGTTTTCGGACGAACGAAAACCAATGCGGCGATCAGGGCGATGAAACAGACTGGGCCAAACACCCCCATCTGGTCTCCTAGAAAGCGTGGAAAATGATCTAGGTTAAAGAGCTCACCGCCGAGATTTGCATTGTCCACGGTATGGCTCACGGTGGCGAATTCATTGACGGCATTCCAGATCATGTGCGGGGCGAACACCGCCGCTGCGACGGCAAGCGCGGTGAGGCCTTTCGAGCTGAGCACGGCTTTGCGTGTCGGGGCGTCGATCAACGAAGTGAGCGCAATGCCAATCGCGAAATAGAGCATTGCGTATTTAGAAAGAAATCCGCAGCCAATCGCGACCCCAAGGCCCACTGCACCCGCCCACCCGAGATCTTGCTCGCGCAGACGCCAGAACAAGTAGAGCGCCAGACACCAAAACGGAAACAGAACCCCGTCAGTAGAGATCACCCCCGAAGAGAGGACAATGCCTGGCATCAAGAGGTAGGTAACGACACAAAACAGACCGCCGAGCGCGCCGAACATCCGGCGCGTGAGCAGGAATAAGATTGCCGCAGCAATCGTGTGAAAGACTGGGGCGAAAATCCGAATCGCCCACTCAGAATCACCGAACAGAGCCGTTGAGGCATAGATCATCCAGGCAATCATGGGCGGTTTGGAATAATACCCCCATTCGAGCGTCTGACCCCACCGCCAATATTGCGCTTCGTCGGCGTATAGCTCGAGGGGTGACACCCACACTAGGGTTAGCCGCACCAGCAAGAGCCCTGCAATCATTGAAAAAGCGAGGATTGCGTATCGATCTGAGGAGGTGGACGCAGGGGACATTCTTGATCCTTTAGCGGGAAACCCGCGGACATAAACCCTAGGCCGCATGTGTGGCTTATTTGCAATGCCAATTTAGAGATTACTGCAAGTCTCATTACTATAACAGGACTGTCACATTTCTGTTGTGCACCGCACCTAATGGCACGCGCAGTAGTGTCGTGGGCGATCCTGCCCGCCCTGCTTTTGTGGCAAATTGAGGGGAAACTCATGTCCAACTGGAAACTCTTATCCGGTGTGGCCGCCGCCTCCATCATGACCGCAGCGATCATCGCTCCGGCTGAGGCTCAGGTCACAACCTCCAACATTCGTGGTGAAGTCGTTGATGCATCCGGCGCTGCTGTCGCTGGTGTAACTGTTACGGTTGTCGATAACCGAACAGGTAGCGCCGATACAGCCACAACCAATGCGAACGGTATTTACTCAGTCCGCTCTTTGCGCGTTGGCGGTCCTTACACGATCACCGTTGAAACAGCTGACGGTTCAGCAAGTCGTGAAAACGTCTTCCTGCAAGTCAACGAAACATTCGCTGGCGATCTGCAACTCCTTGACGCGCGTACGCTCGAAACGGTCGTGGTGACTGGATCTGCTGGCGACGGCGTTCTGGCCCAAGGCCCACGGTCTTCATTCAATCTCGAAACGATTGAAGGTCTCCCCTCGATTTCGCGCGACATTCGCGACATTGCTCGTCTCGACCCATTGGTCACCGTTGACCCAACAAATGGTGGCGCGATCTCCATCGCCGGTACCAATAACCGCTTCAACTCTTTGACCATTGACGGCATCAAGTTCAACGACTTGTTCGGCCTAAACGCCAATGGTTTCCCGTCTCAGCGCTCTCCGATCTCGATCGACGCCCTCGAGACCTTGGCTGTTGAAGCTGCACCTTACGATGTGGAATTCTCTGGCTTTACCGGTGGTACGGTCAACATCCTGACCAAGTCAGGTCAAAACGAGTTTTTCGGATCGGCTTATTACTTCTTCACGGATGATAGCCTTGCTGGTGACACCATTAACGGCAACGAAATTACCCAAGAATTCGAAGAAACCACATGGGGGATCACCCTCGGTGGACCAATCATTAAAGATAAGCTCTTCTTCTTCGCAGCCTATGAGGACTTTGAAGAGCAGCAGCTGATCGATGCGGAAGACTTCCCAGGCGCCAGCGGCGTCTCACAAGCTGAATACGATCAGGTTCGCGACATCGTAAACAGCGTGTACGGCTTTGACCCTCTTGGGTTTGGCGGCGCTGATCCAGTGACGGACCAGAAATTCCTGGCAACCCTGGACTGGAACATCAACAACGATCACCGCGCGAAGTTCACGTACATTGCCAATGAAGGCAACGAGCTTCAGCCCCGGAACGATGGCGACGATCTCGGATCTCCATCAACCTGGTACGACCGTTCAGAAGAAACCACCGCTTATGCAGCGCAGATTTTCTCTGATTGGACCAATAATTTCTCGACCGAAGTTAAAGTAGCCTACTCTGAGCAAAACACAGGTCAGGTTCCACTCGGCGGCGGCGATTTCGCCAACTTCTCGATCAATATTGATGGCGTAGATGACGGCCGGACGGTTTCTGTAGGTCCTGACTTCTTCCGTCACGCGAACGAGCTCAGCAATGAATTGCTCCAGCTCAAGTTCAAAGGCGAGTACGTCGCTGGCGATCACTTGATCAAGTTCGGTTACGAGCGTGAAGAACAAGATACGTTCAACTTGTTCGTTCCAGGATCTGAAGGCTCTTACGTCTTTGATTCTCTCGACGACCTGCGCAATCGGACAGCGGCAAGCTTGTTCTACCAGAACGCTGTCACCAATGACGAAGTCGACGGCGCTGCAAACTGGGGCTTCGCGGTCAACAGCTTGTACGTCCAGGACAATTGGGAAATCACGGACCAGCTCACCCTAACCGGTGGTCTGCGTTATGACTTCTACGAGTCCACTGGCGACATCGAAGAGAATACGAACTTCCGTAATCGCTACGGCTTCTCAAACACCAGCGACGTAGATGGGCTAGATATCCTTCTGCCACGCTTTGGCTTCAACTATGAATTCAACGAAGATATCACCTTCCGTGGTGGTTTCGGTCGCTTCTCTGGTGGTAGCCCAGCTGTTTGGATTTCGAACAATTATTCGAATGATGGCGTAACCATCGACAGCACGTTCCAGCCCGGCCCAATCACCGGCGTGGACGGCTTCAACATCCCAGCAAACGTCCAAGCGCGTCTGTCTGCGGGTGACGGTGACGTCAACGTCCTCGATCCAAACTTCAAGATCCCATCACTGTGGCGGGCCAACTTGGGTGCAGACGTCTTCTTCGATATTGGTCGTTTTGAAGGCTTCAAGTTCTCCATCGACTATATTTACGGTCAGAACGACAACGCCCCATTCTGGCGTGACATCTCTTGTGGTGACCCAATCGGTGCAGCACCAGATAGCCGTCCGATCTATAATTGTGGTCTTGATCAGAACTTCCTGAACAACCTGTCGACACAACAAATCATCGACTTCTATGACGATGATGGCATCGCAGCGACCGCCGCTACTGCAGCGTTTGACTCAGATGGCGACGGCACAATTGACATTGGCGAAGTTGAGGTTGCTCCAGAAGCGCTTCTTCTGACCAATGTTGACAAAGGTAAGCAGGAAATCCTGACGCTCCGTCTGTCGAAAGACTGGGACGATCTCGGACCATTCGGATCGCTCTTCACGAGCTTCTCGTACACCTATCAGGATGCGACTGACGCTCACTCGGGCACCAGCTCAACCGCGTCTTCAAACTACTCTGACTACGCAACTTTCGACCGTCAGAATCCACGGACGTCTGTCTCGAACTATCAGCGCGAGCATGACTTCAAGATCACCTTGGATTGGGAAAAAGAGTTCATCCAGAACGCGCCAACCAAAGTGACCTTGTTTGCAAACCGCCGCGCGGGTCAGCCATTCAGCTACACTTATGACTACTCTGGTGGTGATGAGCGTTCGCTATTTGGTATCCGTGAAGGTCGTGCGGATGATGAGGGTGAATTGTTCTACGTCCCAACCGGCGCGAACGATCCACTGTTCAATGCTGCAGCGTCATTCGGTGGCGATGCCGATACACTGAACGAGTTCCTCAACTTCCTCAACGCATCTGGTCTGTCTGACTATGCTGGCGGAATTGCTCCACGGAACGATTTCGAAAGCCGTTGGTACACCAGCGTCGACATTCGTATCCAGCAGCAGATCCCAGTCCCAGGCTGGCGTGAAACGGATCGCCTGATCGGCTTCCTGGACATCGAGAATGTCGGCAACCTGTTGAACGACGAGTGGGGCTTCTTGGAGCAAACGCGCTTCGAGTACTTCCAGCCAGTCTCTAACGTCGACATCGTTGATGGACAGTATGTCTACAGCGGCTTCCCTGAGCGCTCTGAAGAGCGGATCACGAACGCTGCATCACTTTGGCAGGTTCAGCTCGGCGTGAAGTACGTCTTCTAAGCTGAGTAACCTCTCAAATCAGAAGGGCGGTGCAGAATGCGCCGCCCTTTTTCTTTGTGGTTTTCAAAGAGCTATGGCAAAGGCGCGGCGATGAGTGTTGATCGGTTTTATATTCCGGCTGAAAGGGCACCGCAGTCTGCCGTTTGGGCGGGCTGGCCGCATTTGCGCGGCGAATGGGGGGACGCTTTCGAAGGTGCACGGCTGGAAATCACGGCCTTCCTGCGCGCGCTTTGTCGCGTGACACCCGTTTGCGTCGCGTGCGGATCACGCGAGGCCTATGGCAGCGCGCGTTTCGCTCTGGAACCTGAGATCGAAGCAGGCCGTATCTCGCTGCACCCATTTCCCGCGGGCGATATCTGGTTGCGAGATACCGGGCCGGTTCTGGCGTGTCAGGATCAAGGTCATTTGGCGCTCGAATTTCGGTTCAATGGCTGGGGCGGGAAATATGTCATGTCGGGCGATACCCTAGTGGCAGGGGGGATTGCGAGTGCGATGCTGATCCCTCGGCGCCGGCATAACTTTGTCCTCGAAGGGGGAGCAATAGATCTGGACGGCGCTGGACGTTTGCTGACGACCCGGCAATGCCTCCTCAACTCCAATCGCAACCCAGACTGGACGCAAGCGGTGGCTGAAGCTGCCTTGAGGACGGCCTTGTCGATCGATCAGGTGATCTGGCTTGGAGAGGGCCTTCGCAACGATCATACAGACGGACATGTCGACAATATCGCGCGCTTTATCGGCCCAGGCTGCGTTTTGTGTCAAAGCCCCTCAGGCCATAACGATCCGAACCGAGACCGTCTTTTCGCGATTGAAGCTGATCTGAGAGCGTCGGGACTTGACGTGTTGACGGTCCCATCGCCTGGACGCATCGAGGATCTGCAGGGCGATCCTATTCCCGCGAGCCATATGAATTTCCTTATGAGTAACCAGCATGTCTTTCTCCCAATCTATGAGGAGGTCCATGCGCCTAAGGCCATTTCGACGCTGCAGGCAGCGCTGCCTGATCATAAAATTGTTGGTCTCCCCGCACGAAACATCTTATCTGGGGGCGGCGCATTTCATTGCATGACACAACACGTGCCCGCCCTGACGGAGATCGAGACATGAGCAGGTTGATCAAAGTTGCGGCCTTGCAACTCGCTCTCAAAAAGGGCGATGCTGACCATAATATTTCGCAAGTCAGCGCCATGGTTGAAGCGGCCGCCAATAAAGGTGCCGAGATCATCTTGCCGCCAGAACTATTTAGCGACCACTATTTTTGCAAAACTCAAGATGAAGCGCATTTCGCCTTGGCCCATGCCTGGCGGGAACACCCGGCTGTATTGGCTATGCAGGCCCTATCCGCGAAGCTCGGGGTTGTGATCCCTGTTTCCATTTTCGAGAAAGACGGCCCGGAATATTTCAATTCGATCGTTATGATCGACGCAGACGGCAGCTTGCTCGGGGTCTATCGCAAAAGCCACATTCCCGACGGCCCTGGCTATCAAGAAAAATTCTATTTTCGACCGGGCGATACGGGGTTTCGGGTTTGGGACACGCTAAAGGGTAAAATTGGAGTCGGGATATGCTGGGACCAATGGTTCCCCGAAGCGGCGCGCGCTATGACCTTAATGGGGGCCGATGTGCTGCTTTATCCGACGGCGATTGGCGCTGAACCACAAGACGAGTCGCTCGACACAGCGGCGCGTTGGCGCCGCGCGATGCAAGGGCATGCCGTCAGCAATGTCATCCCCGTTGTGGCCGCCAATCGTATCGGTGATGAGGACGGCCAAGTGTTCTACGGAACCAGTTTTATTTGCGATCAGACTGGGGATATTGTGAGCGAGCTTGGTCGCGGCGATGCGGGTGTAATCACGGCGGAGTTTGATCTCGATCTGGTGGATAGAGACCGAGCAGCTTGGGGCTTTTTCCGCGACCGCCGACCTGAACTCTATGATGTCTTATTGTAATTGCGACAAACGGGGTGCGCGCAGAAAAACAATGCGCTAGGGCGACTGTATGGATCAATTTATGCTCATTCCAATGACGTCCTTGCTGATCGCAGCGAACGTTATTGCCAGCTTATTTGCGCTGTCGAATGCTCAATTCATGGAAAAAAAACCTGTTCCACGTTGGATCGATCTTATCTGAGCGCGAATGGCATAGAATGGTTACCAGCGGCTTCTTGCATGGCGGGTTTATCCATCTCTTCGTCAATATGTATGTGTTGTTTATGTTTGGCGGCTTCGTCGAGCGTGCGGTCGGATCGACCGGATATTTGATTATCTACTTCTTGGCGCTTTTGGGGGGGAATGCTTGGGCGCTCTTGGAGAATAAGAACAAGCCCTATTACCGCGCACTTGGCGCGTCCGGCGCCACGTCGGGCATTGTCATGGCCTTCATTCTGTTCCGACCGTTCGAGCCATTGATGATTTTCCCAATCCCATTCTTCATGCCCGCAGTGGTCTTGGGCTTAGCCTTTATCGTCATCTCTGCCGTCCTCGCGCAACGTGAGAACAAAACGATTGGCCACGAAGCTCATTTGGGCGGGGCGCTGGCCGGTCTTTTGGCGACCATCGTATTAGCACCGACCGCGTTTTCTGAATTTGCGAATGAAATCGCTCGCGCGCTTGGAGGCACCTGAATTGGGGGCTGTCACAGATACGCTCAAGGCGCGCATTGAGTCCGGGGCCCTTAGCCGCGACCCCGCGCAAGCCTTGGCGGCGGAGAAGCTTGATGATCTGCTGGAGCAGCTGAAGCGTGCGGACAAAGGCGGTTGGTTTTCGCGGCCAAAGCCTGTGCGTGGGCTCTATATGTGGGGCGGGGTCGGGCGCGGCAAATCCATGCTTATGGACGTCTTCTTTGCCGCTGCGCCGGTAAAAGCGGTGCGCGTACATTTCCACGAGTTTATGGGACGAGTGCAAGATCGACTGAACGCCGCGCGCAAACGTAAGGATGTGTCCAATCCGATCTTCCCGGTCGCCAAAGAATTCGCATCTGAAGCGCGTCTGATTTGTTTTGACGAATTTCAAGTCACGCAGATCGCCGATGCTATGATCCTCGCAGGTCTGTTTGAAGACCTGTTTAAGCGCGGCGTGACCGTGGTTGCGACCTCTAATCGGCACCCAGATGAGCTTTATAAAGACGGTTTAAACCGCCACCTCTTTCTGCCCTTTATCGATCTTTTAAAAGCGCAAAACGAGGTTTTTGAGCTCACCTCAGATCGCGATTATCGCCTTGAGCGCCTGACCGAAGCGCCAGTTTGGTACACCACGCAAGATGGTTCAGCGCCACTCGACGATGCCTTTGAGCGCCTAACGCTCGGAGCCACCCCACAGAGCTGCATGCTCACGGTAAAAGGGCGCAAGGTCCCGGTGACACGCGAAGCCGCCGGTGTAGCACGGTTCAGCTTTGACGAGTTGTGCGCGCAACCCCTTTGGGCGGAAGACTATCGTGCCATTGCTTCGATGTTTCATACAGTCTTGCTTGAAGGCATCCCGATCTTAAGTCCGGCGAAACGCAATGAGGCCGCGCGTTTTGTAACGCTGATCGACACATTCTATGAGGCGAAGGTGAAATTGGTGGCGAGCGCTGAAGCTGAGCCTGAAAATCTGTACCCATCCGGCGACGGCAGTTTCGAATTTCAACGCACGGTGAGTCGGTTACATGAAATGAGGTCCACCGAATACATGGCGGAAGCGCACATTGTACCGGTGGACCAAAGTTGATTTCGACATCGGCACGGCCGAAACTGGGGAGGGAGGAAACGTCTCGCGCCAGCCAATGCGAAGAGAGATGCAACTCTCTGTGGGTCTTTACGCAGCCTGCCAGTAAGTGGATCAAAAAAATTGTTTTGCGGAACAGTGAGACAATGCAAAATGCATTTAGGACGACGAAAAGGACGGCACGTGAGCGGACGAACATTCATTTTTAGCGGACTTGTGGCGTTTGGACTGATCGGGTGCACCACCCTCTCGCCGGGATACAAACCTGAAAACTTCTCGGCCAAACCAGCGATCGATATGTTCGAAGCTTTAAGTGCCGATGCTCTGCAAGGCCGGCAAGTTGGGACCGAAGGCAGTGCTGTCGCCCGCACCATGATTATTGACCGATTGACAACGCTCGGCGCCGTTCCTGTCGGGACGTCCTTCGAGCATCCGTTCAAGTATGGTCCGTTTCGCAACCCGCAGACGGGTGAAGATGCCCGCCCAGACAAAGACGGAATCAATGTGATTGGTAAAGTTCCGGGCCGTGAGCCCGGTGGCCCTGTCATGGTGATTACAGCGCATTACGACCATTTAGGCGTTCGCGAGGGCGAGATTTATAATGGCGCTGATGATAATGCGTCTGGCGTGGTGGGGGCGCTCGCCATTGCCGAACATTTCTCTAATACCCCGCCGCAGAATGATGTGGTCTTGGTCTTTTTCGATGCTGAAGAAGACGGCTTTGGGGGCGCGCGTGACTTCATTTCTAACCCGCCAGTCCCGCTGGACAGCATTGCGCTTAACTTGAACTTCGACATGGTCTCGCGCGGGGATAATGGTATCCTTTGGGCGTCCGGTACTTATCACTGGCCCGATATGGCGCCAATGGTGGATGCCATCGCGAACGTTGCGCCGGTGACCATCGAACGGGGATTTGATCAAGGTGAAGGGCGTGATGATTGGACGATGTTGTCAGATCATGCGGTCTTCTTCCGGGCTGGGATCCCCCATATCTACTTTGGCGTTGAAGACCACCCTGACTATCACCGGCCGAGCGATGACTTTGAAAACGTCGATCTCGAATGGTTTTTGAAGTCAGTCGATACGCTCACAATGGTCGCTGAAGCCATGGATGAGGACTTACCCGCGATCTACGATATGCGCCAAGCGGCTGCTACAGAGTAGATTGCCCCGACCAATCGCGGAAATCTCAAGAAAAACAGGTCCCTTTTCTGCAACTGATTTTCAGTCGCCTTGCAAATGCTTCGCACTATCATAATCAATTGTTTTTATTGTGTTTTTTCTTGATTTTTCGCGACTCACCTTTATCTCCGGGGCATAAGTAGTTTCACGGAGTATCCCACATGAAGGGCGACGCAAAAGTCATTGAGTTCCTCAACCTGGCTCTGAAAAATGAGTTAACTGCCATCAACCAGTACTTCCTTCACTCTCGCATGCTGAAGGATTGGGGCGTTAGCAAACTTGGCGACTATGAATACAAAGAGTCGATCGAAGAGATGAATCACGCCGATTGGTTGATCGAGCGGATCCTGTTCCTAGGTGGCCTGCCCAATCTTCAAGACCTAGGAAAGCTGCGCATCGGCGAAAGCGTTACGGACATCTTGAAGTGCGACCTCGCACTTGAGGAGGACGCGATCCCATTGCTTCGCGACGCGATGGAGCATTGCGAAAAAGTACGCGACTATGTGAGCCGTGACCTCTTCGGCAAAATCCTGACAAATGAAGAAGAGCATGTCGATTATATCGAAACACAGTTCGAACTGATCGATCGTATCGGTATTGAAAGCTATACACAGCTGCAATCAGAGGCGAACGCACACTAAGTTTCAGTCCAGGTATAAAAAGAGGTCGCACATGGCGAAAACGACGATTTTTGAGTACGAAGGCAAGTCTGAAACCGTCACGTGGGACCGGCGCCTTTGCATTCATGTCGGCGAGTGCGGACGGGCCAAAGGCGATCTATTCGTTACCGGTCGAAAGCCTTGGTGCGATCCAGACTTTTCAGATCGTTCAGATACGGCGGAAGTTGTCGCCAGATGCCCAACCGGGGCGCTAGCGGTTCATGATGAGAATGGCCTATTGGTCGAAGCGGTCCCGACGGAAAATACGGTCACCGTTTCGAACGATGGTCCACTCTATGTCCATGGCGAGTTGAGCGTCGATGGCGCAAGTGATGACATGCACAGCGTCTCTCGCCGCGCGGCGCTCTGCCGATGTGGGGCGTCCAAGAACAAGCCATTCTGCGACAATTCTCATCGCGAGATTGGGTTCCAGGATGCAGGTGCCGTTGGTGATACAGGGCTTCCAGAGATTGAGTCAGGTGGCCCATTGGAGATCAAACGTATTCCGGACGGCCCGATCGAAGTGAGCGGGAATTTTACCCTTCGGGCTGGATCCGGACGTGCGGCCTGGTCGGGTCGCAAGGCTTATCTTTGCCGATGCGGGCAATCGGCGAATAAGCCGTTTTGCGATGGCGCGCACAAAGAAGCGGGCTTCAAGGCTGACTAAGCCTCTAAATCCCTGCGCGCTCGAGCATCCGATCGAAACCAGCCCAAAACTGCGCCCGTTTCTCGGGTGTCTCCATCAGGATTTCATGCATCGCGCCATCAACCGTGATGTGCTCACAATTTGGTAGGTTCTGAGCCACCGTTGCATGAGATTTGTTGTCGACCAGTTTCTCGTCTGCCGCACTGGCGACAAAGACTGGGATTTCAATCTTTCGCAGAACGTCGGGCTTTGAGATCCGATTGAAAATGTCGAGTGATGCACCGAGCCATCCCCATGTCACTGGGCCAAGCGAAAGTTCAGGGGCCGCATCGGTGAGATCGCGATTGATCTGCCAGTGGGCGCGATCATAGGTGACCACATTATCCTCGAACCGTTCCGGAGGCCCGGGCTTCTGGGCAAAGTCATCGGAGCGCCCCATGACGCGCATCGCCCAAATGAAGTATCGCTGAACCCTTCCGAGTGGCAGCCCCCACATCGGCGCGCAAAAGGCAGCGGCGTCAACTTTCACAAGGTCTTGGCCAATCGCGGCGAGCGCGATCGCGCCGCCCATAGAATGCGCCAACGACACACGGGGGCGCGGCAATTCTTCCATGGCATCCAAGCCATTCCGCAGCGCGCCCATGAAGGTTTCGAAGCGATCAATATGTCCCTTTTGCGGGTCATCCAATAAGCGCTCGGACAAACCCTGTCCGGGCCAATCGATGATGAGGACAGCAAACCCTCGTCCCTGCAGGTCGCGAGCGACTTCAAAATACTTTTCGATAAACTCTGTGCGACCGGGACAGACAATCGCGGTGCCCCGCGGAGACTCTTGCGTCGCGGGCGCTAAACAGGCGCGTAGCTTGCGACCACCAACGCCCTCAAACCAAATGATCCGTGCGCCGTCTGGGCGAGGATTACCTGGGACATCGACGATACGGTCTTCAGTTTGGTGAGTCATAAATAACGTCCGGCAAAGAAAAGCCTCATCCCGCGTGTAAGCCGGATGAGGCTTTCAATCAATTCAGTGGGGGCTCAAGCTTACGAAAGCTTGCTCATGATGCTCTGCAATTGCATTGCGACTGACATGTCACCGAGGACTTTCAGTTTGCCTTGCATGAACGCCATAGTTGGGTCCATTTCACCGGCTGCAAGCTTAGCAAAGTCGCCCCAATCCACTTTTACGGTCGCATCCGCATCTGCATCATCATTGTTTGCAACGCCCGCGGCACCGTCGATGAAGAGTTTGCCGACATCACCGAAATCAAATTTCACTTTTTTGGCAAAGCCGCTATCGCCGCCGGCGACGGCTGCTGCCGCTTTCGATGTGAGTTCTGCAAGATCCATCTGGAGGCCCTCCTGTAATATGCTCCTGGTGGTGATAAAGCAGGCCTGACGGGCGTCTGCAAGGGTGGCGTTGACGTAAACTGCACTGGACTAAAAAATCTCTTCTTTATTCACATTGCATTTGCGCTTGACCCTCCGTAGCGGAAGGTTTCGAAACACAGACCATGTCTTGGGAAAAATCGATTGAAGAACTCCGCAAACGCGAGCGCCTGGCGGAGGATATGGGCGGAGAAGAGCCGGTCTCGCGCCAAAAAGGCCGCGGCAAACTCACCGTTCGCGAACGGGTCGCCTTTCTGGCCGATCCCGGCAGCTTTCACGAAATCGGTAAAATTGCGGGCCGCGCGACTTATGACGAGAATGAAGAGCTGACCAGTTTCATGGCCTCGAATTCTGTTGTGGGTCGGGCCAAGATCAATGGTCGGCCCGCTTTCATCCTCGGCGATGATTTTACGGTTCGTGGCGGCGCCGCAGACGCCTCGATCCGGGGTAAGCTGTTGCAGGCGCTCAAACAAAGCCAGGAATACCGTATGCCGCTCGTCCAGCTGATCGACGGCACGGGCGGCGGCGGGTCGATCAAAATGTTTGAGCAAGACCCGCGCACTTATATCCCTGAGACGCCCGGCTGGGAGTTTATCGTCTCCGGCATGTCGGAAGTGCCCTATGTCTCGCTCGGCCTCGGACCCTGCGCCGGTATGGGCGCTGGACGGCTCGCGGCCAGCCATTTCTCCGTTCTCGTTAAAGAGCTCTCACAAGTCTTTGTCGCGGGTCCGCCCGTGACCCGCGCCCTCGGCGAAGATGTCACCAAAGAAGAGCTCGGCGGTTGGCAGATTCAGGCCCGCAATGGAACCGTCGACGCCGTGGTCGAGACCGAGGCGGACGCCTTCGAAGCAGCCCGGCAATTTCTCTCTTACCTTCCGTCCTCAGTGCACGAGCTGCCACCAGTAAAACCGCCGAATGATGATCCCAACCGCAAGGAGGAGGATCTCATCTCCATCGTCCCGACCGATGGTAAGACGCCGTACAAACCCCGCAAAATCATCGCTGCCACGGTCGATAAAGGCAGCTTTTTTGAGATTGGCGAGCAATGGGGCCGCGGCATTGTCACCGGCTTTGCCCGCGTCGATGGCCACCCGGTTGGCATTCTCGCCGGCGACCCGTTCTTCCTCGACGGTGCTTGGACAGCGGATGTCTGTGACAAGGTCACCCGGCATATGGATCTGTGCTCGACCTTCCATTTGCCGGTCATCCATTTTGTCGACTGCCCAGGCTTTGCCTGCGGCGTGAAGCACGAGACCGCGGGCGTCACCCGCAAAGGCGTGCGGGCGATGGCGGCGGTGTATCAATCGACCGTGCCGATCTGCGCCGTGGTCATCCGTAAAGCCTATGGCCTCGCCGGCAGTGCTATGTTCAATCCGAGCAAAGCCAAATGGCGCTATTGCTGGCCGAGCGGCGATTGGGGCAGCTTGCCGATGGCGGGCGGAATAGAAGCGGCTTATCGCAAAGAAATCCTCGAGGCCGAAGACAAAGAAGCCTATTTGAAAAGCCTCTATAAGCGGTTCGACGCGATTGCCTCCCCCTTCCGCACCGCTGAGGCCTTCTTCGCTGAAGAGATTATCGACCCGCGCGACACACGGCCCCTGCTGGTCGATTTCGTCCACCATGCTTGGCGCACGCTCGAGACCGGCACCACCCAATTCGGCCCACGGCCTTAGCGTTGGGCGATGGCGCATTCAGTCATCACGCCGCAAGAGATGTATGAGGCCGAGCGCGCGGTGTTTGCGGCCGGGCGGGCGAGTTTCGATCTCATGCAAGCGGCTGGACGGGGCGTCGCGGACCTTTTGCAAACGCAGTATCCAACGGGATCGATCCGAGTTCTGTGTGGACCGGGTGGAAATGGCGGCGATGGATTTATCGCGGCCTCACGGTTGGCCGAGATAGGCCGCGAAGTTTCAGTCTTTCTTTTAGGGTCCGTCACGGCGCTCAAAGGGGATCCGAAAATGGCTGCGGCCCAATGGGCTGGTGCAGTTGGGCCCTTAGCGCAAGCGCTCGAAGCCTCCGCAGACATTACTCTAGACGCGCTTTTTGGTGGCGGTTTGTCGCGACCTTTGGCGGGAATTCCTGCTCAGCTTGCAGAGGCATGTTCTGGGACGGTCGTCTCGGTGGATGTTCCCTCAGGCCTAGATGGGTCGAGCGGACAACCCCTGGGATCCTGCTTTAAAGCCTCGCTCACCGTCACGTTCGCTGCCTTTCGACCGGCGCATGTGGTTTCGCCTGGGAAATACCTTTGCGGTTGCGTTGAGGTTTTGGATATCGGTGTACCGGTGCCCGCACACACGCTCTATAGCGACTTCGCTTTATCTCAGATTGTAGGTGCTCAAGTCTTTGAGACAGTCGCAGATGCGCAAGGTTTGACCCCGCCTTCATCATCGTTCGACCGGAACCCAATTGAGCAGTTACGGGCGTTGGCGAGGCAAACCGGCCGCGCTGTTCTTGTGAGAACGCCGGACCGAATCCTGGCGCAGCCAAATGGAATCGTCTCGATTGCGCCGACCGCGAAGGCGATCAAGGCTCGGCGTTGAAACCCTCTTGAGTCCCGCAAACTGTAGTAAACTTGGGCTTGACCGAGCGTGTGCCTCCCCTAATTGCTGAGCAAACCGTAACTCTTCGAGGAACCGCTATGCTGCGCCGTGCCTTCACTGTTCTTGCCGCCTTGTCTTTATTTGTAACCGCTGCGCCTGCCTTGGCTGAACCAGTCGAGTATTTCCAAGTGGAGGGTGTCACCTATGACCAGGCCGTCCCAACATTTGAGGATCACGCGGGCTACGAGATCGGCGAACGCCCCGTACGTTTCAGCGACATGATTGATTACCTTGAAGACATCGCTGAGGGATCAGATCGCATATCCGTCGAGACAATCGGTTACTCGCATGAGCTCCGGCCAATCCTGACGTTTATTGTGACCAGCCCAGACAATCACGCCAATCTGGAAACCATTCGCCAAACCCATCTGGAGCGTTTGCAAGGCCGCGCCGCTCCGGATGCAGCGCCGATGGTTCTGTGGATCAATTTTGGTGTGCACGGCGCTGAAACCTCTTCCATGGATGCCGCCATTCCGCTGCTCTACCACTACGCTGCGGCGGACACGGCCAATGTCGGGGATCACCTGAACAACGCGGTGATGATATTCACGGTTGTGTTCAATCCGGACGGTCACGCTCGGCGCATCGATCATATGGAGACGTTCTGGTCTTATGGCGAAAACACAGACCTCAATGATGCAGCTCATAATATGTGGATCGAAGCGCGCACCAACCATTATTGGTTCGACCTCAATCGCCAATGGCTTTTATTGACCCAACCCGAAAGCCAAGCCTGGATCAAAGAGTGGCACAAGTGGAAACCTATGGTTTCGGCGGACTACCACGAGATGGGGTCTTCAAGCCCGTACTATTTCCATCCGGGTGAAGAGCTGCGGCGTAATCCGCTTATCCCGGAGCGCGCACGTGAACTGACCCAAGGCATCGGTGAGCGCCACGCGGCGTTCTTGGACAGCGAAGCGCGATTGTATTGGACCGAACAAGGCTTCGATAATTTCTACATTGGCAAAGGCTCAACTTATCCGCAGATCAATGGCTCGCTCGGCATTCTCTTTGAGGCAGGTGCTGCGCGTGGCGGGGCCGTCCAAACTGAACGCGGGCTTGTCGAGACCGCTGACAATGTCCGGACCCAATTCCGCACCGCGCTCACCACGATTCAAGGATCGCTCGATCTGCGCGCTGAGATTACGACCTATCAGCGCGATTTCTTTGCTGAGAATGCGCGCCAAGCGGGTAATGGTGATCAGGCGGGCTGGATCTTCACGGCGGAGGGCGACCCGGAACGGGCCGCGCGCTTTGTCCGTCTCTTGCGCATGCATGACATTGAAGTCACCCGATTGGACCGCGATCTTTCGATAGAGGATCGTACATTTCGCTCCAGCACCAGCTATTACGTGCCCCTTGCTCAAACCAATAACCGCATGATCCGTGGCATCTTTGAGCGTTTCACAGAGTTCGACGAGAACATTTTCTACGATGTTTCGGGCTGGACCCTCCCGCTCGCTTACGATCTCGACTATGCGCCGGTCAGCAATCGAGCGATGCGCTCCGTCTCGACCGGAGCGATGGCGGATGGCACCTTCCAATCAGCCCCGGTCCCGGATCGAGCACCCTATGGCTACGTGTTTGATTGGTCGCATACATACGCCCCCCGCGCGCTCAATCGAATTTTGTCTGCCGACCTGCTGGTCCGCGCCGCGATGGAAGAAAGCGTTGTGCGAACGACGACAGGAAATGTGCAGCTGGGCCGTGGCGCGATCTTCGTGCCGCTTGCCCGTCAGGATGCATCGCGAGACGATATTCACGCGATCATGGAGACCATTGCGGCCGAAGATGGTGTGCCCGTTTTTGCTGCGGTATCGGGCCTCACCCCGGTGACTGGCAACGATCTCGGCGCCTCCAGAATTTTCCGAGCGCTGGACGAACCACGCGTCGTGCTCGCTTATGATGGCGGTTTGTCGCGTTATGATGTGGGCGAAGTTTGGTGGACACTCGATTATCAGCACCGCATGCCGGTGACCTTGGTTCGTAAGGATCGGTTGGGCGGTCTCGACTGGAAGGAATACAGTCATTTGGTGCTGGTCGGCGGATCAGGAGCTCAAGCGCCAGTGCTCGATGAGGGTTTGACCGACACAGTACTGAGCTGGGTTGAAGGCGGTGGAACGCTGGTGGCCACGCGCGACGCGGCCTTATGGACCCAAGGGGCGATCAAGAGCCGCGCCGAAGCACGGGCCCTTGCGGCCGCGGGTGGAACGCCGACGGCACCTGCGCCAAGCGGTTCTGATGAAGACGCCGAAGATGAGGTGCCAACCGAGCGCTTGAACTTTGGTGATATGGGCGAGCGTGACGCCGAGCACGTCATTGGCGGTGCGATCTTCGCGGCGGATTTGGACACAACGCACCCGCTTGGCTTTGGCTACTCGGATCGCGATTTGCCTGTGCATCGCAATGTCAGCTTCACGCTGGAGCGCCCCGAAGACAATCCGTACGCGATCCCTGTACAGTATGCGGACGCTCCGCTTTTGAGCGGCTACACATCAGAGCGGCGCTTGGGGGAAATCGGCGGCAGCCCGTCTGTTATCGCTGAGCGAATGGGCGGTGGAGCCGTGATTTTGATGGCGGATAATCCAGTCTTCCGCGGGACTTATCCCGGCACGGAGAAATTGCTGATGAACGCGATTTTCTTCTCGGATCTCATTGATCGTCCTCGTGGTGAGTATGAGGTGTTGGAAGAAACGCGTTAGCGGCTTTCTCAGATATCGAGCACGGGTGCGATGAGCAGGATCCCCAGCGCGATCAAGTCGATTAGAGCGAGCAGAAAGGCCGCTCGAAGCATTCGATATTTTAGCCGCAAGACGCGCGCGAGCGCTAAATTCGATCTCGCGACGGAGATAACCAGCAACGAGGCGTTGCTTGTCCGCATTGAGGCTGAAAACTTTTCCGCATCCAATCCGTCGCCGCTCAAGGAAGGCCATGAAAACAGATCTGTTTTTGGCATTTCTGCGGCCTGAGCTCGCGAGGGGACCCTAGGCAAGAGCGCGACCAGGCAGGCGGCGACCACCATGACGGTGACCACGATATAAGCTGAAAAGAAGATCGCGTTCATTTCAGCCTGTCGATCGGAGACAATGATTGCCAAGACCCCGACGATGGCGAGCAAGGTCCCGGCTTTGGCATCGGCGAAGCGCATTTGGCCAATGATATAGGCATTTTGCCCTAGCAGGAATTGAAGCCGGCTTCGGGTCATTTGGTCGACAGAGAGGCCCTCAGAGGACCCTATATCCAGGTCGAGTTTGAGGTCGTCTAAATCCATGGCCGGTACCATTCTCGCCCTCATTGCCAAGTCGATAGCAACGCGGTCTTGGGAAACCGCGTTGCAACGCTTTAGCGAACGAGGAACTCCTTCACGCCAACCACGACTTCGCTGCTGGTCGACTGACGGATCGACTGTTCGACCATATCGAGACTGGTGACGTTTAGCGGGGTCAGGTCACCTTGTGCTAATAGATCCTGCAAGTCTGCGTCGACTTCGTCTCGGGTTGCGAAGCATTTCACGTTCTCTCGAGCGCCGGTTTGCTCAAAGATGATGCGGAAAGCAGCCGTTTCATCCGGAACGCGCAACATCATACCCCCTCGAACGCGTGCATCAGGTTGAAACCGGTTCGGGAAGATTCGTGAGATGTTTTGAGCGCCGTCCTGATAGAAGCAATACAGATTGGCATCATCATTCAGTCGAACCTGAACATCTAATGGTTGACCGACCTTGTAGGCTGGGAATTCAAGGGCATCCATTAGCGAGATATAGAGTGGGGCTTTGACTTGCTCGGTTTCCGCCACTTGCGGGGCTTCTAGCGGATCTAGAGGTTCGGACAGCTTAATGTCTTCACTCATCAGAGTTGAGAGCAAGTTCGGCGTGATCTGGCCGTTGGCAATGATCCCCGCGCTCGACTGGTATTGGCCAATCGCGTCGGTGAGTTGCGGTGATGCGGTGCCGGTAATGTCACCATTATAGAAGCCGAGTGCTGAGAGCGATTGCTGCACATACTCGACACGTTCGACATCTTCCATCGAGTTGAAATATTTGGCCGCTTCATGTTGGACGATCGGGCTATTCTCATCTGCGCCAAAGCAACGCCAGTACGGAACCCGGGTCAGCTTACCCATGGTTTCGATCGTATTGAGTTCGACCAGAGTCCGAATGGCGGTATGCATGCCTTCGCTTTTCGAGCGCGAAGCCTGAATGAAGCCACCGACCAACTCATTGTCGATTTCAACGTCAAAGCTAGCATCTGCAGCGACACTGCGCCGTGAGACAACGATACGATTGCTCGAGGCAACACCTGGGACAATGAGGCCAGTAACGGTTTCGCCGACATTCATATCCAGCCCGACAACAGAGGAATTGACGTTGAAATTCGCGCCAAGACCGGTGCCATCCACGCGAATTCCGCCGCCTTGATTGTCTGAGGTGACCCCCTCATCAAACGTCGTGATGGCGCCGCGAATATAGTATTTCGGAGTCAGCAGCTGTGCTTGCTTTTGGTAGAAGCGGCCATCTGTGGAGATCCCAAATGCGGATTTGACCTCCTCGAAGTCGATATAGGTAAAGGCGCGGCTGCGTGTGCTCATCCGGCTGACGGCCGAAATGAACATGTCCCGCGTACCAACATTGATTTCGCCGGTTGAATCCGGAATGCCTTTAGTGGTGATCCGAATATCGCGAATGCCATAATCGTAGAACAGGTCGTCCATACAGCTCAAAGCATCGGTGAATTTGGTGGCACTGGTGATTGGATCAGCTTTCGGCTGAGCCGCATCATAGACTTGTTCTGGCGTACTCGCACAGCCGACAAGGGCGGCGGTTGAAAGCAGAAGGACTGATAGTCTCTTAGTGGTTTTGGACATGATACCGTTCATTTCGTTTCCCCATCCCTTGTCCGTTTTGGTGAGTTTAGCACAATCCGACAGACGCGAACCATGCGCTTGGCTAAGATTATTCAAATACTGGCTTTTTCTCAGAGTCATCGCCGACGCTTGGCACCAGCGAATCTTGTGGTGGAGTGCCTGCGGGATTCATGAACCCGCCCTGAGAGCGAACGACGCGGCATCTGCCACCAATATTGATGATTTGGTCGGCCACGATGACTTGCTGGTCGGGTGCGTTGCCTTGTGTGTTGGCGCCAATATTCAGTGACGAGCAATCATCTTCGAATGAGCCATAAAATCCTTCATCGGCACCGCGATGCGCGATGTCGGCTTGAATTCTGTTGATCAAAGCCTGTGCGTCAGCCGGAATATCATTGCCGAGATTGTACTCCTCAGCAAAGGCGGGCAACGAGGCCAGGCCGATAATAAGAGCGAGCATTAGCGGTTTCATGATCAATTTCCTTCGGTTCACAAAAGTTCGTGAGGCTGGTTTGACAGAAACTCTCTCGGGGAGCTGTGCTCGCAAACACAATCTGTCTCTGATCGGCAATTTTCGGTTTGTTTCCGGACATGAGACGAGTGGGAAAACGGGTTGAAGGGCGCAGCAGAGGCCGCGCCCTTTAATTGAACACATGACAGATTGAATAAATGGAAGTGGGCTCGGCACCGCACGATCTTTTCATTCACCCGTCCTGGTCATTCCTTTTTTACTCGGCGTTGAAGCGTCATTATGGCGGGCAGGAATTGCCTACCTCGCCAACCACCGAACAAGCTTTCCCGCCGCCGGAGCGCTTGATCGCAGCTTCGGTTTCCTCTTCGGGATGCGGTGGATGTGCGAGATCGAATTGGAGAGAGCGTTCAGACTTAAAGGTTTTTAACGCGGCCTTGCAGACAGCGATCGCCTGCTCCGGTGGTAGTGTGGACTCTTCGAACAGAATGAAAGCACACGGTGTTTCCTCGTCGGGGATAAAATCCGTATCGATGAGGTTTTCCATGCTGTGCAGCGTGACCGGTGCGTCTTCCAGCGCTGGCAGCGCCTTACCCTTTTTGATCTCGGCCTGTGCAATCGGGCTCGATATGCAGATTAAGCAAAGGGCAGCCAATTGATATAAGGGTCGCATAGTGTGTCTCTCAAGTCGTGGGTCACGATGTGAAGGCGCCCGTGTGCGGTCTATTTTAGCACACGGGCACCTAGGTTAGGAAGAAGTGTGGGGGGTTAGCAGGACTTTCCTACGGTTCCGATGGACGAGCAGCTTTCTGCGAGGAGGCCAGCTGCGACGACTGTGTTGGCGCCGTTCACGAAGGTCAGCTGGTTGGCCATGCCATCAATTTCAGAGTCGTGGATTGAGCCAATGTTGCTTTCAGCTTCTGCCAGGAGGCCGGCGGCGACGACGGTGTTGGCACCGTTTACGAAGGTCAGCTGGTTGACCATGCCATCAATGTCGACATTGTCGATCGAGCCGATATTGCTTTTTGCTTCGGCCAAGAGGCCTGCAGAAACGACCGTGTTGGCGCCGTTTACGAAGGTCAGCTGGTTGAGCGTGCCGTCGATGTCGACAGTTTTGTCTTGGGCAGAAGCAGCGCCCATGAGAGCAGCAGCAGACAGGGTAGCGATCGCGATTTTCTTGAACATGATAAGGTCTCCGTTTTGATCCAAGGTGAGTTGATGAGCAGGGCTCGTTTGCGATGAATTCAACTTAGCTGGCCCTTAGAGGGGGCGGTGTGCTGTCGGGCACAGGGAGAAACTTTTTTTGATTTTTTTGCCGCTTTTTTTGGGGGGCGCATCTTCGCGGCGCCGAGGTGACCAAAGAAGAAAGCACCACCCCGTCCGAAGACCAGGTGGTGCAGGTGAGGGAGGAAGAAGTGTGGGGGGTTAGCAGGACTTTCCTACGGTTCCGATGGACGAGCAGCTTTCTGCGAGGAGGCCAGCTGCGACGACTGTGTTGGCGCCGTTCACGAAGGTCAGCTGGTTGGCCATGCCATCAATTTCAGAGTCGTGGATTGAGCCAATGTTGCTTTCAGCTTCTGCCAGGAGGCCGGCGGCGACGACGGTGTTGGCACCGTTTACGAAGGTCAGCTGGTTGACCATGCCATCAATGTCGACATTGTCGATCGAGCCGATATTGCTTTTTGCTTCGGCCAAGAGGCCTGCAGAAACGACCGTGTTGGCGCCGTTTACGAAGGTCAGCTGGTTGAGCGTGCCGTCGATGTCGACAGTTTTGTCTTGGGCAGAAGCAGCGCCCATGAGAGCAGCAGCAGACAGGGTAGCGATCGCGATTTTCTTGAACATGATAAGGTCTCCGTTTTGATCCAAGGTGAGTTGATGAGCAGGGCTCGTTTGCGATGAATTCAACTTAGCTGGCCCTTAGAGGGGGCGGTGTGCTGTCGGGCACAGGGAGAAACTTTTTTTGATTTTTTTGCCGCTTTTTTTGGGGGGCGCATCTTCGCGGCGCCGAGGTGACCAAAGAAGAAAGCACCACCCCGTCCGAAGACCAGGTGGTGCAGGTGAGGGAGGAAGAAGTGTGAGGGGTTAGCAGCCCTCAGACGCGATATGCGTGGAGCGACTTTTGGCGCCGACCGAGCCGGTGCTCACCCCTAAGAATTTTCCGGATTTGGAACGCGTCGAAACATTGCCAACCGCAACCGCTTGGCCTCCGCTTCCCATATTTTGACCGCGAATTGTGCCAATGCAGGTGGTGGCCGATTTAAACCAATGACGCGCATCAGTGACCACACTGCCGACAATGATTGTCTGATCGAAGCGCCCATTAATGGTTGAATTTTCAATCGTGCCGATCTTGGTCTTTGCGTCCGCGCCCATCGATCGCGCACGCGTTAGGTTGGAGCCAACAATAACGGTTTGATTGGTTGTGCCATTCAGCGTCGAATTTGTAATCGTACCGATGTCTGTAGCGGCGTCTGTCAGCAAGCTTCTGGCAATCGTTGCATTGCTTCCTACGATCACGGTCTGATTGCTGCGACCGCGAATGGTCGAATTGCTCACCACTCCGATATTGGTTTCAGCCTCCGTCAAAAGTCCTTTGGCTGAGGTGGTCGAGGATCCAATGATCGTGACTTTGTTAAGCGTTCCATCAATATCGACTGACTGATCTGCGAGAGCGATAGGTTGCAAGCAGATGAGGGCTGAGGCGATGAGCGATGTGTGTCGGAATGTAGACATGTCTAGATCTCCTATTGAGAGATTAGACTAGCCAGGACCTTAGAGCCTCGATGTGCCGTGTAGCACAGACATTTTGAAAATCTGGTGAAATCGACGCGATCGGTGAAAGGTTTAGTCTTCGCTCAAAGCGAAGTCTTCGAGCCACTCAACATCGAAGATTTTGAGAACGCCTTTCTCATGCCGAGACGCACCGGCGCGTTCAAACCGTTTGAGTACGCGATTCAAGTTTGAACGGGTTAGACCCGCATACCGGGCGAGCGTGGTCTGATCGATTTTAATCTCAAAAGTCGAATCGTCCGCGTCGAGATCGTCATCGTCTTGTTCTCTCAACCGCAACAAAGCCGCTGCGACTCGGCGGGCAATGTCCAAGGTAGTTGATTCCAATGAGTCGGAGGCGTCACGCAGTTTCTTGCAAAGCGCTTTTGAAAGTGCCAACGCGAACTCGGAATCAGATTCCAATTTCCTCAAAATGTCGGCTCTTCGAATGACCAAAATTTCGCACGTTTCGAGGGCAACAACATCTGCTGTTCGCTCGCCGCCATCAATCGCGGCGATTTCTCCCAGGACATCGCCAGGCTGTAAAATATTGAGCACGGTTTCGGTGCCGCTGATTGAGTAAGCACTGACCTTCAGTTTGCCAGAAAGGATAACCGCGAGAAAATCCCCCGCATCACCCTTTTGGAACAGGGTTTTTCCCTTTGTTAGCTGTTGCTTCAGGCCGGATTCAGAGAGGCTCGCGAGGCTGTCCTCTGGCAGGTCTTTCAATAATGAGCCCGGACGGACAAATCCTGAAAGATCTGAAATTGTACTCATAATTGTCCCCCAAGGCATGAAGCTCTTATCCTTGTCGTAAGCGTTTAGGCCAATGTGCACGCGTTTACAATTTTTGCGGGAAAATTTGGCCCCTAAACAGGATAGAGCCCGGCGGACACCGCCGGGCTCTTGTGGGCTCTGATCGCTCAATCCGGGAGGGGAGAGGCTGATATCCCGGCGCGGGCGAGAGCCGCTTATCCTGTGACCCGGAACTCAACCCGGCGGTTCACAGCGTGGTTGCTTTCTTGGCCAGGGATCAACTCATATTCGCCTTTGCCGAAGGAAACGAGCTGAGCTGGGTTCACGCCTTGTTGTGTCAGGTACTGCCGGACCGAAGCCGCACGGCGCGTTGACAGGTCGAGATTGTAAGTCGCGCCACCTTGGCTGTCCGTATGACCTGAGATCAGAAGGACTTTGCCTTGTGCCGCGGGCGCTTTGAGTACCACAGCGAGACTATCCAGATGCGCCTTAAAGCTTACCGGGATGTTGGCAGAATCGAGCTGAAAGTTGACGGGTGCTGCCACTGTGACCGGAGGCGCTGCAGGGGCGGGTGCAGGTGTTGGCGTTTGGGCCGGGGTCGGCTGAAGCATTTGAATGCCGCGTGTGCGCAAGCGCGGTTTTGGCTCAAGTTCGATGCCAAACATTTCAGCATATTCAGACGGGCTCGGGGCGCTGTCCACGATAATACGTTCCTGCGCATGTGCACTCATTGTGAAAGCGAAGGTTGCGATGGCGGCGGTGATGACTTGCTTGAACATGGTGTGTCCTTTCATGATCAGGTTGAATTCGATGAGTTGGTTTTCTCAGACCCATCCCGCGCGCTCAGTGCTCTGGAGCACAGGAGAGAAATTAAATCGCTGAACTCAGTCCCAACCACAGAAATTTAAAAGCAATATGGAGCGTCTGATCGATCACGATCCCGACGGATCCGTGTCCCAGCACACCCTTTGATTTGGCGTAATCTAGTCCCCAGTGGCAGATAAACTCAGCCAGGCCAAAGAGCGGGTTCAACACCCAAGCCACCGCGGCCCCATGGGCGGCCGCGTGCGCGGTGAGCACCCATGGCCAGCCGACATAATTGCCCGGCACCTTATTGGCTGCGACAAAGTCAGATTGCAGTTGGAAATCCACAATGAAGTGGAGCGCGACAAGCCAAAACAAGTCGTTGAAAAGCATTGTGTGCCTCTTTGAGTTTCGCAGCCGAATGGGTCAGCTGTCTCCAAGGGTGCACTGTCTCACATCGTCAGAAGACAAACTGTCTTGCACAGCACAGGACGTAATTTTCTTCGTAAGCTATGTTTCAGAAACCGCCGCCTCCAATTGAGCGAGCTGATAGGCGACTAAGCCGTCATTGGGTGAAGCTTTGAGCAAGTTGTTAAAGAGCTCTGCCGCCAGCTTGGGAGACTGCAGCCTTTGCGCGAATGCTTCCTGATAAGCTTGCAGTTCATCTGAGCCTATTTGTGATGCTCGCGACGCTTCGAACACGCGAACAGGAGCGATGATCCCGCGCACAGCGATATCACCGATTTCCCGATAGGCGATCTCATGATGATCGACGCGCGCAGCGTCACTCAAACAAATCGACGTCCCGAATGCCTTATTCTCAGCTTCCAGTCGCGCCGCGAGATTCACGATTGAACCATGCGCGGTGTAATCAAATCGTTTGGAACTACCGAAATTGCCGACGAGCGCGGTGCCGCAGCTGATACCGATCCGCGTGCGCCCGAGCGCGACTCCCTTAGCTTGGGTTTCCGCCCGATATCGCTCCGTCACATCTTCAATGTCTAAAGCACATTGGATCGCTTTCAATCGGTGTTCTGGCACATCAAGTGGGGCCGAAAAGATCGCGTGCACGGCGTCGCCAACGATTTTGTCGACTGTGCCATCATAGGTCGCGACCACGTCGATAATTTCATCAAGATAACCGTTCAGCGTCGGCGCCAACAAGTCGGGCGGTATGGTATCGACCAGGCGTGTGAAGCCCTCAAGATCGGTAAACAAGATTGTCACTTCGCGTTCTTCGGCGGACCGTTTTAGAACCTCGGGAGAGGCGATGATTTCTTCGACGCGCTTTTTGCTAAGAAAGTGAGAGAACCCTTCTTGGACAAATCTTCGTTTATCGCGTTCTTCGCGTTCTTGAACGGCAAATAAAATTCCCGAAACCACGAGCAGGGCGGACGCAAAGCCGGTGAAGGGCAACATAATTTGACCCTGACTGACATTGAAAAAGAAAAAGAGTAGCCACCAATAACTGATCAGTATGATCGCGATACCGGCCAGGGTCAGGACCAGTTTATATCTTTGCGCGACGAGCAAGATTGCAAGTATGGCCCCAGCAAAAATCACTGGTACGTGGTTCCACACTGATAAATGATGGCCGCGAAGATCCTCTGTTAGGCCCACCAAAGAGAAGGCGTGCACAACAATGCCTGGGATCTCGCCATCCGGCAGCAAGTCGCTAGGTTCAACAGGTAATTCTCTGGAACTGAAGCGCAGTGGTGACGCGAAAAAATCACCCGAATAGGGACTGACCCGTCCGATCAGGACCGTGCGATCTTTGATCCAGGCTTCTGGCAAGATTTCCACTTGGTGAGCGCTAAATGTACGGAACGGCCAAACGGATGTTTCGCCGGTTCGAAACGGAATATTCAACCAAGAAGCCTGTCCTGACTGAACGTCCGAGGAGGCGAATGCAATCGCCTCTGCGAAGCTTAACTGATTGTCGCGATTAATCGGGGCCCGGCGCACGACATCATCAATTGTATCAACACAGACTATACCATGTGCCACCCTTGCCACGTCCACAAATTCGGCGAGGATCGTTGTGGAAGAGTCTGGAGCGGCTTGATTATCGCAGACCGCTCGTCGCGAATCTTTTCCGGGGTCAGCGACAAGAATTACCGGTGCGCGCGCGTTGGATATCGCATTTAATAGTGCTTGATCTGCCTCGGTTTCACTGGGCCGATCGAGCAAAACGTCGACGGCGATCACACTTGCGCCCAATTTGTCAAGTCTCTGGACAACAGACGCTAAAAAATTTCGGTTTATAGGAGACGTATAGGCGAAATCTTGTAGGCTTGAATCGTCGATGGCGACAATGACGATTTGATCAAATGCCTCGGAAGGTATGGAATGATGGGACACGCGAACGTCCGCCAGAAAATTCTCGAACACTCGAACCGGGCTGAGCATGGTTGTCGCCATGGCGATCAGCGCGCCGATCAGAGTGATCGTGAAGAGTTTTTGGAACGGCTGGTCCCAGATCAAAACGTTCCCCCTAAGCGGTTCCACATGCAACGCTATCATCAGAAGATCGCGCTCGCCACCATTTCGGCGCTCTGCCCGGTCCTGCTCTCAAGCGCAAATGCCGAAGGCGTAGTTTTTGAGAGCTCGGTTGATGCTTATAAGATTGGCCAAATCATCGCGAGCGGCGAAGCTATTGAGCTGCCTGCTGGCGCGCAAATCAAAATCCTCAGTCGAGACGGCGAACAAATCATCGTTCGCGAGCCAATGGTGTACGACGCAGAAAATGCGAAGGTAAATGCACCCTCGCAGCCTTCCGCTTTCGAAGTCGCAATCTGGAATAAGCGACGTGCCGATATCGGTGGTACGCGAGGCGATCGGTTCGAAGATTGCCTCAAAGCTGCCGAAAAAGACCCGACGCTTGACGTGGCCGATTGCGAACAATTGGTTTCGAGTGGAGGGCCAGCGCCGCAATTTATGATCGAGAATGCGAGCGTTCGCGCGGAGCTCCGCCCATCGCAAGCGCTGCGCGTCAAGATGGTCGCTGATTTCAATGCCATTGCTAATTGCCGCCTGCAAAATGCGGGGGACCCTTCGTATTCAACAGATCTGGCATTGGGACCGAACGGCGAACGTTCGACGCTGATCCTCGCAGATACGCCCAAGCATATTCCCCAGCGCGGTGTGCCAGCTCAAGAAGCACCGTCTCAGTCAGGTGACTATACGGTGACCTGTCTCGCTGTATCCGCTTCAGCTTTCGATCTTTTTGAACGGGCGATGGAGGGGATCGTAACGCCAGCGGATCGCGAATTGTTGACCGCTCGCTTTGCTGAAATCCGCGGCGAGCCCGTTGTCTTGAGCACACTCTCGTTCACGGTTTCTGATAAGTAAGCAGCACCTGCGCGATGCTCTCATAAGCTTTCATCGGCTTCCGCGGTGAAAGCTTTTTTATGTTCTTGTCGAGTAACTCGGGACGAAGAAGAATTCGCCGCCGTGACTGCCTGAATTTTGCATCTCGCCATATTGTGGCGCTTGCAGGAAGTCTTTCGAGAATGCGCGGGCCGACACGATATCCGTGACCGATCGGGCTAAGACCGAAGCACGGGCAATTTGCGCATTATTGTTGAGCGTTTGAATAAAGGCTTCTGCAAACAGAGAGTTGCCGCCACCGCCTTCATCCAGGACTTCTTGGTCAGCGCCGCCAGATGTCAGGGCGACACGGGTTTGCAAGCCCAAGTCATACCGAACGTGTTCTGCCTCGAGCACAGGGTCATCGCCGCTCGTGATAGTCGTCACGGAGCGTGTGATCACGCCTGAATAACAGGAGTCAGAGACCACCATGATTTTTCTCGCGGCGGACGCTGAGAGGGTTTCTTTTAGCCAATCGAAGCTCAAGGAATTGATGGAGTTAAACGGGATGGAATCAATCGGATCCCAATACGCCACATCATTAATCCTTTGCCCGTGACCGGCATAATAGATCAGCAGATTGTCGTCCTGATCCAATTTACCAGCTTTCTCGGCGATCGCCTGACCGAGCTCGAGACGGGTGAGATCCTTTAGAACAGTAGTTTGGAAGCCATACTTCGTTCTTAGAATTTTGGAGATGTCATCAACATCCTTATGAGGGGTCTGCAGATCGACCCAGTCGCCATGTTGATAATCTTGATTGCCAATCAGAATGGCGTGGTAGTCGCCAAAATCGATATCGGCATATGGCGAAACAGGTGCGGCTTGTGCGACTTGTTCCTCAGGCGTCGCCAGCCCGCGTGAAGCCAGCTCAGCCATTTTGTCGAGACGTTGTGTGGCGTCCGCCAATTGTTCTGCAAGCCGGTCCGCGCGGGCAACTGCTTCATCCTTTTGCCGAGTCAAATCAGCGTATTGCGCTTCGCTGTTTGCGAGCCGTTCAATCTCTTGAGCGAGCTCTCTCTCCCGTTGGACCAGATCATTTTCGCGCGCATCCAAAGCGCTCGTCAGCTCAAGATAGTTTTGCTTCGCGGCGTCCAGATCGGTCTGACGCTGCTGTTGCGCCTGCATGAGCGAGTCCAATTCAGCGCGGTCTTGATCGAGCGATGAAAGATTTGCTGCGGCGGCGTCCAGGCGTCCTCGACTCTTCAGCCATTGCTTCGCGTTGCTCGGCGATTTGGCTTTCAAGGGCCTCTAGATCCGCGCGGCGTTGATCATAACTGGCGCGTGCGCTTGAAAATTGTCTTTGTTGTTCAGCAAACTCGTTTCGTTCGATCGAAAGCTCAGCACGTTCGCGCTGCAAATCTTCTCGTTCAGCGTTCAGAACCAGGCTGTCAGACCCATATCTTTCGGTGAGTTGTGCTAACTCAATTTCTCGACTTGCAACATTCTGCTCTCGCTCGGCCAAGGTAGTGAGCTTTTGGGAGAGGTCAGATTCTGCATCCGAAACCGCTGAGAGCGCCGCTGACTCTGCCGCGACCGCCGCTAAGCGTTCGGCTTGCAATTGAGCGATCGCATCCTGCGCCTTGACCAGGTCAGAGCGAAGCTGATCGACCAGCGCGTGATCTTCAGCATTTTGAGCCGCAACCGAAGCCGCAATTTCATTTTGCAGGCTCGCGAGCTCAAGCTCTTTGCTGGCTAAGGCTTGTTCGCGTTGTTCGACTTCAAGGCGTTGCTCTCGAAGTGCGTCGATTTCTGTCCGCAGGTTTTCGCGATTATCTGCGGCGCTCGCGAGAGACCCGGCAAGCTCCTGCCGTGCTGAAGCAAGTTCGGTTTCGAGTTGTAAGTAGCGCGCGCTGGCCGCATCACGCTCCGTTGTCAAAACATCAATTTCGGCGTTGAGATTATTGATGGTGGCTTCCTGACGCGCCAGCATTTCATCGCGTTCAGACAGGCTGGCACGAAGCATAATCAGCTCTGCGGTGTCGACTTGGGTGAGCTTGGCGCGTAAGTCCCCTTCAAAGCCCATGGCATCATAATAGAGCTCAGTCGCTTGGACTTGATCGCTCGGTCCGCCCAAACCCTCTTCGAACAAACGCGCCAGGCTGATCATCGCTGGCGCATGACCTGCTTCGACCGCCCGGCCATACCATTCGCGGGCGCGTTCGAAATTCGGCACGCCATTCAAAACCACGCTCATAGAGCTCGCCGACATAGGTTTGCGCTTTTGGATCGCCCGCATCGGCTTGTGGCAACCAGACTTGTAACGCACCCTGAATACTGGCGCGCGCGCTGACGATGTAGCGCCCGCCGAAGATTTCGCAGTCTTCGGATGTTATTCGCACCAGTCGACTTGGCATTTGTCGGACTTGGCGACGACCATTCTGGACCACGCGGCCCGGAAGGCGGCAATCGACAAATTCAAAATCGCTGGGTTGAGAAACATTCTGCGGTGCAGATGGGCCGTTTGACTGTGCGAGCGTTACCGCTGGCGTCAGGCAGAGCGCGAAAATCGAACAGGCGATCGTCTTCAAAGGGCGTTGCGACGACCGGCTGGGACGGTGCCCCGCGTGATGTCGTTTCGTCCCCTTGGTCATTATCTCGAACCTTTTCTTGTACTTACTTACCTTATGGTTAATACTACACCCAAGCTGCATAGCAAACTGTGCTGTAGAACAAAAAGTGCGATCAAAGTTATCGCTATAACAAACAGACATAACGTCGAAAATTGGGGACAAAAATGGGAATACTAAGGCTATTTCGCGTAATCGCGGCTGGGATTGGATTCAGCTTGTTGATTACGCCAGGAGCGATCGCGCAGGACTTTGGACAAGGCACCGACTTTGTTGATTATGTTCGCCGGACCTGTGGTGCTCTTGCCCGACTGGGAGATCAGCGCACGAGCACCCAGACCGATTTGTTCCAACGTTGTAATGGCGCATTGAATGCCCCGGGATCAAGCGACTTAGGACTAAGCTCCCAGGGAGATATCCTCGATCAGTATCTCGGTGTGCAAGGCGTCTCTGCCCAATCTGATGGCCTATCCAGGACAAATCGTGCAGACCAGTTCGTCTCCGCGCGTCTGAATGTGATCTCTGGCCAAATGCGGTCTGGTCAATTTGCGGACCTCTTGGTGGATCGGCCCGTGTTGCTTGCGTCCAATGACCCCGACTCTGTCGATTTGTCAGGAACGAGTCTGTCACGTGAGGGGCGTTGGGATGGCTTCGCGAGCCTTGGCGGATTCCAGACCGAACAAGATTCGACCACTGATGAACTCGGCTTTGATGTTGACGGAGTTTGGTTTGCTGGCGGTGTAGACTATTCATTTAGCGATCGACTCATAGGCGGCGCCGCGCTCAGTTTTGTGGATTCCACGGCCGATTTTTCGTCAATTGGTGGTCTTAGCTCGGGTGGATCAACGGACACAGAATCTGTGGCTCTAACCTTGTATGGCTCTTATCTTTTGTCGGATCCTTACGCACTAAATGCGTGGGAGCTGAACGGCTTAATTTCGGTCGGCCAGTCAGACTTTGAGACCAGCCGAAATATTTCTATCGTTGATAAGAATGGCGGCGGTATCAATTCGATTGCCGATGGAAATTTCGCCACGGTCAACCGAACCGCAACCTCCAGCACCGAAGCCGATACGTTCCAAGCCTCGTTCGGTGCGGCGTATTCGATGTATTACAAGAACGGTGTTTCGTTCACGCCCTCTGCAAATCTGACCTATTATAACTCAAAGGTGGATGGCTTCGGTGAAACTGGTGCTGATGGTCTCGATTTAGTCTTTGATGAGCAAGAAATTGACTCTTTGCAGGCCTCGATCGGGGCAAACGTCTCGCGGCCTTATAGCGCTGATTGGGGGGTGCTGGTGCCCTATGCGCGCGCGAATGCCGTGTTTGAACTTCAAGACACGGCCCAAACTGTTCGCGGGCGTTATACGGTCGCGACCGACCAAAACGATAGTTTTGTTATTCGCACGAATGATGCTGATGAATTTGTCGTCGATCTCGCTGTCGGCGCGTCGGCTCAGTGGGCAAACGGTGCCTCGGCATTTGCAGAATACTCAACCATGCTCGGTTTAGAGAATGTCGACCATCAAGCCTTCGCGGTTGGAGTTCGTTTCGAATTCTAACCCTCCCCAGAAAGGGGATTGGTGCCCAAGAGAGGACTCGAACCTCCACGACCATACAGTCACTACGACCTGAACGTAGCGCGTCTACCAATTCCGCCACTTGGGCACGGATTAGGGAACCGGCGCTATAGCGGGCAAAATGGGGCAGCGTCAATGCGCTTCTGCCTGAACTGATGTGATTGAGCTGGAGCCGCCCAGTCAAGGTGACGATCGCGAATTCCAAAGCAGGCGTTAGCCAATTGCCAGCAGAGTTCGCGGTCAAATCAATGAAATATATACAACTTTAAGTTTATATTTTCAATTGGTTATAGCGTTTCCGAGTTGATCAATTGTCGTTCAAGGCTCTCCAGAATGAAGTACCTCAGCAGCTGAAATTCGCTGAGCAGAGACGTTTGCTCTCGCATGTCGCGCTGTCAATTTCGCTTATCCTGACCGTCTATCTCTGCATCGTAATGGTGGTCATGCCAGTGATGACCGTCGGAAAGGCGATTGCGGCGCTTGCCGCCATTCTTATCGGCAGCTTGAGCTGGATTTGTCATCACGAGAAGCTTTATACGGCTAGCGCAGCGACGATTGTTGCGATCACGATTATTGGCGGCTTTGTCGCCAGTCTGTCGAATGGTGGCGCTGACGGTTTTGTTGCCCCGATTATGATTTCGGCGCCGGTTACGGCGGCTGTGTTCATTGGCGCGCGGGCGACATTGATTTCGGCGGTCGCTGTGGTGCTTGCGATTATCTCTTTGCTGTTCCTCGATCGCATCGGCATGGTGACTGAAGCCCCTTATTCACCAGCGACGCTCGATATTGCCGCGATCGTCATGCTGTCGGCGGCAACAGGGATCTGTGCGTCAGGGGTCGGGTACTTCGCCCATGCTATGCAGACGCAAATCCGGTCGATGCGCGATTCTCAGGATCGCCTCATGCAGGTCACCGGGCAGCTTGATCATTCAGCACACCATGACTCCCTAACCGGTGTTGCCAATCGCCAGGGCCTTCAAAGACGCCTGGAACACCTTTTCTCGAAGCGCTCAGTCGACGACCAGAATATCTGTTTGATCCACGTTGATCTCGACAAGTTCAAGTCGATCAATGACACATATGGCCACCCCGTTGGAGATGCCGTCTTAATCAATGCCGCGCAGATCATGATGGAAGAAGTTGAGGACCATGCCGTTGTTGCGCGCGTCGGTGGCGACGAGTTTGTGATCGCCTCTCGCGAACCGATGGACCTCTCAGAGAATGTGCTCCAAGCGCGCTGCGATCGTCTATTATCACTGTTAAAAGCGCCCATGATTGCGAATGGTGTGGAATGCCAAATGGGCTCTATTATTGGCTTTGTCACATCTAATGGCCGCAAATGCTCCATAGATTCCCTGATGACGGATGCAGACCTTGCACTTTATGCCGCCAAGCGGGATGGCCGTGGTCAGGCCTGTCCGTTCACTCCCGATATGCGATTTAAGCTCGAGCAGGATCGCGCCTTTATGGTGATGATTGAAGAGGCTCTAGAAGATGATCGCGTCATCTGTGTGCTTCAACCGCAAGTCAGTTTAACAACGGGGATGATCACGGGATTGGAAGGATTAGGGCGCATTCGGTGCGTCTCTGGCCAATTATTGCCACCGGCACAGATCCTGCCAATCCTTACTGAAATGGGGCGTCTGGCGGAATTTGATTTCCTGGTCATGCAGAAGACCCTCGATGCCTTGGTGGAGTTGCGCGCCGCGGGGACGCAAATGCCTTGCGTGTCGGTCAATGCATCGTCTTTCTCGCTGAGATCACCCGAGTATGTGAGCCGGGTTCAAGCCGAACTCGACGCCCGATCTTTGACCACCGACGATCTCGTCGTCGAGATCTTGGAATCAACATTGATCGAAAGTGCAGATGATGCGGCGGTCACGTCCATTCGGCGCCTGCGTGAAGCGGGAATCCGTACACTGATGGACGATTTCGGATCGGGGCACGCGACGATCTCGAATCTGCTGAAGCTCGATTTGGACGGCTTAAAAATCGACCGATCTTTGATCGAAGAAATTGAGAATGAGAAGACATTGGAGGCGGTCAAAGCCGTCCACGGACTGGCCACGAATCTCGATCTCACTGTAATTGTTGAAGGCGTCGAGACGCCGCAACAATTTGCCATTCTGCGCAGTATTGGCTGCGAAATGGCGCAGGGGTTCGGCGTCTGCAAGCCCGTCGAACTGCCAGCCTTGAAGACTTGGATAGATGGCTACGGAGCCTCGAATGTTCAAAATCTACAGGGCCGCGTCGCGCATTCTTCCTAATCATTACCAGGATCGCCCCGTCTCATGCTGACGGCCGGATGAGGCAATCCCGGAATCGAATTGACCTTAGCTGTCTCCGACGGCGCACGGATCAGAAAGCGCGACGATAGTCCGCTTCGGCGCCGCGGCACCGCTATCTTGGCGGTCCAAGATGGCTTCGATCTCGTCCATAATCCGGTTCATGCGAGCTTCGACGGCTTGGTAAGGGGCCGGGCTCGCCATATCCAAGCCAGCTTTCACTTTCAGATCATATGGGTGCGCAGATCCGCCCGCTTCGAGCATTTCAAGATAGGCCTCAACGCTTTCTTCGTCGCCTGCACGGATCTTGTCGGCGAAGTAAACCGCTGCGGCCAAAGACGTGGAGTATTGGTAGACATAGAAGTCGAAGAAGAAGTGCGGGATATACGCCCATTCGAGATTGTACGAGTCGGGCACGATGGTTACGCCATCTTCAACACCATAATAGCGGTTGAAGATATCGGTATAGATTTCCGTCATCCGCGCCCCGGTGAGGCTTTCGCCGTTTTCAACCGCCGCATGGATGGCCGCTTCGAACTCGGCGAATTGCGTTTGGCGGAAATAGGTGCCGCGCATTTGCTCGAGCGCATAGCCAAGATAGAACAAACGTTCAGCATCGGTTTCAGCCGCATCGAGCAGCTTTTCTTGGGCAAGCACTTCCTTGGTAATGGCAGCGGTTTCAGCAATGAAAATTGAGTAGCGTGCCGTTTCAAACGGTTGGGCTTCATTGGCGAGAATGGTGTGCATGGCATGACCCCATTCGTGGACAAACGTCGACGCGCTATCATACGTGTCCTGGTGGTTGAGCAGGACGTAAGGGCCCGACATCATAGACGCTACCGGACATATAGGCGCCGCTGCGTTTACCCTGGCTCGGATAGGCATGGCTCCAGCCACCCGTCATCGCCACGCAGAGCGATTGCACATACTCGTTTCCGAAAGGCTCAGATGCCGCCGCGGTGACTTGTGCGGACCGTTCCAAGTCAAACACCTGATCGGTTTCCACCAGGTTCGGATAGATGTCATGGAAGGCAAAGTCCTCGACGCCTAAGATCCGCGCGCGCAGATTGAAATAGCGGTGCAGGGTCGGCAGCGCATTATTCACTTCGCTCAGAAGCGTGTCATAGACCTCCCGCGGGATGTTATCGTCAGCGAGGGCGGCTTCGAGTGCGGAGTCATAATTACGCTGAGAGGCGGTAAAGACCTGGCGCTGAACGTGGCTGCCCAAAGCTTCCCCCAGCGAGCTTTCAAATTGCTGATAAGTTTCAAAAAACGCGTTGAACACTTTGATCCGGTCTTCGCGGTTTTCTGCCGCGCGGCCTTTCACATAGCCGGCCGCATCAAGGCGAAGCTCTTCGCCGGTGCTGAGCTCCACGGTGGGCCAAGGAATGTCTGAGTTCTTGAGTTGCGTGTAAATCCGCTGGGCTCCGCCGAGGGCGACACTGGCTGCAGCCATCAGGGCTTCCCCTTCTGCAGAGAGCGTGTGCGGCGTGGCGCGCAGAGTTTCGCGAAGGCCAAAGGCATGCTTTTCGAGCCGCGGTTCAGAGGCGATCCAAGCCTCAATTTGCGCTTCGCCAATTTCTTGGACCATCGGGCTGATCCAAGCTGTCGCTTCCCCATAAGCAGCGAACATGGCCGAAGCCTGACCGCGGCGGGCAAGCTTTTCGCCATCGCGCAAATCAGTGTCGGAATCCAGGAAGGCATAAGTCGATACGCGGAGTGCCTCTCGGGCGATGTCTGAAGTCTGATCGAACAAATCCGCCAGTGCGGTGGCGCTCGGCGTAAAATCTTCACCAGCTACTTTGACCGGCTCGACCCGGCTCAAGATATCGAGCCGCGCAGCGTCCCAGGCCTCGGGGTCGGCGTAGAGGCGTGTCAGGTCCCACTCGACAGGTTCGCGCTCCGCTTCAACGCCGGCTGCGGCGTGGTCATCCCACATCGGTCCCAGTTCTGGCTGAGCGGTGGCCAGCGGCGCAGCGGCGAAGCAAATTAAGGCGGCACAGGATAGAAGCTTACGTTTCATTTGGGAGGATCTCCGATAGCGTTAACCACGCTATAACATCACCCAAACCACCCGACGGGAAGGGGGAATCGTGATCGCGTAACCTGGATCAAGCGGTTCTGTGTTATTCCTGTAACATTTGGGATCGCTCAAGCTGGCTTGCCACTTCCAATCGCTCATCCTGAGTGAAGTCGAAGGACCGGGATCGGGCGAACACGAATCCATATCCGCCAACGCTCGCCCTGCGACTTCAAACGCGCACGCCCATTGGCGACTATTTCCGAAATCTATCTATGAGATCCAATAGCTTTCGAAATGACGCGTCTTGGTCGCCTTGTGTGAAGTCGACATAGTGTAGTGTTGCGAGTTCGAAGGGGAGACTATCGACCTTTTTGTATAGGACAGGGATGATCGGTTTTTCCTGCAAAAAGAAATAGCGATACTCCATTTTGACGTGTCGCGAATTCAATGAATCGGGGCTGAGGATTAGCAGCAATGAGTCAGCCGAGTTTAACGCTTGGCCGATCGCATCCATCCAATCATCACCCCCTTCGATGTATTCTTGATCACACCAAATTTTCTTGTCCGCAGCGCCCAGATTGCCGACCAAAGAGGAGACAAAGTCCGTCCAATCTTTTCGCGCGTAGCTTAGGAAAGAGAGGTTCGAAACCCCATTTTCGGTTTGCGCGTCTTCCCTCTGGTTTAGCCCTTTGGCAAACACTGGGGTGAGGCGGATTGGTTCATTGGTAATGTTATATTGCGCTTCCGATTCCGGGGAGCGGATCGACGCCCTGACGACTGGTTCATATTCATCCCAATCATCATAATGTTTGAAGAGTTTGTAATAGTGTTGGAAACGCGTTCCCCATTCACCCGGCAAGCGTTCCGATTGAGTTTCGAAATCTGCTTGATCAACGAACAGGCTGAAAACGATTTTTGGATAATTGAGACGGACATCCGAAACAAAACGAGTGGCGTCTTCGCCGTCGAACGCAAAGACGTCAAAACATAATACGCAAGGGTCGCCATTGTGAGCTTTCAGCGCTGTGACGGCGTGTTCGATCTCCAGAAATCGCGCTACTTTTTGATCTCTACTCACCCGCTTTAGAATATCAAACAGGCGAAAGTTCTCTTCGTTTTCTGGCCCAATTACAGCAAATCGAAAATCGGTCCTCGCTACCAAATCCAGTCTCCCCAAGAATGCCGCGTGGGCGTTTCACACGTGGCGCGGATCGTCGTCCCTATTTCCCCAGCGTGTATTTCAAAATCTCCACCACTTGATCCGGCGTCTTTGCCCAACCGGAGGCGGCACCATCGACTTCTTTCAAAGCATGGATGATCGCCTCGTCATGCAGTGTGATATAAGGCTTGCCGAGCGCTGCGCATTGGCCCGCGTCGAAGGCCGCATTCCATTGCTTGTACTTATCGCCAAAGCGGATCACGGCGATGTCGCATTTTTGGATCAGGGTCTTTGTTCGCAGCGAATTGACCTTGGCCGATTGATGATCGCGCCAGAAATTGTCGTCCGGCTTGCCGAGCACGTCACCCGCGGCATCGCTGCTTTCATGGTGGGTGTTGGCTGAGGTGAAGACGATGTCGAGATTATTGGCCTTGGCGCCGGCGATGATTTGGTCGCGCCAATCGGTATGGATTTCGCCGGAAAGATAGACTTGCCACTGCATGGGTCAGCTCGCTTGTTTTTGGTTCTGTGTCTGCGCCCGGCATTAAGGCGATCTGCGCGCTGAGGTAAAGCCATCCCGCGAGGTCGGCGGGGCGGGGCTCAAAAAAATGGCGCCCGAAGAGATCACGGGCGCCGAGGAGAGTGAGGGGGCTTGGGGTTAGTTGGTCAGCTCAGCCAGTTGAATCTGCTGGCCTGTGACGGCGTAGTGCACCGCCGCGAGATCAGCGCGTTGGAACGCGGTCACGGCTTGCCCGACCAGATCGGCTTGGCACTCGGCTCGGGCATCCCGTGTATAATGGAAGGGCAGGACCACGCCGGTGGGCTTCAGCACATCGCAAGCTTCATCTGCGGTTTCGAGCATGTTCTCATAATTCTGCTCGGCGGAGAGGGCCGTGTCATGCTGGAAGTCCGCCGTGATATCGACTGTGCCGTCGGCCAAGGCCGCAGGGGCAAAGGTGAACAAGGAAGCGGCGATGAGGAGAGACTTAATTTTGTGGGTCATGGGAGGAAACTTTCAATCGTGTGTCGTTTTCTTTTTTGGCGACACAGCGCATTTAGGAACGCCCAGATCATTCTTTAAATGAATATATTGCCTTTCCATTATTCCATTTTAGAATAATGTTCATGAAACTGGCGAGCTTTGATCTCAATCTCCTCCTTGTCTTTGATGCGATGATGCAGGAGCGGCACACGTCCAAGGCCGGGCAGCGCATTGGCATGTCGCAGCCGGCGGTTTCCAAAGCGCTGTCGCGTCTGCGCTATCACTTGAAAGATGATCTCTTCATCCGCTCGCCCAAGGGTATGAGCCCGACGCCGCTCGCCCAGCAAATGTATGGCGAGGTGCGCAGCGCGCTGCAAAAGCTCGACGCTGTGCTCAATCCGACCGCCTTCGACCCCGCCACCTCGGCCTGGGAATTTCGAGTTGTCGTCAATGAGTATGTCGCATCGACCTTCTGGCCGCGGCTGACCGCGATCATCCGCGCGCGTGCCCCGTATGTCGACCTCCGCCTTTTGCCCAGCGTTGGGCGCGGCTTTGAGCAGCTCGATCAATACCAGGCCGACTTCATCATCTCCCCTCTGCCGAGCGTGCCGGACCGGTTCGACACCGTGGACCTGCACGAGGATGGGTTCCTCTTGATCATGCGCGCCGATCACCCTTTGGCAAAGGGCGAGATGACGCTGGCGCGCTTCGCTGAGGCGCTGCATTTGATGGTCTCGATCCGCGGCGATGATCGCAGTTTTGTCGATGACATTCTCGGCCAACACGGCTTGTCGAGACGCGTGGTGATGACCATCAACACGTTCACCACGGGCCCAAAAATCATTGCCGAGACGGATTTAGTGATGACCGTGCCAAAGCGTCTCGCCGACGAGCTTGCCGACCGCGATGACCTCACCGCCCGCGCCGTGCCGTCCCAAATCATCAATCAACCGAGCCGGATCAAACTTGCCTGGCACAAAGGCCTCGCCACACATTCCGCGCATGATTGGTTCCGCGACCTGATGCTGGCGGAGTTTCGGTGAGGGGGGTGGGGATTGCTGGGCTGATATTTCCTATAAGCGGTCAAAAGCTCGAACCCACGTAATGTCCGCTTTGACGCCGAAAGCAGACGCAGTGCTTTCACCTAGAGGATCGCAAGAAACAGGTGGCAACTATGACCTCGCTCGCGATAGGCTGCGTTCAACAGCCATCGAGAGGACGAATATCCACATGCCGAACACGCCTTCCTTGTTTCCCGATCGCGATACGATGCAGGCTATAGAAGACTGGCTGACAAAAACGCTATCGCAAAAAAAGGCGGAACGGCGCGACAATCCAGTGTCGCCGGTGCCGCAATCGCAGGAGTGGCGAGAACAGCTTCAAGCTTATCGATTTGAGACGGGAGAAAACCTACGAGAGCTCATGGATTGGGTGATGGCATCGCTCGATGATGGCATGGTTCATATGACCCACCCGGGATACATGGGACTCTTTAATCCGGCTCCGACGTTTCCATCCGAGTGCGCTGACCGCATAGCATCGGCATACAATCCGCAAATCTGTGTCTGGTCCCATGCTCCCAAAGCTGTCGAGATTGAGCAGCACGTCATCCGACAGGTCGCGCGACGTGTAGGGTTATCAAACGGCGCGTCCGGGCACTTCACCAGTGGTGGCGCAGAAGCGAACAACACTGCTGTCCTGTGCGCATTAACTGCAAAGCGCCGGGATTTCGGGGAAATCGGTGCACGCGCATTTGACGGGAATCCCATTATCTACGCATCGAGAGAAAGCCATCTGGCGTGGTTGAAGATTGCGCATGCAACCGGCATTGGCAGGGAATCGGTTCGGCTGGTGGCAACAGATGGAGCAGGTCGAATGAGCGCATCAGCGCTATCGGATGCTATTGAAGCAGACCTCGAAGCGGGAAACACACCGGTCATGATCGCAGCCACTGCAGGTACCACGAATGCAGGCATGGTTGATCCGCTTTTGGCGTGCGCCGATCTCGCTGAAAAACACGGCACCTGGTTCCATGTTGACGCAGCATGGGGCGGCGGTTTGATCGCCTGTCCGAATACCCCGAAAGTGCTCGATGGTATTCAACGCGCAGACTCAATTACGATTGACGCGCACAAGTGGTTCGCGACCACAATGGGCGCCGGCATGTTTCTGACCTCTCAGCCAGCCGTCGCTGCTGATTTGTTTCGCGTGTCCGCAAGCTACATGCCGGATAGCGAAGCAGAGAGTGATTTCTATCTAAACTCCGCGCAATGGTCTCGGCGGTTCTTGGGGCTGAGGTTATTCTTGTCGTTGGGAGCAGCCGGGTGGGACGGCTATGCTGATCACGTTGAACATGCGCGATCACTCGCAGAACGGTTCGCCAAACAAATGATTGCGCACGGATGGACAAAAGCCAATGCCTCAGAAATGGCTGTCGTTTGTCTCGTGCCGCCTCAGGGTAACGATGCCGTCGAAGCGATCGTCAATCACGTTCAATCGAATGGAAAAAGCTGGGTATCGAAGGCCATGTTTGAGGGCAAACCAGTATTGAGAATGTGCGTGACGAATGGTCGGACGACTGAGCATGACATTGATGAGCTGGTCGCGACTCTAGTGCTCCACTCGTAACGTCCGCTTTTACGCCGAAAGCAGACATTCGGCTTATGTCTGCTTTGCTCGCCAACCAGTCCTCAACCCAACACAGAATCCGCGACAAACGGATTGTCCTTCCGTTCCTGCCCGAACGTGCTCATCGGGCCGTGGCCGGGGACGAACCGCATGCTGTCGCCAAGGGGCCAGAGATTTTGCACGATGCTATCAATCAGTTGCTGGTGATTGCCTTTCGGGAAATCTGTCCGGCCGATAGAGCCGCGAAACAGCACATCGCCAACAAAAGCGAGTTGGCCTTGCTGGTGATAGATCACGACATGGCCCGGCGTGTGGCCGGGGCAATGGGTGACGCCGAAGGTCTCGCCGCCGAGAGTCAGCGTGTCGCCCTCCTCGAGATAGCGATCGGGCTGGACATTCTTGCCATCGGAAATGCCATAGCGCGCGCCTTGTTCTTCAATCTCGTCGAGCAGCCATTGATCATCCTTGTGCGGGCCAATGATCGGGCAGCCGGTGCGCTCTTTGACGGCGGTGGCGGCGCCGGCATGGTCGAGATGGCCATGGGTCAGCCAGACCGCGACGATCTTGACGCCAAACTGCTCGGCGGCGGCCATCAGCCGGTCAATCTCACCGCCGGGATCAATGAACACGCCTTCCATGGTCTCGCGGTGCCAGATCAGCGAGGTGTTCTGCTGGAGCGGCGTGACGGGAATGATGCGGATGTCGAGCTTAGGCTCAGGGGCTTTTGGGGTCTGTTGATCGGTCATGGGCTCTAAATAGGATTATTTGGAACGGGTGAAAGTGAGGCGCATCGTGGCGGCATTATTCAGCAGCACGCCCAGCGCGAAATAATACAGGCCAGCGCGGGTTTCAAAGCCAATATAGATGCTGATTTGGCTGATCCCGATCAACAGCGCGGCGAGGAAGACGTCGAGCATCGACCATTTGCCGAGGATGTTGAGCAAAGTGGCGAGCTTTGGGCTCGGCTCTGCGCCCTGGCGGAAAATGATCGCCGCAGTCAGCGTCTTGGCCAGTGGGAAAATGCCAGAGAAGAAAATCACGACCAGGCCGAGAAAGGGTAAACCACTCTCAAACAGGGTCTGGACGATGCCATAGAGATTATATTCCTGGCCGCCAAAGCCGAACGTGTTCGGCTTCCAGATTGAGGGCAGGATCAAGCCAGTAATGATCAAAGCGGTCGAGGCATAAAGCGCCATCTCGCTCAGCACGTCCCAGATTGGGAGCGGCTTTGGGCGCGGGGTGTCAGTGGGCGTGGCTGTGTCGCTCATGGGGGTAGTGTTGCCGGGGTGGTGGCGTGCGGTCAACGCCTTTCCTGCGCCCAGATCAAGGCATCTTCGAGGCGGTCATCGCCCCAGAACAGCTCCTCGCCAACGCGGAAACTCGGCGCGCCGAACAGACCGAGCGTGGCGGCCTCATCGGTGCGAGCGTGGAGGGTAGCCTTGGTCTCGTCGGACTGGGCGGCCTCAAGCCAGGGCGCCGGGTCAACCGCGCAAGTCTGAAGCGCGTGGGTCAGGACGACGGGCTCTGAAATATCCTCGCCGCGGGCAAACTCTGCGGCGAAGACCGCGCGGGCAAAATCGCCGCACCAGGGCTGATCGAGTGCCGCGGTCATGATCCGCGCGGCTTGGACTGTATGCATTGGAAACAGGGCAGGGCGCTGAAAAGGGAGGTCAAACCGGGCGGCCCGCCGCGCCACATCGCGCCACATATAGGCGCCTTTGTCCGCGTCCAAGTTGAACGGCGAGGTGTCCCAGCCTTTGGCTTTGAAAATCGGGCCGAGCAGGAAGGGTCGCCAGACCAGTGGCACGCCAGCTTTCTGGCAGAGCGGTTCGGCGCGCGAAACAGACAGGTAGGAATAAGTGCTGGCAAACTCGAACCAGATCTCAATCGGTTTGGTCATTTTGCCTCTCGTGATGGATGGCGTTCAGTCTCCCACAGCCCTAGTCTGCGAGCAATTGCTGTTTGGGAGGAGCTTTTTGATGTCTGAATCCCCGCTGGATGGACCGGTCATGCGCTTGTTTGAGGTGCAGGTGAAACCAGGGGCGACCGCTGACCTTCTGGAGAAATTCGCCTCGACCTCAGCCAATGTGGTGCAGCACGAATCCGGCAATCAGGGCTATTTTTTCGGCTCTGGGGTTGAGGCCGATGACGGGCTCGTTGTGTTTGCGTCTTTCTGGGAGAATATGGATGCGGTGAAAGCCCGGTTCGGACCGGATTGGCCGCGCTCCTTTCTGCCGGAGGGCTATGAGGATCTGATCGAATCCTGCCGCGTACGCCATATTCAGATCGGGGCCGAGTGGCATGTGCGGATAGGGCGCGATTAAACTGAGCGTAACGCCTTTGCGACGCCCACACTTAGGGTTAAATGAAGGTTAACGGGACACGGAGGACGCGCATGCCAGGCGGCCGTTTTGGGATCATTATCATCGCGCTGATCGGGCTCGCGGTTTATTATTTCTCCAATCAGGAAATAAACCCGTATTCGGGCAAGAGCGAGTTCAACACGATCTCGATTGATCAGGCGAGCCAGCTCGGTGCGCAATCGTATGTGCAAATGCTGCAACAGGAAGGCCGGAACGTTATTTGTGGCGGGGGGAATTCGACCTGCGATATTTCTGGCCGGCAAGTCTATGACACGGTCAATGAGATTGGCGAGCGACTGCGGTTGGCCGCGATTGAGATGGAGCAAGACTATCTTGATGCCGGCTACAGCTTTGAGCCCGTCGCCCGGCAGTTCGACTGGACCTTTAATGTCATTCAATCCGAACAGCCCAACGCGTTTTGTCTGCCGGGTGGATACGTTGCGATCTATACCGGTATCCTTGACATTACGGGCAATTATGATGGCCGCGTCACGCTGGAAGACATTCAGGATGTCGACAAACTCGCGGTGGTGATGGGCCATGAGATCGGCCACGCATTGGCGCATCATGGCGCCAAGCGGATGAGCAATAGCCGTCTGGCGCAATTCGGCACGATCGCTGTTGGCCTCGGGCTTGGCGATATGGATCCGGGCCAGGCGCAGATGGTTCGCCAAGCCATGGGGATGGCGGCGCAAGGGGGCTTGATGGCCTTCTCTCGTGAGCATGAGACTGAAGCCGACAAGATCGGTTTAGAGCTTCTGGTGCGCGCCTGCTATGATCCGCGCGAGGCGCCGGAGCTCTGGCAACGCATGGGAGAGATTGGCGGCGGCCAACGCCCGCCGGAATGGATGAGCACCCACCCGGCCTCTGAAACCCGCGCTGAGAATTTCCGCCAATGGATGCCCGCAGCGATCGAGATGTATGAGAGCCGCTGTGGGCGATTGGATGGGTTTTAGCGGCGATAGCCTGAACCCGAGCCACTCGCCACCTCACATTTGATTGATTTGTCTCTGAGCCGCGTCCGCCGTTAATGGCGCCATGAGGTGGGACGCATGATCCTTTTGACCGGGGCCAGTGGTGTGATCGGGCACGAGCTTGTCGGGCGTTTGCCGCAGGCACGTTTACTGGTGGCGCGCCATCGGACCCGTCCAGAGAGCCACCTGCCCCAGATCGCGATTGATATTCGTTCACCGCGATTGGGGCTCGACGCGGCGGACTTTGAAGCGCTTTGCAATCGGATCGACACAATCGTCCATTGTGCAGCGATCACTGATATGAGCGGGCAAGTGCCGGAGCTCAGCGCAACCAATATTTCCGGCGTGCAGCACGTCATTGACCTTGCCGAAGCCGCGAGCGCCAAATTGCACTTCATCTCGACCGCCTATTGTTCTGAGTCCTATGGCCCCGCTGCACCCGTGGCGTCTGACTATGTCGCCTCGAAGCGGGCGGCCGAGGGCCTGGTCAGGGAAAGCAAAACCGATTGGACGATCATCCGCCCCTCGATCATTGCCGGTCATTCAGAGACGGGGGCCATTGCCAGTCATCAAGGCTTTCACATGTTCATCACGACCGTGCTGAAGGGCCGCTTGCCAATCATCCCCTTGGCCCGCGAGACGCAATGTGACTTTGTCCCGGTCGACTGGGTGGCCGAGGCCATCGCCAAGATTGTCGAAAACCCTGAATGGGGCCGAACTTACTGGCTGACCTCAGGGGCCGCGGCGCTGACCATTGGCGAGATGATGGAGGTCGGAACGCCGACGGCGGAGGCCTATGGGCGCGATTTGAGCGGCATCGACCTCATCCCGCCCCAAAAGGTCAAAGCCGAGGTCTTACCTCTCTTGCGTCCGCGCTCGGCTGAGCGCCTGCGGCGGTTGATCAATCTATCCGAGGTCATGAGCCGTGCACGGCCATTTCCGTCTGATTTAGAGGATGTCAGTGCAGCGCGGTTGGAAGCCGCATTTCTCGCGAATGTGGAGGAGTGGGTGCGGACCCAGGGTTAAACCGACTTGGAATTTAGCATCCGCAAGGGCTGCCACCACCGCCGCCTCGTTTTTTACCGCCGCGATGACCCCGGAAGGTAAAGCGTGAAGCACTATGGCTGAGAACGCCAGAGAAGCTGCGTCCGCCGGTAATAATCACGGCGCCGCCACCGCCACCATAAAAACCACCATCAACGCCAGCACCGACGCCGCCGGAAAAGCTTGCCATATCAAGCCGAACTTCGCTTGAAGTTTGAACCTTGTGGACGGTCTTGGCGGGGTAATGCTTGACAACGCGCTTGGTTGGCGCCTTGCGATGGGTGACCGTTCGTTTTGTAACGACCGGTGGGTGCTCTTTCACAATGGTCCGTTTGAACGTGCCACAGCACGGCGTCGAGGAGCTTTGTTTCTGGAGGGTCGGCGCTGGTTTGATCTTTGTCGAAGGATGCGCTGGGCAAGACCAGGCACGACCGTCTTCGATCAAGTAACAACCGGGTTCAGGTGGTACCGGCGATTGCGCTTGTACCGGTTCCGGACCGCGATTGACCGGTTTACCTGGCGTGCCATCGGCGAACGCCGCCGCGCTAAACAAGGTGAAGACAGCTAGGATGGCTAGGATTCTGTCATAATACGGCATGGTTTTCGCCTCCTAAGCGAATTTCGCGTTCATCCCTCGCCAGGCGACGCAAGCCTCAGACCAAGCAGTTAAGGCGACGTCACAAATTTGTGCAATGGCATTAACCCCTCGCGCGAGTTGTGTACGGTCAGCCGAGCACTCGGTATAGTCAAAACCTTTGGGGGGTAGCGCTATTATTAATTGGATCGATATCACTGGCCGCGATATACCTCAGACATAGTTCCGTACTCACAGAATAACCTAATTCAAAATCACAACAGGAGATCCCATGGCTGATGACATGAAATGCCCAGTTCGACACGGTTTTAAAACCGGCGACCTGGCCAATAAAAGCTGGTGGCCCGAGCAGCTCAACGTCAAAATCCTCAACCAGAACGCGCCGCAAGTCAGCCCGTTGGAAGACGATTTCGATTATGTCGAAGCGTTCAAGTCGATCGACTATGATGCGCTGAAGAAAGATCTCGCTGCGCTGATCACGGACAGCCAAGACTGGTGGCCCGCCGACTATGGCAATTATACCGGTTTCTTCGTGCGCATGGCCTGGCACAGCGCCGGCACCTACCGCACCTATGATGGTCGCGGCGGCGCAAACTCTGGTTCACAACGTTTCGCCCCGCTGAACAGCTGGCCGGACAATGGCAACCTGGACAAAGCCCGCCGTCTGCTTTGGCCTATCAAACAAAAATATGGCAACAAAATCTCCTGGGCGGACCTCATGATCCTCGCCGCAAATGTCGGTATGGAGGTCTGCGGCCTGAAGACCTTTGGCTTCTCTGGTGGCCGCGCCGACTGGTTCGAGCCGGAAGAAGACATTTATTGGGGTCCTGAGACTGAATGGCTCGCGGCCTCTGGCAACGAGAATAGCCGCTACGCCGGACAGCGTGATTATCAGGCGCCAGATGCCGATGCAGGCAAGCTCGACACCCCGCTTGGCGCGGTCATGATGGGTCTGATCTACGTCAACCCAGAAGGCCCGGACGCTGTGCCGGATCCGCTCGCCGCCGCCCACGATATCCGTATCACTTTCGCTCGTATGGCGATGAATGATTACGAGACGGTTGCCCTGGTTGCCGGGGGTCACACTTTCGGTAAAGGCCATGGCGCGGGACCTGAAAGCGAAGTCGGTGTTGAGCCAGAAGGCGCGCCAATGGAGAACCAAGGCTTCGGTTGGATGAACAGCTATGCTTCAGGCAAAGGCGATGACACCACAACGGCTGGTTTTGAAGGTCCGTGGACCCCGACCCCAGACAAGTGGGACATGACCTATTTCGAGAACCTGCTCAAATATGAGTGGGAAAAGGTCACCAGCCCGGCCGGTCACATTCAGTGGGCACCAGTTGCAGGTCAAGGCGCGCCCGAAGCGCCAATGGCCCACGACGCCTCCAAAACCCAGCCTCTGATGATGACCACCGCTGACATGGCGATGAAGCTCGACCCAGACTATGGCAAAATCTCTCAGCACTTCCTGGACAATCCAGATGAGTTCGCTGATGCCTATGCCCGCGCCTGGTTCAAGCTGACTCACCGCGATATGGGTCCAAAAACCCGTTATGTGGGTCCAGAAGTGCCCGCTGAAGATCTGCTTTGGCAGGATCCGGTGCCGGCACACTCTGGTGCCGTGATCAATGATGCTGAGATTGCCGAACTCAAAGAGAAGATCCTGTCTTCTGGCCTCAGCGTGTCTCAACTGGTCAGCACAGCCTGGGCGTCTGCCTCGACCTACCGTGATTCAGACAAACGTGGCGGCGCAAATGGTGCCCGTATTCGACTCGCCCCGGCCAAAGACTGGGACATCAACAAAGCTTCTGGTGTGGCTGAGGTGATCGCGAAACTGGAAGAGATCCAGACCGCTTTCAACGCCAGCGGCACGCAAGTCTCTGTCGCCGACCTGATCGTGCTTGGCGGTTGCGCCGCGATCGAAAAAGCCTCTGGTGCAAGTGTTCCATTTACACCGGGCCGGATGGATGCGACGGACGAGATGACCGACGCAGAGTCTTACGCTGTGCTCGAGCCGAAGGTTGACGGGTTCCGCAACTATAAAGACACGCTCGACCCACGTTCGACTGAAGCGCTTCTGATCGACAAAGCCGCTCTGCTGTCTTTGTCGGCGCCAGAAATGACGGTTCTCGTCGGCGGCTTGCGCGTCCTAGGCGCGAATGCGGGTGGATCGCCGGATGGCGTCTTCACTCAGAATGTCGGTACGCTCAGCAATGACTTCTTCGTCAACCTGCTCGACATGAAGTACGCGTGGAGTGCTGCGGATCCGATGGAAGAGACCTTCGAAGGAAAAGATCGTGCCACCGGCGCTGTCGCCTATAAGGGTACACGCGCGGACCTGGTCTTCGGATCAAACTCCATCCTGCGGTCGATTGCTGAAATCTACGCTCAGAGCGACTCGAAAGAGCGCTTCACGCGGGACTTCATCAAAGCCTGGGACAAGGTGATGATGCTCGACCGGTTCGATGTGAACTAAGCACGAGCGGAAGCTTGAAATAGAAAAGGCGGTCTCTTCTGAGGCCGCCTTTTTATTTAGGCTCAATTAGATCCCACAAATTCCCGAATGGGTCTTCAAACACGGCGACCGTGCCATAGGCTTCATAGCGCGGCGCTTCGCGGAACGTGACGCCCTTGGCGGTCATCGCCGCATGGTCGCGTTCGAAATCATCCGTATGCAGAAAGAAGCCCACGCGGCCACCCGCTTGATTGCCAATCGCAGCCTCCTGGGCGGGGCCATCCGCTTGTGCGAGCAAAAGCGCAGTCTCTGCCCCTTTTGGTGCGACGCGCACCCAGCGTTTGGTCTCGCTCAGCTTCTTGTCTTCGAGAAGATCGAAGCCGAGTGCGCCCACAAAGAACTCAATTCCGGTTTCATAGTCGGGAACCAATACGGTGACATTTAATATATTTATATTCATAACGAATCAGTAAATAATTGCTCTGTTCAATTGTATATAATTATTGGAGTTATACATGTTTAATCCGGGAGATACTGTCAAATTGAAATCTGGCGGACCTATTATGACTGTTGATTGGATAGACGGCCAATACGCACATTGCGATTGGTTCGAAAACACTGGTTCGAACAAAAAACATCAACACGGTAGATTTAACATTGCTTCGCTGAAACCTCACGATCCAACTAAGGGCGGCGACTCGGGCGGTGCTTTTCTCTTCTCCATTGGTTAGAATAGTGCACACCGAGATGTAATTAAGCCGCCACTTCCTCAACTTCCGCCGGATCATAATTCAGGATCGGTCCGAGCCAGCGTTCGGCGGTTCTGAGCTCCATGCCTTTGCGCCGGGCATAATCCTCAACCTGGTCGCGCTCGATCCGACCCACCGCGAAGTACACACTCTCAGGATGCGCCATATAGAGCCCTGACACGGAGGCCGCCGGCGTCATGGCGAAGCTTGAGGTCAGCTCCATACCGATCCGGTCGGCTTCCAGGAGGCGGAACAGTGTTTCTTTTTCGGTATGGTCAGGCTGACAGGGATAACCAGGGGCCGGGCGGATGCCGGAATAACCTTCTTTGATCAGCTCTTCATTGGACAGCGCCTCGTCGGCGGCATAGCCCCAATAGGTCTTGCGCACCTGTTCGTGCATATATTCCGCCATGGCTTCGGCGAACCGGTCGGCGAGTGCTTTGACCATGATGGCCGAATAATCATCCGCCTCGGCTTCGAACTTTTTGGCAATTTCTTCGGCTTCGGGGCCCGCCGTAACGGCAAACCCGCCAAGATGGTCGCCCTGTTCGGCGATAAAGTCTGACAGGGCAAAATTGGCGCGGCTATTGTCTTTGACCATTTGCTGGCGGAGCGTGTGGAACCGCGTTTCTGGCCAATCCCCGCTCGCTCGCCCTTCGACTTCGCTCAGGGTGAGCGTTGAAGATTGGGACTCATCCTGAGCGAAGTCGAAGGATGTTGGTTTGTCAGCGGGTAATACGATGTCATCCCCGTCTTTTTTTGCTGGCCAAAAGCCGATCACGGCTTTGGGTTTGAACCAATCCTGACCGAGAATTTGTTGCATCATATTCTCGGTGTCACGCCATAGATCTCTTGCAGCTTCACCGACAATCTCATCATCCAGAATTTGCGGGAACCGCCCGGCAAGATTCCAGCTGGAGAAATAAGGCGTCCAGTCAATGTAGCGTGCGAGCTCGGACAGATCGAAGTCATCGAATACTTTTGTGCCCGTGAAGCTTGGCGCGGGCGGTGTCGGAGCTTCGAGCGTATGAGCGTGAGACCGGGCGACCTGGATCGGATGCCGCGGTTTTGGTGGGCCACCGGAGCGGCTATCGCGCATGCGTTGATATTTGGCCTGAGCGGTCTCGACGAATAGCGGGCGCTCTTCATCTGAAAGCAATGCCGAAACGACGCCCACCGCGCGGCTCGCATCGGTGACATGAATGGTCGGGCCATTGTCGCGGGCCGGATCAATCTTAACGGCGGTGTGCGCGGGCGAGGTGGTCGCGCCGCCAATCAGAAGCGGCTGGGTCATGCCAGTCCGTTGCATTTCGCGCGCGACATAGACCATTTCATCGAGGCTCGGCGTGATCAGCCCGGACAGGCCAATAATATCGACCTTTTCTTCCTCGGCCTTGGCGAGAATATCCTCGCAAGGGACCATGACGCCCATATCAACAATCTCATAGCCATTACAGGCAAGCACAACTCCGACAATATTCTTTCCGATATCGTGCACGTCGCCTTTGACGGTGGCCATTAGAACTTTGCCATTCGAGGCGTCAATTGTGCCGAGCTCTTCTTTCTCGGCCTGCATGAACGGGTCGAGATAAGCCACAGCGGCTTTCATCACGCGGGCCGACTTCACCACTTGCGGCAGGAACATTTTGCCCGAACCAAACAGATCACCAACGACATTCATGCCGTCCATGAGCGGGCCTTCGATGACGTGCAGCGGGCGCGCCGCGGCGGCACGGGCCTCTTCTGTGTCTTCCTCGATGAATTCGGTAATGCCGTTCACTAGAGCGTGCTCCAGCCGTTTGTTCACGGAGAGCTCGCGCCAAGACATGTCTTTTTCGGTGGACTTGCCTTTCTGGCCGCGAAACTGTTCGGCATAATCGACCAAGGCCTCGGTTGCGTCGTCATCGCGGTTCAGGATCACGTCTTCAACGAGTTCACGCAGCTTCGGCTCAATCTCATCATAAATATCGAGCTGACCGGCATTTACGATGCCCATATCCATGCCGGCTGGGATCGCATGGTAGAGGAAGACCGAGTGCATGGCCCGGCGGACCGGTTCATTACCTCGGAAAGAGAAGCTAACATTTGAGAGCCCGCCCGAGATATGACAGCCTGGGCAGGTCTCGCGGATTACTTTGGTCGCTTCGATGAAATCGACGGCATAATTATTGTGCTCTTCGATCCCGGTTGCGACGGCAAAAATATTGGGGTCGAAGATGATATCTTCGGCGGGGAAGCCGACTTCCTCAGTGAGGATTTTAAACGCGCGTTGGCAGATCTCGATCTTGCGCGGGGCGGTATCCGCCTGGCCGACCTCGTCGAAGGCCATGACCACAACGGCGGCGCCATAAGACAAGCATTTGCGGGCGTGTTCCCGGAATTGATCCTCGCCTTCTTTCATCGAAATCGAGTTCACGACGGCCTTGCCCTGCACGCATTTGAGGCCCGCCTCGATGACCTCCCATTTGGAGCTATCAATCATCACCGGCACGCGGGCAATGTCGGGCTCGGCCGCGATTAGATTGAGGAATGTGGTCATGGCTTCGGCGCCATCCAGCATGCCCTCATCCATGTTCACATCGATGATTTGGGCGCCATTCTCGACTTGCTGCCGGGCGACCTCGACGGCGGTCGCATAATCGCCATTCACGATGAGTTTCCGGAATCGCGCCGATCCGGTGACATTGGTCCGCTCGCCAATGTTGACGAAATTCTGGGAGGCTGTGGTCATTGTATCGTGTACCCAATCAAGTTTCGGAAGAGTCGTTCCGCTTCTTCAAGTGTGTCTTGTGATATGCTCTGAGTGTGAGGCGCATTGGATTGCGCCCAATCGAGTTCGGCATGAATCAAATCATCGATGCTCTCGATGCGTTCGCCCAACCCCATTTCGCTTTTTTTAGCTTTGGCGAGGAGCAGCTCGCGAATCTGCGCTTGCAAAGACTCTGAAATCTGCGTTCCGTTGACCAAATCTTGAAAATTCATTGGCGGAAGCTCATCGGGGTTCAGTCGAACCCAACGAATAACCAGACACGGCCGCAGGACATAAAAATACTTCTTAAGATTGACACTCGCTTCCCCATCCAGGTTGCGCTCCCACTGTCGCTTGGCGAGGTGAAAATAATGCGAGAGGCATCGTTCCGGGCGAACGTGTTTTTCGGCAAAGCTTTGGAGTTTCTGACAGGCCGTTTCATTCCAACGGTACCTGATCGGACTTGATAACCATTCAAGTAAAACCGGGTTCGGTTTCAGCAATAAGCCAATCGCTTTCTTGATATCCCAGCCATTGATGTCCCAGTCGTCTTCCAATGGAAGTTCAATCACATCGCGCTTAGGCGAAATCGAAAGATACCAATCTGGTGAATGTGCATAAACAAAGCGGACATCGAAATCGCTGTCTGGTGATGGGAAGCCCCAGGCTCGACTTCCGCTCTCAATGGCGAATAAAAATTCGACATTATGGTCGTGCTCAACACTTGAAAGCCGTGATTGGATCACGGCTTCCTTATCGGCCGGAATGTCCGGCGAGAAGTTGAACACGGTTTGCATTCTTTATTCGTCTGAAATCGTCTCAAAGCTGCCAATTAGCATGCGCTTGCCGTCAAACGGCATGTCCATGTCGCTGTTAAAAATGGGGTCTGCCATGCACTGTTCCATGCCCTTTTCGCGCGCCTCTTTTGAAGGCCACTCAATCCAGGAAAAGACGATGACTTCCCCCGGCTTGGCTTTGACCGCGAGCGGAAAAGATGTGACCTCGCCGTCAGGAACTTCATCGCCCCAATTGTCAACGACGCGCAGAGCGCCATACTTTTTGAACACTGGGCTCGTGATCCGGGCGTGCTCGAGATAGGCTTCTTTGTTTTCGGCCGGCACAGCGGCGACAAAACCATCAATATAGGTCATCAGCTTGGCTCCTTTACGAGGCCCTTGAGGCCGTCAATACTTTCCGCATTCTTTGCATATCGGCTATCGAGCCACTCTTCGGTCGATTTGTTGCCGACATAGCGAGAAAGCTGATCGCGCTCGCCCTTAAACTCATAGAAGGGCACGCCCCAACCACAGCTGTCTTGGATGCGCGTCAGTTTGACTTTGAACACACCGCGCGCGCGCTCGAAATCCGGGAACAGAGCGAGCATGTCATCCCATTCGGCATGATGCGGATTGATCACTTCGCCGGTTCCGAACAGGCGTAATATGTTGGCGGGACCTTCGAAAGCGCAGAACATGATGGTGATCCGACCATTTTCCTGGACATGCGCTTGGGTTTCAATGCCCGAACCGCCCAGATCGAGCCAGGCCACGGTGGTGTCATCGATGACTTTGAACGCGTCATAGCCTTTCGGGGACAGGTTCACATGCCCATCGCCCGCGAGTGGCGCGGTCGCTACAAAGAACATCTTCTGCTTCTCAATGAAGCTGATGATCCGATCGTCGAGTTTTTCATAGACTTTCATGGGCAGGCATCCTTGGGTTTGTCGGTTCCCTTAAGATGCCAGTTCGAAGGGTTCGAGACCAGCGAGCCGCATTGAGTTTTCACTCTCCGCTGGATCGCGAGGTTTGACGCCGTCAATCGCATCGGCAATCGATTTGATATGTTCAGGCGTCGTCCCACAGCAACCGCCAAGGATATTAACAATACCGTCTTGCGCCCACTTGCCCACTTCGCCGGAAGTTTCGTGGGGCTCTTCATCATATTGGCCCATCTCGTTCGGCAGGCCGGCATTCGGGTAGGCGGCAACCAATGTGTCTGCGACGCGTGAGATGGCTGCGATGTGCGGGCGCATCAGGTCGGCCCCGAGCGCGCAATTGAAGCCGATCGCGAAGGGTTTGGAATGTCGGACAGAATTCCAAAACGCTTCGACCGTTTGGCCCGACAAAGTTCTACCCGAGCGGTCTGTAATGGTTCCAGAAATCCAAATTGGCAGTTTCTCCAGCCCCTCTGCTTCGAGATCCATAATGGCCTTGATCGCCGCTTTGCAATTCAGCGTGTCCGTGATCGTCTCGATCAAATAGAGGTGCACACCGCCTTCATTCAGCGCTTGGATCTGTTCACGATAGGCCTGGTAGACCTGGTCAAATGTGACTTCCCGTGCGCCTGGATCGTTTACATCCGAGCTCATGGACAGCATTTTATTGAGGGGACCGATGGACCCAGCCGCGAAGCGCGGCTTATGCGGTTCTTTTTCGGTCCAGGCGTCCGCCGCAGCGCGGGCCAGCTTCGCCCCTTCAAAATTGATATCGATCACAGATTGCAGATCGAGGGCATAATCGTCCTGCGCGATCGTCGTCGCTGAAAACGTGTTGGTCTCGGATATATCGGCGCCGGCAGCGTAATAGGCATTATGCAGCTCGGTCACGCGATCCGGACGGGTCAGACAAAGAATGTCGTTATTGCCCTTCATCTGGCCGGGATACTTATCTTCGGTGAAGCGTTCCCCACGATAATCCACTTCTTCCAGGCCCATGCGCTGAAACATGACTCCCCAAGAGCCATCGAGCAGCAGGATGCGCTCTTTCGCAATCTGATGGAGCTGTTCTATTCTCGTTTTACGATCGGTCATGCGGTGACGGCTTTCGGTTTCAGGCCGAGCAAACGGCAAGTTGAAAGGGCGAGATTGGCGCGATTGAGGGTGTAAAAATGGAACTCCTCGACGCCTTGTTCGGATAAGTTGTGGCAGAGTTCAACCGCGACGTTTGCGGTGATCAATTCGCGCGTTTCGGGGTCGTCTTCGGTGCCTTCGTAAAGTTCATGCAGCCAGTCGGGCAGGTTCGCTTGGCACAGCCCTGCAATGCGCTTTAGGCCATTAAAGTTGGGTTGCAGCATAATCCCCGGAACAATCGGCATCGTTACGCCGCCCGCCCGCGCACGATCTAGGAAGCGCAAATAAGTGTCTGGCTCAAAGAAGAATTGTGTGATGGCTCGATCAGCACCAGCATCTTGCTTGGCCTTCAAGAATGCAATGTCTTCATCCCAACCTTGGCTGTCAGGGTGGCGTTCTGGATAACAAGAGACGCTGATCTCGAAGCGCGCCTCAGGCACACCATTATATTCGCGAACCCCGGCGATCAGATCGACACTGTCACGAAAGCCGCCAGGATGCTGCTCGAACTTGGCGCCCATGCCCTCAGGCGGATCACCGCGCAGCGCCACCAAGTGGCGGACGCCTGCTTTCCAGAAATCGGCAGCCACTTCCAGCACTTCTTCTTTGGTCGCGCCCACACAGGTGAGGTGCGCGGCTGGGGAAAGCGCGGTGTCCTGGGCAATTTTCGCAACCGTTTTTTGGGTCCGATCGCGAGTTGAGCCACCGGCGCCATAGGTTACCGAGACAAAGCGCGGCGTCATGGGGGATAGGCGCGCGACAGACTCCCAGAGTTTGGCTTCCATCTTATCGGTCTTTGGTGGAAAGAACTCGAACGAGACGTTTGGCGCGGGTGAGGTTTGTTGACTGGCGATTGCGAGCTGGCTCATGCCGCTGCCTCCTGTTGATTTGCTGGGCGCGTCGCGGTCCAAATCAGGACGCTGAGCCCCTGATCAAGCGATGCTGGCGGATCGAACTTTTGCGGCGCCTCAAGGGCGAGGCCGGCCAAATCCGCCCAATTTGTCATATCTTCTTCGCGAATGCCCAGGCGGCGATGGCCTTGGGTCTCTCTCAAGAAATCTAGATCATGCGGCGCGAAATCTACCACAAGCAGCTTGCCGCCTGGTTCAAGAATGCGCGCGGCTTCTGTGAGAACCTGTTCGGGCTGTTCGAGATAGTGCAGCACTTGATGCACGATCACCAGATCCGCGCTGTTGGCGTCGAATGGTGTTGCGGTCACATCGCCTTGCCGCACGCGCGCATTGCGGACATCTGCGGCGTTTAAATTGGCGCGTGCCACGGTGAGCATGTTGTGAGACAGGTCGAGACCTTCCGCCTCCTCCGCGAACGGCGCCAGGAGGGAAAGCATCCGGCCTGTCCCGGTGCCAAGATCAATAATCCGGTTGTACGCCTGACCTTTGATCTCTGCCAAGATGGCCTGCTCGATCGCGGCTTCTGGATAATAGAGCGCGCGCAAATTATCCCAATTTTCCGCGATTTCGGAGAAATAGGACTCGGCTGATGTGGCGCGGGTGTCTCGGACTCGCTGTAGAGCGTCAATGTCCGAGGTGAACGGATCGCTCTCGACATCGAGCTCGGCAAACAAAGCATCCAATAGGCGACCGGCCCAATCTCGTGTTTCTGCGCGATAGAACACCCAAGACCCCTCTGGCAGGCGCTGGACCAAGCCCGCTAGGGTGAGTGTTTTGAGATGATGCGACAGGCGCGGTTGGCTTTGATCAAGGATCTGCACGAGCTCGCCGACAGCCAAATCCCCGCGTCGCAAAAGCGCGAGAATCCGCAGGCGTGTGGGTTCGCCAGCGGCTTTCAAAGCATCAACCAGGGGATCAGGAGCAATACGCATGTAGATCATATAAACGATCATTTATATGTTTTGCAAGCGGCGGCTGCCGAATTTTTGCTGTGCCCTTCGCGTCACAGTTTTTCGGCATGTCTAAATATTCACATTAGGTTTATTTGATTTCGGGCATAGGCAGCCACATATCGTCCGCCGATAAGAAGGATCGGATTATATGAGATTAGCCTTTGCGCTTTCGGGTACAGCGCTCGTGCTATCGGCGTGTGCGACCACGGGCGAAGACGTCAGCGCGACTGCTGTTTACGACCCCTTTGAAGATTGGAACCGAGGGGTTTACGCCTTTAATGACAGCGCCGACCGGGCGGTGATTGAGCCCGTTGCAAAAGGCTACCGGGCCGTGACCAACGAGCCCGTACGCAATGGCGTCTCCAATTTTATGAGCAACCTCAACCAACCGATTGTCTTTGCCAACACGGTTTTACAAGGCAAACCGCTCGCCTCTTTGGACACTGCGACCCGCTTTTTTGTGAACTCCACTGTTGGTGTTGCGGGGATTTTTGATGTTGCAACGACCTTGGAAGTTCCAGAGCACCGCGAAGACTTTGGCCAAACGCTTGGCGTTTGGGGAGTGCCAAACGGTCCGTACATCGTTTTACCTTTCCTTGGCGCATCCAATCTGCGCGATACAGTCGGGTTTGGGGTCGACAATGCCTTCGATCCCCTCAACTACACACAATTTGAGGGCGACACCGCGTTTCGGGCCACCCGTCAGGTGGTCAATGTCATTTCTGTCCGAGAAAACCTGATCGAAGCGATCGAAATCCTGCGCGATCAGCCCGAGCCCTATGTCGCGCTGCGCCGAAATTATACACAACAAAGAGAAGCCGCCATCCGTGACGGCCGAGAGCAAGAAGACCCGTTCAAAGATTTGCCTGATTTCGATGATTATGATTTCGGCGATGGGGAAGAATTCGAGTAACAGGAATAAGACCATGATCTCTCGGAAATTGATTTTGTCAGCCGCAATGCTTGCCGCAAGCGCATTGCCCGCCTTCGCAGACGCGCAAACAGAAGAGTATGTGCGCACTAATGCCAATGAGGTTTTGGCGTCCTTAAACGCGCCCGACCTCACACCGGATGAGCGTCGCGCCCAGTTTCAGACCTATATGGACGAGTTCACGAACTTGGATGCGGTCGCGAAATTCGTCATCGGCAAATATGCGAAGCGCTTCACCGATGAAGAAATGGAAGCCTACTTGACGACCTTTCGGTCTTATGCGCTGGCGGTCTACGAGTTTTACTTCAACGAGTATCGCGGCCAGGACGTAAAAGTCACCGGCTCAACCGACCGCAACCCGCGTGATTCGATTGTCGACACCGAAATTGTTCGCGCCGATGGCGAAGAGCTTGAAGTGCGGTGGCGCGTGCTCAATCGCGGTGGAAAGTATCAGGTGGTCGATGTGGCGCTGAATGCCGAGGGTAATTTGATTTGGCTGGCAATCGAACAACAAGCGCAATTCCTGTCCATTCTCGATCAGAATAACGGATCAGCTGAGGCGCTTCTCGCCAAGATTAACAGCATGACGGACGAGCTGATCGAACAACGTCCCGCCGAAGACAGCTAGTCAATCTAAGGCATTGGAACACCGCGATAGGCTTCTACGATATCGTAGAAGTCCCGCGCGGTGAGCTCGATCTCAGCGGACCGCGCTGCGGCACGTATACGATCTAAATTTTGTGTACCAATGATTGGGATGATCTTCGCCGATGGCTGGAACGTGAATGCCAGCGCGATCGTGGTGCGATCCGTGTCATAGGTCTCGGCCAGGCGATCGATCACCGCCAAGACCGCTGCACCGCGCGGATGGTCAGCGTGTCCCGTCGCCAAGGCGCCACCCGCCAGCGGTGACCACACCAAAGCCGTCGCGCCGGTCTCGCTGCACCAATCGAAACTTCCGTCTGTTATGGGCGATTGCTCAAGGGCGGAAAACTCCGGCTGGATCGTTGCAATCGGTAAATCGAGATGCGCTTGCAAAGCCCGGGTCTGACTCACGGTAAAATTCGACACGCCGATCAGTCGGACACGGCCAGAACGGACCATTTCATTCAGCGCACGCGCGGTCTCCTCGACCGGTGCTGTTAGATCCGGCCGGTGGATTTGATAAAGATCCACATGGTCTGTCTTGAGACGTGCAAGCGATTGATCCAATGCGGACATCAAATAGGCATAGGAGCTGTCATATGGGCGAGGTGGTATAATACCGCCCTTTGTCGCGAGGAACATTTTGCTTCTTAGGCTCGGGTCCGCAGCCAATACGTCCCCTAGAACTGTTTCCGCCCCACCGAAGCCTTTTGGTTCGCCAAACCCATAAATATCGGCCGTATCGATAAGCGTCATGCCGACCTCCAGCGCGGTGCGAATCTTCGCATCCGCGTCTTCGGGAGTGCTCTGGGTGAAGCGCCAGCAGCCATAGGCGATCGCCCCTGTTCGAATGCCTGTCGTGCCAATTGCTATTTGCCGCATGTGGTCTCAATCCTGATGGGTGGGGCATAGAGTTGCCGGACGGGCTTTACATGTCTGTGCGATCGCTGAATAGGCTGAACGTCACTTATTCGAGGAGCACAGCGTCACAGTGGTGATGGGACCCTATCAAACTCCAATGGCGTTGGTGCGAGAGCCTCTAATGGCCTTTTTCTGGGTCATCCTTGCGCCTGTCCTGTTCCTAACAGGCGGCGCGCTCATCGCTTTGGAGCTTATTCCGCCGATAGAGCCGGGCACGGATGGCGAGCTTCAAGCCTATCATGCGCTTTGGCTCGTTTCGTGTGTCGCAATGGCAGCTTGGTTTGGCTTGATGAGCCTATGGTCAGATAAACTTGGCGCAGGGCCGTTTGCCGGGCGGATGACCAGTACGTCGACTTGGTTGCTCATGGCCGCCGTCATTGGCCCCTTGCTCCTGATTGTTCCCAGTCTCGTCGTCGGTAGCTTCATGACAGAAGACGGCTGGCAGTATCGTGAAGAGGTAAATGAGGCGATTTTCGCGCCGCAGAATTGGTCTCTCGGATACATTTTCGTGGCCGTGATTATGGCGCCGGTGGTCGAAGAAGTGGCATTTCGCGGCGTTGCCGTTGGCGCGATTGTCGCTCGCGGGTTGAGCCCCGTGGCTGCTGTAACCGTATCCAGCCTGGCCTTTGCTTTTAGCCATTTACAGTATGCGCCAGCGGCGATGCTCGTGGTGTTTCTAAGCGGCATTGGGTTTGCCGTTTTGAGGTTGATGAGCGGTACGGTCATTGTGCCTATTGTGGCCCACATGTCGGCCAATGCGAACGTGCTTTTCCTGAATTGGCTGGCGGCAAATCCCCCAACGTGAGGGGTTGTCGGCAATGCGTTTTGCCCACATGTCACCGCCATGAGCGATGATCTCACCCGCGAACAGATTTACGATATCCCGGCCGGATTCGTTCCCTTGCCTTGGCACAGAGGCTTTGGGCGCCAAGTCGGACCCCTGTTCGAAAAACGCGATGAAACTGGCCTCACACGCGGCTTCAGGGTTGGAGAGCACCACACAAACGGCATGATGAACGCACATGGTGGCATGCTGATGACCTTCGCTGATATGGCCTGGGGTTCTGCCGTTGAAAAAGACGAAGACACATGGTGGGTCACAATCCGGCTTGTCTGCGACTTCCTTTCAGGGGCCAAGCATGGATCCTGGATTGAGGGCCGCGGCGAGGTCTTATCGGTCGTCGACAATATCTGCACGGTGGAAGGCCGCATTTGGAGCGGCGACAAAACCCTGATGACAGGGACGGGCATCTTTAAAATTATCGAGAAACGGACCTAGGCGATGGCGGATGATATCCAAGAACTCAGTCCGGCTGAGGCCAATCTGCTGGCTCGCTATCGCGGCGAGAAACCTGAAGCTCCGGACTGGTTCGAAGCTGCCATCAGCACGCCTTATGCCGAGTATAACGTCGAGGCTGCGGGCGCACGTATCCGATACCAAACCTGGGGCGATCGCGAAAAGCCCGGCCTGCTCCTGTCGCACGGCAATGGTGCGCATGCGCACTGGTATGATTTTATCGCTCCTGCACTAGCCAAGGACTACTTTGTGGTCGCGATGACTTTCTCGGGCATGGGCGATAGCAGCTGGCGCGAGATGTATAGCTTCCCGAAGTTTGCAGAAGAACAGATGACCGTCTGCGAGGATGCTGGATTGTTCGAAGGTGGTCGGAAACCCATCATCATCGCGCATTCTTTTGGTGGCTTTATCACCTTACATACAGCGGCTCAGCATTCTGATCGGTTTTCAGGGGTAGTGATTGTCGATAGCGGTCTTCGCCCTCCGGAAGATGAGTGGGAAGGCCCGCCGCGGCGGTCGCGCGGGAATCGGGCTTATGCCACTCTGGAAGCGGCGCTCGCCCGGTTCCGCTTGGCCCCGCCACAGCCCTGTGAGAACCACTATATTGCTGACTTCATCGCGCGTCACAGCCTCAAACAGGTGACCAATGAGGCCGGACAGACCGGTTGGATTTGGAAGTTTGATCCGAAGATCTTCATCAATTTCGAATTCAGTAAAATGTCGACCAATATGCTTGCAGATATTACCTGCCCGGTCGCAATGATGCGGGGTCGGGACTCCGTACTGGTGAACGAACGTATTTGGAATTATATGCGCTCGCTACGGGAAGATATGGACATGGTCTCAATCCCAAATGCGCAGCATCACGTGATGTTGGATCAGCCCTTAGCGTTCATCGAAGCGATCCGAGCGCAGCTCGATCGCTGGCAATACTAATCCGGGCCATTGCGTTTCAGCCACAAGCGCGTAAACACCGCGCGCCATGATTGAAATCCTGCCCGAAACGCCGAGCCGACATGCCGAAGCGATTGAAGCTTTGTACGATTGCACTTTCGGGCCTGGGCACTTCGCGAAAACGGCTGAACGCTTACGGGAAGGCAATGCCTCACTGCCCGAATTGACGCGTATTGCTGTGCACCAGGGTCGCGTGATCGGCGTTTGTCGACTGTGGCCGATCGTGGTCGGTTTGCCCAAAACCCCCGCGCTGTTCGTCGGTCCTGTGGCGGTCGATCCGAGTTTTCAAGGCCAAAGGCTTGGCCTGACCGTAACAGGAGAGGCGTTAGAGGCCGCCACGCTGGCAGGGTGGGCGGCGGCCATCATCATTGGATCGCCCCGCTATTTTGGGGAACTCGGTTTTGAAACCGTTGCGCCTGACCGGTTTCAGTTTCCAGGGCCGCAGGATATGGCGCGCGTAATGGTTCGAGATTTGGCCGGAAGCGCGGGTGCTTTGAGCGGCGCGTTGTGCGCCGTTTGAACGCACAGTGGGGCGAGCTAGCCAGCGCTGAAACCGCACGTCATGTCTCAGTCAGGCCAGATGTCTGCAAGTTGATTCAAAAAACGCTCTACATCAACGCCAGGAGGATAAGCGTATGGATGTGCTAGAACACGATTACGACACATGGCGTAGTCGATCGCCGGATCACGATCCATTCCCTGTTGGATGCGATGTGTTGCCTCGTCAAATCGTTCGAGAAGAATGAGCGGGAAAGCCTGCGAGACGTGAACAAACGCATAATTGGGATTGCGAATGGCGCTCTCTTCGAACGCTATCAACGCTTTTTCATTGTCGCCCAACGCGAATTCGCAATGCGCGCGATAATTGGCCCAGATTGAGTATCGAGGATGGTGCGGGGCATCGCGCTCCGCAGACAAAATCAACTTTATCGGGTCGCGGTCACGTTCCAACCAGCTGGTTTGCCAGCCCAATAATGCTCGAATATGGGGATCGCTTGGATTGAGCGCTGCGGCGCGTCGCAGTTGTGGCACCGCAAGATCGGCGCGACCGGACATTGTCGCTGCAATGCCAGCAGCGGCGACGACACTCGGATGATTGGGGTCGAGGGTTTGCGCGTCGGCCAAATGCGCCTGCATATGTGTATAGGTTTGTGCTTCGTCATCGGTCCATCGATTGATCAGGTTTTGCGAATACTGGACCGCCAAGGCAGCATGAATGGCAGGATCTCGCGCATCGATGTCCAAGGCCGCCCTCAGGTGTGAAATGATAGCATCGCCCGCCGCCCGACTATACGTCCACCGCAAGGCTTCAGCGGCTTGAAGGTGCTCATACGCCGTCAAATCGAAACGCCGATAGGATTGAATCCGTTTTTGCAGCGCCGCTTCGAGCTCGCTGTGAATCGTGGTGCCAATTGAGCTCAGGACGTCGCTCTGAATTTCGTAAAAAGCATCGAGAGATGCGTCATACTTATTCGCCCAAATCACCCGGTCTTCTGCCGCATCTAATAGCTCAATGCGGAGCCGAATGGATTGCTCGACGCGGTGCAAGATTCCGCTGACGAGAAACCGCACTCCGAGCGCCTTCGCGACGTCACGATTGGCGAGCTTTTTGTCGCTGAGATGGCGCGCGGTACTAAAGGGCGCAACGTCTAGATCAGGATTGAGGGATAGCCAATTTGTCAGATCAAGCCCGAAGCCATCGGCGAGGCCGCGGCTGTGTTTATCACTCACCTCCGCACTCAAAGGGAGGACGACAATTGATTGTCGCTCGGTTTTTTTGACGTCTTGCGCCACCGCGGCTGGCGTGGACATGCGCATCGTATAACCGCGCTTCGGCACGGTTTTGATGACATCGCTCAATCCATGCGGGTCTTTCAGGACTTTTCTTAATTGATACACGGTTCGCGTGAGATTCTCGTCTCCGACGGCGGCATCGCCCCAAACCCGGTTCAATAAAAACTCCCGGCTCAGCACCTGTCCAGAATGTTCCGCAAGCGCCTTCAATAGCAACATCATCTTGAGTTCCACAGACGTTGCGCCCGCCGCACTGATCAGCTCCAAGGAAGCCGGTTGCACGGCGACAGAGCCGATATTGAAAGGCTGATCACCAGAAACGATTTGTGCTGTCCCCCGTCGCATTTTTGTTGCGCGTACAAAATCAAGTGTCCCGTCAAAACACTCGTACCCGATATTTTCCGCATCTTTTCATCAGGACTTTTTTTTCGCAAGCGGGAAACGATTGGAAAAACCAATCGGAGGACGCCAGTATGGACAAAAAAAAGACAGAAAATTCCGCATCAGATCAAAACGCTAACCGCAATACATCCCGCCGAAAGTTTCTGAGCGCCGCGACAATCGGGGCTGCTGCGGTTGCGGCGGCTTCAAGCTTGCCGGCCAGTGCGCAAGGCGGCGGTAAAAAGCGAGGTCAATCTGTTGATGTGGCGCCCGTTTATTTTCCACGCCGACGCTTTCGCTCGGAGGTTGAGCTGTTTGGGAAGCTCGCAATTATCACCGGCGCATCTCGCGGCATCGGCCGGGCCACCGCTGAAGCTTTGATCGAAAAAGGCGTGAATGTTATTGGCACATCGCGAGATCCGCAGAATGTTCCTAACCCTCCAAGCTTTCCGCTCTTGCCGCTGGATGTCAGCGATCCGACCACAATTCAACCATTCATCGGCGCCTTATTTCAACAACCCGCATTTCAGCAGCGTGGTGCGGTCGACATTCTGATCAATAATGCCGGTCGGTTTATCTTTGGCCAGATTGTCCCGTTTCCCCCAACGGACTTCGTCGCGGACTTTATTACCAATCGAGAGCTTGGCATGCGAACGCTCTATTCGGGGCAAGTCTATTTCACGACCGCCATGCTGCCTTTCATGTCCCAGACAGACTATTCGCGCATTCTCTACACGTGTTCGATCGCATCTTATGTCAACGGCTCGACCATCTTCGGGCAGAGCGGTCTCGACCTGTACTATTCAGCCAAAGCAGCGTTACGGATCTATGCCAATCATCTCGACACCACATTGCGGGGGTCTGGCTCGCCGATTAAAGTCTCAACGGTCAATCCTTACACGATCAACACACCCTTGGCTGAAGGGCTAAATCCGATTTACACGCAGCCGGTCAACGCGCAGGGCTTTTCGGACACGGATCAGATTTTAAATGCGGGTTTGGTTCAGATCAGAGCCGCGCTTGCCAATGGATTACCGGCCTCACTGGTTGCAGAGGCGTTCGTTCAGCTCGCAGAAATGGCGGACCCTCTGCAAAATGTGGTCGCCGCATCTCCGAAGTCGGGCTTGGCTGAGCAAGGCAGCAATGCACTGCTAGAATCTCAATTGCTGGCTGAAAATGCTGTCTCGGCCGTTCCCTTTGTACCGAAACTTGGTCGCGGCTGAGAGGATTACCGCCCTTCCCGGCGCCACGCAAACAGGAGCGCGAGCAAGATCAACCCGATGGCCAGCAAGCCTGGCAAGAGCGGTACGCTCGTGGAACTCCGCACCGCATAGGCGCCGCGCTCGCGCAGGCCGAGCCAATTGCCTCCGGCTGCGTCGGCGCGCCGTCCGACCATTCTTAGGTCCGGTCGATCTCCAACGCTGTCTAAGCTGAACACACCGCCGCCCGAGGACTCTGCCAGCGGGCGAAGTAGGTCGCCCGTCGCCTCAAGCGCGGCAAATTCTCTTGGATTGGCCGGTCCGTTCAGCGCCACCGCTTCTAAGCCACCGGATTGCGCGCGGTAGAGTCCGAGCTGATCCACCGGGACTTCAGCATTGTAGCTACCCGGTCCATCATTCCGCCATTCTGGTTCGAGAAAGCTGCCATCCGGGGTTTCGATGATGAGCGGTGCGGCGCGATCGGCGAGCGTGCGCAAATTGGCGCGAACGATATCGCCTTGAGCCGTCAATTGAAGTTGCCGTTCGTCGAGTTCAGGCTCTTTCATCAACCAATGAACTGAACGTCGGATCAAGTCTGAGAACGGGCCGCCGCCATCATAACCGCGCGCCCAGAGCCAAATTTGATCCGAGAGCAATTGGGCAACGCGGCCTTCGCCAACCCGGTCGACCGCGAACAAGGGGGCCCCATCTTCGGTGCGCATGAGGACGTCGCCTGTATCGGCTCGCGCTTGGATATAGCGCAGCCACTTGCCCCAGCTGCGCCCGTTAAAATCCTCGGTGATGGTATGGCGCATGCCCTCATCGGACAAAGTCGGCATGACGTCTTCGGAGATCACTTCACCGGTGGGGAGCGCGGGTAAAATTCCGGCGAGCGGTGTCCGCGCCAAACTCGCCGGGCCCGCAAAGCTTTGACCCGCCACGACGAGCAGTGCACCGCCTTCGTCAACGTAACGTGCGACGTCGGCGAGATAGCCCATCGTAATGACCCCGCGGCGCTCATATTGATCGAAGATTATGAGATCAAAGCCATCGAGCTTGTCTTCAAACAGTTCTTCGGTTGGGAACGCGATTAGGGCCATTTCTTCGAGCGGGGTCATATCGCGCTTATAGGGCGGCCGCAGAATGGTGAAGTGAACGAGATCGACGGAGGGGTCAGACTTCAAGAGATCGCGCCAGACACGGCCAGAGGCATTTGGTCGACCCGTCACGAGCAAAACCCGCAATCCATCTCGCACGCCTGATATAGTCGCTGCAGTGCGGTTATTGGCGAGCGTCAATTCTTGCTCACCTTCAGGCGTTTCGAAGACGACGATATTGTCTCCGCGGCGTTCAACTTCGATGAAGATGCTCACATCTTCCCCGGCCTCAATATATTGGGCTTGGGACCGGCCCCCATTGATCGCATAGGTGAGGGGGACGGTGCCGCCTTCCGGGTCATCAATGCGGATCACGAACTCGGCCTCGTCGCCAACAATGTCGAAGTTTGGCGCTTGCACCAAAGTAATGCGCCGGTCGCTGGCGCGAGGATCACCCGTAATCAGAGCGTGTACCGGCCCGAGTTCACGGATCCGCGACAGGTTTTCTGGCAAATCGTGGACTTGGCCGTCAGTAATTAAGATCGCGCCGGCGATGCGGTCCCGAGGGACGTCGGCCATGAGGCCTTCCAAGGCGCCGATCAAGCGGGTGCCATCGCCAACGGTTTCGGCTTCGATCACGCGAAGGTCGATAGAGGGGTTGGCTTCAAGTTCCGCTTGGATTTCAGCAAAGGCGGTGGTCGCAATCTCATTTCGATCGCCAAACTCCATACTGTCGGAGCGGTCGACAACAATCGCTGCGACGGATGGCAAGGGTTCGCGCTCTTCTTCCACGAGAGCAGGATTCGAAAGTGCCAGTAATCCGAACGCTGCTGCGAGTGCGCGCGTGAGCCAAGCTTTGCGGAAGGCGACGATGTAGACAATGAGGCTGACGCCGCACAGCGCGACCAAAGCCCAAAAGAGCGGCCATCCAATCAGCGGGTCGAAGGTCAAACGGGAGGCTTCGATCATGGAATGACCCCGTCTTCGGTTTCGAAATCGCCTACGCCCTCGTCTTCCCCGAGCCGTTCGAGCAGGGCAGGCACATGCACCTGATCTTCTTTATAGTTTCCGGTCAGAATGTAGATGATCAAATTCACACCGAACCGGATCGACATTTCGCGCTGAAGGTCACCGCCGTCGACAGAATAGATGGGGCGCCCGCGTTCGTCGACGGCCCAAGCTGCGAGATAGTCTGCGTCGCCAACAAATAAGCGGCTGACACCGTCCCCGCGACGCTCTTCTTTGCTCGCTGCGCCGGTCGCTTCGATCCAGAGATTGCGGTTTTCGTAGCGTCCTGGGAAAGATTGAATGAGATAATAAGAGCGGGTTAGGACGTGATCGGCAGGGACCGGCGCCAAGGCCGGTGTATCGAGGCCTTCCAGAATTTGGTCGAGCCCTTCAAAACTATTGCGTCCACCGACAGAGCCCCCGCGGCGCGTATCGACGAACAAGGCCCCGCCATTGCGCATATAGGCGTTCAAACGCGTGACGGCAGTAGCGCTAAAGGGCTCTGGATTCTCTGGAAGCGAGAGAAACAACACAGGATAGACGTCAAGTGCGTCCGTTTCCAAATCAATCGCGTGCGGCGCCGCGGGTTCAACACTTGAACGCCGGAACAAGATCAGACTTAAACCTTCTAGCCCAGCCCGCGTGGCTCGGTCGGTGCGTTCATCTCCAGTCTCAATATAGGCTAAGCGCATCTCAAGCGCTGCGGCGGTTTCCTTATCGAGCCCATCCGTTTGAGACACCGGCAAGACGCTTTGCGCCTGCGCTGGGGGCGTGCTGAGGCCAATCAGGGTGCCGAAGAGGGCGACCAACACGGTTGCAACCGAACGGCGCAGTGCGGGGAGACGCCCCGCCAAGGCCAAAGCTACGATCAAATCGATACAGAGTAAGACCAAGGCGAGCGCGAGCATAACCCCGCCCAATCGAATGGTCCTTGCGTCCGTATCTCCTAAAAGAGTCGCCGCAGGTGGCCAATTGCTAACGCGGATGGGGTTATACTCTGAAGCCACATTCAGGGCCCGTGTTCCTGCGGGACCTTGATAAAGACCGGGCGGGTGTTGTTCCGACGGAGTCACCGCACCGAAGTCACTTGCCCGAAGCGGAGTCGCACCAGCACTCGGCTGGGTCAATCGCCCGGCGCCATTCAGTGTCAGGGCGGGTGAATACAGCCCTTCTTCATCGGCAATCGCTTCGCCGCGTCCTGCCGCAATTGAGCGGCGCAACATATCAACGAAAATGCCTGCATAGGGCAGATCCGACCAATCGGGACCGGCCGTGACATGGAATAGGATCAGCGTGCCTTCCCCGCGTCGATCCGCGGTAACAAGCGGGCTCCCATCGGCCAAGCGGGCCCAGGTTCGCCGCGCCAGTTCTGGCCCGGGACGCGCCAACACTTGCTGTCGCACCCGGATATCTTCCGGCGGGCTGAGCCCAGAAAAGGGAGAAGCTTCTGGGAAGCTGCCCAGTGGCTGTGGCTCTTCCCAAGTCAGCGTTCCGCCAATGGCGCGTGAGGAGCGACGCAGCGGCGCGGGAACAAGATCATCGACTGCAGCGGTCGCTTGCGGCCCGGCCATGCGCGGGCCGGCAAAGCGAATTAGGGCGCCGCCTTCTTCAATCCATTGTGTGATCGCGTCTTTGGCATCGACGCCGATTTGGCCAATATCGGTGAGAATAATTGCGTCTGGATTCTCATTGATCAGATCGGTGAGCTCACCTTCCGAGATGGTCGCAAAAGGCTCCAGCGCTTTGCGGACATAGTGGATGTCGGACAGTAAGGGCTGTGCGGTGCTATCGCCGCTGACCAAGCCAACCCGCCGAGAGCGGTCTGCGCTGTCCCAAAGCCAAACGGTTCCTGCAGAGGCCGCACCAGTGACTTGGAAGCGGGCGACCCGCGCGAGCGCCGCGGGGGGGAGTTCGAACACTGCGCTCGTCGTCGCGGCTCCAGCCGCAAACTCCAAATCGGCTGTGGCGAGCGCGGCGCCATCGAGAGTCAGGGCGGAGATGAAATGCGAAGACGGCTCGGTGCGGTCCGCGCGCGCCGCGGAAATTGCCACGCCTTGCGCATCGGCGCTCAGCCGCGTGAGCGCGACCGGGCCTCTCGGTGTTGCGGCGTAAATGCTAAGGGGCGCGAGCTCAGCCAGAGCGCGCCCGAAGGGACCAGACGTTTCCGGATCGAGCCCATCGGTGAGCCAAAGAATGCGTCCGGGTTGGATTTGACTGCTCTGAAGCCGTTCAAGCGCATCTTCGCGATTCACGGTCCAGGGTTGTGGCTGCAGAGAGCGAATACGGGCTTCGAATGCGGTGCGGTCTAAGCGCTCGTCCACTTCACCCGGGAGGGCGCGAGGCGCGGTTAGGAGGAGGTGTGCTGGTGTATCTCGATCTTCACCATCAAGCGCGGATAAGGCCGCCGAGCGGATCTCGCCCCAACGTTGCGCACTCGTCCAGCCATCATCGATAACCACCAGAACCGAATCTGCTTCAACGGTCGCGCGATTGGATCCCGGCGCGTAGATGGGTTGCGCCAATCCGAGGATTGCGAGGGCCGCTGCGCCCAGGCGCAATAGTAAGATCCACCATGGTGTGCGGGCGGGGGTCTCTTCTTGGGGCTCTACATCATCCAGTAACCGCAGGCTCGGCAATTGGGCCTGTTTTGGGCTTGGCGGCGTCGCACGCAAAATGAACCAAATGATTGGAAGAGCAATCAGCCCTAACAATGTGAGCGGCGCCATGAAGAGAAACGGACCAAGCGTCATGCTTTGTCCCCAAACTGCTCCAGTGCCGCTTGAACCGCCGCCGCTCCGCGCAGCGCATCCTCATCCGTACGATGCTTCACGACTGCCCACCCCATGCCCAGCGCAAGCTGAGTGAGCTCGTTTTCATGTTTCGCCAGCTTTTCTAGATAGGCATCACGAACCGACTCCGCGCGGCCAAACAAACGGTCAACTGTGCTGCCTGGGCGACTAAATTTGGTCCGCCCCGAAAACGGGAATGTATGCTCTATTGGATCGGTGACGGCGAGCAAGACGCCATTACGACACGTTCGCGCCAGCGCGGCGAGCCGTCCCCGCCATGTGTCGACGCCATCGTAAAAATCGCTGGCGACGATGGCCAGGGCTTGCGCCTTTGGGGGCTCCAAGTTCCCCGTTTGGGCGGAGAGCAGGTCTTCTGCCATGCGATCCGGCGCCGTTTTTCCAAGACTGGCAGGGCGTGGACCTGAGATCAAACCCACCCGCTCACCTTCTTTCGCAAACACGATGCTGAGGGCCAGTAATATGGTCCGGGCACGATCGGCCTTGGTTTCGCGGCCAGGATCGCTGGACCAGTCAAAGCCGGCGTTTGAGTCAACCCAAGAGAGGATCGTCCGTGCCGTTTCCAGCTCCGTCTCGCGGACGAAATACTCGTCCCCCCGGGCACTGCGCCGCCAATCAATGCGATCCGCCGCATCTGTCTGGGCGTAACGCCGATACTGCCAGAACTGCTCGCCGGAACCGGCTCGTTTCCGTCCGGCAGCGCCCGGATGGACGAGATCCGCTGCCGCCGCTTGCAAGGACAAACCGGGTAATTGACGGGCAAGAGCTTCGGCATCCGCTCGGAGCGTGGAAAGTGAAATCACTCTTGCACTAACTCCCGAACGAGCATGACTGCCCCAACGCCAACGTGTCATTCATGATTTGGGTCGCTTCGGAATCTGGATCGCGATTATTGAGTGCGTCTTGGATCTTATCGAGGCGATGATTGATGTCATATTCGAGGTAGGCCGAATCCATGTCGCCGGAATATTTCGCTTCCAGCTTTTCCTTAGCCGCAGCAATCTTTTCTGCTGGAACCGCCGCCAATTCCTCGGAAGAGACCCCGTTCGCGGAGCCCTCGCGGATTGCATCAGTGATTTCGACGACGGTGATCGCGGCGAGACAATCAATCTCGGCTTTCTCGCCTTCTGGAATAGGAGCGACTTCGCTGCAGGCTGTGGTCAGAGTCAAAGCCGATAGAAACAAGAATAAACGCATGTATTAAGCTGCCTTTTTTACAAGATCATCAATCAGGTGTGTGAGTCCTGGCGCTTCGCCAGTTGGGTCGTATCGCATCCCCATACGATGGGCCAAACAGGGTTCTGCCAGTGCTTCGACGTCTTCGAGGCTCGGCGCAAGGCGTCCGCGCAGAAGAGCTCTAGACCGGCAGGCCAGCATTAAGGCTTGGCCCGCACGCGGGCTTGGTCCCCAGTCGACAAACCGGCGCACACGCTCATCTGCGGTTTGTTCAGGACGGGCATCGCGCACGAGCGATAGAATCGCATCTAGCACAGTTTCGCCGACTGGCATTTTTCGGATCAGGGCTTGCAGCGCGATCAATTCTTCTGAGGAGAGGGCTGTTTTGACCGCTTCTTCATCCCCGCCTGTGGTTTCCACGAGAATTTTGCGTTCTGTGTCGAGGTCTGGGTAAGTCACGTCGATTTTGAGCAAGAAGCGGTCCAGCTGCGCTTCTGGAAGCGGATAAGTGCCCTCTTGCTCAATTGGGTTCTGCGTGGCGAGCACATGGAATGGCGCCGGGAGATCATATCTCACCCCAGCAACCGTCACATGCTTTTCCTGCATGGCCTGCAGCAAGGCTGACTGCGTTCGGGGCGAAGCGCGGTTGATCTCATCAGCCATCAAAAGAGAGGTGAAGATCGGACCCTTGATAAACCGGAATGCTCGGCTGCCATCAGCGCCTTCATCCAGGACTTCCGAACCAAGAATGTCGCCTGGCATCAAGTCTGGCGTGAACTGAATACGCGCATTGTCTAGACCGAGCGCTGTTCCGATCGCCTCAACTAAGCGAGTCTTTGCGAGCCCGGGCGCACCGATCAACAGCGCATGTCCACCGGCCAAAATCGCAGCGAGGGCGAGTTCAATCACACGCTCCTGTCCAAACACGGCTTTTCCGATCTCGGATTTCACTTTTGCAAGTGTTTCACCGGCCGCTTCCGCCTGTGCGACGATCGCTGCATTTTCGTCTGCCATGAGCACTCCATCTTCACTATCTACACCAGTCGCACTAGGTCTAGGCGAGAAGATGGCGGAGTACCACATGAAATCGAATGGAAATTCTGTCATTTCCTTAGAGGAGGTGCTGCGCGCCATCGCGCCAGACGGGTTGGATGGCGCATTGCCACCCGTAGACTTATGGAACCCTGAGCATTGCGGCGATATCCAGATGGAGATTCGCGCCGATGGCTCGTGGTGGCATGAGGGAACGCGGATCAAGCGCGAGCGTTTGGTCAAACTGTTTTCGCGCATTTTACGCAAAGACGCAGATGGGCAAATTTACTTAGTGACCCCGTATGAGAAGGTGATTGTGCACGTAGAGGACGCGCCTTTTGTCGCAGTGCGCGTTGATCGCATTGGGGAACCAGGACGGGATCAAACGCTGGCCTTCACAACCAATCTGGGTGATTTGGCTTTGGCAGGCGCTGATTTGCCCATTCGCGTGGAAACCGATGCAGCTACTTTAGAACCCAGCCCTTATGTTCGTATTCGCGGCGGTTTGGAGGCTAAATTGTCGAGACCGGTTTTCTATGAACTGGCAGACATGGCGGAGGCCTATGAAGGGGCGGTCGGGCAGCTCGGGGTCTGGTCTCAAGGCGCGTTTTTTGAGCTGGGGCCGGCCGCGTAATGAGTTTTACGACACTTGATGATTTCCTCGCTCGCGCGAGTGATCGCCTGGATCCAATTGAAGGGACGGGGCGTTTGGCTGAAGTCGGGGATCTCGATTTCGTCGATGAAGATCGACTGACATCCATCCGGGCTGCGGCGGTCTTGATCCCAGTTATCCCGCGCAAAGACGGACCAACTGCGCTCCTTACACAGCGGCCTGACACAATGGCGTCGCACCCTGGGCAGGTCGCGTTTCCAGGCGGTAAAGTCGACCAAGTGGACGTCGATGAAGTTGCGGCGGCCTTGCGCGAAGCCGAAGAAGAGGTTGGCGTCGTGCCCGGAACTGTCGATCTGATTGCACGCTCCGCACCATATGTGACGGGGACTGCATTTCGAATCACTCCGGTTCTGGGGGTGTTGCCGGCTGACTTCGAAGCCAGGCCCGATCCAACTGAGGTGGCGGATGTTTTTGAAGCGCCCCTCGATTTTCTGTTCAACACCGCTAACCACCAGATCGGAAAAGCCTTTTATAAAGGAAAACACCGCCAATATATAGAAATGCCCTGGCAAGGCTTTCGCATCTGGGGCGTTACGGCCGGGATCATTCGTGATCTTTACGCAAATCTGTACGAATCGTGAGGAGGTTGCCGCGTGGCACCACGTATTCTTTTACAACTGACCTTATTCCTTCTGCCGTTCATTCTGTTCGGGGTTTATCGTCTCGCAATTGCCGAGGCGGAAGAGGAAGGCCGTAAACCGTGGCCGATACGCTTGCTCTTCGGCGCAGGTCTCGTCTTAGCTGTCGGATCTTGGTTGATCTTGATCTTGCTTGATCGTGGCGGGCGCGAAGAATGTTATCGACCGGCGCAAATCGTCGATGGCGTTGTGGTGCCGGGCGAGAGCTATCCCTGCGAAAAAGACCTTGGCTCGATTGGCTTGCCACGAACTGAGGACCCTGGGGGCCAGGCAGAAGGGGTTGGCGAGCGTCAAAACTTTGATGGTACGCCGATCGAAATCGATGATGATACGGCCGAAACCCTTGACGACCCTGAACGCTGATTGGCTGAGCGCGGCGCCGACGCGCCGCGTGATTGAGGCGCTCGAAGCGTCACGACCTGGTGCAGCGCGATTTGTCGGTGGCTGCGTGCGAAATACGATCATGGCGCGCCCCATCGACGATATCGATATTGCGACGCAACTCACCCCCGATCAAACGCTCACGGCCTTAGACGCGGCGAAGATCCGCGCCATCCCGACCGGTATTGAGCATGGCACTATTACGGCCATTGTTGATCATCACCCTTTTGAAATTACCAGCCTGCGGCGGGATGTCGAAACCGATGGGCGACGCGCCGTTGTGGCTTTCACGGAGGACTGGAGTGAAGACGCGCAGCGCCGGGACTTTCGCTTAAATGCGCTGTATGCGGCGCCAGATGGCGAAGTGTTCGACCCCGTTGGTGGTGGATATGAGGATGCGCTGACCGGCCGCGTAATCTTTATCGGGGATGCCGATGAGCGCCTCCGTGAAGACTATTTGCGCATCTTACGCTTCTTCCGATTCAACGCCTGGTATGGCGCCGGGATCGATGCGGAGGGTCTTGCTGCATGCCAGCGACAATGCGATGGTCTGGCGAAGATTGCGAAAGAACGCATTTGGAAAGAGTTCAAGAAGCTCTTGGCTGCCGAAATGCCACGCCTAGCGGTTGAAGCGATGGGCGAGAGCGGCGTTTTGGATGCGGTGCTGCCAGAACATCGCGGCGCGGACGGTTTGCATGATTTGCAACTGACCGAGCAACTCACCGGCGTGCAACCTGACCCGATGTTGCGCCTGATGGCTTTGATGCCGCGCTCGGCGTTGGCGGTGCAGCAAACCGGGCAAGCCTTGCGGCTTTCGAATGATGAACTGTCGCGTCTCACCATGTGGGCGGCGGACAATTTGCCGGAACCGGTGGGCATGAAGTCCAAAGAGCTGCGGGCGACGCTCTACTGGCACGGCAAGCAAGCCGTGGTCGACCGCGCGATGCTTGCAGGTGCGGATGTGCGCGACTTACTTGCCGCGGTGCGCGCCTGGCGGCGTCCTGAGTTCCCGATCAAAGGAGATGATGCGCTCGCAGCAGGCCTAAAAGGGCGAGAAATTGGAGAGGCGTTAAGCCGTGTGGCGCGGGTTTGGGTCGACAGTGACTTTGATCTCGAACGCGAAGCTCTGCTCGCTTTATTGGTTCAAAAACAAGATTGATCCGTTGAGATAGCCGGCAAAACTAACCCAAAGCAGATACGGAACTTGCATGATCGCCGCGGCTGGCGAGTGCCTTGCAAACGCGCGGATCATCAAGGCGATCGCAATCCAAAGAGCTGCCAAGACCACCATTGAGATGAGCACTTCATGAAAACCGAAAAAGAGCCAACTCCAGGACAAATTCAGTGCAAGCTGCGAGAAATATAATCCGAGCGCTGCCGAACAGGCGGCAAAGCTACCCGCTTTGATCCGAACCAAAATGGCCCCCAGAGCCATTAAGACAAATAAGATCGGCCAAATGATTGCGAAAATAATGTCCGGTGGCGTCAGTCCGGGTTTTTCCAAGGCAAAGTACCAGACATCCTCGCTGCCGCCAGACACAGCCGCGCCGAGTCCTGCGGTAGCGGCGGTCATCAAGGCGATTCCAATGGTGACCAGCGTGGCGGGACGGGACGAGGACATGCGTCAGCCGTAACAGCTCAGTTCGGTTTCGTCACCGACAAGTTAGGGCCATTTCACAACCGGTGGCATAGAGGACAAAATGCTTGTCACGTTGCCTCCGGTTTTTAGTCCGAACGTCGTGCCGCGATCGTAGAGCAGGTTAAACTCGACATAGCGGCCCCGACGGATGAGTTGCTCATCGCGCTCCGCCTCGGTCCAACCCTCGTTCATGCGCCGCCGAGCGAGCTTTGGGTAAATGTCGGCAAACTGTTTTCCGACATCTTGTGTGAAGGCGAAGTCCCGTTCCCAATCGCCGGTGTTGAAGCGATCGTAGAAGATGCCTCCGGTGCCACGTGGTTCATCCCGGTGTGCGAGATGAAAATACTCATCGCAGCGCTGTTTCATCTCAGGATACCAGGTCTCGTCATAAGGATCGCACGCCGCTTTCATCGCCGCATGAAAGTCGACTGTGTCGGGAAAGTCGTCTTGTCGCTGATACTCCAACAGGGGGGTGAGGTCACCGCCACCGCCGAACCAGCTCTCGCTTGTAACGAGCATACGGGTGTTCATATGGACCGCCGGCACGCGTGGATTGTGAAGGTGAGCGATTAATGAAACGCCCGCCGCCCAAAAACGACCATTGGATTGATCGGCCCCGGGTATCTGCGCGCGAAAGGCTTCGGAAAATGATCCGTAGACCTCTGAAAAATGCACGCCCACTTTTTCAAAGAATTTGCCACGCATGATTGCCATACGACCTCCACCGAGGTCTTCGTTGCCATCGCCGCGGGTCCATTCCGTTTTTTCAAATCGGCCAGGATCACCTGTGTAAAGGGGGCGCTCAGCTTGGTCTTCCAAAGCTTCAAAGCGGCCAATAATGTCGTCTTGCAGGGCTTTGAACCATGTCGCAGCGCGCTGTTTTTTCGTCTCTAATTCAGTCATAAAAGGTCTTTAGTCTTGATTGTCGTTCAGCGCTAGGAGCCTGTTCCTGGTCTCGGTATAAGGGGAATCCCTTAGATCCCGTTTTGGGTTCCTTTCAGGAGTTGCAGCGTCGCCCGCTTGAAATCAACCGCGAGGCAGTTTACGCGGGCCGTATTGCAGGGGCAGGAGGATTGCGGCGGTGCGCCGCAATGAAACTTTTCTTGAAAAGTGTATCTAAGCTCGAAATACAACGCTTAAAGGAAGACACAACGTGAGCGACTCAACTACGACCGCCACCGAACAAGTGGACGAAGAGCGCCGAGACTTTATCCATGTCGCCGCCATCGCAGCAACGGTTGGTGGAGCAGGCATGGTGGCCTATCCGTTCATCGATCAGATGAACGCAGCCGGCGACACGAAAGCGGCTTCAAGCCTGGAAGTTGACGTGACGAAGGTTCCCGTCGGCGGCGAGATTCGCGTTTTGATCGGCGGTAAGCCGTTCTTCCTGCGCCATCGCACGCCAGAGGAAATCGCTGCGGCGGTAAACACAGACGTCGCCAAGATGCCGGACCCGGAAACAGATGAAGAGCGCCTCGTGCCGCTACCGGATGGATCTTACAATCCAGCGATCCTGGTCACATCTGGGGCCTGTACACACCTTGGTTGTGTCCCAGTCGGACCGGCTCAAGGCAATGTTGGCGATTATGGCGGTTGGTACTGCCCGTGCCACGGCTCACACTATGATACGTCAGGCCGCATCCGTAAGGGACCTGCGCCGTCGAATCTCCCGATTCCAACATACGAATGGGTGTCAAACTCAGTCGTAAAGATCTCACTCTAAAGGAAGGACAAGAGACCCATGAGCGGACACGAGTCCACCTACGAGCCGAAATCAGGCTTTACCAAATGGCTCGACAGCCGACTGCCAATTGTGCGCTTGGCGCATGATAGCTTTGTCGACTTCCCGACGCCAAAGAACCTCAATTACTGGTACACATTTGGCGGCATCCTAGCGGTCTGCTTGGTGATCCAGATTGTTACCGGCGTCGTTCTGGCGATGCACTACACGGCAACCGTCGACGAAGCGTTCGGATCTGTTGAGCGGATCATGCGCGACGTGCCGTTTGGCTGGTTGATCCGAAACATTCACATGGTCGGCGCCTCGATGTTCTTCTTGGCGGTCTATGTGCACATGTTCCGCGGTCTGTACTACGGATCTTACAAGGCGCCCCGTGAAGTCCTGTGGCTTCTGGGCTGTGTGATTTTCCTTCTGATGATGGCAACGGCCTTCCTTGGATACATGCTGCCATGGGGACAAATGTCTCTGCACGGCGCGAACGTGATCATCAACCTTTTCGGCGCCATCCCGCTGGTCGGTGAGAGCATTCAAGCGTGGCTGATGGGTGGACCCTCCGTTGGCAACCAAACGCTCCAGCGCTTCTTCTCGTTGCACTATTTGCTGCCCTTTATGATCGCTGGTGTTGTGATCCTGCACATTTGGGCGCTGCACGTACCTGGGAATAATAACCCCACGGGTAAAGAGGTTCAGGATGTCGAGAAGGACACAGTTCCGTTCCACCCTTATTATACGGTGAAAGACGGTTTCGCGATCGTGGTCTTCCTGATCATCTTCGCAGCGTTTGTGTTCTACGCACCAAACGTTCTTGGTCACGCCGACAACTATATCGAAGCGAACCCATTGGTGACGCCAGCGCACATTGTGCCGGAGTGGTACCTCTTACCGTTCTATGCGATCCTGCGTGCGATCACATTCAACATTGGACCAATCGATGCAAAATTGCTCGGTGTGATTTTCATGTTCGGCTCGATCGCCGTTCTGTTCCTCTTGCCATGGCTAGACACGTCCAAAGTGAAGTCGATGCGCTATCGCCCTGTTGCGAAGCAATTCTTCTTTGGTTTCGTCGTTGCGTGTTTGCTGCTGAGCTGGTGCGGTGCGGAAAACCCCGACAATCCGATTATCAAAATGGGCGATGACAAGCTGGTCGTTACCTACACAGATGCCGCCGGTCTCGAAGGATCGCGCGTGTTTGAAGAATATGCGCCAGCCTCACAGTTCCGAGCTGAAACAGTAACCGCAGGTGGGACCGCGTCTCTGGGCATTCAAGTCGCTCCAGCGTTCCGCTTCTTGCACTTGTCGCAGCTGATGACACTGTACTACTTCGCTTACTTCCTGATCATTCTTCCTTGGCTCGGTCTGCGCGAGCGTCCGAAGGGTGAACCGGACTCAATTCACCATTCCATCCTTGGAAATGAAGCGCCCGCGGCGGCGCCAGCGGAATAAGGAATTCACGAGTATGACACTCCTACGTCCACTCCTCGCCGGTCTTGGTGCTCTGGCGCTCTGCCTTTCAGCAGATGCCGCTGGTGGCGCGAAGAAAGCTAAGGCGCCTGATGAAGGTTGGCCCTTCGCCAAAGTGCCTGCGGGACAACTCGATCAAGAGAGCCTGCAGCGCGGATTCCAAGTTTACAAGGAAGTCTGTGCCGCCTGTCATGGCATGAAGCTCCTATCTTACCGAAATCTCGGTGAAAAAGGCGGTCCATTCTACAGCGATGAATATCCGAATGCGAACGATAACCCGCTGGTAAAGGCGATCGCGGCCGAGTACGAAATTCTCGACGCCACGCCGGATGAGTTTGGGGATCCGGTCTTCCGTCCGGCAATCCCGGCGGATACGTTCCGCTCACCTTATCCAAATGATCAGGCCGCTCGTGCGGCCAATGGTGGCGCGTTGCCGCCAGATCTTTCCGTGATCACCAAAGCCCGCGGCAAAGGCGCTGAAGGTGATGGCGCGACCTATATCTACGCACTGATGAAAGGTTATCCGGACGTCAGCGAAATCAAATTTAAAGAAGACGCTGAAGGGAACTTCATCAACTATCTCGAGTTCGACAAAGACGAGACGGTTGGGGAACTGGTTCAGCCGATCGGCGTTTATTACAACCCGTACTTTGCCGGTGATACCACTCCGCAATGGGACGGCGACCCGCGCCATAAGCCCTATGGTGGCTTCATCGCGATGCCACCTCAGTTGCCGGATGGCCGAGTCGAATATATGGACGGTACCGAAGCGACCACCGCTCAGATGGCCTACGATGTTGCTATGTTCCTGCACTGGGCGGGCGATCCAAAACAGAGCCAACGCAAGTCGCTAGCGCTACCGGTTATGCTGTATCTCGTACTGCTCGCGGGTCTGCTCTGGTTCTCTTACAAGCGGATTTGGCGCAACGTCGCACACTAGACTGCCAGTCAACAGAACTTGAATTGACGACCCCGCTCTGGATTGCTCCAAGGGCGGGGTTTTCGCATTTGGAGAGTGTTTATGTCGAAATGGGTGATCGGGGTTATTGGGGGCTCGGGCTTGTATGAGATTGACGGGCTGGACGGCGCAGAGGAGATCTCGGTTCAAACCCCGTGGGGAGCGCCATCAGATGCGCTTGTTCGGGGCCATATCGGTGAGGTTGAGTTTGTCTTTCTCCCGCGCCACGGACGCGGTCATCGTTTGACGCCGACCAAAGTGCCATACCGCGCCAATATCGATGCCTTAAAACGCATGGGCTGTACGGACGTGCTTTCCTTCTCGGCGTGCGGGTCTCTGCAAGAGCAATACGCGCCAGGGGAGTTCGTCTTAGTCGATCAATTCATCGACCGCACATTCGCGCGGGAGAAGTCGTTTTTTGGACCGGGTATGGTCGCGCATGTGTCTGTGGCGGAGCCGATCTGTGCGCGCCTCTCGAGTCTCGCTGGAGACGCGGTGCGCGCGACTGGGGCGAACGTTCATACTGGTGCCACCTATATCACGATGGAGGGGCCGCAATTCTCGACCCGCGCGGAAAGCCATTTGTATCGTCAATGGGGGTGTGATGTGATCGGGATGACGAATATGCCCGAAGCAAAGCTCGCGCGCGAGGCGGAACTGCCTTACGCGACCGTGGCAATGGTCACAGATTATGATTGCTGGCGAGCCGATGAAGCGCATGTCGAAGTTACCAACGTATTGGAGGTGATGGCGGCCAACACGTTGAAAGCGAAGCAAGCCATCGGACATCTCGCGAGGGCGCTCCAGGGTATGCCGCGGACCCTTTCTCCACAAGGGATAGAAACCTGCTTAGACTATGCGATGATTACCGCACCAGAGGCGCGCGATCCTGCCGCCTTGGCCAAGCTCGACGCCGTCGCAGGGCGGGTTTTGGGGAACTAAGGAAAAACGACCCACCGCGGCTCATCCTGAGCGAAGTCGAAGGATGAACGGCATAGTCGTTCCGCCCTTGTCCTTCGACTTCGCTCAGGATGAGGGCTGCCTTTGCAGCTTACCATATTAGACGCCAAAGCCACATGGACTGCCAAAACTCGGGGCGTCACCGTAGAGTCATCTTGCGACTCAGACGGGCATCGTCTTTAAGCCTTAAACAGGCGATACGGGCAAAGGCGGCATATCCATGAAACTCATCTCCTGTAATGCAAATCGTCCCCTCGCAGAGGCAATCGCGGACCACTTGGACTGTCCGTTAACCGATGCTGAAGTGAAGAATTTTGCCGACAATGAGATCTTTGTGCGCATCAATGAGAACGTCCGCGGTGAGGATGTCTTCGTCATTCAATCGACCTCTCGGCCAGCGAATGACAATCTCATGGAGCTGCTAATCTGTATCGACGCACTTCGACGCGCGTCCGCGGCGCGAATTACGGCAGTGATCCCTTATTTTGGTTATGCGCGGCAAGATCGCAAGACCGATGGTCGGACGCCGATTTCGGCCAAACTCGTGGCAAATTTGATTTCAGCATCGGGCACAGATCGGGTCCTGACCATGGATCTACACGCCGGTCAGATCCAAGGGTTCTTTGATATGCCCACCGACAATATGATCGCGTTGCCGGTCATGGTCGACGATATTCAACGGCGCATGGGAGGCGACAATCTGATGGTTGTGTCCCCGGATGTCGGGGGTGTGGTTCGAGCGCGCTCGTTCGCCAAACGGATTGGCGCTGACCTTGCGATTGTCGACAAACGCCGCCCCGAGGCGGGTAAGTCCGAAGTGATGAACATTATCGGCGATGTCAGTGGCCGTAAGTGTATCCTGGTCGATGATATTTGCGACTCAGGTGGCACGCTCTGCAATGCCGCCGCCGCCCTAAAGGAGCAGGGCGCCACAGATGTCAGTGCCTATATCACGCACGGCGTGCTTTCGAATAATGCGGTCGAACGGATTGAAAAATCGGTCATGGATGAGCTTGTCATCTGCAATACGATCCAGCCGAGTGAGAATGACCTCAAGTCGGACAAGTTGCGGGTCCTGTCTGTGGCACCGCTTCTTGGCGAAGCGATCCGGCGGATTGCCAATAATGAAAGTGTCTCGAAGCTCTTCGACTAAGTTGCGTTAGCTTTTGTACAGTTTCAGGCCTTTGACCTTTTGCGGGTCAACATGCTCGCCGTCTTTGAAGACTTCTAAGTGAAGGTGAGGCCCCGTGGATCCAGGCGCGGATTTTCCGACTTTACCGATCAAATCACCGGCTGCGAGTTTTTGACCTTTTTTCACTTTGATTTTGTGGAGCGAGGAAAAGCGCATTTTGCGACCATCTTCGAACATGATGTCGACGGTGTAGCCATAGCCACTCTTCTTGCCGGTCCAGAGCACTTTGGCGTTCGCTGGCGCATGGATAGAGGTCTCCATTTTGGCTGCCAGGTCGACCCCGTAATGCATCTTCTCTTTGCCTTCCCACTCATAATACACATTTCCAAACGGGGCTGTGATCTTGGAGGAGGTTGCTAAGACTGGATGTGTGAAGATCGAGCTCGATGTGACACTGGCGGTCTGCGCCAAGGAGAGCGGTGCGAGCACGAGTCCCGCCGCGAGGGCTAAAACGGCCAAAGCTTGGCGAGGTTTGCGGGCATCACGCTCTAGCAATTGCGTCAGACGTTTCTTCAACGTCTCTTGGCGCGGCAGAATAAAGGCCGCTACGGGCAGCGCATATTGCGGGGCTGGACGCGTGACCCGTGCCGTATTTGCCAAAGCTCTCGCGTAAGCGACGTTGTCTCCGGTCAGCGCTGCGGTTTGCTGATCGGTCGCTGCTTCGCGCCAATAATCCAGCTCACGGCGCATCATCCAGGCAAATGGAGAGAACCAAAATACATCGGCGACCAGGCGTTCAAAGGGGCGGGTCAAAAGGTCTCCACGTGCCATATGCGTGCACTCGTGGGCGAGGATAATATCAGCGTCAGCTTGGCTCGTGACGGCCTCGGGTAAATAGATCGTGCGTTTCGTAATCCCCGCAAGAAAGGGAGAACCATGCGGTATACTTGCAGTCGTCGGAATATTGGTCACACCAAGCGCGGTCGCCCAGCGGCTTGCGCTGAAATTATTGTTCGGTTTAGCGAGGCGCTTAATATTCTGCAGCCTGATCTGGCAAAGCGCATTCAACCCGAGGCGTGCCGCCCAGCCAACGACCAAGATGCTGAGCAAGATCATCCCGATAATCGGGGCCGCTGATGATTCAGTCGCAGCTTGCACCGCGGTATTCGTCGCGAGGACTTCGGCGGCGCCACCAATATACGGCATATCCGGGATCGGCGTCGCCATGGGTGTCGGAAGCAAGGCATAGATCCCAGCAATTACCCAGGGTAGAAACGATAGAAAGGCAGCACCTCTCCAGATTGCATGGGCAAACCGAGCTGGAACGGGCTCACGGCTCAGGTACTGAGCTCCCCCCGCTAACAACCCGGTCCAAAGCAATGAAAACGCAATGAACCAAAGGGCTGACATACTTTACTCCCCGTTTTTGCGGGCTTCCGCCGCATTTATTATGGCGTCGAGCTCATCAAGCTCGGCATCTGAAAGGTGCGGACTTTCGGCAAACATGGTCGCTGGGATCGGACCATCCATATCGAGCACTTTGCGTGCGAGGTGACGCACGAGGCTACCAAGCGTTTCAACCCGGTCTAGCATCGGCTCAAAGGTTACCGGATCGACGTCCCCATTCCGCTTGACCCAGCCTTTCGCTTCCATGCGTCCCAAAACGGTTCGCGTTGTGGAAAGTTGCCAATCCTGCGATGGGCCAACCGCCTCGTGTAATTGCCGCGCGGTCTTTGCGCCGCTGTTCCAAAGATACTTTAGAATAACAAGTTCAGACGGATTTGGGTTTGCCATGCGGTACCTCTGCAGTGCTACAGGTGTAAAACTACGCGTGTAAATGGCTGAGAGTCAAGTGACATGTGACTTAGGTGTTGCCGCTCGACGCCCTTTCCCGTATAGGCAGCGCCTTGAAGAAAGGGCGGCGCGAGGCCGTACCTGTCAGGCTGTCACCGCGAGCCAGGTCTCGAGGCGGACTTCAGGGCGAAAGGAAACCAAAGTGTCTACAGATATTACATTTAACGTCACTGTACGCGAGCGTACTGGAAAAGGCGGTGCTCGTGAGGCGCGTCGCTTGGGCATGGTCCCGGGTGTGCTGTACGGTGGCGACGAAGATCCCGTTGCGATCAACCTCAAGCAGAACGAAGTGATCAAAGCGATCAATACCGGTCAGTTCTTGTCTTCGACGGCGACGCTTGTCCATGATGGCAAGAAGCAATTGGTGATCCCGCAAGCGATCCAATTGCACCCCGTGACGGATCAGCCTCAGCACGTTGATCTGTTCCGCGTGAAGAGCAACCAGATCATTACGGTGGAAGTGACGGTGAACTTCCTCAACGAAGAGGCCTCTCCAGGTCTGAAAAAAGGCGGCGCGCTCAACGTGGTGCGCTTTGCCGTTGAGTTGAACGTGCGCGCCGACAGCATTCCTGATGCGCTCGACGCCGATCTCACAGGTCTCGACATTGGTGACAATGTCAAAATCTCCGACATCAAATTGCCAGACGGCGCCGAGCCGACCATTACCGACCGCGACTTCACCATCGCATCCATTGTTGGCCGCGGTATCTCTGCCGATACGGAAGAAGATACAGAAGCCCCAGAAGCAGATGAAGTCGAAGCTACAAAACAGGCTGGCGACGACGAGTAAGCGTGCGGAGCACCGTATTTCAATGGATGGCGGGATGGCTTCGTGGCCGTCCCGCCATTTTTGATTCAGAGACAAAGGACAACGAGGAACCGGTCATGCACATTCTGGTCGGACAGGGCAATCCGGATACGAAATATCTGCGCAATCGGCACAATTTCGGGTTCATGGTGCTGAATGCAATTGCCGATGACTTTGGCTTCGGTCCATGGCGGGGAAAGTTCCAAAGCCAGGTCTGCGAAGGCCGTGTTGCCGGCGAGAAAGTGCTGCTGATGAAGCCCGAGACCTTCTATAATGAAACGGGGCGAGCGGCGCAGGCCGCGATCAAATTCTACAAACTCGACGCTGAAGACGTGACGGTGTTTCACGATGAAATTGACCTTGCGCCCGGACGCCTGAGAGTGAAACGCGGGGGCGGTCACTCTGGGAATAATGGCATTCGGTCAATGATCGCGCATGTCGGGGCGGAGGTGCGCCGGGTCCGCATGGGCGTCGGCCATCCAGGCGATCGCTCACTCGTCATGCCTTATGTCCTGTCTGATTTTGCCAAAGCTGACGAAGCGTGGCGGGACGCGATGATTTCAGCCTGCTCAAAAGCGCTGCCAATGCTCATCGAGCATGGCGATGAACGTTATCAAACCGAAGTCATGCGCTTGGCGCCCGCGCCTAAACACGACCCAAAGCAAAAGCGCTAAGAACTAGCCGTCTTCAGGGTCTTCTGTGTCATCAATGATGGGCCCGGGTTCCAGAACGCCAGGCGGCTGTTCGTCGAGCAAGTAGGCTGGCATTTGGCCCGCCGGGCATTGCTCAACCAGAGTTGTATTGCCGCCCACGGCCGTCGCAGGCAGCCCGGATTGCGTCCGCAAGCCTGCGCTTAACAGCAACATCCCGACAATCACAATGCCAACCGCCGCCAGCATGAACGGCCCGAGTGTGTCTTCGCCTTGTTGCGGTATGGACGGCGGTTTGATCGGTGTTGGCGCTGGCGGGATCATGGGGGCAGGCGTGGCGACAACTGTTGCAGCTGCAGCCACTTTCGGCGCTGCGCTTTTCTTGGGGGCGGGTGCCTTTTTCGGCGCGGTAGCTGTCTTCTTAGCCGCAGGGGCGGCCTTTTTTCTGGGTTTTGGCGCCTGAGACAGAGGATCGGTTGGGTGCGCCTCTTTCCACATTTCCTTGCCGTCTTTGTCGCTGGCCTTCAGATCAATCCAGTCCCTTAGATCTATGCGTCCATCGCGACGTCCGAGCTCTTCGACGAGCTCGTAATAACCATTGACCAATTTCCGCGGCCCCATACCCGCCAAGGCATAGCGTTTGTCTTCGCTGAACGGTTCATCTGGAACAGACTTGTCCAGGCCGACCTGTAAAAGCACGCCGTCTCTGGAACGCGCATGATGCGCCAGCGCATGCACCCAATCGCTGTCGCTTTTGCTGGTATCGCAGCTCTCTTTTGACCACAGAACGAGGACAGATTGAGAATTGTCAGCGTCGCGATAATCCTTTGGCGTTGGGGTGGTGTGTTCCCGTTTCTTGTCGTGACGGACTTTGAATTTTAGGGCGCGCAGCCGGCGGACGATGAGACTGGCTTTCTCTTCGTCTGCGAGCGCACTCACCAAAAACACATCATAGCGGGCCATGCCAATTTCCCTTTAGTCTGTCTGTGGTTTTACCTGTCCGATCACGTTTGACCAGTGGATTCCAGGTTAAGGAGAGAAAACCCTCTGGTGTTCGCGTCAAAATACGGTAAGCCGCGCCCAGCACTATTTCGGAGGCACACATGGGCTTCAAATGCGGAATTGTTGGATTGCCAAATGTTGGCAAGTCCACCTTGTTTAACGCGCTGACTCAAACCGCCGCTGCCCAGGCGGCAAACTATCCGTTCTGTACGATTGAGCCGAATGTCGGCGAGGTCGCTGTGCCGGAGCCGCGCTTGGCCAAATTGGCTGAGATTGCGGGCTCCAAAGAGGTTATCCCAGCGCGGATGAATTTCGTCGATATCGCTGGATTGGTCGAAGGCGCATCGAAAGGTGAAGGGCTCGGCAATCAATTCCTTGCCAATATTCGCGAGACCGATGCGATCATCTACGTCCTCCGCTGTTTTGAAGACGATGACATCACACACGTCTCTGGCAAGGTTGATCCCATTGCCGATCTGGCGGTGGTTGAAACCGAACTCATGCTGGCGGACCTGGAAAGCCTTGAAAAACGCAAAGTGAATTGGGTCAAGAAGGCCAACTCCGGAGACAAAGAAGCCAAAGCTCAAGTCGCCCTGATCGACAAAGCTTTGACGGAGCTGAATGAAGGCCGTCCAGCCCGACGCGCCGATGTTGATGATGAAGAGCGTAAAGCTTGGAATATGCTGCAGCTCTTAACGGCCAAGCCCGTCCTCTATGTCGCGAACGTCGACGAAGAGAGCGCCGCGGACGGTAATGACTATTCCAAACGAGTCCTCGATTATGCCGCCGACGAAGGCGCCCAAGCTGTGGTCATTTCTGCTCAAATCGAAGCTGAGATTTCGCAACTTGAGGATGAAGAACAGACCGAATTCTTGGAAACGCTGGGTCTGGAAGAACCCGGCCTCAATCGCTTGATCCATGCCGGTTACGCTTTGCTTGGTCTACAGACCTATTTCACCGCCGGGCCCAAAGAATCCCGCGCCTGGACGATCCGCGCAGGCTGGACCGCCCCGCAAGCGGCGGGCGTCATTCATGGTGACTTCGAGAAAGGCTTTATTCGCGCCGAAACCATCGCTTATGACGACTATGTCGCCAATGACGGGGAGAGCGGTGCCAAAGAAGCCGGAAAGATGCGGGCAGAGGGCAAAGAATACGTCGTCCAGGATGGCGATGTGATGCTGTTCCGATTTAATGTCTAAGGCCCTAGGGTCGACATAGTTCCTGATATGTTCTATGCCGAATCGGGTATAGGATGTGGCATGGAACCGATCATTCAAATTGGCGAAACCGGGCTCGACCTCATTCACTTGATCGCGATTGTTGTCGCGCTCGGGCTTGGAGCAGCGTGTTACAAATTTCGGGACTTGCTGGGGCAGGCGCAAACCTCGCTTGAGGAAAGCCAAGCCGATCTCTCGCACGCAGAAGAAAGTCTGACCACGCAACGTGCGCGGGCAGAAACCGCAGAGCTGCAATTGGCCGAACTGCGCGGCCAAACTGCTAAGCAAAAAGAAGCGTTCAGCGAGATCGCGCGTGGGGTCATGCAACAAACCCAGCGCCAATTCATGGATCTGGCCGATGAGACCTTCAAGAAGCATCGCGAGGGGGCCAAGGGCGAACTCAAAGATCTCATGAAGCCAATTGATGAGAATTTCACGGAGTTCAAGAAACGGGTTGCTGATATCGAGAAAGTTCGCGCTGAAGACAAGTCCGCCATCCAGGCGCAAGTCAAAGCCATCGGCGAGAGCTTGCATCGCAATACGGCGGAGACCGGCAAGCTCGTGAACGCCCTCACCGCGCCCAAGGGCGGCGGACGTTGGGGGGAGATGACGCTTCGCAATGTCATGGAACAGGCGGGTCTCTCGGGGCATTGCGACTTTAATGAGCAAGTGAATGATGAGACCGAGGAGGGCCGACAGCGCCCGGATGCTGTGATCCATTTGCCGGGAGGACGCCAAATTGTAGTCGACTCTAAAGTCTCGCTGGAAGCCTATATGGCGGCATCGTCTGCTGAAGACCCGACCCAGCGCAATGTGCATTTGAAGACCCACGCAACCAATGTGCAGCGCCATGTCGATACGCTCGCCTCAAAGCGCTATATCAGGCCAACCTGGATGAACGCGTGGATTTCGTCGCCATGTTCATACCTGGCGAGAATTTCTTTGCGGCCGCCTTGGAACACGCCCCAGATTTACTCGAGCGGGCTTATTCTAAGAATGTGATTGTCACCACGCCATCGACTTTGATCGGCTTGGCCAAGACTGTGGCCTATGTCTGGCGCCAGGAGAAGATGACTGAGAATGCCCGCGAAGCCGCCCAACTGGGCCAGCAGCTCTATGAGCGCATCGCGACCATGGCTAACCATATCGAAAAGCTCGGCAAATCCCTGAACTCGTCGGTCGGGCATTTCAACGCAATGAACTCCTCGCTCGACAAACGGGTCATGCCGACCATGAAAAAGTTCCAAGAGCTCTCCATCGCGCCACCAGATAAGCCCATGCCAGAGCCGAAACGTGTCGAAGTGACCGCCGATGCCGGCAGCGGCGCGCAGCTGGAGCTAATCAAAAAGGCGAAGGCTTAAGGCAAGGCGCGTGCAAATGATGGCCCCCTTCAGCCTCATCTTGAGCGAAGTCGAAAGACGATGCGGGCCGTGTGGAGGCATGGCCCATTATCCTTCGACTTCACTAAGATTAAGGGCGCGAGGATCTAAGGCATCCCACTGCCCCAAGAGCGGACAGTCAAAGCAACGGTTACCGGGGAGTTAGGTCCCCTGCATGGCCCAACTCGCTTCCCGACACACCGTACGCATATTGACCTTTGTGCTTCCCGCTCATACTTGAAAGCGCATGGCTATTCGAGAAATCATCACGGTCCCGGATGCGCGGCTCAAGCAGGTGTCAACACCGGTTGAAGGCGGCGTCACGGATGAAATCCGCGCGCTCATGGATGACATGCTGGAGACGATGTATGACGCGCCTGGCATTGGCCTCGCGGCGATTCAGGTCGGCGTGCCATTGCGCGTGATCGTGATGGACTTGCAGGAAGATGACGAAAAGAATCCGCGTTATTTCGTCAATCCGGAAATTTTGCCTCTGACCGATGATACCGCGCCTTATGAAGAAGGGTGTCTGTCAGTCCCGGATGTTTTTGAAGAGGTTGAGCGCCCCACCGAGTGCCGCATCCGTTATCTCGATTATGATGGCAAGCAAGTGGAAGAAGTGGCGACTGGCCTGTTTGCGGTCTGTATTCAACACGAGATGGATCATCTGGAAGGTACACTCTTCATCGATCATTTGTCCCGCTTGAAACGCCAACGCGCGGTCGACAAGGTCAAGAAAGCCAAGCGCCAAAAAGAAAAGAGCGCGGCTTAAATCGAAGACATGCGAAAGCTCTTCACAAAAGCGTGGTTCCGTTGGCTCCTGGCGGGGTCGATTTCTGGAGTGTTTGTGCTTTGGTTGGGATTGAGTGGTGGTCCGAACAATCCTGGTGGTTTCGGTTGGTTCCACTGACGAACACGGTAAAAGGCCCGCATGACTAATCCGCTTCGCATTGCTTTCATGGGTAGCCCAGATTTTGCTGTGCCCGTGCTCGCCGCTTTGGCTGAGGCCGGGCACGAGATTGCCTGCGTCTATTCGCAACCGCCACGCCCGGCCGGGCGCGGCAAGAAGCTGCGCCCGACCACCGTGCATCAATGGGCAGAGAACCAGGGGCTAGAGGTGCGCACACCGCGCTCACTGAAGAAAACTCCCGAACAAGAGGCCTTCGCGGCTTTGCACCTCGATGCTGCCGTGGTCGTTGCTTATGGTTTGATCCTACCACAAGAGGTGCTCGATGCGCCGCGCCTTGGCTGTATGAATATGCATGCCTCTTTGCTGCCGCGCTGGCGCGGGGCCGCGCCCATCCATCGCGCCATTATGGCGGGGGATGAGATGACGGGCGTGCAGGCCATGATGATGGAAGCCGGGCTCGATACCGGTCCGGTCCTTGCCACCGAACAGACCCGAATTTTCCCCTTCGACACAACGGGCAGCGTGCATGATCGCCTGGCTGGGCTCGCGGCTGATCTCGCCGTGACCTCGCTGGCGGGCCTGGCAGATGGCGGGCTGATTCCGCAGCCACAATCTGACGATGGCGTAACTTACGCGCATAAAGTCACCGCCGAGGACCAGCGCATCGACTGGACCAAATCCGCCGCTGAAGTGGATTGTCAAATTCGCGGGCTATCACCCTTCCCGAGCGCTTGGTTTCATTACACGCCAGACGGCGAGACCGAACCATTGCGCATGAAAGCGTTGATGAGCCGGCGCGAAACAGGCAGCAGCGACGCCGCGCCAGGCGAATTGCTCGACCCGGAATTGTTGGTGCAATGCGGCGATGGTGGTGCGGTCCGCTTGCTCAAAGCGCAGAAGCCGGGCTCGAAAGCTATGGAAGCCGCCGATCTCTTGCGCGGTCTGCCCGTTCCGGCCGGAGCGCAGTTCGCATGAACAATCTTTGGATCCGTCCCGCGACCCTAGACGATGCTGAGACGATTACCGAACTCACGGATGCCGCTTTTGGAACGCCCGAAGAGGCGCAGATTATCACGCACCTCGCTCAGGATGGCGACAGTCTGGCTTCGCTCGTCGCGCACAATGATCGTGAAATTTTGGGCCATATCCAATTTTTCAAAGTCTGGGTCGATGGTGAGGATATGGCCTGTGGCCTCGGGCCGGTCTCGACGCGCCCCGATGTGCAGAAACGCGGAATTGGCGCCGGGCTGATCCGCTTTGGCCTCACTTTGATGGAAGGGGCCGGGCGCAGCCATTGTTTCCTGCTTGGCCATGCCGATTATTATCCGCGCTTTGGCTTCTCAGCCGAGCTTGCCGCGCAATTTGACAGTCCTTGGTCAGGTCCGAACTTTATGGCGATTGAGCTCAATCGGGGCGGGCCGAGCGGCGGGGCGCTGCGGTATCCGGCGGCGTTCGGAGCTTGAGCCATGCAGCGCTATAAGATCACGATTGAATATGATGGTCGCCCTTATTTTGGCTGGCAGCGTCAGGACGGGCAGCCCTCGGTCCAGCAGGCGCTTGAGGAAGCGGCGGCTAAGCTTGATGGCGCGCCGGTTCTAATCCAAGGGGCCGGTCGGACCGATCGCGGCGTGCATGCGACTGGGCAAGTCGCGCATTTTGATCTGCAAAAGCCGCGTCCGATCCGGAAGATCGCGGATGCGTTGAACTTTCATTTGCGCCCGAAACCGGTCGCGATCTTGAACGCCGAAGAAGTCGCGCCGGACTGGAATGCCCGTTTCAATGCGACGCTGCGGGCCTATCGCTATGTCATCATTAATCGCCGCGCCGACCTGACAGTTGATAAGGGCCTCGCTTGGCGGGTGCCGTTTCAATTGGATGCCAGGGCGATGGACCGGGCCGCCAAAGCCCTGATAGGTCAGCATGATTTTTCCACGTTTCGCGATGCTGAATGCCAAGCCAAGCATCCGATCCGCACGCTCGATAAGATTGATGTCGCCCGCTATGGCGAGGGCCTAGAAGTCACCGTCGAGGCACAAAGCTTTCTGCACCGCCAGGTTCGCTCAATCGTGGGCTCCTTGGTCGAAGTGGGCCGTGGGGCCCAAAGCGAGGATTGGATTCGCGAGATTTTAGAGGCCAAAGCGCGGACCGCCTGCGGTCCAGTGGCTCCCCCAGATGGCCTCTTTTTAGAACGCGTCGAGTATGGGGAGAATTAGGCTCCCGCTTGGGGAGGGTTTGCCTTCGCCGTTGGTCTTCCTAAACTCCTACATGTCGATTTGAACAGGAGAGCCGCCATGTCTGAGAAACTGAACATTGATCGCCGCCAGTTGCTGGCGCTGGGGGCGGGTGCCGCTGCCATGGCCGGGCCCGCTGCCTTTGCCCAGACAGCAACCGCTGATGGCCCTAACCTGACCGGCAAGTCCATTTTGATCACTGGCTCTTCATCTGGGTTCGGTCGCCTTGGCGCGGAGTATTATGCGCGCCTGGGCGCCAAAGTCTTTGCGACCATGCGTAATGTGCCACGACCCGAGGCAGAAGAGTTGCGGGCACTGGCGAACTCAGAGGATCTCGATATTAGCGTCATAGAAATTGACGTGACATCTGACGAACAAGTCGAAGCTGGTGTGGCGGAAGCACTTGCAGCCAATGAGGGCAAACTCGATGTCCTAATCAACAATGCTGGCATCTCTGTCGGCGGTCCGGTCGAAGTTCAGGACATGGCAGCGACCGAGCTGATCTTCGACACCAATGTCTATGGTTGCCATCGTATGGCGCGAGCGGCTTTGCCGAGCATGCGTGCACACGGCGGTGGGCAGATTTTCAATATTTCCTCTCAGCTCGGCCGCCTGATCATTCCTGGATTTGGTCTCTATTCGGCGAGCAAGTTTGCCCTCGAAGCGATGAGCGAGCAGATGGCCTATGAGCTGGTGCCTCACGGTGTTGATGTCACGATCATCCAGCCGGGTGGCTACCCGACGAACATCTGGTCGAACAAATAATAACAATTCGGGACCTTTGAAGGCGCGTACCAGCGAAGAGCTGCTTACAGCCTATCCGGCTTTGACCGCGGGCATGGGCGAACGCACAGGCGGCGGATCGACCGACCCGATGGACGTCCCGCGTGCCATCGCTGAGATTATCGCGATGCCGAAAGGGACCGCGCCCCTGCGTAAGGCGGTGCACCCAATCGCGCGACCGCAAGAAACCATCAATGAGGTTTCCGCACAGACCCAGGTGGCGATGCTTGGGGAGTCGCAGCTTGGCCCTTGGGTAAAGGACGTTCTAGAGCGCTAAGAGCGAACCCGCCGAAATACTGAACTAGGCCGCGAGCACGTATTGATTGCGGCCATTGGCTTTCGCTTCGTACATCGCTTCATCCGCTGCCTTGAGCGCGCGCGCCGGGGGTAAATGATTGTTTCCGACGAAAACGCCGACGCTAATCGTGACGGTCAGCCGCGCACCGTTCAAAGCCAGAGGGTGGTTGGCCACATGATTGACGAGACGTTCCGCGAGCAAATCGGCTTCATCCTCGTCTGCCCGACAGTTTAAATGGGCGGCGAACTCTTCGCCGCCGATGCGGGCAACAAAGGCCCTTTGAGGCAGTGCGCTTCTTATCAATTGCGCGACATGGACGAGGACAGCGTCCCCGGTTGCGTGCCCGTGCCGGTCATTAAATTGCTTGAAATGATCGACATCGCAAACAATGTGCGCCACGGGATGATGTGCTGACTGTGTTGCATCCTGTTCCGCCGCCAAATGGTCGAAAAAAGCACGGCGATTGGCCAGTCCTGTCAAAGCGTCAGTATTGGCCATGCGCTCATTTTCTTGCGCGAGCGCTTCCATTTTTAAGCGGCTTTTCATGCCAATATAGGTGCATAAGGGCGCACAAATCATCGGAATGAGTACCGCGACAGTTAGGATGTCTTGCCGGGTGACATCGGGATCAAGCTCGTACCAAAGCAGCATGACCCCGGCGCTCAACATTACGCTGATCACGGTCAGACCGATGCCCCGTATAATGGTTTGCTTGGTTCGATTGCCCATCGTTCGCTCATTTGGTTCTTCGTCAAATGTATCGGTCAGTCTTTGCAGACTCGATAAATCGCGGCGTGGATTTCACGCGGGCTGGGCAATCAAAGGTTAATCGTCCGAGTGTCTCTCTTAACCGCTTTATCGCAAAGTTGGTGCGCCTAGCTCATCGTGACCGCGGTCTGGAACGCTGGGCGTTCAGAAATGCGGGCCACATAGGCTTTTAGGTTCGTCATCTCATCGCTCACGGACCCGATGCGGTTTGACATGAAGCAGGCATGGCCGAGCATAATGTCGGCAGCTGAGAAGTCGCCGATCAAATAGTCCTTGCCCGCCAACGCTTCATCGACTGGGGCTAGTGCTTTGGTCAAAAGACGTTGAGCTTGGGCTAGAGCGTTCGGATCGCGACGGTCTTCCGGAAGTAAAAGCGTATGAACCACCACTGTATTCACTGGCGGCATCACCATGCCTTCGCAATAGTGAAACCATTGGAGATATTCCGGAAACCGCGGGTCATCGACGGCAGGCTTGAGACCACCATTTTTGTGCCGCTCGAGGATGTATTCGACAATGGCGCCAGATTCGAAAATTGAGACCTCTCCATCTTCGAGCACTGGAACACGGCCAAGCGGATGACGTTCACGATGCGCGTCAGATTTGAGGTCTTTTGGATGAAAAGACATCTTATTGATGTCATAGGGCAGACCCAGCTCTTCGAGCAGCCAAACGATGCGTCCAGCACGAGAGTTGGGAGCGAAGTGAAGTTTCAACATGGTCAGTCTCTTTGTCGGTCGTGTCGTTAAGGGCCGAGATTCAGCTAGGCTTTCTTAAAACCGGCGTTTTCTAATCGCCATCGTAAGGTGTCGATCCGGTCTTGCCCGAAAAAGGGCTCGCCGTTGAACACCATGGTCGGAACACCCCAGTGACCGGCCGCCTCTAGCGCGTCTTGATTGGCTTCGATCACCGGCGTGGGGTCATTTTCAGCCAGCCTGGCGTCTAATTCGGTAAGGTCCAACCCGGCCTTCGCCACGGCCCGCGCCAGGTGGTCGCCTTCAGTCCAGGTTTCGCCCGACGCCCAAATCAGATGCGAGACATGATAAGCGAGATCGATGCCTTTGCCGCGTCGCTCGGCTTCGACGCCGAGACCGGTTAGGCGATAAATATAAGGCTGGTCGTCTGCGACTTCGAAGGTCTCAAAGTTTTGCACAATCGGGTCCGGGGTCGGCCAATTGATTTTAAGCCCCAAAAACTCAGCCCGACGGAATGAATCCATGACGATGTATTGAGCGGGTTTGCGGTCGCCGGTGAAGAGGGTGTTTTTCGAGCGAACTGCGATTGGCAGAACCGGTCGGAACCGGACGTCGACGTCAAAGTCGTCCCGCAGCTTCAACAGGTCTGGCGTCGCAATATAAGAGTACGGGCTCCGAAAAGACCAAAAGACGTCTACGGTCGCTGTCATGATTGAATATCCTCCCTTTTTCTCAGGTCTAACGGCCTGGGGAGAAAATCCATAGCGTTGTTTTGAGTTTTTATGTGCTTCGCGGGGCGCTAGGTCTCGTCGCCAAACAGCCCACCTTGTAGACCATCCTGCGGCGCTGGCAGCCCGAGGCGCTTATATGCAAGGGGCGCAGCGACGCGTCCGCGTGGGGTGCGAGCCACATAGCCTTTCTGCATCAGATAGGGTTCGATCACATCTTCGACGGCGTCGCGCGCTTCGGACAACGCGGCCGCAAGCGTGTCGGCCCCAACGGGCCCACCTGCATAGGTTTTTACCAAGGCATCAAGATAGCGTCGGTCCAGCGCGTCCAATCCGTCATCATCAATTTGGAGACGCGCGAGCGCGCTTGCCGCGGCGGTGCGATCAATGTTTGTGCCATCGGCCTCGGCAAAATCACGGACCCGGCGCAAAAGGCGGAGCGCAATGCGAGGCGTGCCGCGGGCTCGTTTGGCGATCTCCACCGCGCCATCCTCAGTGATCGGCGCCGAGAGCTTGCGGGCGGCTGCCATCACGATGGTGGCGAGCGTTTCCGGTGTGTAAAAATCCAAACGCAGCGGGATGCCAAATCGGTCCCGCAACGGGGTCGCGAGCAGGCCCGCGCGTGTGGTCGCGCCGACGAGAGTGAACGGACTTAGATCGAGACGCACAGACCGGGCCGCAGGGCCTTCGCCGATAACGATATCGACCGCATAGTCTTCCATTGCTGGATAGAGGACTTCCTCTACGGCGGGCGGAAGGCGGTGGATTTCGTCAATGAAGAGCACATCATTGGGTTCGAGATTGGTCAGGATGGCGACCAAGTCTCCGGCCTTCGCGATCACGGGCCCCGACGTTGCACGAAAACCGACGCCAAGCTCTTTAGAGAGAATCTGCGCGAGCGTGGTCTTGCCGAGACCCGGCGGACCAAAGAGCAAAGTATGATCGAGGGCTTCACCGCGGCGCCGCGCCGCTTCGACATAGACGCGCAAATTGGCTTTCAGCTTGTCTTGGCCGACATAATCATCAAAGCTTTGCGGGCGCAGCGCGCGATCGAGCGCTTCCCCGGCTTGCATTTCTGGATCGGTCAAGGTGCCGTCTCTCATGCCGGGCTCAGCTCTTTCAGGGCGGCTTTAATCAGCGCCCCCGTCTCTGCATCTGGAACATCGCGCGAGGCTGTTGCGACGGCCCGCGCGGCTTCAGACTGGGAATATCCAAGGTTAATCAAAGCCGAGACCGCTTCTCCGCGCGCCCCGGTCTTAAGCTCGCTTGCGGCCGCAACGCTGCCGGTGGGATCCGCGGTGAATTTGGCGAAGCGACCCATCGGAGGTGGCTTGCCCGATAACTCCCCGATGATCCGCTCGGCGAGCTTTTTGCCGACACCTTTGGCCCGCGTGATCGTCGCCGCATCGCCAAGGGCCAGGGCATCCATCAGTTCTGGGGCGCTGATCGCGTCCATAATGGCCATGGCGGATTTTCCTGCCACGCCTGGCACGTCTTGTAGTCGTACAAACCAGGCGCGCTCTTCATCGCTGGCGAAAGCGAACAAGGTGATTGAGTTTTCCGTCACCCGCGTTTCGATAAACACTTCGGCTTCGGCGCCAACGGTTAGCTTGGATAGCAATCGGGAGCCGGCCAGCGCGACATAACCGACACCGTTGACGTCGACCATGATCGAGTCGACGCCAAGCGCCGCCACGGTGCCGCGGAGTCGTCCGATAATCATGCGGCGGCTCCCTTGAGTTGTTTCGGCGGTAGATTGTGTGCCGTGCAAATGGCGCAGGCGAGCGCGTCTGCCGCGTCGGCTTTCATCTCACCGGCGCGCGGTAAAAGGCGTGCAATCATGAACTGGATCTGATCTTTGTCGGCCTTGCCGGTTCCAACAATCGCGCGCTTGATTGCGGTTGGCGCAAACTCCGAGACTTCTAGACCGTGAAACGATAGAGAGGTCATGGCTGCGCCGCGGGCTTGCCCAAGTTTCAGAGCGGACCGTGGATTGGCGTTGACGATGGTTTCCTCACACCCGCTGTGATCTGGGGTATAAGTTTTGACCAGTTCTCCCACCGCGTAAAAGATCCCCGCGAGGCGATCTGCCATGGCCAGGTCCGGGTCGATATTGACCACACCATGTCCGACATGGCGCAGGCGCGAGCCTTGTAGATCAATCACGCCCCAACCCGTATGGCGTAGGCCAGGGTCAATCCCGAGAATTCGAATCGCTTCGCTCATACGCTTTGTATTAGCGCGTATGGTTAAGAACGTCTTGTTGTTTTCGTGCTTTGTTCACGTGGTCAGCAGCGGTGGCTCTGACAGTGCGATCCTCGCGAGCGTATCTTCGTCGCGAGCATCGGTTTCAGATTTGTCGTCAGGGTGCAAAAATTCTCGGGCGAACCAGGGGTGCTCGATATTGTTGAACACAGACATCAGCCATTCCAATGCCGCGATCCCCGCCGGATTGCGCCTGACGCGTTCAGTATAGGTAATCCAAAACTCTATCGGTGCGGCGGACGGCAAGCGAAGCGGTACCAGACTAGGATCGAGCTCTGCGGCATACGTGGGAAGGACCGCGATTCCGCCGCCATACTGGCACAAGGTCAGGAGTGCTGTGCTCGAATTTGTAATCGTTGAATAATCGATAAACTCTTTAAGTTCTTTGACGTTCTTCGACCAACGCTCGGCTTGGTGAACATAGTCTGTATGCATGAGCAATTTGTGATGCTGCATGTCGAAGACAGAGGAAGGCACCCCGCGTTCTTCCAGATAAACTTCCGAAGCGAAACAAATGTAATGCAATGTCCCGAGACGCTGCGAAATGATTTCCGGGTGGGTGGGTTTCTCGAAAACGATCGCGAGATCGGCCTGACGATCGACCACTTCCTCTTTGGCAAGCCCCACTTCTAGATCAATCTGTAAGTTCGGCAACGTCCGGTGAAAGGCCGGAAGGTGTCGCGCGATCCAGTGTGGACCAAGCCCATCACTCGCCTTAATCTTAACGGCGCCCGAGATCGCGGTGTCCGCCGCTGAGACTTGATCTCCGACGACATCGACGATCCCTTGCATCTGTTGGACGAGGTCCATTAGGCGCTTGCCCGAGGCGGTCAGCTCCACACCGCGCTTAGACCGAAGGAAGAGTTTTGTGCCCAGCTCTCGTTCGAGATCATTGATACGGCGGCTAACGGTGGGAGTGGACTCTCCAAGGGTTTTTGCTGCGGCGGTCATGGTCTTGGCTTCAGCAACCAAGCGGAAAACGCGTAGTCGGTCCCAATTGAAGCGTTCCGATAGCACCCGTTCAACACCCTCTTAATAGTTCGTTAAACTCAAGTGTTGCTCAGGTGAGCTTTAGAATCCAGTATTAAACTGCATTTGGACTAATTTGGACTACTGTTTCTAATTCCCTTAAACTTTTAGATACGCCTATCTGTTTTTTGGGTCTCAAATAACAATGAGATTAGAGAGATGCTGAAACGGGTTAGCGAGTCCGAGAAATTGGACCGCATTCTCGCGCTCATGAGATTGCTGCAAAGCCATCTCGAAGAGGCGGATTTTGATATAACGGAGTTCGAAGAGGTTGAGATCTTTCTTGATCTCGCACTCGCGGCAGGGGCACGTAAGAGTGTCCTACATGCCCCTGAAGCTTGCGATGATATTGTGAGCTAAACCGGCCCGCTAGCCGGATTTACCGAGCCCGATTTTCTTCGCGAAATCGGAACGCCTCCGGGCATACTCTGGGGCGACCATTGGATAGTCTGCTGGCAATCCCCAACGCTTTCGATACTGGTCGGGCGTGAGATTATACCGCGTGCGCAAATAACGCTTCAGCATTTTCAGCTTCGCACCATCTTCCAAGCAAACGATATAATGGTCTGTCACCGATTTCTTGATCGGCACTGCTGGTTCAGGCTTGGGCGCAATGACTTCGTCCTGAGCCAATTCCCCAAGTTTTTGATGAACAGAGGTTAGCAGGCCGGGCAGGTCGGACGCGCTAATGGCATTGTTACTTACATAGGCTGCAACGATATCAGACGCGTGCGTCAGCAGGTCCAGCCGCGAAATATTTACTTGTGTTTCCGAACTCATAATTGTTGAATAGAAATGTTCGTTGTGTTTTGTCTATATTTTTACCGCAAAAATTGCTTCAATTTCAAAAATTTTAGTTTCGAAAACTTTGGCGTTTCACGACGCGTGTAATAAAAATTGATTATAAAATCTAATCTCGCTGCTGATGTACCGTGCAAGTAGTTGAAGAGACAGTTTAACTTGGTGCGCCCCATTTGGCCGGGCGTTTGTCAAGGAAAGCTGCGATGGCTTCCTTGTAATCTGGCGCTCGGACCATTTCAGCTAGCAGTTCATTTGCCTCGCGCACGGACGCCCCCACATCTCGATGATAATCGAGATAGGTTTGCCGCTTGGATTGTTTCAAAGACGCAGGCGATATGCGTTGAATGAGATCCAAGGCGTAAGCGCGCGTTTCATCGATCAGCTGATCGGCATCGACAAGACGATGGACGAGCCCAATTTGATGCGCTTCGTCGGTCAGGAACTTTCGACTGGAGATGAGCAGCTCAATCGCGCGGGAACCTCCGATCAAACGCGGGAGCAGCCAGGATAGACCATACTCGGCGGGCATATTGAGCGGGCCATGCGCCGTTGTGAGTTTGGCGCCAGGGACGGCGAAGCGGATATCGGCAAAGCACGCCAAGACCAACCCGACGCCGGCGGCCGCCCCATTGATTGCAGCAATCACGGGCTTGGAAAGGGCAAAATGATAAGCAAAGTCTTCGCGGAACGCCTCAAAGCTTGGGTCGCCCGGTGTGGCGAGATCGACGGGGGTGCCCGCATCATATTGACCCGCCTTTGAGTGCCCATCCAAGGCCTTAGAGTCGCCGCCGACGCAGAACCTATCGCCGGTTCCAGTCACTAAGATCGCGCGGACACCGGAATCGGTTTCGGCTCGCTCCAAGAGGTGCCGATACTCGGTATGCATCCGGCCCGTCCATGCATTCGCCCGATGAGGGCGGTGCAAACAAATCGTCGCGATTTGTTCGGAGACCTCATAGGTGGTGGCTTTCAGCTCCATGGGAAGGGCGCGCCTTTACGAGAATTGCAGGCCGTCAAAAGCGCCGCTTTCGCGCCATTTCGCGATGTGAGCAAAAAAAGCTTTCGCGCCGCCGGGATGACCGAGCTGATGCCGGTTCTTTTCTGTCAGGCCAGCCCCCTCATTATTGTAATAGCCCGGGGTGCATTCGGTATTGCCGATCATCATGCCTTGACCGCTCAAGACGAGGTTGACCCAAGCATCTTGGGCGTCTTTGGTCGGTTCAACAGTTTGAAAGCCGCTCTGTTCAGCGTGCGCGACGACAGTGCTGATCGTATTGGCGTGATCGACAATGTTGTGCGGGACGTTTGAAATCAGGTTGGCGGCCTGGCTAGGCTGCACGATGAAAGCGTTGGGAAAGCCGTTCACATGGACGCCGTGCAAGGTGCGCATGCCATTTTCCCAAGCCTCAGATAAAGCGATCCCGTCTTTGCCGACCGGGTCAAACCCTGCGCGCGCGGTATAGTCAGATCCGACTTCGAACCCCGACGCATAGATGATGCAATCCACCTCATAGGTTTCCCCATTGGCGATGAGACCGGTTTCGGTAATGCGTTCCACACCTTTGCCGTCTGTATGGATCAATCTCGCCCCGGGTTCATTAAACGCTTGAAGGTATTGATCATGGAAGCAAGGGCGTTTGCAAAGCTGTCGATACCAGGCTTTCAGATTCTCTGCCGTCTCTTGATCCTCGACCACCTGATTGCAGCGCTGGCGAATTTCTTCCATCTTCTCGAAATCAGCATCTTCGAAGGCTTCCAGCACTTTGTCTGGGGTCCATTGAGTCGGCGGGAGGGCGCGGACTTTTTCGCGAATGCGACGAGACAGCTCGGTCCAACCATCCATGACATAGTCTTCTTCTGGAAACCCTTGGGATTGGTTTTCCACGAAATTGTCGAACCAGCGTTGTTGCCAGCCTGGCGTTGCGATGCTCTCGAACCATTCTGGATCAATAGGAGCATTGTTGCGAACATCTACCGAGGAAGGGGTCCGTTGAAAGACGAGGAGTTCTTTTGCGGCTTTCGCGAGGTGGGGCACGCACTGAACTGCCGTGGCCCCAGTTCCAATAATCGCGACCCGCTTGTCTTTAAGCTTGTCCATTGGCGCGCCATCCGGGGTGCCGCCCGTATACCCATAATCCCAGCGACTGGTGTGAAAGGCTTTGCCCTTAAAGGTCTCGACCCCTTCAATGCCGGGTAGTTTGGCGACGTGGAGCGGGCCGGTGCCCATGCCGATATATTTTGCTGTAAAGGCGTCGCCTCGAGACGTTTTGACGAGCCAAACCTTACGGTCCTCTTGCCAGTCCAGAGCCGTGACCTCGGTGTGAAACAACGCCTGCTCGTAGAGTCCAAACTGCTCACCGATGCGACCGCAATGACTGCGAATTTCCGGGGCGTGCACATATTTTTCGGACGGCATATGCCCGGTTTCTTCGAGCAGAGGCAGGTAGATCATTGAGGCGGTGTCGCATTGCGCGCCGGGATAACGGTTCCAATACCATGTGCCCCCGAAGTCGCCGCCTTTTTCGATGATCCGTACGCTGTCAATGCCGGCTTCTTTGAGACGTGCGCCGACGACAAGTCCAGCAAATCCTCCGCCTATGAATGCGAAGGTGACGTGATCTGTGACCGGCTCTCGGCCTTTCCAGGGGGTGTACGGATCCGCCGCGAGATCATCGAATTTTCCTTCAAGCCGGACGTATTGCGCGTTGCCATCGGTACGTAAGCGTTTGTCACGTTCTTCCGCGTATTTCTGTTTCAGGGCGTCTTTATCGAGGGTCGACACAGTCATTTTGATCTCCGTTCCGAAACCTGTGTCGGAGTGTTTCCCGGACGGAAGCCAAGCCCCGGGGCAAAGAAGTCTTCCAAAGATGTCCTCAACCGCGACCCAATTTCGTCGAATTTGTAAGCAATCGCTCACAATTATTTCTGATCATAAGGACTTCGATATGACTTTGAAAACTGCTGCGGCCATCGCCGTCGTTCTCGCGTTGGGGGCGTGTACGGCTAGCCTCCAAACAACTTCCGGCGCTGACTATCTTGCGCGCTATGATGCCAGTCATGAGATCGCCAATGGCGTTGCGACAGATGTCGATCAGGATGTCCGCCGGATCGCGGCGATTGAACCAAATTTGGTGTTTCCGGCGCGCATCGAACACGGATCTCTGACGGCTTTGCCCGCTGACGAGGCGCGAATTTGGCAGGATCTCGTCGAACAAATGGGACCCGAACATGGTGAATTTGTCCCTGTTAGCCCAATGATTGCGGCGATGGTTGGCGAAACAGCGGCACCTGGAACCAATCGTGCCGCAGCGATTATCGCTCACATTCGTCGCGGCGCGGCGCGTCAGCATCTGGACTATGTGCTGACTTATGAGGTCGGTTCGAGTCACCAAGAAAAGGCGAATGCTTTGGCCCTCGCAGATCTTACGATTATCGGGATGTTCGTTCTCCCGAGCCGCACCATTGATGTGGAAGCGACCGCGAGCGGACTGATGCTCGATGTCCGTACAGGATACCCTTATGCGACGTTGACCACGCACGCTGAAAAGTCCGGTGTAAGCCGCGCGGTCTCAGAATGGTCAACGAGTTTGGAATACGCCGATACCGCTGAAGAGCGAGCGGTTGCGAAGCTCGCGGAAGAATTCGGAAGTGCTATGGACGCCCTTGCCGCACGTGCGGTCGAACTTCAAGACCAAGGGTGACCTGGGGACAATCTGGGCTGAGCCTTGCGCTTCGGTTATCATCTTACTCATCCAAGTGCGTGATTTAGAAGGACGAAACATAACGCCTCATGCGCACCTGGCTTTGCTTTGGGAGGCATGACAGATGAGCGAAACGACAAAAACGCCGTCCAGTATTATGGAAATTTCGGCCTACGATCCGGAGGCACGAGACAATCCACATCCTCGGTTGAAAGCCTTGCGGGATGAGTGTCCTGTGCTGCGCGATGAGAGCGTCAAAACATGGCTCATCAGTCGCTATGATGATGTGCGCGCCACGGTCAATGATCGCACCTTCGTGCGTCATCCGATCAATGCTGAAGAAGGGTCGATGACCCGTATGATGGTAGACCCAGAAGATCCTGAAGGACGGCGATCCAGCATTTTGTTTCAGGACGATCCGGATCATTCGCGCAACCGTCTCCCACTCGTCAAAGCGTTTTATGCGCGCATCAAAAAAATGGAGCCGGAGATTGAAGCGATGATCGACCAGGTCATCGCCAACGCGCCATCATCGGGACAGTTTGATCTAATGGAAGAGATTGCGGTGCCGATCCCGATCATGGTGATCGCGCATATTCTGGGTGTGGATGAAAGCCGCCTCGATGAGTTTCGAGAATGGTCCGAAGGTGTGATCCTAAGTTTGAACCCAATGCGCTCGCCCGAAGAACACAAGATCATGATGGCGTGTGGTGAAAAGCTTGATGCTTATTTCACCGAGCTGATGATAGCGAGGCGCGAAAATCCGCGAGATGATTTGATCAGTGACATGGTCATCGCTCAAGCGAATGGCGGCGATTTTGACGATGACGAATTACGGACAAATCTCCAAGCACTCTTGGTCGGTGGGAACCTCACGACAACGGACCTGATCGGCAATGGCGTGTGGCTATTCCTCAATCACCCAGAGCAAATGCAAGCCTTGAGAGACAATCCGAGCCTTGCAGCGAACGCGGTCGAAGAAGTTCTGCGCTACGAAGCGCCGGTCCAAGCGACATCGCGCATCGTCTCTGAAGACCGCGAGGTGGCAGGGTGTCCGATGAAAAAGAGCCAGCCAGTTTTCATGTCTCTGGCGGCAGCGAACCGGGACCCTGCGAAGTTTGAGGCGCCGGAACAGTTTGACGTCACCAAGAAACGCGCGTCGCATATCTCATTTGGTGGCGGCGCGCATATTTGTATCGGGGCGCCTTTGGCTCGGATTGAAGCGCGACGGGTCTATCAAAAACTGTTCGAACGGTTTCCGAATATGACGCTGCCAGATCAGGAAATTGTGTGGCGAACTTTGCCTTTTTTTCGTGGTATTGAGAAATTAGAGGTCGCGGTCTAGCCAAACAGGAGCCGTGAAAGCGGACAGACCCATGTCGTCCATCATCCTCGATAAGCCGTCCAAAACGACCTGGATTCAGCCGGTCGACAAAGAGCAAAACAAACCCAAAAAGCTTTGGGAACTTCACGTGGTCATTCCGGGTGAGGACGAACGCGTTTTTGGCCGAACCACATTGAAAACCGTGCCTGAGACGGGCTTGTTTAGCGAGCGTGTGAAGATGACGATCTGGACCTCTAACACGTCGCCCGGCGATTTTGGTATGGAGACTGATGTGGATGGTATGCGGTTCTCGGACACTGTGGACATGCAAGTGCACATTTTCGGATCTTCTATTCGGTTCAAACCGATGAGCTGTGAGGGCGATCTGTCGTCTGACGGGACGTGTTATGAAGGTTCGTGGACTATGCCGTGTATAGACCCAGATGAGTGTGGATGCGATGGCGTGACAGGAACGTTTCGTCTGACAGAGATTTAGACGTGCGCTTTTTGTAGTCGTTGAATGGCTTCAGCCATTTCAGGGCGCGTCATTGCAAACACCGCCTTGTCGACCCAAACACCATCAGCGGTTCGTTCAAAGTTGCGAAACAACGCTTCTTTGGTCGGACCGATTTTGGCGAGCTCATTCATTATGAACGCGTTGTTGACATTGACCTGCCATTCCATGCGCTTCGCACGCCATTCATAAGCGCGCTGGATCATGGCCAGCTGACCGGCCTGATACAATTCAGACGATGAGATATGAGGCGGGTGCCAGGCAAAGGCATTCCGGAGACGGCGATGGATCTTGTTGATTTCATTGAGCCCCGTAATCCCCGCGAAGGCACCATTCGATTTTAAGAAGAGCACAAAGGTCGCTGCCAATCCGCACTTCTGCGCGTAGAGGATGGCGTCAAAATAATTGCGCAAATTGGTGCCGCCAGGTAGCGCCGGCATCCATCGCCAAATCGCTTCTTCGATTCCAGATTCGCTAAGCACCAGCCAGTGCGGTTCGTCTATTGGTTCGAGTCGAACCAATTCGGTTTCGAGACCTGGTGCAGAAAGGTCCATAACGAACTCACGATCGGTGATCATGTTTCAGCACGCAATGGTTGTAGTCGCAAGGTTTCCATCGAATATTTGAACGCAGGTTAGAGGCGCATCAGGCTGGCAAGATTGTTCTTCTGCATATCCGAAGAGCCGCCGACAATCGGCATGCCGAGCAAGTCGCGCACATGGCGCTCCATGTCATAGGCGTCGGACAGCGCATAGGCCCCCATGACTTGCTGACAGGTCGTCGCGATTTCGACTGCGGTATCGGCCACGAACAATTTCGCCATCGAGGTCTCGATGCTGCACGGCTGGCCGGTCTGCGCGAGATAAGCGCCATGGTAAAGCATGTGCTTGGCGGCTTGGAGCTTGGTCCGTGCGGTGACCAATTTGTGCCGGATGGCCTGGTGGTGCGAGATCGGCTTGCCGAACTGTTCGCGTTCTTGGGCATATTGCCAGGCTTCTTCGACCGCTGCGCGGGCGATGCCATAGGCGACCGCTGTGATCTCAATTTTCTCGACATCGAGGGCGCGCCCCGCCAATAGCTTCCAGCCTTTGTTCCAATTGTCTTCGCCGCCGACAATCGCGGATTTCGGCAGGCGGACATTGTCAAAATAGACGTCCATGGATTTGGTGTAGCGCAGGTTGGAATGCTCGATCGCCTGCATGCTGACGCCTGGCGCGTCGGTCGGGATCAGCAGGAAGGTGAGGTTCTTATACCGCTCTTCCGGTGGCCCGGACCGGGTTAGGCAATAGATATAGTCCGACCAGTCAGCACCGGTGCACCAACGTTTCGCGCCATTGATGACAATCTCATCGCCTTCCATAGCGCTGCGCGTTTCAACACTGGCAAGATCGCCGCCCACATTCGGCTCGGACAAGCCATAGCAAAGGAACATCTCGCCGCGGGCAAGCTTCGGCAAGAATTCTTGCTTTTGTTCCTCAGAGCCATTCTCCGACAGGTTCATCCCGCCATAGAAAGCCGCGTGAATGTACGGCCCCGCCAAGAACGCCCCGGCTTGGCAGAGCTCATCAATAACCGCCGTCGCGCCAATAATGTCTTGGCCCATCCCGCCATATTCTTCTGGGATGGTCAGGCCAATCAGGCCCATTTCCGCGATCTGCTTGAATGTGTCGCGCGGCCATGTGGACTGACGATCCCAGTCGCGGCGCTTTTCGCGCGGCGCGTGCTTGGCAACAAAGCGCTGCAATTGGCGACGGATTTCTGTGACGTGGTCGGGTTCGGTTGCGAAATAACTCATGCCAAGCGTCTTAGGGCGGTTGGACGAGACCGAAAAGCGGTCTCCCTGCGACAGCGCTTAGATCACCTGGGACACGGGGCGGATTCCAGCGGGGGGCGTGACGGGATCGGCAAGGCGCTTGGCCCACCAGGTCGTGTCGCGCCAAGCACCATGTTTGAAACCGACATTGGGATAGGTGCCGATAAGCTCAAACCCGAGCGCTTTGTGCACGCCGATCGACGCGTCATTCGGTATGACGATGCCGGCAAAAGCCATAACATAGTTTTGCTTCGTCAGAATCTCGAAGAGCCGCTCATAAAGCTGCTTGCCGATGCCTTTGCCACGGGTGGCAGCGCCAGCATAAATCGCAACATCCACCGAAGTTGCATAAGCCGGGCGTGTGCGATGAGGCGAGGCATAGGCATAAGCGAGCGGTCGGTCGTCCTCCGCGACCAGCCAGGGGTACAGGTCGCCCGCGGCGGTGATCCGGCGGGCGATTTCCTCGGCATCCGGCGCGGTCAGCTCGAACGAAGCATAATGCGCATCGACAAAAGGTCGATACGTCTCTGCGATGAATGCCGCATCGCCAAGGTCTGCACGCCGAATAGTGACCATGGGCTCTCTTAAGCGCCGATATCATCCATGTCATAGGGTACGGTTTGATAAACCTGATTGATCCAATTGCCGAACAAAAGGTGGGCATGGCTGCGCCAGCGATTTTGCGGGTGCGCGCTGACATCATCGCCGGGGAAATAGCCATGCGGGGGCTTGATCGGTTTTCCGGCCGCGACGTCACGATCATATTCTTCTTTCAGTGAGGTCGAGTCGTACTCGATATGGTTGAAACAATAGAGGCTGCGCGCTTTGGCGTCGGAAAGCAAACACGGTCCGGTAAAGTCGCTATCCATCAAGATCTCCAAATCCGGCACTTTGGCGATTTCATTGGCGCGCACTTCAGTCCAGCGCGAAACCGGGATTTGAAAATCATCGCTAAAGCCAGACAGGTAAGGCGAGGTCGGCGATAGATTGCGGTGGCGATAGACGCCGAACGCTTTGTCCGCCAACCCATGCTTTGGCACACCGTGAAAATGATACGCGGCGGCCATGGCTCCCCAGCAGATGAAGAAGCCGGAATGCACATTTGTCCGCGTCCAGTCGAAGATCTGGGTCAGCTCCTCCCAATAGGTCACCTCTTCAAAGGGCAGTGTTTCGATCGGTGCGCCCGTAATGATAAAGCCGTCAAATTTGCGATGCTTCACTTCATCCCAGTTTTGATAGAAGCTGATGAGATGGTCTTGGCTGGTATTTTTCGGTGTGTGACCACCGACCATGACCAGGGTCATTTCGATTTGTAGCGGGCTTGCCCCGATCAGCCGCGCGATTTGCGTTTCCGTGCGGATCTTGTTTGGCATCAGATTGAGCAGGCCGATTTGCAGCGGACGAATGTCCTGACGGATCGCATCAGAGTCTGAGAGGACAGCGACGCCTTCCTGCACCAACGTTTCACGCGCGGGCAAAGTGTCTGGGATCTTGATCGGCATCGGCCTCTCCAGTTCAATCCTGTCGCTGTTCGGAAGGCGGCAAGAGACAGCTTATCTGCTCAACTCCGCGCGGCCTTTTAGCGACTTGTTTAACGTGGCTGCAAGCCGACCGGCCAAATCACCACGTCGCGGATATAGGCAAGGATATCGCTCAGGTCAATTTGAGGTTGGCTATCGATTGAAGTGGACGTTGGGGCAAGGATCGACAGACGGCGTTTCTTTACTAAGTTTTGTATTGCGTATGCGATATAAGGCATCCGAAAGCGGAACTTCGCAAAGGGAGTGAACGATGAGCTTGGTCAGCGATGACATTTTTGTTGATACCGGAGCCAAGACCTCCGTCTATGACAGGGTTTATCCAATGCTCGAAACAGATTTCGAGTTATGGAATCCGAATTCATGGACACGCGGCCACCCTTACGAACTCTATAAAAAGATGCGCGAAGAGGCGCCGGTCATGTGGTCAAAGATGCCGAAAGGCGCCTCGAACTTTTGGTCGGTGTCACGCTATGAGGATATCAAATCGGTCGAGTTGCAGCCGGAAGTGTTTTCTTCACAGCGCGGCGGGATCAATCTGGCGGTCCCCCCGCGTGAAAGCTGGCGGCCTGAAATCTTGGTGCGCGCGGCGATGGATAATCTCATCAGTATGGATGAGCCACAGCACATGCAGATGCGCATTCAGCAGAAAGACTTCTTCATCCCGGCTTACGTGAAAGTATTGCGCGAGAATGTCAGCCGAAAGGTCGAAGACCTACTCGATGATCTGGAGGCCAATGGGCCAGAAGTTGATTTCGTCAAATACTTCTCCAACCAATTGCCGCTCTACACGCTGTGCGAGATGCTCGGTGTGGATGAAGCTGACCGCCAAAAAATCGTGCACTGGATGCACTATCTCGAAATGGCTTCGCAATTCATGGCGAACCCCTTGCGGACCTTTATGGGAGAACCGCTCTTCCCGTTCCGCTTTAAGAAAGTGGTCGAAGAGATGTTTGCCTATGGCGCTCAAGTCATGGCCGACCGCCGTGCCAATCCGCGCGAAGACTTGCTGACCGTGATTGCGCATTCAAAACTGAATGACGAAACGCTGCCGCAAGAATATCTCGACGGCTCGTGGCTGCTGATCATCTTTGCGGGCAATGACACGACGCGTAATTCGCTATCCGGGACGATCAAGCTGATGACCGAATGGCAAGATCAGCGGGCCATGGTGCTGGATGATATGTCGCTTATCCCGCGCATGTCCGAAGAAGCGCTGCGCATGGTTTCCCCGGTGAAGCACATGCGACGCACCGCGTTGGCAGACTCCGAAATCAATGGTCAGCGCATCGCGAAAGATGAGAAAGTCGTGATGTGGTATGGTGCAGGCAATCGCGATCCGGACGTATTCGCCAATCCTGATGTCTTCGATATGACGCGTGACAATGTCGACAAACACATCGCGTTCGGTCACGGGGTTCATAAATGCTTAGGCTCACGGGTTGCCCAAATGCAGCTTCGCGTCGCTTACGAGCAAATCTTTGCGCGTTTCCCGAACATCGAATTTACCGGACAGATCAAGTATGGTCCGAACGCCCTTGTGCATGCGATTTCGAAGTTGAAGGTCAATTTGTACGGTAAAGGCAATTCCCGCCCGACCAAAGTCCAGGTCAAAACGCTAGAACCCACCGAGGCTTAGATATCGCCAAAGTCGCCGCCGCGTCCCTTACCATCGGCAAAGCGTGCGGCGCCAGAACTCGCACCGGCGCGTAAAGAATCGCGACCGATTTCAGCTTCGAATGACAGCGCCTCTGGCAAAGAGAGAGACCATTGCTTGATGGCGCTGATCCGATCATTGCGCATACAGGCTTGAGGGAAGGCGGCCATTTGCTCCGCCATCTCGAGCGCGGTTTCGAGCGCTTTGCCATCGGTGACGACTCGGTTCGCTAGTCCAAAGGACAGCGCCTCTAGTGCTTTCACACCGCGTCCGGTTAGAATCATATCCATCGCGCGAGACTGACCAATCAAACGAGGAAGCCGAATGGTCCCGCCATCGATCAAAGGCACCCCCCAACGCCGACAATACACCCCAAATACGGCGCTCTCACCCGCGACGCGCAGATCGCAAAGAATGGACAATTCCAGACCGCCCGCCACGGCATGGCCTTCGACGGCGGCGATGGAGGGTTTTTCCAAGTTCAGCCAGGTGGGCCCCATAGGCGCTTCGCGTTTAAAGCGCTCTTGCTTCGCGACCGCTTTGAGATCAGCGCCGGCGCAGAAATTGCCGTTCGCGCCCGTCAGGATATGTACGGCAACCGCGTCATCAGCCTCGCCCGCTTCAAACGCTGCTTTGAGTAAGGCGGCGGTCTCCGGATTGACAGCATTCCTGGCGTCAGGGCGATTGATCGTGATCACATTGGCTGCCCCGATACGTTCGATGAGAACAAGGTCGGACATGCCTTACTCTCCGGTCAATTTAGGCGCGCGCTTCTCACGAAACGCATCAACCGCCTCTTTGCGGTCATCCATATAATTGGAGACGCTTTCCCAGCCGACGCTCGCATCCATCATTTGAGCGGCCAAGGCGCGGAGAGGAATATTGGTCACCGTCTTGGTCCAGCGCACCGCCCATTTTGGATTGCTTTGAAGCTTGGCGACCAGTTCACCGACTTTTTCATCAAGCTCCGCGGTTGGGACGGCATAGTTGATGAGACCGAGGCCTTGGGCCTCGGCTGCCGTTAATAAGTCCCCGGTCATTAAGAGCTCTTTGGCTTTGGCAAACCCAACCAACTGCGGCCAGATCACAGCGCCGCCATCGCCCGCGACCAAACCGACTTTGACATGCGGGTCACCAATCAAGGCTTTCTCATCCGCAATAATCATGTCGCAGAGCAAGGCGATCGTTGCTCCGAGGCCCGCTGCCGCCCCATTAAGACGGCAGATCATCGGCTTTTCCATATCCAAGATCGAAGTGACAATCCGCTTGGCCTCCCAGGCAATGTCGCGGAATTTTCCGGGGTCGGATATCTGTTCATCGAACCAATCGAAATCCCCGCCTGCACAAAAGGCGCGGCCCTTTCCAGTTAAGATGATGATGTCGCTGTTGCTATCGCGCTGCAGGTCCGTGAACACCCGCCCAAGCTCTTCATGCATCGCCGCATCGACCCCATTCACAGGATGGTCGGACGTAATCGCGGCCGTCAAAACCCGTCCATCGCGCTCGAACGTGAAGCGCGAATAAGGGACGGTGGTGATATCAAATGCATGGGACATGGTAGGGCCTCCTTCAGCCCTATCCATGTTAGAAAACCATCTGTTTGAACAGCCCTGACCGCGCGGGACTAGCTCACCGGCGGCGTCTCTAAATCCCGCTGACGACGCTGGACGGCGGCATTTAGCTGGCCACATTTGATCGGGTCAATTTCGCGGCCATAGGAGTTCAGTTCGACTTCGATATCCTTGAACACGTCTCGGACATCCGCTTGCATGCCACCCGTCAGGACATAAGCGGTGGATTCCAAGCTGTTCTTTTGTCCCATTTCTGCGAGCTTTTTTTGGCTATCCAGCAGATTGCTCCAGGCATTGAAAGAGGCTTGGTTACGATTGGTGTAGCTGGTCAAAACCACGCTCATATGTCGCTGGTCTGAGGCGCAGTGGCGAAGTTCGGCTTGCGTCTCGCGAAACTTGCGCATTTCTGCCCGGCGCATCTTTTTGAGTTCGGACGTCTTGTACTTTTTCGCAGGGGTCGACGAGGCGACTTGCTGTGCAGAGGTCTCAGCGACCACAACGCCGCCAGTATCGGCTTCACGCGGGATGACCATATAGCCGATGGCACTTCCAACCACGAGCACTGCGATTAGCATGAACAGAAACAAGGTCTGTCCAGAAGACGCCTCTTCTTTTTGGCTCAGCAGGTCCGAACGAATGCTTTCAAAGTCAGACGCCATTTTCAAAATCCCCTCAAATTTTGAGAGGAATTTACCCGACAGGTATTGAAATACCGGGTACGGGCCGGGGCTGATTTTGAACGGTTCGAAAAACCAATTGCTAACCTTAAAACGGGGAAAGCCCGAGCGAGAGGATGGTGACAAAGACACCAAGTGACGCCAAGCAAGTGATAACCAACCCGACCGATGACCCAATCTGGCTCCGTCCAAACCCGCCACTGCTCACCCCGCGATAAAGCGCAAAGGCGGTCAGCCCGAAACCGATCAAACAAATCCAAAACGCCCAGCCAGTACTTGGAAGAACGCCAATGGGCAGCGCCATGGCATGCCGCGTGGCGGTGGCCAGGATCTGAGATATAGCCCACGCAAGACCGCCCAAACTGATCAGAGCACCGAGCCAACTTATTGGGCGGGCCAGCGCGAGGCTCTCGGCTTGGCGCCCTTCAATCGCGCGCGCCACCCAACCGATCGGAATCATGATCAGACTGATCAGGAGAGCCCCGGCGAGCGCGATCAGACCATATGGGTAATTGCCTGCTTGCAGGCCGGTGGCAAAGCGATACGGCGCTTTGGTTTCAATTAGTCTGGTGAGGAAGATCGGCGGCGGAACATCCGCAATGCATGAGGTGTCGAGGGGTTGCGTTGGATCGCTCACAAACGCCACCCAAAGGTCGCCGCCGCAGCCATTTGGATCCGTGAAGAGCGCGCCATGCCCCGTATACGGAAGCTCGACATACTGAGCATTCGGCAAAGTCGGCAGGATGGCTTGCCCAAAGCCTGGCGGGGTAATTGGATCAACCGTACCGGCGGCGACCAAAATAGGGACATTGGTTTCCAGCCGTTTGACGGTCGGATCGGGATCAAGCCGGTAGACGTTGCGGCAATAATCGTCCCAGGACACGATATCGACCCATTGAGAGAGCAAAGGCTCATCCGCACGCATACGCGCCAAGTCCTCTTCCCGACCGACAGCTGCGCCACGGCAATTTGTGATGAGCTCCATGCCATTTCCGGCGCTATGATCAATCGCCTGGCCGAGGACTTCGATATATGCTTTTAAGGCGACCACATCACGGGTCTCCAGTGCTTTTAGAAGGCTGGGAAAGTCGCCATAGATCGGCGCAATATAAAGCGCTTGAAAGACCGCACCCCCGGCTAAATCGCCATCCATCACCATTCGACCATCTAGAAAACTGCCATGGTCCACATCTTCGATGATCAAAGGGTTTTCGTCATAAGCTTCGAAAGTTGCGATGAAGCGCTTGTCCATCGCTCCAACGTCTCGGGCGCAGGCTCTATCATTGGCACAGATCTCGGTGATCGCGGTCAGCGCGGAGCGGAAGCCATAAGCATACGTGCTCCATCCACCAGAATCTCTCGGATCGGCTGGAACCACGCTGTCCAATATCGCGGCTGCGACCCCAGCCTCGTCGACTTCCAAGATCGCTTGACCAAGCTCCGTTCCGTAAGAGATTCCGAACAAAGTCCATTTATCATAACCGAGTGCCCGGCGAATATCGCGAACGTCTAAGGCGTTTTGCCAAGACGAGTAGGCGTCCACGGCGATGCCTTTGGCGCGGGCTTCCGCGACGCATTTCGTCAGGGCTTCAGTCTTCCGAATCTTACCCTCTTCGGTGCTTACGCCAAACTGGAATTCTCGAGGCACGGCGCGGCAAAAATGCGCTTCTGAGTAACCTATTCCGCGCTGGTCGAAGAAAACAAGATCAGCGACTTCGCGGAAGCGCTGCGTGTCGGCTCGCTGATAGGCCGCGATCCGACCGGCGCTGAGCGACGGTCCGCCGGGTCCGCCAGTCAAGCGGATTACAGCGCGGTTGTTTGGGTTTTCGGATGTGGACGCAATCTTGAGGACGGAAAGTTTGATCAACCGGCTCTCGGGGTTGGTCCGGTCTTCGGGTACGAGCACGTATCCGCAACGAAACTCTCCCGGATCATATTTAGGCGCTTGCGCATGAAAGGGACAGACATAGGGCGTGAACTCGGGTTCGAAGGTCTCCCAAGCCGGATGAACCGCTTCGATCGGTTCGATGATCTCGCTGGCTTGTGGAACTTCGTTCTGTGCGACTGCTGCGAACGGCAGAAGAATTACGAAGGCGACAGCGAAGAGCTGTGAGATAGCATATCTCATTTCCCACTCCTGGTTTGGGCAGGAAGGGCCTGCCGGGTAAACCGTCCTGCGTAAAAGTGTTACGCTTCGGCCCCGACTTGCACAACACGCCGTCCAAAATTTTCGCCCCGGAACAGGCCGCAAAAGGCCTCGGGCATCTTCTCGATCCCTTCAAACCGTTCTTCTTTGAGCTTAAGCTCGCCCTTGCCGATCAAGGTCGCCATTTCATTCAGCGCAACCGGAAATTCTCGAGCAAAGTCAAAGACAACAAGACCCTGCATGAGGACGCGATGCGTAATGAACGGTTTGGTATTGACGATGCCAGGGGTTTGCTCGGGTGACAGGTTATAATCGGCCACCTGGCCAGAAATGCAGATACGTCCGTTCAAACGCATTTTTGGCAGCACGCGGTTGACCATTTCATTGCCGACATTGTCGAACAGAACGTCGACGCCCTTCGGGAAGGCGTCGCTAATGGCCGCATCGAGATCTGGCACTGATTTATAATTGATCGCTTGGTCGAAGCCGGCTTCTTCGACAAGCCAGGCGCATTTTGCGTCACTGCCAGCAATGCCGATGACTTGCTCGGCGCCGCCAGCTTTGGCGAGCTGGCCCGCAGTCGCCCCTACCGGCCCCGCCGCCGAGGTGACGAGCACGCGATCTCCGGACTGAAACTTCGCAACCGATTTCAATCCAAACCAAGCGGTCAAACCCGGGACCCCAAGCACACCGATCCAAAGCGATAGCGGCAACGGAACGGCGTCCGGCACGATGCCGATAAAGCCCTTACCGTTTTGGATCGTGTGCGTGCGCCAGCCACCTGCGCAAAACACTTTAGTGCCAACGGGGAAGCCTTCATGCTCTGAGGCGTCGACGATACCAACGCTAAAGCCATCTATGGGTTTGCCAAGAGGGAGGGCTGCGGCATAGCTATCGCCGCCGGAGAGCCGGGAGCGTGTGCCAGGATCGACCGAATTCCAAATATGGCGGACGCGAAATTGTCCCGTATTGGGGATTGGGGCGTCTTTTTTCACGAGCTCGAAATCGTCGACTTTCGGTGGGCCTTCGCAATATTGCTTCAGCACAATCTGCTGTATTTGCTCGCTCATTTGTAATGCCCTTCTTTGATCCAGATCATCGTTGGATCATTTTCGGCGCGGGTGCGCCAGATACGACGTTGCGGCATGTGGCTTGCTTAAGCGGAACTAACATCAAACTCCAGTTGTTTTCAGGACGTTAGAGACTTATGTGGGGCAAAACAAAACTCGACCAGAATTGGGCTAATTCCGTGACCTCCCTGACTCACCTTGATCGGCTTGAGGCCGAGGCTATTCATATCATTCGCGAAGTGGCAGCGACGGCTGAGAAGCCGGTTATGCTGTACTCTGTCGGCAAGGACAGTGCGGTGATGCTGCATTTGGCCGTGAAAGCGTTTTATCCGAGCATTCCGCCGTTTCCGCTTATGCATGTCGATACGACCTGGAAGTTCCGGGAAATGATCGAGTTCCGCAATCGCAAAGCCAAAGAGCTTGGCATGGACCTGATCGTTCATTCCAACCAAGAGGGCATCGAGGCGGGCGTCGGACCGTTTACGCATGGCTCGTCTCGACACACCGACATTATGAAGACCCAAGCGCTGAAACAGGCGCTTGATCTACATAAGTTCGATGTGGCTTTTGGCGGCGCGCGCCGGGATGAAGAGAAATCTCGGGCTAAGGAACGAGTCTTCTCATTCCGCACGGCCGAGCATCGCTGGGACCCGAAAAACCAGCGTCCTGAACTTTGGAACCTCTACAATGCGCGGATCAACAAGGGCGAGAGCATTCGTTGTTTCCCGATCTCAAATTGGACCGAGCTCGATATCTGGCAGTATATTCGCCGCGAACAGATCGAGATTGTACCGCTCTATTTTGCCGACAAGCGTCCGGTCGTGGAGTGGGAAGACAGCCTGATCATGGTCGATGACGACCGCGTGCCACCAGAGCTGGCAAAGACTGCGGTTGAGAAGTCTGTTCGTTTCCGCACATTGGGCTGTTATCCGTTGACGGGTGCGGTCGAGAGCACCGCTGCAACGCTCGAAGATATCATCCAAGAAACCCTGCTCACCAATTCTTCTGAGCGCCAAGGCCGCACGATTGACCGCGACCAGGCTGCATCCATGGAGAAGAAGAAACAAGAGGGGTATTTCTAATGTCCCATATCGACGCTCTGATTGCTGAAGACATCACTGCCTATCTCGAAGCGCATGAGAATAAATCTCTGCTCCGCTTCATCACCTGTGGCAGCGTAGATGATGGCAAGTCGACCCTGATTGGTCGTTTGCTTTACGATTCCAAAATGATCTTTGAAGATCAGTTGGACGCTTTGGAGAGCGATTCCAAACGCCACGGCACGCAAGGCGAGAATATTGACTTTGCGCTGCTGGTCGACGGCCTCTCGGCGGAACGTGAGCAAGGTATCACAATTGATGTCGCCTATCGCTTCTTCTCGACCGATAAGCGAAAATTCATCGTCGCGGATACACCAGGTCACGAGCAATATACGCGGAATATGGCGACCGGCGCCTCGACCGCTGATTTGGCCATCCTGATGATTGATGCGCGAAAAGGCATCCTCACCCAAACGCGCCGCCACAGCTTCATCGCAAGCTCGCTCGGCATTCGTAAAATGGTCCTGGCCATCAATAAGATGGATCTCGTGGACTATGACGAGGCGGTCTATAATCGGATCGAGCAGGACTTTTTGGAGTTCGCCGAAGAATTGTCCGCCGGGATCGAAATCCAAGCCATCCCCATGTCGGCGCTGGCCGGTGACAATATCACCGAAAATTCTGATAACACGCCGTGGTATCAAGGTCCGCCTTTGATGGAGTATCTGGAAACCGTACCGGTCGATGATGATCGGATCAAAGCGCCGTTCCGGATGCCCGTCCAATGGGTCAACCGCCCGAACCTGGATTTCCGCGGGTTCTCAGGCCAGATCGCTTCTGGATCTGTCAAACCCGGCGACCGCGTCAAGACGCTGCCAAGCGCCAAGGAAACCACGATTGAACGCGTTGTCGTGCATGGCGGCGACCTAAAAGAGGGAATCGCGGGCCAGTCCGTGACGCTCACTTTTGCTGACGAAGTCGACACCTCGCGCGGCGATGTGATTTGCGCCGCCGGTGAACCTGCCGAAGTCGCAGACCAGTTCCAGGCCCGTGTGCTCTGGATGGCGGACAGCGAAATGCTGCCGGGTCGGCGTTATCTCGTAAAAATTGGCGCCAAGACTGTAACTGCTACGGTGCTCGACCTCAAATTCGGGATCGACGTCAACACACTGCAGGACAAGCCAGCTAAAACGCTGGGTCTCAATGATTTCGGCGTCATCACGATGGCGCTCGATCAGCCGATTGCATTTGATCCTTATGATCTCAATCGCGAGACGGGGGGCTTCATCTTCATCGATCGGATGACCAACAATACGGTCGGTCTTGGTCTGATTGATTTCGCCTTGCGCCGCGCGGGCAATATTCACTGGCAGGCGCTTGATGTCGACCGGATGAAGCTGGCGGAGCAGAAAGAGCAAAAGCCGGCTGTGCTGTGGTTCACCGGCCTGTCTGGTTCGGGAAAGTCAACCATTGCCAATGTCCTGCAACAGAAGCTGTTTACGATGGGCAAGCACACTTTTGTGCTCGATGGCGACAATGTCCGTCATGGCCTCAACCAGGATCTCGGCTTTACCGATGCCGACCGGGTAGAAAATATACGCCGCGTCTCGAATGTCGCCAAACTGATGAGCGATGCCGGCCTGATCACTCTGGTCAGCTTCATCTCGCCCTTCCGGTCAGAGCGCCAGATGGCGCGGAATATGATGCAAGAAGGCGAGTTCGTCGAAATCTTCGTCGACACGCCGCTCGAAGTGGCTGAAGAGCGTGACGTGAAGGGCCTCTATAAGCGCGCCCGCGCCGGTGAGATCAAGAACTTCACGGGCCTCGACAGCCCCTATGAAGCACCCGAAAATCCGGAGCTCACGATCAATACGGTTGAGCAAAGCGCCGAAGAGGCGGCCGACAAGATCATCACCTGGATGCGCGAGCGCGGCTGGTTCTAGAGTAACGCGGCGCCCTCATCCTGAGCGAAGTCGAAGGACGAAGGCGCCGTGCTAAGGTTGCTATATACTATCCTTCGACATCGCTCAGGATGAGGTCGAAGGTTACCCGGCCAGGGCCTCTTTTTTTTCTTCGATTTCCATCCAGTCGAGCTCGGCTTGTTCGAGCTCAGAGCGGGCGGTTTCGAGGCGCGCGTTGATCTGATGGAATTTATCGGGATCGCTGTTGAACAAGTTTGGGTCTGAGAGCTGGGACTCTAAATCGCCAATTTCGGTTTCGAGTCTTGGCATAGCTTCTTCGACCTCTTTGAGACGATGTTGATCCTTAAAACTGAGCTTGGTCGGGGCCTTGGTCTGGATTGGTTTTGACGGGTTAGACTTTGGCTTTTTTCCGGCTTTAGTAGCTTTGCCGGGCTTGCCCTTGATCTGACTTTGCGCGTCGCTCCAACCGCCGGCTGTTTCGACCCATTTGCCTTCGCCAAGCGGCACAAGGCAAGACGTGACCGTGGCATCCAAAAAGGCCCGGTCATGACTGACCAGGATCAATGTTCCTTCAAAGTTCAGCAGCATGTCTTCGAGCAAATCGAGCGTTTGCATATCCAGATCATTGGTCGGCTCGTCGAGCACGAGCACATCGGTCGATTGCGCTAAGGCGATGGCCAGGGTCAACCGGTTGCGCTCTCCGCCGGAGAGCGCCGCCACGGGCTGACGCAGCTGATCAGGTTTGAACAAAAAGTCCTTCGCATAGGCCGCGACATGGCGCTGCTTGCCTTGCACCATGAGGCTATCACCGCCTTGCGGCGCGAGCGCTTCCCAAAGCGTATCCTTCGGGCGAAGTGTCTCGCGCGTTTGGTCGAGATAGGTAATGCGCAACGCCGGATTGAGTTTCACATTGCCACTATCGCGGTCGATATCGCCGAGCAGCAATTTTAATAGCGTGGTCTTACCGACGCCGTTCGGTCCGATGAAGCCGACGCGATCACCCCGCAAGATTTTAAAGTCGAGGCCCTCCACGATCTTCAAGTCTCCATAGGCCTTGGTGAGCCCAAACGCCTCAATGACTTTGCGCGATTGATGCCCAGCGTCTTCAGCGCTGATCCCCGCTTTGGCTTTCTGAGCGACGATCGCGGCTTTGCGGCGCGCCGCTTCCGCGCGCATGGCTTTGAGCTTGTGTAAGCGGCCCATATTGCGCGCCCGTCGTCCGGTGACACCACGCTGCAGCCAGTGCTCCTCGGCTTTCAGCTGTGTTTTCAGTTTCTCAAGCTGACGGATTTCAGCTTCCTCGATTTCCTCGGCCCAGCGCTCGAAATCGCCATATCCTTTTGGGCTCTTGAGCACGACTCCATCGCGCAACCAAAGCGTATTCGTCGTCACGTTTTCCATGAAGCGGCGGTCGTGGCTGACCAGAAGCACGGCGCCATTGAAGCCGAGCAAGCGCGTCTCAAGCGTCTCGATCATGGGCACATCAAGATGGTTGGTCGGCTCATCGAGGAGCAGCACGTCTGGATCGAAGGCAAAGGCTTTGGCGAGCGCCGCGCGTCGGATCTGTCCACCCGACAAGATACCGGGACTGGCGTTGGGATCGACGCCAAAGTGTCCGAGCTCTGCCTCGGCGCGCCAGGCCTCTGCGCCGACAGATGTGGCATAGTCCAGCACGGTTTCGAACTGTGAGAGATCCGGTTCTTGTTCGACAGTCGTGATCACGGTGCCGGGATGGATCCAAAGTTCGCCATCATCCGGCTCATGGCGACCGGTGATCAGCCGCATCAGGGTCGATTTGCCAGCCCCATTGCGGCCCACCAATGCGGCGCGTTCGCCTTTGGCGAGGGTAAAGGTCACGCCTTCGAAGAGCGGCTTACCGCCAAAGGCGAGCCGGACATCCGTCATGGTGATAATTGGAAGCGCCATATGGGGTGTCTACAGTTTGGCGGCGATGGCGTCGATATGGATGCCGGCACAATCGATGACATCGAACGGTGGCGCGTGGTTTTCGAACGCGACATTCAAGTCTGTGCCGCCCAGCAAAATCGCTTGGGCGCCTTGCGTCGTAACCAGCTCCTTGCCTGTTCGGAAGAAGACAGCGCGGTGCTGGTCCGTCGGGACCCCGCTCAGGGCAAGGTCCACATAAGTCTCGTGCACTAGATCGAGATCATCCCCGCTTGGGGTGACGACATTGATGCCCTCCAATTTCCCATGCATCGCGGTCGCCATGACTGTCCTGGTGCCCAAAAGGCCAACGCATTTAAAGTCATTGCTGTGCAACCAGTCGCGCATCAAACTCATCAAATTGATCACCGGAAGCGGTGAGACCTCCAAAAACTGATCGACGGGAAAGTGTCCGGAGATGGATGTGATTACCACGCAGTCTGCCCCGGCCGCTTTCAGGCGAACCGCTAAGCGCTCATAGATCTGACACTGCGCCGTGTGATCGTCGGCCGCCATATTGGCGAGCAAAGTTGGCGAGTCCGCGTGCGCGATGGTGAGATCGAGATTGATCTGCCGCTCAGCGGCTTTTCCAATCAAACCGCGATAATAGAAATCTGTCGCAGCCGGGCCGATGCCGCCGATCAATCCGATATGCATTTAAGTCTCCGATTGAAGATCAATTCTTTTGGGGATGTGAGCGGTTACGCTTTGAGCTTGTAACCGGTTTTAAGCATCCACCAAACTCCTGCCGACGCGACGAAGGCCGATGCGCCGCTGACAATCATGCCCGTCATGACATTAGAATTCGCAGCATCCAGGAAGCCATAACGAAAGCCATCGATCAAAAAGAAAATCGGATCGAAATAAGCGGCTGTTTTGAACGGCTCGACCAGGACGTTGATGTCGTAGAACGTACCAGACAGGAAGGTCAAAGGCACAATAACAAAGTTCGAAACCGCGGCCAGGTGATCAAACTTATCAGCCCAAATGCCGCCCATAGCCCCGATTGCGGCCAGAAAAATCGTCGCCATCATGCCGAACCAGAGAATGGGCCAGACATGGGCAACGGACAAATCCGCCAAGCCGCTAAAATGGATACCAATTGCAGCAATCGCACCGACCATGATCCCGCGAGTGACGGCGCCGAAGATAAACCCAATGGTGAGTTCCAAAGGCGACAAAGGCGGCATCAAAAAGTCTACCTGGCTGCCTTGGACTTTCGCGATGGTCAGCGAACTCGACGAATTCTGGAAAGCGTTTTGCAGCATCGCCATCACGATCAGGCCGGGCGCAAGGAAGCTATTATAGTCTAGCCCCGCAAAGTCACCGCTGAGCTCACCGCGATTGCCGAACGCGAGCTTAAACACGGTCATGAATAAGAGGGTGGAAATAACAGGCGCTAGGAGCGTTTGCATCCAAACCTTCATAAAACGGCCTACTTCCCGCTTATACAGCGTCCATAATCCCAGCCAATTTACGGCGCCATAGGTGCGGGGTTTTGGCGGGGCAAGCGAAGAAGAGGATGTATTAGGCATGACCCGACATTTAAGAGCTGAGTCTGCGTTTGGCGATAGACTAAAACCTATCCACAGCTGCTACTATATATTGATTGCCTGTGGACAGCGGTGATCAGCATCTTGTGTTTCATTTCGTCGCTGATACGATATATAGCGTTAGAGCGGGGCTGGAGGCATCGCTTATATCAATATCTAGGGGCTGCCAAGGAGCGGGGTTTTACGCATGGCTTGGACTGAAGATCGAGTAGAAGTATTGAAAAAGCTGTGGGCTGAGGGCCATTCGGCCAGCCAAATAGCAAAGGAACTCGGCGGCGTTACGCGTAACGCTGTGATCGGGAAGGTGCACCGACTGGGCTTGTCTGGCCGAGCCACACCCTCGCGTCCGGTAAAGCGGCCACCGCGTTTGGCGCATCCGAAGCCACGGATCCGGCCAGATGGGGCAGTCGTCACGCCGAAGCCACAGCGCGTAGTCGCCGACACCACTCTGAAACCAAACGAAAAGTCGGCCATGCTGGCCGCGCTTCCGCCACAACCACTGGCGGATGGAGAGGCAGCAACGATCCTGACTCTGCGCGACAGCATGTGCAAATGGCCGATTGGAGATCCAGCTGATCCGAAATTTGCTTTTTGCGGACGTAAAGCAACGTGCGGTCCATACTGCGCTGAGCACGCCAAGGTCGCGTTTCAACCTGCGAAGAAGCGCGAAAAGAAAAAGGCGGAGTACGATTACGTTCGCAAGATCGCTGGGTAAACCAGCGACGCACTGTCCCCACGACACAGAAAAGCGGTTCGGATCCATCCGAGCCGCTTTTTTGGTTTGGGCGCATATTGGAGAGAATGTCGCAGGTTTTCAGACATCTAACCCTGTGACCGGACCGTAAGATCAAAGGTCAACCATCTCTCAGTGTGAGGAAAATCCAATGATGACGTCCGATAAAGACACCGTCTCCGTCATGTTTGCTGCCGATCCAATGAAGGGGAAGAAAGTCCCCCTCTTTTCAATCTGGATCGATTTGCTGTTCGGCGGGCTGAAGTAAACAGCCTCCCCGGTCTTTAGAAGAAAGTCTTTCCGCGATGAGGCGACCTCTGAAAGTGCTTGGCACGGCACTCTATGTCATCACTGGACTGCTGGGTTTGGTGAGTGCCCTTGTGATCTCTTATTTCACGGGCCTGCTCGGCTGAGTTCGAGCACGCGTTCCGACGCTGTGAAACCTATTTCGCGTTAAAGAAAAAGCCGCTGCGTTCCTTCGGAACAACAGCGGCCAGTCAGACCTGCCCAAGACAGGAGGGCATAGGGCAGGGTGCAGCTCAGAAGAGAGCTTAAAGTGAGCGGCTCACGGTCAGAACGACACGTTCATCAGCCAAATCGTCATCATCGACATCAGTGCCCCATACACGGAGGTCAAAGTCGACGAACTCGGTGCTCAGTGTCGCGCCGAGTGAGAAGTTTGTGTACTCATCGAAACCATCGAGATAACTGCCGACGGTCGCATCAAATCCGAGCGTGTCCGTTGCGGCAAAGCCGGCAGACGCGTCGAAATAAACGGTCTCATTGTCAGGGTCGATATAGAGATAGCCGCCGAGCGAAATCGCGTCGATGCTGTAGCCAAGGCCACCATAAACTTCCAGGAAGTCGAGATCGTCAGCGTCTGGATAGACATAACCGATCACACCCACATCCCAGGCGAGCCCGCCTTCGGTTTCACCCGCGAAACCACCATAGAGGTCGAGTTCCATATTGGCGCCGCCAAAGTCTACGATCGCGGCCCATGTGCCGGCGTAGAAAGCGCCATTGGCGTAGTCGAAGCCGCCTTGCAGCGATGGATTTTCGCTGTTTTGCGAGAAGCCGCGCCAGACATAGTCAGTCGTCAGTGCAACGTTTCCTGAGAATTCACCTTCTGCGATCGCCGCAGGTGCTGTGAACGCGCCGGCAACCATTGCTAATGCGAGACCGCGTGAAATCATTTTCCCCATCAATCCGCTCCTTCCAGATATTGCGATTGGTGAGGCTTAAAGAGCCGAGTGCCCGAGAATTAGCCACTTATTAGGGGTAAAACCGCTGTTTTTTCTCCGCATGCGCACGATTTTCGAGCAGATGTGCAAAATCGCGCCCGCAAAGCCGTCTTTTAACGACAATCGCATGACACAGTGCGCAACAGCCCATGAGCGTTACACATTTGCCACCCTTTTCGTCAGGAAATATTGTTCCTTATTGCGGTGTTCAGCGGTCAACGTCGCGCTGTTAGGAGCAGAACTGCGAAGTAATTTCGTTGATCTCGCCACTCGCTCGCCAAATGCCATCCAGACCGCTCAAATTGCGCCGTCAATTTAGTGATTTCGAACTTACGAGAGTTCTCGGTGTGAATTGTTTCACCTGGGTCGAATCGTATGGCCCGGCCGCCAATCTCAACGGTTTGGCGTTTTTGACTCACCAAATGCATCTCGATGCGAGACTGTTCATCATTCCAGATCGCCTGGTGTTTGAACGTCTTTAAGTCAAAGTTACCTGCCAATTCACGATTGATCCGCTCAAGCAGATTGAGGTTGAACGCAGCGGTCACCCCTGCAGCATCGTCATAAGCCGGGACCAGAATCGATGCAGACTTGCGGAGGTCGATGCCCAAAACAAACTTGCCGGATGCGCCGAGCAGAAGGCGTGCATGGCGCATAAAAACCCCAATCTCTTCGTCTGACAAATTGCCCAAGGTTGACCCTGGGAAGAAGCCGACCGGCGTTCCTGTGGCAGCGCTTGGCAAGGTTAGGGCTGACATGAAATTCCCAACGATCGGGAATACGGAAAGGTCGGGGTATTCCTTCCGTAAGCCGTCAGCGGTCTGCAGGAGGAAGTCTTCTGAAACATCGATCGGCACATACCCGGCTGGAGCGGCGAGGGCGTCCAGCAGAATCCTGGTTTTGGTCGAAGCACCGGCGCCATACTCCACCAAGAGCGCCCGCGGGCCCAAAGCTTCCGCAATCTCGAGCGCGTGCGCGTGTAGGATCCCGATTTCGGTGCGGGTTGGGTAATATTCGGGCAGCTCTGTAATCTGCTCAAATAAGTTTGAGCCTGCTTCATCGTACAAATATTGGCAGGGCAGCGTCTTTTGCGGCTTGGAGAGCCCGGACAGGACGTCATTTAAAAATTGACGGTCTATTGAGCGGCCAATCGGTTCAAATACATCATCCATGATTACACGTCCCTCGCCAGCCTGAGCCCGCAGAATTGCCAACGCTTATCGGGGTGGAAGAAGTTGCGGTAGGAGCGTCGAATGTGTCCGCCTGGCGTGGCGCAAGAGCCGCCGCGAAGCACCATTTGGCCGCTCATGAACTTGCCATTGTATTCACCCACCGCACCTTCTGCGGGGCGATAGCCTGGATAAGGCGTGAAGGCGCTGGCGGTCCACTCCCAGACATCGCCAAACAAATAGGATTGATCCGCGCGCGTTTGAACCTGAGGTTGATAATAACCACTATCTGCAAACACGCCATCAAGCGTGGCGGGTTGAGCTGCATGTTCCCATTCTTGTTCGGTTGGAAGGCGCGCGCCGACCCAGGTCGCGTAGGCGTCCGCTTCATAGAAACTGATATGCGTGACCGGAGCTTCGAGATTGACCCGCTGAGGCCCGGAAAGAGTCATGGTCTGCCAGACCTCACCTCGTTTGGACCAATAGAGGGGCGCTTGCCAACCTTCAGCTTGAGCCGCCGCGAAGCCATCAGACAGCCAGTGTTGTGGGTTTGCGTAACCACCATCTTCGATGAATTCGAGCCATTCTCGATTGGTCACAGCACGATTTGCTAGTTCAAAGGGGCGCACGATCGCCTCATGGACAGGCGTTTCACAATCGAAGACGAACTCGCTTCCATCGTAGCCGATCGACGCGACCCCACCTTCGAAACGACGCCAGGTCAGGGGCGCGGCTTCGAGATTGGCGGTTTGTAAGTTCACGTCGGGCTTCAGCGCCGGCTGCAACGGGTTCTGCGCGAACAAATGCAGGATGTCAGTCAGCAGCAATTCCTGGTGCTGTTCTTCATGTGCGAGCCCTAAGGGTAAGAGCTCACACGCGTCCGGTGCTTCCACAAAAAGCCGTTCCATGCCCATGTCGACATGGGCGCGATACGCCAACACTTCTTCCAGGGATGGCCGCGTCAGCAATCCCCGCATGGGGCGGGCATGGCGCGCGCCAACTGCGTCATAGTAGGAGTTGAACAAGAAGCTGTATTTCGGATGAAAACGAAACCGCTTCGCCGAAGACCGGGGCCAACATGAACTCTTCAAAAAACCAAGTTGTGTGGGCTAGGTGCCATTTTGCCGGGCTGGCATCTGGCATGGATTGAGCCGTGGCGTCGGCATCGCTCAAGCTCGCGGCGAGTCCCTCGGACTGTCTTCGAACCGTTCGGAACCGCTCAAAAAGCGACTGGGAGGAAATATGCTTTGTTTTTGGTTGTGCCATGCCGTCTTGTTTCGCGTTTGACGTGTATCGTCAACTTGCCCCCCTGACACATTGCGTCAGTAGCGGGTGCCAAGTGAGTAGTCTGCCTGCGCTACGTAAAGGCTTTGGCGCCGATGTCCCGTGAAGCTTTCATAAAGGTGAAATTGATCGACTATGTACGGCTCGGATTTGAAGATTTGAAAGTCCTCGCTCCAGGTGCGGACGTCCTCAAGCGGGGTTTGGTTACAATAGGCGAGCGTAATATGCGGCAAAAACGGATCTTGGCCGAGCTTGATCCGAAAGGTCCGCGCCAGTTTCCGGCATTGCTCGGACAAATCCTCAAGTGCCGGATTGGGTTTCACGCGCGCGTAAAGGGATTTGGGTTCGCGTCGCCCAAACCATCCAACACCGGATACTTCCAAAGCAATCGAAGGGGCTTGGACGTCGGCCAGCGCGTCGGCCAGTTCCTGCGCGATTTCACCATCCACCGCGCCATAAAAACAAAGGGTCACATGGTAGTGGTCTCGTCGCCGCCAACGGGCGCCATGCATGTCAATTGAAAGCGGATCAAGGCGATCCGCCAGCGCATCGGGGATAGGCAGTGCTGCAAATAAACGGTGCATGATCAGGTGCTTAGTTCAACTTGACCGGTCCGGAAACAAAAAACCCCGGCCGCGAGACCGGGGTTTCGTTATCGGTTTCGCCGGCGATCTAGCTTGCGAGCATATCCAATTTGCCGAAATGCTCCGCCAGCAAATAGTAGAACGTCACGCGAGATTTATTCCCGCCTTCCGCTTTTAGAGCCTCACACACGGATGCAATCGCGGCATCCAGCTCATCATTCGTTTGCGCCAAAGAGAGTTTTCCGCGGCACCATTTTTCGCGAACACGCTGTAACTCAGACGCATCTGAGCACGACACCAAAG
>CBDIHJ010000048.1:0-181829 GCA_965279045.1 Henriciella sp. | reverse complement strand
AAAGGACGCCGTCGACAGCATGTGAACTTCGTCGATGATGTAGACTTTGTGTCTTGAGGAAACGGGCGCATAACGCACACCGTCCAAAAGATCCCGCATATCCGCAACGCCTGTGCGCGACGCGGCATCAAGCTCGAGCACATCAGGATGATTGCCAGCCATGATCGCGGCGCAGAAATCGCCTGGCGGGTCGAGTGTCATGCTCGGCGCATCATGCCCGTCGCGCGAATAGTTTAAGGCCCGGGCGAGCAGACGCGCCGTCGTCGTTTTGCCCACACCGCGTACCCCGGTCAGCATGAAAGCATGCGCCACCCGGCCCGTTTCAAAGGCATTGGTCAGCGTGCGAACCATTGCTTCTTGCCCGATCAGGTCGGAAAATAGCCGCGGTCGATACTTCCGCGCGAGCACTTGATAGCCTTCATCTGGCGGCGTGCCCATTTCAGCATCGCCAAACATGGAGAAAGTCGCGTCGTCGCGCTCCGTATCTTCAGGCGTATCTGGCGTCTCAGTCATGGTAAACGCTTATGGCAGGGACTCGGGGGGTCCCGCAAGCGATCAAGGCGGCGCGTGATGGCTATACCCACAAGAATGGAAGTGGAGACTGGACAGTGACCCGAACGGAAAACTCGTTAGGGCTGCTTCGTTCCCGACCTGACCCGGTTGGCGAGGAGTTCGTCCACCGCCAGCCTCCACCGGCTATATCGCGACTGTGCACGCGTTTGACAAGACGCTTGCGCACAATAGGCTGCCAGCATGTCTGATACGGGGATCGGCTCTCAATATATTTCATGCGCGGCGGTCTTTGTCGTCGCTGATATCCATCGGTCGGTCGCGTTTTACCGCGACCATTTGGGGTTTGAGGTCGCACAAATTTGGGGCGATCCCCCGAGCTTTGCGATTGCCGACACGCCGCGCGCCTCGATCATGCTGAAACAAGGTGATTGCGATGAGGACATGAAAATGCCCGCGCCAAACAAAGATCGCGTCGGGGGTTTGTGGGACGCCTACATCTGGGTCCAAGACCTCGAAGCGGTCAAAACCTTCTTAACTGGCGCAAATACTGCACACACCGAGCCTGAGGAAATGTCATATGGCTGCACAGAAATAGTCGTGACGGACCCGGATGGTTACCTTATCTGCTTTGGATATTGCCCATAGGACGACAGTTTTGACGACATCGAACGACATCCCACTCGCCAGCAACCCGATTAACCGGGCGGCCCATTATCGAACAGATGAGGCGTGGCAGAAGGCCGCTTTAGAGGCGGACAATGTCCTGGTTTTCTTAATGCGTGATGGCTTGCCACTGGTTGAGAATAGCGGGCAAAACCTGGTCTGGCTCGGCCCGGAATTCGCTCGGTTGCCGCATCTCGGCGAACGTGTCTTTTTAGGCTTGGACCTCGCCAATGCACCGATTTTTGCCGTCAACATTGGGAGTGCCTTCCAGCTTGAAGGGTCGCTCTTACAAGGCACGGGCGACTTTACCGACATGCGTGCCGCCGCCTCTGGTTTGAACCCAATGGAGGCCAATCTCGCCTCAACGGCGCGTAGCGTGCTCGAATGGCATCGCAGCCATCCTTTCTGTTCAAAGTGCGGTTCTCGATCATCTTCTGCAGAAGCAGGTTGGAAACGCGTTTGCCCATCGTGCGGCGCGGAGCACTTCCCCCGCACAGATCCTGTGGCCATCATGCTCGCGGTGAAAGACGATAAGTGCCTGCTCGGACGTCAAGCGAGCTGGCCCGCCGGATTCTGGTCCGCACTGGCTGGGTTTGTGGAGCCGGGTGAAACGCTCGAGCAAGCCGCGACACGCGAACTGGAAGAAGAAGCGGGCATCAAGGCCGATCCCGCCAAAGCAGAATACTTGTTCTGTCAGCCATGGCCGTTTCCATCCTCCATGATGGTCGGGATCATTGTTGAGGCCGAAACCACCGAGGTTTCAGTGGAGCAGGATGAATTAGAAGCCGCCCGCTGGATCACGCGCGAGGAAGCGCGGCAAGTGATTGCCGGCGAACATCCAGAGATCTATGCGCCTCCACCCATGGCGGTGGCGCATCACATCTTAAAAACTTGGGCGGAACGCGAGTCTTAGTTAGCGCACCGTGCCAAACTTAAAGACACCAGTCAGTGCGAACACGTTGACGCCACTATCGAGTTCATCATCGTCAGCTTCAATGCGGGTATAATCGCCGCGAACGCCAAAATTGTCGGTGAACATAAACTCGCCGCCAACCCCGAACGCAAAGCCGTCGACTTCAGCATCTCCTGAGACGCCGCTATTTGAGGCTTGAAACTCACCGGTCGTGTATCCGACACGTCCAATCGCATCGAGGCTCGGTAAAAGTGGATAACGTGCGGTCAGATAGCCCCCAAACTGGTTCTCTAACTCTATTTCTGCCCCCGTATCACCGACCTCCTCAGCCCCTAATCCGAACGAAGCTTCAAACTCAGCCCCGATCAGAGCATTTAATTCTATACCGCCCCGCGCGGTCAAAGATGACAAGGTCGCGTCATCTCCATCATAAGCTGCGTATCCGCCATTGAGATAGAGCTCGGATTCTGCGGCAGCTGCCGGAATGAGCGCGGCGCTGGCAATCAGCGCGATGACCCCAGATTTTCTCATGGTCGTCTCCCTAGACATGTTTCAAATCGTGGGTTCGGGATAACCGGCTTTGTCTTGTTTTGGTGTGAAGTCTTGGTCATCAATTTGCGGTTCAAATTAACCACGCGAGATCTCGCAAATTAAAAACCCCGCGTGGGAGGGGTATCCACGCGGGGTCAATTGGCGACGCGCTTTAAGCGGGGCGTCATTGAGGGGAGAAAGCCCTTAGTCTTGGAGCACAGTCGGCCAATTTTGGTCACCGCTGGAGATGAAACCGGCACGGTCTTTGTCCCAGCGTTTTTGGATGCCTTTATTATAATTCAGATAGAGCTTGCCATCGACGACGGCCCAGCGACGGGCATCCCCTTTAGCAGTCTTGCCTTGCGCCACAGCCCAAGCGCAGTAGCCACCATATTGAGGGGCGTATTTTTCAGGATCACCCAAGAACAGATTAAGGTTCTCCTCGCTGGCGAAGCGGAACTCTGCGCCCTGATACTCGGTCGAGAAATCTGCGGTTCCTTTGGTCGGTTCGCCGACTGTGAAGTAAGCCACGGTGTCATAGCCTTGTAGCGCGAGGTTTGAGCGCTTCGCGGTATAAATCGGATCTTTATCTGCGAAAGCGGCTGGCGCGGAAACGGCGATTGGGCCGGTTGCGATCATGGCGGCGGCGAGGAGGGTTCTGAGTTTCATTTTAGTCGTCCTTCTAAAGGCGAGTTTCTGGGAGATAGGGGGTGGATTATGAACGGGCTGGGAACAGCGTGGCTTTGAGGCCAGAAAAGATCGCTGCCAATTCGTTACGGCGAATGAAAGCGAGGCCGGCTGATGTGAACCAAACGACGACCGCCATGAAGAACAGGCCTCCGCCATCATTGTTTGGATCGATGCCAAGCGGCGTCCAGAGGTGGAAATTGACCGCGCCGCTCATCACCGCAAAGGCGATCAGTGCGCCAATGGCTTGCAGGCGACGGAAGGCTGGGTGGATGCCGATCAGCAAGAGCGTCGCTGCGACCAGTTCTGCGGTGCCAATCACATATTGGCTGAAAAGGCCGGTCTGCGAGAACAGGCCATCAGCGCCGAAGCTCGCCGCCCAATCATTGAGTTTGCCGAAAATGGTCTGCGTCTCAGGGGCGTTTGTAAACTTGAAGCGCAAGCTATCGAGGAACACCAACGAAGCCACACCAGCAATGGCGTGTGGGGCGTAGGATTTGATCTTCGTCAGGAGTCCAGTGTTGCAGGTCTCGGGGGTGAGTGTGTCAGTCATGGTCGTCATCGTTTTCTCCGTTGTGTTGACCTCCACTTACGCCGCCTCCTCATCACTTGCGAACCACGTGTGTGTGAGCCTCATTCACGTCGGTGTGAGCGTTTTGTGAGGCCCCTGTCGATACTAAAAAAAGACCCTCATCCCGAGCGAGCTCAAAGGACGAGGGTCTTGATTTTGTTGAAATTTTCATCCTTTGACTTCGCTCAGGATGAGGCCGCTGGGTTAGCCCCAAACGTCGTTTTACGCGGCGACGGTTTCGCGCTTGGTTTTTGGCGTCCAAGCATGCTTTTGGAAGGCTTCGTTGACTGGCGTTTCAGCAACATGGTTTGTGTAGTTTGAAATCACTTTCAAAGCGACGCCGAGAATAACGGCGAGCACGGCTGAGCGGTCGTAGCCAGCGGCCAGGAAAGCATCGACATCTGTGTCCGACACGAATCCGCGATCAATCACGACTTTCTTGGTGAAGACCCGCAGGGCTTCGAGTTTTGGATCATTGATCGCTCGGTCTTCGCGAACGGCGTCAATCACACTGAGGTCGAGCCCAGCGCCTTCTGAAATCGTGGTGTGCGCGGCCACACAGAAGTGACACTCATTTTCGACACTTGCGGTGATGGTCACGACTTGTTGCTCAAGCGGGGTTAGCCCGGTTTTGCCAAGTTGGTCAGACAGCTGGGTGTAAGCGTTCAGAACGGCTGGGTTTTCAGCGAAGACTGCGTACAGAGAGGGCACGAAGCCCATTTTCTTTTCTACGCCGGCGATAAAGTCACGCGCGCCTTCCGGCGCGGTGCTTGAATTATGCAAAGTAAAATTGGCCATGGTTGGCTCCTTTGAGGGTCAAGGTTCGGCGGGCAATGTCTGCCGTCGATGAGCAATAAATGGATCATCCCCCCCTTTTTCAGAACTGGGAGAGGTTCCATATGGTTCATGCAATTTTCGCATAGGAGCTGATGGGCATGGATCGAATTGATGCGATGAGACTGTTTTTACGCGTGGCGGATGCGGGCAGTTTCTCACGGGCGGCAGCAGACCTTTCGATCGGACAACCAACGGTCTCGCGGCGGATTCAAGATCTTGAGCACCAAATCGGCGCCGAACTGTTCCATCGCACCACGCGTGCGCTATCGCTCACCGAAGCGGGTCAAAGGTTCTATGGGCGGGCTCAAGATATTTTGGCCGAGTTTGACGAAGCTGAAGCGGAAGCTCGCGGGCTCGACCAAGAGCCGGTCGGCATGCTCCGCGTGAGCGCCCCGCACTCACTCGCGCAACTGGTGATCACGCCGACGATTGCGGATTTCTTGGACAAGTATCCGCACATCCGCATGGATCTGATGACCGACGATACTTACACTGATTTGGTGACAGAAGGGGTCGACCTGGCCTTCCGGCTTGGCGAACTGACCGACAGTGCATTGATGGCGAAACGCCTTCTTGTCGCCTATCGCGGGATCTGGGCCTCGCCAAAATACATTGAGCGTTTTGGATCGCCGGTCTGCCCCGATAGTTTGAAAGACCACCAGGGTCTCGTCTTCCGTCAATCGCTGCAGGGTCAGCAATGGACACTCAAACACGTCGAAACCGGTGAAGAACATCGAATTATGATGGATGGCCGGTTTAGAGGCTCATCAGGAGATACGCTCTTACAAGCGGCCGTCGACGGGCTCGGTATTTTTATTGGTCCCGATTGGTTGGTTTGCTCAAACGTCAATGCCGGAAACCTCGTCCGCATCATGCCAGAATGGCGCGGGGCTGACCTCCCGCTGTCAGTCGTCTGGACGGGTGGGAAGCTCCGCGGCAAGGCGCGGCTTTTCGTAGAGCACGTGCAGGAAGCGTTAAGTAGCTTGGACAATGTGGGGAGCTAAACGCCCCACACCTGCATTCATTAGCTCGCCTTCACGCTCGCAACCCACTCATCGACCCGTCTTTCCAAGATCGCCAGAGGCATCGCGCCGGCACCTAGGATAGTGTCGTGGAAGGCGCGGATGTCGAATGCATCACCCAATTCGGCTTCGGCGTCTCTGCGGAGCTCTTGGATCTTGATCATGCCAACCTTGTAGCTCGTGGCTTGGCCCGGAAGGACCAAATAGCGCCGGACTTCTGAACGCGCCTGTGCTTCTGTAATCGCTGAATTGGCCATGAAATACTGCACAGCCTCTTCTTCAGTCCAGCCTTTGGCATGCAGGCCTGTATCGACCACCAAGCGGATCGCACGCCACATTTCAGAGCCAATCCGCCCGAAATTGGACAATGGATCCTGATAGGTGCCTGGCATTTCGATCGCCAACCATTCTGAGTAGAGCGCCCAGCCTTCGACATAAGCGGTAAATCCGGCTTGCGTTTGGAACGTCGGCACGCCCTGCAGCTCTTGTTGAATGGCGATCTGCATATGGTGACCTGGTAGGCCCTCATGATAGGCGATGACTTCAAGCTCGCGCTTCGGCATTGCCGTCATATCTGACAAGTGCGCGTAATAGACCCCTGGGCGGGAGCCATCTGGCGTAGATGGGAAGTAGTGCTGCGCTGCGCCGTCTTGCTCACGGAATGGTTCAACGCGCTTCACCACCATGTCGGCCTTTGGCAAAATGCCGAAATAGTCGGGCAGGACCGCTTTTATGCCATCAATCGCAGCGGTGGCATCATCGATGTAGCCTTGGCGACCCTCATCTGTGTTCGGGTAATAGAGGCGCTCATCATCCTTCGTATCCCGCAAGAAAGCGAAGAAATCTTGTAGCGTGCCTTCGAACCCAAACTCCGCTTGGATCTCCTCCATCTCGGCGCGCAGGCGGGCCACTTCATCCAACCCAATCTGGTGAATTTCATCGGCCGTGAGCGCCGTTGTGGTTTGATTAGCGAGGCGCTCATTATAATAAGCCACCCCGTTCGGCAGCTGAGAGACACCTTGCGCTTCTGGCGTGGCGTTGGCCCGATCGGCTTCTTGCCACGCAATCAGACGCTCATAGGCCGGCTTCCACTCTTCGACAAAGGCGGTTCGAATGTCCGTCGTCAGTTGATCCGCCTTGGCTTGATCAATCTCGCCCTGATCAAGCAAATTGGCGATTTTCGCCTGCGCGTCGGCCCAGACATCACTGTCTGTGCCGCTCTCATCAAAAGGTGCACCCGTGATGATTTTCTGCGATTCTTCAATCACCGAGTCATATGCAAAATAAGGGGGACGTACCCCGCCCTCGGCGACTTTTTGTGAGGTCGCGATCAGCTGATCGATCGCGCGGGCGCTGCCCGAGACCCGCAACAGATAATCGTCCATATCGTCCGCATCAGCGACCCGGTGAAACGCGATGAGCAGTTGTGGGAAGAAACTGTGAACGGCCTGCATTTGATCGAAAATGTAGCCATTATAGCGGAACTCATCCGACGCGAGGGCGCGCTCATGCTGGTACATCCAGATGTCGTAAGAAATTTTCGCGTCCGGCGTTAGCTTGTCATAATCAAAATTGGCTTCAAGTTCGGCGACATTGGCGCGAGAGCGCTCAAGTTGCGCGTCGAGGGCAACTTCGGAAAAGTCATCGATCTCGCCTTGGCGTTCATCACGTCCCAGAAAGGTAAGTTGGATCGGGCTCTCGAGAATCTCAGCCTCAAATTTCTCTTCAAACCAGGCATTGAGACGTTCCGTTTCAGCCGCGATCTCTTCCGCGGTGGGCGGGGCTGGCGTCTCGACCGGTGCTGGATCGCTGGTCGTCGTTCCGGGTGTCCGGACCACATCGCAGGCAGATAGAGCCAAGATCGCCGCAAGGGCTGTAAAAGTTGTGCGCATAATAATGGGTCTCCCAAAACACCAAATCTTATCGTTAATCGGCAAAGAGCAGGTTTTGCGGACAGGAGCAAGATCGCAGCGGTTCAAACTTAGACGTTCTCACCTCCTGTTAACCCGGGTCTCTTTAGGTGATTTGGTTAGAGCTTGGGGATATTTGAGGAGCTTATCATGCTGCGTTCAATCATTATCGCCCCGCTTTTGGCCTTGTCGCTTTCAGGCTGCATCGTCACCTCAACAGCGGGGCTACTGTTCAGCGGCGCGAAATTGGCAGGCCAAACCGTCATCATGACCGGCAAAGGTGTTTACCAAGTCGGCAAGCTGACGGTCCGCGCGGCCGATGGCGTTTTGGATGGAACGGAGCGTTTGCTACGGCTAACAATCCTCACCGCAGACGCGACCGGCTCCGTCGTGACCACCACGCGGATCATCAATGCGACCGCTCTTGAGGCAGAATTAGCCACACTTGAACGCACCGAAGGCGTGATTGAAGTCATTGTCGAACCTGTGGATTAAGCACTTTTCTCTTTGTCCAAGCGGGATTATATTAGCAACGTTCTTTTGAACTATGGTGATAAACGCGCGTGTAATAAGCGGTTCGGACCCGGGGGCGGTACCCGGCGCCTCCACCAAGCGATCTCTTCCTTCAGCGGGGATCATTTGGGGGCGAAATAGGATCGACGGACGTGTAAAGACGAGGCCTTCACCCGCATGAGCTGCGTTAGAAGCTCACTCAACAATAGTTGCAAATGACAACTTTGCTGAAGGTGAACTGCTCGCTGCGTAACGCAGTGCGTGGAAAACCGCTTTAACTCCTAAGGCATCAGCGCCTTAGGCGGGGCCCGGAGGCGCCTGGCAACAGAAGCCTCCACTGATTTTTGAAAGGCTCGAACTGTAATAGTTTCAACAGGTTGGGTTAATTGAACGTGGGACGCTTCCTGTTTGGGGAAGATATGGATCGGTGCTCGCCTTTCGCATGAAGGGCGTTGCAGGCTGGGTCGCGGAGAGCTAATCAGCTCTTTGACCGGGGAGAGGGTAATGACCGACTATATTGGTTATGAAGCGCTGACACAGGCCGCGATGCGCGGCGTTGTGCGAGAGGCCTTGCGTCAAGCGGCAAAAGGCTCTGCTCCTCCTGGAGATCACCATTTTTACGTGACGTTCCGCACGAAGGCGCCGGGCGTGAATATTCCGGATCATCTGATCGAACAGTTTCCGGATGAGATGACGATCGTCATTCAGCATCAATACTGGGACCTTGAAGTCCATGACGGGCATTTTGAGATTGTCTTAAAGTTCAACCGCGTGCCTCAGCACCTTTCGATTCCCTACGTGTCGATGACGCGATTTGTAGACCCATCGGTCAATTTTGGTGTGAGCTTCGAAAAAGCGGCATCCGCCGAGGATAAAGCCATGGTGGATCCCGCCGTGGCGTCTGAGACAGACACAGACAGCGCGGGCGAAGGTGACGCGGAAGAGAACGGCGATACCGTGGTCAGCTTGGACGCGTTTCGTCGGAAATAGACATGTCGGATCCGTCTGAAGAGAAGCCGCGTGTCTCCGACGCTGAAATGCTCGCGAGATTCCAAAACAGTAAGAAACGCCCCCCCTGCTCCGATACGCTCGGCATGCGCCTGGCCGAAGTGGAACAGGATGCGCAGCGTATTCGAATGGATTTTGACGTGCCGGGCATGTTCGCAAACCCGACAGGCGCAGTCCAAGGCGGATTTATTGCGGCGATGATGGACGAAGCGATGAGCACGTGCTGCATCATTGCCTCAAACGTAACGATGACGGCGCCGACATTGGAGATGAAGACGTCCTATTTGCGGCGTCTGATGCCGGGCCCGGCCAGTGTCGAAGCCCGGATCTTAAAGTGGGGGCGATCAGCCGCCTTTATGGAAGCAGAATGCTTTGATGCGGACGGGAAGCTGGTCGCAAAAGCGACCGCAACGGCCATCCCAATGCCATTCAAACGATTGAGCTAAATTAGAGCGCCTTGCTTTCGGCAGAAAAGCGATCAAGGATCGGAATATGGTCACCGTCTCAGCGCAAGTTCCGTCGCACTGGAAAGTCTCGAAATCGCTTGTCGGCAATGAGCAATTACCCGTCATTATCATCGATAATGTGTTGCGGAATCCAGATGCGGTCGTCGATCATGCGGCGGAGCAGACTTATGCGGCTCTCGCCCCACACTATCCGGGATTACGGGCCAAGGCTCCGCATGAGTATCTCGCCGAAATCATGCCTGGCGTGCTGATTTTACTACGCGACGTCTTTGGGTATCAGCACGGTGCTGATGTCAAAGAATGTTATTATTCGCTGCTCACGACGCCGCCCGATCAGCTGAAACCGATCCAGCGCTTGCCGCATTTTGATGGCGTCGGCGACGAGAAAGTCGCCATCCTGCATTATCTCAGCCCTCATGAGAGCGGCGGCACTTACTTCTATCGCCATCGATCCTCCGGGTTCGAGTCCGTGCCCAACACTCGGTTCCAAAACTATCGACGTCTCATCAGCCGCGAAGCAGACAAATTTGGCGTGCCTAAAGCGTCTTATCCAGACGGCGATACCGATATGTTCGAGCGTTTCTTCAAGATTGACGCGACGTTTAACCGGATGGTGCTGTACCGCGGTATTTCCATTCACGCAGTGGGCGTTCCAGAGGGCTTCGACTTTTCAGACGATCCGCGCGACGGACGCCTCACTGTGAATACGTTCGTCGCGCCCGCAAAGCCTGGCTAACTCGCCAGCGCCGCTATCAAGACGACATATCCGATCATCAGAATGCCGATGACGCTAATCGTCCAAGCGACGGTGCGCAAATAGGGCACGCCCAGCAAGTAAAGCGGAGCAAAGGCCGCGCGGCCCACAATGTAAAGCGTCGCGCCAAGGACTGTCAGATCGGACGAAAGATCAGAAATCACCACAATCAGAGCCAATGGGACGAAAATAGCCATGCCCTCGATCTGATTGGCGACCGTGCGGCTCGCGCGGCCTTGTAAGACCGATTTTGACACATCTTCATCCCGGCTTCCCAGGCCCCATCCAAAGCCTTGTGTAAGCGGCACCAGACTGCCCTGAACGCCAATCACCAAGAATAAGATCAATGTGGTCGCTGCCACGATTTGTAATTCGAACGCCATTTCGCCCTCCATGTTATAGTCACTACATTTTTCGTAGTTACTAGATTTCGTCAAGCCAATGGCCTAAAATGTGATATGGCGAAGAAAAACCTGCCCCTTTGTCCGGTCTCGCGCGCGGCGTTTATCATTGGCTCTCGTTGGACAAGCGAGATCCTGCGTGAGCTCGTTGATCATGGCGCGCGGCGGTTTTCGGACTTTGAGGCGGCGCTGGACGGGATCGCCCCAAATACGCTCTCAAACCGGCTCAAGATGCTCGAAGATCATGGAGTCCTAGAGCGCAAAATCTACGATACGCACCCCCCGCGCTCAGAATATCATCTGACCGATCGAGGGCTCAAAATGCGTCCGATTATTGATGCGATGCGGGTCTGGGGACGTCAGTCCGACTAATCCATTGCGATGACACGCATATAAATGCCCTCGCGGTCTCCGACCCGGCGTTCGACGAGCAAACGGGCGACCTGATGATCATCCTCGAACACATTGCCCGTCAGACTATCCAGCAAAGCTTTCGCAAGATTATCGAGGTCCATCCAAGGCGCATCGCCGGTATATTCCATGATGATATGGACGTCATAATCCCCGTAGCCGGGACGGAGCTTTTGAAAGTCTTTCCGGAAGAATTCCCGAAACAGCTGCTTGTAATAGCGGGTCTGCGTGGTCAGTCCAAAACAGCGAACTTCTAAGGCCCCATCATCCGCAATCCGGCCCCGAACTTTGCCGTTCTTGATCCAGCCATCCACGCCTTAGAGGATCCAGCCAGCGGCTTCCCGGCGAACGACATCCTCAATCACATCAATTGCGGCTTCACTATCGTTGAGACAGGGCACGACGGAGTAAGCTTCGCCACCCGCTTCGAGGAACTCGTCGCGGCCTTCCATCGCAAGTTCTTCAAGCGTTTCAAGGCAATCAGAAATAAACGCTGGCGAGACCACGACGACTTTCTTGATGCCCTGCTCCGGGAGCTCTTCAAGCGTATGGTCGGTATAAGGTTTCAGCCACTCGGTCGGTCCGAAACGGCTTTGGAAGGTCGTCATTGCAAACCCGTCATCCCAGCCAAGATATTGAGACACCAAGCGCGTCGTCTTGTGACAATGGCAGTGATACGGGTCGCCTTTGTCGAAATAGGCTTTTGGAATGCCGTGATAGGACATGATCACGCGCTCCGGCGTGAAGTCGAGCGTGCTCAAATGCTCAGAAATTTTCTTCGACAGCGCCTCGATATAAACCGGCTCATCATGGAAACTTGCGGCGGTCCTGATCGCCGGTTGCCATCGCATGCCTTCAAGCGCTTTGAACGTTCGGTCACACACGCTGGCGGTCGTTGTCGCGGAATATTGCGGGTAGAGTGGGACAACGCAAATGCGATCGCATCCGGCCTCTTTCAGCGCGGTGATTTTGGAGAGAATGCTCGGATTGCCGTAATTCATAGCGAAGTCTATGAGCAATCTGTCGCTGCCGATCCGGGCGTTGAGCTTTTCGGCTTGCCGCTTCGTGTAAAGTAAGAGCGGAGAGCCTTCTTCGGTCCAAATCTTTTTATAGGCACGTCCAGACTTTGACGGTCGGAACGTTAGAATTGGGCCCTGCAAAATGAGCTGCCAAATCGGCATCGGCACTTCGATGACGCGCGGGTCGGAGAGGAATTCCGACAGATAGCGCCGCATTGACCAATAATCGGTTCCATCTGGCGTACCGAGATTGACCAAAAGCACGCCCACTTTTCCCTGCGCCACTTGAGGGTGCCCAGACGGCAAAGGACCGAGCGAATCGGCAGGTGGCAAAGCAGAGGTCATCGTGTCTGGCATTAGATCATCCTTTGCACGCTTATTTAAGTCATCCTCTGGATTAACAAGTGCGACGAAGCCGCCGACCTGCAGCTGCCGCAATCACCTCAAAACCTTGAGATCTGACTAAAGTGAGAAAGCGCCCAAGGCGAGATGGGCATCCACCTGCGCATCGAGGAGCCTTCGCTCGGTGCTGATCCGCGCACTTTGGATCGCGTTGACCCGCCGCTGAACGGTCAGCACGTCCAACAAAATCGTCTCGCCCAAATCAAACTTGATCTGCTCGAGCGCTAACGCCTCTTCTGCTGACGCGCTGGCCCGTTCCAAGGCGGCCAGGGCTCCGCGAAGCGTTTCGGTCTCATCAAATGCGTCATTGACCTGGAAGACTGCCGCGCGGACGGTTTCAGCATAGGCCGCAATGGCCGCATCAATGCGCGCTTCTGCCGCCTCAATCTGCGCTGCATTACGCCCGGAATCGAACAGGACAGCGCTGGTGCTGGCAACCAGGCTCGCGACATAGAAATCAGGGTCAAACAGGTCTGAGAGCTGAGCCCCGCTTGAAGCAACCCGCCCGCTTAGAACTAAGTCCGGCCAATTCGACTTTCGCGTCGCGTCAAAATTTGCGAGCTCGGCCAGGAGTGCCGCACGCCCGGCCAAAATATCATAGCGCGTTTCCAGAAGCCGAGCCGGGACCGCATAGAGCCCAACTTCGGTCGCAGCTGGCAAAACTGGCGCAACGGTCAAGTCGGCATCGCCAAAATCACCGATGAGAACCGATAGCGCCCGGCGGGCAGACCGCGAGGCGAACTCTTGATTTCGGAGCCCGGCCACGGCGTTTTCAAACTCGAGCTCAGCCAGAGCCAAATCCGATCGCGCAATATCACCCGCTTCAAACCTCACTTCAGAGACGCGCTTTGTCTCTTCTAGGAAGGTGAGGTTCTCCTCAGCCAGCGAGAGTTGCTGATCCGCTTCGACGATTTGGAAATAGGCGCGCGCGGTCTGCGCGAGGATAATTCGGCGCAAACGTTCTGCATCCGCGCGCTGCACATCCAATTGCAACTCTGCGGCTCTCACAGACGCCCGGTTGACGCCAAACACGTCTGGGTCCCAGGACACGTTCAGCACGCTGCTGGCAGAGTCGCTAGTGGTTTCCAAATCGGAAAGTATGGCCGTCCCGCTTGCGCTCAAATTTGCGGTCACACTCGGGCCGAGGAGCGCACGGCTTTGCCGCAAACTCGCTTCCGATTGGCGCACACGCGCCTCTGCTTGAACGAGATCCAGATTCGCCGCCTCGGCTTTGATCAAAAAGGCCCGAAGCAATGGATCATCGAACAAGGCCTGCCAGGATTCCGGCCGCGAGTCGGTTGCCGCTTCACCCTGCCAAACGCTAGGCACAGTATTGACTTGGTCATCGATCGCTGAGGCCACGCGATCGCCGGTCGGGGTCTGACAGCCTGCCACTAAGATCGCCAAAACGGCGGCTTTCGACCCCTGCCCGGCCCATCTAAATAAGGGCTTATTCATGTCGTAACGCCTCAATCGGATTGAGCCTTGAAGCACGTTGCGCGGGCAGGAAGCCAAATACGACCCCGACTAAGAGCGCTGAGCCGAAAGAGAGCACAGCAATGTGCGGCGAGAACACCATCTCAATCTCGTCCGTTCCAAGGGAGACCTGCGACACGGCATATCCAAGCCCGAGCCCCAGTAATCCAGATAAGATTGAAAGGATGAGAGCCTCGGTCAGAAATTGGCCCATAATGTCCGATCCACGTGCCCCGATCGCCATGCGAAGCCCGATCTCGCGCGTGCGTTCGGTCACCGAAACCAGCATAATATTCATCACCCCGACACCGCCGACAATCAACGACACGGCACCCATTGTCGCGAGCAGCAGGCTGAGCGTCCGCTGCGTTTCAGCCACCGCTTGCCGATTGGCCGAGAAGTTGAAGATCCGGAAATCTGGCGCCTCATCTGCGGTCAAACCGCGAGACCGCCGCATGATGAAGTCGATTTCACGCTCAATGCCCGCCAGCGCAGACTGCGTTTCACCGACGATGCGGATCGATCGAACTTGGTTTCGAACCAGGCGGTCATCGCCAAACAAGCGGGCGCGTCCTGTGGGGCGTGGAATAAGGACGAAATTGTTTGAATCCTGCCCCCGCCAGTTTTGCGCATCCGTCTCGGCAACAATTCCAATCACGGTGAATGGTATGTTCTGGATCTTGATCCGCTCGCCCATCGGGTCCTGGCCGCGAAATAGGGTGCGCACGACAGATTGTCCGATCACCGCGACGGTTTCGCGGCGTTCGATTTCAGTCGCCGTAATCTGCCGTCCTCGTTGGATCTGCAGATTATTGGCGGGCAGATATTGCGGGTCGACCCCGATCACATTCGCGCGCCAATCACTGGTTTCAGAGACGATGCTGTATTCTTGAGACAGGTCTCCAGTCGCCGCTTCGACGCCCGGGATGGCCTGTATGTCGAGAACATCTTGTTCTGTGAACGGACGCCAAGCCCGTCGCGCACTGGCACGGCCATTGTTCCAATTCGGAAAAACAGAGATCGTCCGTGCTTCAGGACTATCAATGTTTTCCAAAATTTTCTGCCGAGAGCCTTCACCGATGGACAACATGGCAAACACCGCCGCGACGCCAATCACAATGCCCAACATGGTGAGCACCGTGCGAAACGGGCGCTCGAGCAATGACCCCGTCGCCAGATTGATTGTTGTTAAGCCCGGAACTCTCATGCGACCAACCGTTGTTTTTGATCTTCTACAATTTGACCATCGCGCATCGTGATCACGCGGCTGGCATAATTGGCCACCTCATGATCATGGGTAATGAGGACAATAGTGATGCCTTGACGATTGAGCTCGACGAGAAGCTCCATGACACTGGTCGATGTCTTTGAATCCAATGCGCCTGTCGGTTCGTCAGCGAGCAGTAATTCTGGTTCGCCGACCAAAGCCCGCGCGATGGCAACACGCTGTTGCTGTCCGCCAGAGAGTTGTGTTGGCTTATGGCCAATCCGATCGCCGAGGCCCACGCGCTCTAGACTTACTCGCGCGCGCTCTTTCTCATTGTCGAGGCGAGGCCGACGATACTGCATCGGCAGCTGAACATTGGTGAGCGCTGACTTTTTTGGCAGCAATTGGAACTGTTGGAAGACAAAGCCAATCGTCTCATTGCGGAAATAGGCGAGCGCTCGATTGCTCATATTTGCGAGCGATCGACCTGCGATTGCGATGTCCCCACCGTCCGGTTTATCCAAACCGCCCAGCATATTCATCAGGGTCGACTTACCCGATCCTGACGCGCCAATCACAGCGACGAACTCACCGCGGTCGATTGTCAGACTAACATCATCCAATGCGCGGATGACCGAAGAGCCTCGGCCATATGTCTTTACAAGATTTCTGGTCTCAATCAGGGGCGATGACACGGGCTTATCCTCGCGCCCCTGGACGGCCGCCCCCAGGACGTCCGCCGGGGCGACCACCGCCGGGTTGCTGGATGCCTGTCACGACGCGTTGCCCGACTTCCAGTCCTGAAATGACTTCAATGAACGCGCCATCCGAAAGACCAAGACGAACCGGTTGCTGGCGCATTTTGCCCTCAGCCGTTTGGACCCAAAGCGTCGTGTCGCGAATGTTCCGCTCGGCGGCAAGTAATGCGCGATAGGCGGAGTAATCAGCTGGGTTGAGCTGCGTCGACAGAATATTGTCCGTCAACTCGGCCAGACGAATGCGAGTGGGCGTGTGAAGAAATGTTCGCTCAGGATCATTGATCACCTCAATGAGAGGCGCGGACGCGCGCGCGACGGCTTCCGTTGCCTGGGCAAGGTCCGCAGCATTCATGCCGATCCGTTCCAAGCGCGCATAAACAGCATCATTTGGGTCTTTGGATTCCTCGACTTGTTCCGCTCCCTCTTCTTGCCAGACCTCAATTTGGCTTGGGGATGGACGGAATCGATCGGCTTGGGCCGGAATGCGCATCACGCCCGACTTAATGTCCGTGGTGATTTCCAAATTTGCCGTCATCCCTGGCATCAGCTTATTGTCGTCATTCTTCGCCGCGACGACCGCGACATAGGTGACAATATTGTTCTCTTCTTGGGATTTTAGGCGCAGCTGCTCGATTGTCCCGTCAAGTGAGAGATCGGGATAGGCGTCCACCGAGAACTTAACTTCGTCGCCTTGATCCAATCCGGCGACATCACTCTCAACAATCTGCGCTTCAACGCGAATGTCAGACAGGTCCGCAGCGAGCGCAAACAGTTCCGGAGCAGAGAAGCTGGCCTGAACCGTTTGTCCAGGGTCAACTTTACGATCGATGATTACTCCCTCAATCGGACTGGTGATGGTTGTTCGCTCTAGGTCGAGGCGCGCGGTCGCGAGCTCTGCGCGGATTTGATTGACCTGAGCGCGGGTGCTTTCAAGTTGTGCGCGGCTTAGCTCAAGGTCAGCGCGTGCCACACCGACAGATCTCAAGGCTTCATCCAAACGCGCTTGAGACGCGGCATTTTTCTCGAACAAATCTTCTTGCCGGGCGAGGACAGTTTCAGCTTGCGAGAGATTGACTTCGGCCCGGTTGATCGAGGCTTCGCGCACGCGCGTGTCGGCAATCGCCGCTTCAAGCCGGCTTTCCAATTGCCGGACGCGGTTTTCAAAACTCTGCGGATCGATAATGGCGAGCACATCGCCTTGGGACACTTGGCTGTTGAAATCCACAGCCACGCTCAAGATGCGACCTGAGACTTCTGACCCAACCATGACTTCGTCGCGTGGAACAATTTTGCCAGAGGCATTCACCACGCGCGTAACATCGCCCATGGAAACGGGGGCTGCTGCGAGTGTGAAGCCCGGCGTGTCCTCCACGCTTTGCGCGGCACCGCATGCACTCACAGCGAGCAGCGCCGCAGCCGAGACCCAAATACGACGTTTCATTCTGATCCTTTCAAGGATGACCAATGATACAGCCTACAAATCGCGCGCCAGAAAATCGCTCTAGATCAACCGCATTGTGTAGGATTCTCAAGGGAACTAGGCTTGCACGCGTGGCTGGCAAGGCGCGGGCACGAGTCAATCGGTCGCGCCGCCCATCAATGCCAGTTCAGATCAGGGCTTTTTTGTGAGCCGGGATTGAGATTTCTGTTTCGCAGCATCGCGGGTCGCGTCCAGCTTTGACCGGAGGCCTTGCCGTTTTTCCGACGCGGCTTTGCTCGGATCATCAGCGCGCTGGCCGCCTTCCATAGGGTTCGGCATTTGCGAGTAGCCACAAGCCGGGCACGTCGAAGACAGCGGATTGAGCGGCCATTTGCAGATGTAACAAGACCGGCTGTTTTTCAGGGCGTCCGTCATTTTAATTCCTCCGCTTTGGTCAATTCTGATGATCGACCTCCCCGCGCCTTAGCCGCCGGCATCAATGGTCAGGAGTGGCGACGCGCCATCGCTCGCTGCTGACTGGAGCGCCAGCAAAAACAGCATCAGGTTGAACGTGGTTTTAGATTCCAGATCAGAGTCCGCGATTGAATACCAATGATCGCGATAGTAAACTTTTACCGCCGTCGACTCTGGTTCCTCTGCGCCCACCTGGACATGGAACTTCTGGCTCAAGAAGTCCGACCAGGACGCAGTCCGAGGCGACGTCGCGCGGCTTTGTGTGGTCAGCGCTTCGGCAATATGGACTTCAGGCACATCGACCCCATGAGAGAGCGTGTAGAGCGCCCCAAGTACGGTGCGTGTCTGCGCAAAATACTCGTTGCCCTCCAATCCACCGCTTCTCGCAACTAAACGAAAACGCATGTTGCATGTGTCGGTTTGTAACGAGCGGCGCAATATGGCGCAGTCTTCGCTGTCCCGGGCGTCGATGAGCAAAAACGTATCGGCGATATCAGACTCGGGTCGCGGAATCAGCTCCACACGAAGTTTTTCAAGTTTTTGTAAGTCCCGAAGGCGATCCGCGACGGCTCGAAACTCAGAATTATCAGGTAAGAGTTTGGGGGTTGGGCCCGAGGCGCTAGGGGCGTTTGACAGAGCCCCTAAGCGCTCCACACAGCAAGTGAACAAGCGTTCGATGCTCCAACCCGAATTGGCCAAAAGGACAATCGTTTCCGGCGCGATCGGCGCTAGAAGGTCTTGAGCAAATTGACTGCTATCAAGCGGTTTGTAGACGATGGTAGGCGTCTCGCTCACGCCGACGCCGGGCGTCATCAATGACGACCCATCCGATATTCGACGAAACGGGAACAGCGTTTCTGCAGATAGAGAGGCTGCATATTGATGCTGGGTGGTGATGCCATCTATGTCCATAAAGACCACAGCATCGCGGTATTTGAGGCGCACCAAATTGAGCAGGAGCTGCTCGCTTTTCGACTGCGCAATCGCTTGATTATAGGCGTAACCCGATGGGCTGACATTGTCCGCGCCGCGATAGCTAACACAGCCCGCCAGGAGCGCTGTGCAAAGGGCTAAGCCCATCCATTGTTTCAGTCCCCGTAACATATCATTATCCCCCAAATCCGTCGCCGACCCCAAAGTCGCGACGCGCTGCAACGATCGACACCATAACACCGGCGAGCACATCGAGCACGGCCATCATCGTCAGAAAGAAAAACACTGAGGTCGAAAAGCTGCTAAACGCCAAAAAGAGAATCAAACACACCACCATCAAGCCGATCGAGACCGCATGATTGGCGATGGCGGTGGACTTTGTGCTCGTCGATTTCACGATCTCAATCGCCAAAGTAATCAAGCCCAGCAGCATGATCATATCGCCCAGTCGAAACCGCCATGTGCTGCCTGAAATCATCGGCATAGCGAAAATCGTCGAGTCTAGTCTCGCCATGATGGCAGGCGCGTTCGTATCGGTCGTGCCGGGGGGAAAACACCGCAATGAGCAAATAGACGAGGACCGGAAGGGCCATAAAAGGGGTAATTGTAAGCCATCTATTCATTGTCTTGGTCTCCTATATGGCAGCCGGTCAGAGGCTTACTCGCCTCGAATTCGGCTTCTAAAATCGCGTTTCGCCGCGTCGAGATTGCTCGACAATGTGGCCCGAATGTCAGAGCGCATATTGCCGACTTTGGTGCCCAACGCTTCGGCGAGCGGGGCTTCAACGCCGACACTTTTCATGGCTTCGATCATGCTCGGACCCGAACGTTCAAATCCGGTCGCTTGTTCGATGGCGCCGATGGTCCAAAAGTCTTCAGGCCGGGCCCAAACTTCCATGGTTTCAAATGGGATCTTGCAATAGCCCTGATCCGCCCAACCGATGCCCCAGCTATTTCGGACCAGGTAGGTCTTGTCCGACAAGTCGTAGCCAACCATCAGCATGGCGTGACCAGATGGCGGACTTTGAGCAACGATCTGATCTGGTTTTGGCATTGCACCCGTTTGTGCGGCCGCCTGATAATATTCGTGTGGGGCATACATGCCGAAGACGACCGGTAACCCCTGCGCCAGCGCTGTTAGCGCGGGGACTCCCCTGGGTGTTCGCGCATACTGGACCGCCTCATATTGGGAGGCATTTTGATAGCAGGCCGCGGTCGGCTTCGACGTCACCATGGCTTGCTCAAACGGCCAAAGTCTCGCTTCGCAGCCGCCATAGGCCAAAATCGCCGCCATCCCGTGATGAATGAAGCTGCCCGTATCTTGGTGCTCCGAGTCCGACAGACTTCGCGCATTATAATAGACGAACAATCGAGAGATATCCGTCAGCGGTAAGCCGGCTTTGATCTGATGAAACTCCAAAGCACCAACCACGGCGTTTGCGACGCATGAATTGGTCTTCAGCTGGTCTTCGACCGGGGGACAAAAGCGGCGCAAGTCAATTTGCTGCGGAAGCTCTGCGGAGGTTGCTTGAAGCGTGGGTGCGGGTTTCGGGGCGTCTTCGAACAAGCACCCATTCAAGCTATAGTTTGACCAAGGATCGGACATGTTGGGGGCTCCTTTTTGAGGCAGGCTGATCGGCGTGTTGTCGGCGCCGCAAAAGCAGCTGAAACTGAACACGGGTAATGGGGAATCACAGTTCCAGCATTTTGTTGGATATGATCCCGCCGGAATTCGAAATGAGTTGGGATCAGAGGGGCGAGGCTGGTTCACGGCACCACATCGGGCGCAGGTAGATCCGGCACGCGCAGGCGCCCCGCACAGATGGCAGCTCTCTACAATCCAACCTTGTTTGTCTTGAACGGTCATTGCGGGCACGGCGCTCCGGGTGGGTGGTTCACGTGCAGCTGCCCTTGTTCGATGATGTAGGAGCCTGACGGGTCAAAGGTCTGGTATGCCAAGTGACAACCGCGATCCCAAACAAACCGTCCGTTTACCGTCAGACCGACTTGTGGGGCGGTGATCGTGTAGGTGCCGTTCACCCCAGAAATTGATCCGCGGATCGAGGTGGCGAACCCATCCGAGGAATAGCCAGACCCGGAGAAGCTCCCTGATCGATTAACGCTGACACTCATCGTCCCGCCCAGATCATGAATCCAATCACCGTTGAGAGATTGAAACGGATTGGCCTGTGGGGTCGGGCGTGGCGGTTCCGGGTCAGGTCGAATAGGCTCCGGCCGGATCGGATCTGGTTCCGGGCGTATGGGCTCCGGTTCCGGGTCCGGCATGAACGGCTCGATCCCCATGCATTCATTGTAGGCCGCGCCCGACAGTCCATCACAAAGACCGAATTCTTCATCGGGAATGAGTTCGTTGACGAGCAATAGGCCAATCACAACCGCAGCCGCGATGCCGCCCCATTTGAGATAAGGCGCGGTGGATGTCTGTGCCGGGCTTGGTTTCTTTTTCTGCTTAGGCGTCGTCAGGTTCACCGCGTCGACGAGCAGCTTGCGATAGTCTTCGGCCGATTGCGGCCGGTTGGCGGGCCGATTGGATAGACCTTGCTCAATCAGATCATCAATGCCTTCCGGAACATCAGATCGCCCCCCTGATGGCGGTTGCCAGTGGCCCCTGTGGCAGCACGTCGACCAAGAGTTCGTAGAAGATGATTGAGGCAGAGTAGATATCGGCGGGTGGTCCAGCACTATCCGCATTTGTGATCTGCTCGGGCGCCATGTAGCGCGGTGTTCCCAGTCCGGTCCCCGTGCCGCTGTCGAGCGCTGTGCTGGCGGCGCGCGCAATCCCGAAATCGAGGATCTTCAATGGCGCTTTTTCTTCTGTCGGTTCGCCCATGAGAATGATGTTTTCAGGCTTCAGGTCGCGATGAATGACCCCTGCATCATGCGCCGCTTTCAGGCCGTCCATGGTCTCGGCAATGATCCGAGCGGCGACGCGCAATGGAATGTCTTGGCGCTGTTGGACTTTCTCACGATGCCAGGCGCGCAGCGACTGACCTTCCAAATACTCCATCGAAACGAAGGGCTGATTGTCCGACTTCGCCACATCGTAAACCGCAACAATATTTGGGTGCCGAATGTTGCGGGCCGTAACGCCCTCAGCGATTAGTTTATCGATGGCGCTGCTGCCAGCGAGCCGCTCGGGGCGGATGAGCTTTAGGGCAACCGTTTGCTTGGTCAGCGTGTCGGACGCTTTATAAACCACGCCCATTCCACCGCGCCCAATCACCTCTTGGATCTCATAGCGATCTGAGAAGACAGACCCCGTTTCGAGCACTTGAGTCTTTGGTTCGCCGCGGACCTCTGTGTCTTGCAGCGTCTCCAGACCGCCCACCGTCATCATGGCTGAGAGGTCTTGATCGCCAGCATCTAAGTGATGACCGCAGGCCGGACAGAACCGGGCGTCGGGTTCGAGCGCCGTACCGCATTTTGGACAATTGGCCATGAGAGCCTCCTCAAAGGTTCGCCGGGTGGCGCGTCATCGAGATCGAACGCACGGCACCGAGTTCAGATTGAAATTTGATCGAAATCGCGAGGGCGTCGGGCGACTTCACCAAAGGCGAAATCGTGTCACCATCCTGCAGCTTAACAGTTTTGCCGGGGCCATAAGCCTCGCCGCCAACCCTGACGCCCGCGTCGCTTGTGACCCGCAGCATAAGCCGGTCACACTGAATATAGAGCTCGTAATGGCGACGCGAAATAAGACGGCTGAGGTCTTCCTGAAGGGTTCCATCGGCGCCAAGAATGAGCATGCGGACATCGCCAAGCCCGCCTTTTTTGCGCGTTCTCGCGCGACCGACAGCGAGCAAACCATCCGGTGTTGAGATGGGACCATCCGCTGGCACATCTGCATCTGCAAAACCGCGCCATCTAAACGTAGCATCCTTCGGCACCCATTGAGTTTCATCGATGCCTCTCAAGCCGAGCCGGCGCTCTTCTTTGTCCGCGCGCACCAATTGCAGGTGGATCGCGTCGTCAGCGGTTTGGAGAGACTGTGCCGTGTCACTTTTGCCAGAGATGTAAACGACATTGCCGTGGCCGGCGCTCTCACCGCCAATATTCACGACCGGTCCAGCTTCGGAGCCACCCTCATCCACGGTGAGTTGGAGCGATGTCGAAAAGGCAAAACACTCTTCGCGCCATTTCCAACGACTCGCCATGGCGACGAGGATTTCAATATTGTGGGCACCCGCGTGGTTTAGTTCACTCGCCGTAATCGATATCGGGCGCGTTTCACCTGCGGCGAGGCGCTCCCAACCCAAAGATTGAGAACGCCATCCCCCACCCGCCTCGCGGCTCCAAATTCCGGTGATGAAAAGCGGACGCCCCACCACGGAATAGTTCGAAATCGACATTGGGATCGCGACCGCCCCGCCAACGCGCGCCGCGATAGTCGCGCCGGCATCAACCTGTAGATCAGGCGACACACAGACGGTGCAGAGCCCATGATCATCCAGCAATCCGCCGCACTCTTCGATCGCCATGCAGCGCATCAAAGGCTTCCCGCATTCACCGCAGAACGTCGCCTCGCTGTCGAGCGCGGCCGTATAGCAACAAGGGTCCTGTGTGCGCTGCGGGATATAGGTTTCGTGGATCGGCTTGGTCACGGTCTTAGGTCCGCATCTTGTGTCCGCACCCAGTGCAGAAATTGGCGGTGGCTGGGACCATGCGCCCACATTGGGGACACTCCACATGTGTCCGATCGGCTTGAAGCTGAGGGTCGTTCGGGGCGCTAGACTTTCCGCCCGCGCCATGCGCCACCCCAGAGGCCCCCGCCATGCCAGCTTTCAAAATATCGAGCTCATGACGACGACTGGCCTCACGTTCTTCAGCCGCGCCTTTGATGAGTTCTTTCATCGCATCCATGCTGCTCTCATTGGCGCTGGCATCTGCTTTGGCTTGCTCTTTGAGCACGTCCGCCACGTCTGATGAGAGACCGGCATTGATCGCCATGATCTGCTCAGGCGTCATCTTTGCGCCGGCCTGCAGCTGCGCGATACGGCTGTCGCTATCCGCTTTGGTTTTCGCGATTTCATTTTGCGTTTCGGCGCTTGCGACCTTGATATTGCGATCCGCGTCTCGGTCTTTTTCACCTTGCTCGATCTCGACGAGCGTCCGTAGATTCTTGGCCGACTGTTCAGACGCAATGGCAGCCAGCTCGAGCTCCATGCGTTCTTTACGGTCGTGCAGCTCCATATCTGTAAACGCACCGATCTTCTTCATCTCGGCGACGTGCTGCGCGTCTAGAAGTTCGATTTCACGTTCAACCTTGCGGAGTTGGCCGGCCTCTTTGGTCAAGTCCGTCACATGAGACGCCTCGGCCAAATCGTTTTCCATCTTGGCCGCACGTTCTGTGCGCAAGACTTCAATCTCGTGCGCCAGCGCTTCCATTTCTTGGCGGCGGGTCGCAGCTTCTCGGGCGTCAATGAATTCAACTTCGCTGTTGAGAACCATGTGCGCGAGTTCATCTTCGCTCGCGCTTTCAAGCTTGGCGAGATCGACGGCTGAGGAGAGTTTGACCTCGGCGGATTGCGATTGTCTCGCGACTTCACGCTTGAGAAGCTCAAGTTGGTAGTCCAAAGCCTCTTGTTGTCGCGCAATATTGGCCCGGTCGAGCGCCTCGCGTTCGACCGCATTCATCGCCCACTCGACCGATACAGCGCGGACCAAGACGCCAAGATCGCCGGCAATGCGTTCGGCTCCGCTCATCATGTCGGCTTGGATTTTATCTTGCAGACCGGTTTCGCCGCGAATGTCTTCGGCGTTCATACGTCCGATGACCGCTTCCATGACACGATCGGAAAAATGCGGCGCGATGCGATCAACGACATCATTTTTCGACAAAGCTCGGCGTCCAGTCATTGGCATATCGCCGGTCTCTACATCCGGCTGCTGGCGCGAAATTCCGCTCATCAGGCCCAGAATATTGGACGGTTTGTCGGGATTGAGCTGCAGTTCCAGTGTTGCGACTCCAGCAATCTCAACATTGTCTTTTGACAGCGCCGAAACCGGAATTTGCACCTGAAACGGCTTTAGATCCGCCAGCATCATAGCGATGTGCGTGGACCCGCCGACAACACTCTTAAGGGCTGTTGCTAAGCCACCGACTGAGAAATGTGCGCCTTTGAACGCGTCAATCAATTCCCCATTCTTGAACAAAAGCGCAGCGATATCTGGTGGCGTCGCAAAGCGTTTTTCGAAAAACCCTTTAAATTCATCTTCGCGGACAAACTCTGCGAGCAGATTGGGATCGGTCAGTACAAGCGGTTGTGAGGCCATGGATCAGCCCTCCTTCCATTGGCGGTCTGAAATGAAGCGAAAAACGTGGTAGCCGATCACCAGAACGGCGACGGTGAACGAGATTGGGTGGTTTTGGACGACCGCGAGCAGGCGCTCCAAAGTGGAGTATTCCTGCATCAACTGACCCATCCGAGAGATCTGCCAGATCGCACCGAAGATCATGGTCGCCAAGGTGAAGAGCGACATGAAAAGGCTCAGCAAGCCGGCAATTTGTTCAGAAGCGGTTCGGCGCGTCCGTCCAGCATTCGCGGCCGCACGGGCTTCGTCTCGCTCGCGTTTATCGAGCGCTTTCTCGAACGCTTCACCTTTCGCTTGAGCCTCGGCGCGAGCTTTGTGGTCAACGCTTAGGAAATCCGGCGCAGCGTCTTTGTTTTTGCCCGCCGCGTTCACACGGGGTCAGGTTTGAAGCACTCCGCCGCCACCAGACAAAAATGGTAATGGCCACCCAGATGGCGACCAACGCCATGGTGACATTGAACAATAAATCGATAAGTGGCCACGCCTCTGGTGGGATTTGGCTAAGCGCGTCGTTCATTCCGAGACCCCTGAAAAAAGATGTGTCTATTCAGGGATGCGCAGGATTTCGGGGAAAACGGGTCAAACGGGATCAAAAAAGTTTGAAAGCCAAGGCGATCCTAAACCTTGCCGGTTCGTTTTTTATCGGACAGAAACGTCAGAGGGGACTTGAAATGTCGGTAGAAAATCCAGCGAATGTCGACGAATTGCTGCTTGCTTGGCGCAGCGGGGATGAGACTGCGCGCGATGCTTTATTCGAATTATTGTATTCTGAGCTCCGCCAAATTTCAGCCGCGCTCGTGCGTCGCGAGCAAAATGCATCCCTGTCCACGGGCGACCTCGTCAACGAAGCGGTGTTGCGGATCGTGCACATGGATAAGGTCGATTGGGTCGACAAAGCGCATTTTCTAGCGCTTGCCGCGCGAGCCATGCGACGCGTCCTAGTCGATCATGCGCGGGCCAAGAAAGCGGACAAACGCTTCCATCATAAAGTCACCCTCATCACTCAGTTTGCGGGCCCGAACCGCGATCGCATCGAACTCGACACGCTCGAGAAAGCGCTCATTCGGCTTAAGATCATTGATGCGGATAAAGCCGATATTGTTGAGTTGCGTTACTTTGGCGGCCTCTCTTTGGATGAGATCGCCCTTATCAAGAAAACATCGAGTTCGACCGTCAAACGCAATTGGCGAATTGCTCGGGCCTGGTTGCTCGATAATCTGACCACTGGACAATATGATGACCACGGACACGCTTGAACAGGCGGCCTTGGCGGCGCTGGAAGCCGCGCTCGATCAGCCTTCCCCGGAACGCTTGGCTTGGGTTGAGCAAACCTATTCCGATCGACCCGATTTGAAGGCTCGGATCCTTCAATTGTTGAAAGCTGACCAAGACGCCCCTCAAGTCTTGCAGACCGGCGGAGCCCGAGAGCAGCTTGGCGAGGAAGCTCGCCCGGAGCGCGTAGGCGCTTACAAAATCATCGATATAATCGGCCAAGGCGGTATGGGCGCGGTTTATAAGGGGGAGCGAGATCGCGGCGACTTCGATCATATCGCAGCGATTAAAGTTATCCGCCCAAGCCTGTTCTCAGACGCGCTGACCGAGCGCTTTGAACGGGAGCGCCAAACCCTCGCGGGACTCAATCATCCCGGTATTACGAGACTGTTTGATGGCGGTACGCTGCCGGATGGCTCACCCTATATTATTATGGAGCTGGTCGACGGCATTCCATTGGCGACTTGGATTGAAACCAACCAAGCCGACCTAAGCACAATATTGGATCTGTTTGAACAAATCTGCAGCGCAGTCTCCTACGCGCATCAAAATTTGATCATTCACAGAGATCTCACCCCAACCAATGTGCTGGTGACCGCTGATCAGTCGATCAAACTGATCGATTTCGGCATTGCGATGCCGCAATCAGATGAGGCCTTTCAAGCACAATCTGGCGACGACCCCACCGCGTCTTTGAGCTTCACGCCCGGCTTTTCTGCGCCGGAACGCAGCCAAGGGGCGCCGGCCAATACGCTGTCGGACGTCTATTCGCTGGGCAAACTGCTCGACGTGATGTTGCAAGACATCAAACCCGACAAAGACTTGCGTTCGATTGTATCGCACGCGTCAGCGACGCGAACTGAAGACCGATATGCGTCTGTCCTCGCTCTGCTTGATGATGTCCGGAACTATCGCACGGGATACCCCGTCGCCGCCCGAAAGGGTGGAACCGGGTACCGGTTTGGCAAATATTTCCGCCGACGCCGCCTATTAGTCAGTTTCGCGACGGTCGGAGTTCTCGGCCTCTCGGCCGCCTTTGGCGTGACCTTGTTCCAGTATCAACGCGCTGAAGCCGCCCTAGAACGCGCAAATGAGAGATTCGAACAAGCGCGCGCGCTCAGCCGCGCATTGGTGTTCGAAGCGTATGATGACTTTGCAGAAGTCTCTGGCACGCTTGAGCCGAGACGCAACCTTGCAGGCCTGTTGACCACTTATGTCGGCCAATTGGCGGAGGACGAATATGCCCCGAATGATGTGCTGTTCGATATCGGCCAGATGAACAGTCGGCTCGCCGATATTTATGGCGGCCTGGGCATGGCCAATCTTGGCGAGACCGACAAATCGCTCGAATTACTCTCAGAAGCCGAAGCCGCTTTAAGCCAATTGGTTGCGAATGATCCAAGCAATACAGAAGCCTTGGCGGAGCTCGTCTTCGTACAGCGTGGGCTGTCCATGCAAAATCTGATTTATCGACTGAGCCCGGAACAAGCGCTTGAATATAATGAAGCCGTCCTCGCAGGCGCCCTGCGTGGCGTAGCCTTGGCGGATGAAAACGAGCGGACCTTGCTCCGACATTATTGGAGCGGGCGCACCGACCGATTGCAAATTCTACTCGAGACACGTGATCTCGAAACGGCGCTCACGGATGTCCAATTGTGGCGCAGTGAGCTCGACGAAGAGATGTTTGAACGTCTGGGCGGCGGGGAAGAGATGGCGACGTATCTTGCTGTGCAAGAAGCCGAAATCCTGGTGGAATTGGAGCGCCCAAGCGAGGCGATCGGACCGCTCCAATATGCGCAAACCTACCGCGAAACCCAACTCGCGGCGCAGCCAGAGGACTATTATCAGCAAACCCAGCTTCTGGTCGTCTACATGGAGCTGGCGCGGGCGCGGGATATGTCGGGAGACCTGGATCAAGCGCTGTCTCGCAGTAACGACGCGATTGAGCTCGCCCGGGCGATTATGTTGCAAGATCCCAATGATGCCGGCGGTCCCGAAGGCCTCAACTCGGCCTTGCAAAATCACGTCACCTTCTTGAACCGCCTTGAGCGAACCGAAGCGGCCATGGCGGCGAGTGAAGAGGCGCTTGCTCTGGCGCGCAGCCTAACAGAGCAATTTCCTGATGATCCCTATTATCAAAGGATCTTGATGCGCTCGCTAATCACCCCGCGCCGACGCAACACCAACAGATCAAGGCATGTGTGCGTTAACCGCAGAAGCTCAGGCGCTATTGGATGGCTTGATCGACACCGAATCCTCGTCGCCCACAGATCTTTCAAGCTCAACGCAAGCGCTTTCTGAACTGGTCGCTAAACACCAATGCGCATGATTTCGTCTTAGGAAGTCACTCAAAAAATCGCCGCGTTAGAAAATGAGAGTCCTCATCTGACCCGTTTTCCTCGCCTCCTACGCTAGTAACAATAGGAGGACGTTTCACGTGAGCGATGATCATCTTGATTACATGAGGAAGCAGGCGGCACAGAGGCTTGCGGCGGCGACGCAGCGATTGGATAACCGTTTCGGCAATCGATCAAAGGCCAGCCCAGCAGACTTGCAGACCCCAACATCCCCTATTCTGGACCGGTCGGCATTGCAGTCCGCAAGCCTGAGCCCATTTGAGCAATCCCAAATCGGACATAGCGCGTTTGGAACCGATGAGGCGCAAGCGCCCGAGCGTCCACCTGCTCCCGTTGGGAGTTGGCGCTGCATCGTCAGCAGTCGCTGGGTGTCGATCGACCTTGTGGCCAATATCGCAGAAGACGAATCCCTCTCGGCGCAAGGGACGCTCATATATGCTGTCACGAACAAAATGTTTGAGGTCTCTGGGCAAGGCAATTGGCTAGCGCTTCCACCGGATGAAACCTCGCCAAACTGGCTATTTCAGTTTCGGCTCAAGCCCTCAAATCACGCGATTTTTAGTTGGTTTGCCGGGCCGACGGACTCCCCAAACCATCTCTACAATCGGTTCGTCTCGCCCCAAACCGGCAGTGTGGTCGAAACGCATTGCGAGCGACAAGGCTAAGCGGTCAAGCCGTTCAAAACGTTCGGCAGGTCCAAAGCGGAGGAACAGTAGTGAGCAAAACCCGCCCGCTCTCTGGCGTGTTCCGAGGCGTCCGCAAATCGACCCAACAATATCGGGCTTGGGGTATCGCGTTCAGAGGCGGTCATGCCTGTCAAAACCTCGTTTAATTGCCCGGCTTGATGCGCCCGCGCAAAGATCGGGCTCGAGGTTAAGACAACCGGGCCTTTCCCGAAGACGCGGATCTTCTCAGCCAATTCCACTTCGTCTCGGCCGGTCCAATACTCGACAGAATATCCTAAGTGGGAAAGGTACTCTGCGGCAATCGGTGCTAAGATAAAGTGGGGCTCCCTGGGCAAACTTGCGACCAAGACGCGCCGGCCGACATTCAGCTTCTTCTCTCGTCCGGGTCGCCGTCTGACCCGCCGCAGGCGTGTCACCAAACGGCTAAAAAGGATCACGATCTCGGTCTCTGAGATCTCTTCGTTTTGCCAAAACATCAGCAGGTGATCGAACAGATCGTCTAGGGACGCGATCATCGCCTCAAGTCCGCGCGGAACGTCTCGGACGGGCTTTACGGGACTCCATAAGGGTATGCGGCTTTCAACGTTCGAGCTGAAAGCGCGGTCGAAACAATCAGCTCTCAGCGCAACACCCATGCGTTAACCTTACGCTAAGACACCGGCATTGTCTCTGCGTAGAAACCCGTATTGACGTGAGAGACGTCCGAAATCCGGCAAGGAAACACGGTAAAAGTCGAGCCTTAGGGGCTTATACTTATGTATTCTGAAGGCTTCGAAAGTATTCTGATCTAAAGAAGGCAAACTAGGAGACTGACCCGTGTCCAGTGGTTTTCAAGCTGAAGATATTCGTTACTTCGCGGACGTTTTATGGTGGATCGCAGACACAAGAGATCGTCTCGGCGTCGAGAGCCAGACCGCTTTGTCCGATCTAGGGACGGCTCTACGAAACGCCGAAGCCGCGCTCAGACACGTCGCGGATGAAATGCCATCGGTCCCTTCAAAAGCGATCAATTAGCGATTGAGATCTTCAGTGGGGGCTCGTCGAAATACTCAAGCACCTCAAATTCAGCGCTTTACCAAAACCCGAAAACCCGAGAATGGTACCTCCCGCCGGTACCGTATTGCTGTAGCCTAACGTCGCTCTGTGACGCATGAATTTTTTAAAAGCTCATTCTATCATAGTTTTATAGACGCATAGAGTTGCACTCGCTCATTTTCTACCGCAGTCTTATGTGCACACTAATATGTACATAAAGCATTGAGTATGAGTCGTCAGATAAACAAACTCACCGTCAAAGGGATAGAACGCTTGCCTACCGGGACCCATGGTGATGGTGGCGGGCTTTGGCTTCGAAGAAACTCGCCCACGAGTGCGCAATGGCTGTTCCGCTTCCGGCTGCACGGGAGGACCCGGCAAATGGGTCTGGGCAGCTACCCTGTTGTCTCTCTTGCAAACGCACGAAAGGCTCGGGATCGATGCGCCGAGCAAGTCGCCCTCGGCATTGATCCAGTACTGGAACGTCGCAGAGAGAAGAATCGAGCAAAGACACAACTCGTAACGCTGGCACAGGTCGCGGAAGCCGCGTTCGAAGCGCGAATGACTGAACTTAAGAATGACAGCGCCGCCGGGCGTTGGTTTGGTCCGTTGAAGCTCCATGTACTTCCAAAAATTGGCAAAGTGCCCGCAGTAGATGTCACGCAGATCCACATCCGCGATGCAGTCTCGCCAATTTGGAAAACCAAGGCGGACACTGCGCGCAAGGCGATGAACCGACTGAACATCACATTGAAGCATGCGGCGGCGCTAGGTCTTGATGTCGATCTGCTGGCCGTAGAAAAGGCCAAAGCCCTACTCGGCAAACAAGACCATATGGCCAAGAACATTCCTGCAATGCCCTGGCGCGAGGTTCCGGCATTCTATTCCAGCCTCAATGAAGAAACGCCTACGCAATTGGCTTTGAGGCTTCTGATTTTAAACCCCGGCCCACGCTCTAAGCCTATTCGTTTTTTGCGGACTGAGCACATTAAAGGTGATGTTTGGACGGTGCCGGGTGAGCTTATGAAAGGCCTCAAAGGCAAAGTTGAAGATTGGCGGACACCCCTCTCCCCGCAAAGCCTAAAACTGATCGAGAAAGCGCAGCGCTGGGAACGCAACGGCTATTTGTTCCCAAATGCCTCTGGGCGCGGTGTGATCTCCGACGCGACCATGGCGCGCCATATGGAACGCACTGGTCTCGAATACCGCCCACATGGTTTTCGTTCATCGTTTAGAACTTGGGCCGCAGAAACCGGCAAACGTCGCGACATCGCCGAGCTATGCAACGCGCATAAGATTTTTGGAGCCGTGGAAGCAGCGTATATTCGCACCGATTTTTTAGATGAGAGACGTGAATTGCTGCAAGAATGGTCTAATTTCATTACGATAGGAAATACCGATGCCTAATATGAGGGAACGCCGCCGTAAACCGGGACAAAATCGCAGAGAGAAGACCAGCATCGACGGTGGTTACTCGGATCCGGAAACGCGAGAACACCACAATATCCAGAGCTACCACATGACAGATAAAAAGGGTCGGAGCCTGGTGTCTGAAGCGGCCGGTGAGTACTTCAAGCACAGGTGCGCCACAATTAGTCATAACAACGAAACGAACCAGCGCATCCTTTGGCTTGACCGGATGTCTGACGTAAACCCGATGTTTGAAACTGATCGGCAAGCACTGCTTCAAATGATTGACGATCTCGGGATTTATCTTGCGGCGACCGTTTTCAATAACGCGCCCCAGATGTGGGAGAAGACATACTTGAACGGGATGCTTGCTTCCCTGCGACACAACATCGAGCTTCTGGAAATTGGCGCATATCCGCCTGTCTTCTTCCCTAGCGTGCATCGCTCCCCTGTTCTCGCAACTAGAGAGCTGTTTAAAGGCCAGGTCGAAGTGGCTCTCCACTATTTTGATCAAGCATGCGCCACCAACGGTGAAGCCAAAAAAATCATTGTTGATGCTTTAAAGCCTTGGAAAATACCCGGCTTCTCATGGGATAAAGTCCGGCGGATGGAGCCAGAAGTCGACTTCGCAAAGATACGGGACTCGCTTTTTATTCAGCTGCTACCCCCAGATTATCGGCAGAGCGAAAACCTTGGATCGAGCGCGATACCACACCTTTGGCACGCGCTTAATCTGATGGCAGACAGCTACAAGAGAAGGGGCGAAGCCATAAAAAAGGGAAAAGAAACAGCACGTGGCAGCCGTTATAGCGAGCAATTTATCGCAGAAATATCAGACCGTTACCGAGCAAACTGAGCGAAATTAACCTTTGGTGTTTGTTTTCTGCGAGGACTTATCTTGAGCGATCATCGATCGTCGCATGAAATCAATTGCGACAGGAGATTCTCGCATGAACAGTTCGCCCCCCCAACCCAGCAATCGCGACGGTGACGTCAGCATCCGCTGCCGCCATGAAACAGATCAAGATGCCAGTGTCGCGACAGGCAGCGGTCGTTCAAATCCTGACCGGCTAATGTCTGTAAAAGACTGCGCAGCCATGTTGCGATGTCACCCGGCCACGATCTGGCGAATGGTGAAGTCAGATCAGTTCCCCAAACCACTTCGGCTCGGCCACCTTACCAGATGGTCTGAATTGGAAGTGCAACACTTCCTGACGCAGACGCGCGTTTCTCAAGCCTAAAAAAGAAAAAGCCCGGCACGAGCCGGGCAAGGAAATTTCTATGACCATTAATATAACTGATGCCTCGCTCAGAGGCAACGGGAAAGGTGTGCCTATCGCACGCATCCCGCAACCTCGCCTCGCCTCCAATCCCCTGATCCGGAGGGCGTTTCAATGAGCACCTTTATCGACAGAAATGCCCTCATTCGACACCTTGAGCGGATGGTACCCGGCATTATCCGTGACCGCTTTCCAAACGCAAAACCCGACCAGAATGGTTGGCGCCTTGACGATTTTTCAGGTGACGCAGGCACTTCGCTGAGCGTCTCCAGGACAGGCGACTTTTATGACTTTGCAAACTGCGAATGCCGCGGAGGTGTGATCGATTTTTACGCCAAAGTGTTCGAGCTAGAGCGCAGCGAGAACGTGTTAAAAGCGGTGGCCGAGCATTCCGGCTTCGTCGGCGCAGAGGGCGCCGTTCATAACCCAAAACGGCAAGAGCTGGTTGAGCGATACATCTATCACAATGAAGATGGGTCAGAGGCCTTTCGGATCGGACGCTTCCAAAACATCGATACCTCTGGTGAACCAGAACGCGACCCGAAAACGGGAAAACCCAAAAAGCAAATCCGACCGATCAACGCGGATGGATCGCCAGGTCGCTTGCCCTCGGACTTGAAGGATAACCGTCCACTGTATCAGCTTGCGTCATTAGCCGAAGCTGATCGCGTGGTCGTGGTTGAAGGTGAACGCGCTGCCGATGTTCTGATCGCGAAGTCGTTCTGCGCAACAACCTGGTTTGGCGGCACGGGTTGTTCGCCAGAAAAGGTCAATTGGACTCCGCTATCAGGCAAGCGCGTCGTACTTTGGCCCGATAATGATGATGGCGGTCGACTACACATGGAGAAAGTGGCGGCCTCTATATCGAGCTTTGCAGCCGAAGTGAGGATCATCGAAAACCCTGCGCAAATGCCTCCCAAAGGCGATGCGGTTGAGGCAGTGGAGCTCGGTTTGGACATCGAAGAGATGATCTCAATCGCGCAACCTTGGAAACCCGGCACAAACGCTAAGACCAGCCTCTTTACGGATATCGACCGCCCTGCCCCAAATCTAGACCCGGAATTGTTTGGTATGGCAGCCCCGGCGATCACCAAGTTTGCGGATCAAATGAACTGTCCCGTCGACTATGTCGTTGCGCCATTGTTGGCCGCTGCTTCTGCGATCGTGGGCAAAATCGTTTCCGTTGATATCGATGGACGCTTCCGGTTTGTGTCTGGACTTGGTCGGTAGGCGCCCCTGGCGCCAAAAAAACGCCGCCGGCGGTACCGATCATGAAAACTCTCGATGAAGTCGAAGAGGAATGGCGAGAGCGCCATGAACGCGCCATTCAATCCAAGATAGATGACTGTCTGTTGCAGCTTGCCGACGTCGAACTGACGGATTTCGGCAAGAAGCAGATTCAGAATGAAATCGACGACCTGGAAGAAGAGAAGAAGCGCCCGCCTCGTCTGAAGGCTACGGACATAACCCGTGAGATGTTGGCGTCATTGGAGGAGCGCGCACCAAGGGGAATGTTGCTTTACTCAGATGAGCTCGCAGGATGGTTGACCCAGATGAATGGGTATAGCGGCCAGAGCGCCAGGACACTCTACCTGCAAAGCTTTGATGGCGGCACGTATACATTCGATCGCGTGACAGCGGGACGCTCCGGTCGTATCGAAAAACACCTGCTCGCTGTACATGGCGGTATGCAACCTGATGTTCTGAACGAGTCCATCCTGAAAGGCATCGACGACGGACTTGCAGCCAGGGCGCTGCTCTTCTGGCCCGGTCGCGTACCAGCAAAGCCAATTGTCCGCGGCCAACCGGTATCCACTGAAGCAATACAGATCGGCCTGCTGAAGCTGTTGGAAATTGAACCGGGTGACGAGTCCAATCCAAACTTGTTGTCTCTCTCGGACGAAGCGCTTTCAGCCTTTAATGAATGGCGATGCGGGGTCCAAGAGCCCCGCCTCGGCAATACCGGCAAGCAAGCTAGTGCGGTCGCCAAGCTGGAAAACCAGCTCTTGCGCCTCGCCGGGCTTCTAACCCTGCTGGATTTCGCGTTCAGCGCCGCGAAAGCCGCGCCTACCGAGGTTCCACTTAATGCTATGACGAGGGCCATATCATTGGTCGAGACGTACTTTATGCCGCAGATCGAGCGGGTGTATAATGACATCGACCTGTCCCCCGAAGAGCGCATGGCCCGAGAGATCATCCGCACAGCGAAATCACTTGAACTGGACGAGTTTGAGCGCGGTGAAGTCTTGCGGAAGCTGAAACCCACGGGGTGGCGCGCCAAAGGAGCCAAAGACCTGCGAGATGCAGCCCTGGAGCTGCTGGTCGAATATGGCATCATCTCTCAACACCCTGTGCCAGGGACACAGAGGGTTCGGTACCGGCTAATGTGAGAGGGTGAGGCCCCGCTTTTTCACGCTTTTCACGTTTTTCACGCCTTTGGGCGATTGGATTCATGCAAATCGGTCGGTCAACATGCATCAGGAACCAGGCGCATGAGTGTGAAAAACGTGAAAAGCGTGAAAATAGTGGTCATAATCACGCGATCAACCAATGTCTGCTTACGGCGTCAAAGCGGACGGTCCAGGGTATCAGCGTTCGACTGAAAACAATCCCCTAAGTTCGCCTGGTACGAAATCTGTGGCCTCATCATTCGGGTAGCGTGCTGCCAACGCAGTTTCGATTTCTGGGCTTATGTTGGTACCGTGACACATGGCGCATTGCGGTTCCAAAAGGATCGGGCGTGCCCAGCGGAAACTTATTTGACCGTTCTCAGTTTCCACGGAGCTCATCTCTAAAGTCGCAGCATCTTCACCAGCGCGGATCGAATGGGAAAAGTATTCAAGCATCTCTCGCTCCCACGCGTCTGGTGCATTGGTAGCGTTTCTTAGACGTATGGCTGTCCGCCGAACGCTGAGACCCGTTTCAGCACTGACATCGGTTGCAATCGTGGGGGCCTCGATGGCACAAACCTCAATCGCGGCCAACGGCCCCTCAGCCTGCATCGTGGACACCAAACGCGCTTTGAGGCGGCGCGCCAGCGAGTCAGCGGCATCTCTTGCCTCCACCTCGAACTCAGCAAACTCAGCGGTCTCGATAGTAGGCGGTAGCGTGGTATCCGCGCTGCAAGCTGCAAACAGTGGAACACCAACCAGCAAAAAAGAAGATGCAATGTTTAGTGCGCCTTTAGAGTTCATGGAGCATTTCTCTTATTAAGCGCATCCGTGATCATCAGCCTGGCCGCACATCTGATGCTACTTCTCACCAGCCGCTTTGCCAGCTTTGACCCATAGCCAAGCGGCCAGTCCGAACATAATGCCGATCAAGCTGAGAAACCCCACCAGCGCAGCGATCGCAAGCGGATCTACACTCAGATTGCCCATTTCAGTCTCCGTCAATTCAAGTTCGAGTTTGAGAATGGATCGACACATCGCAATAAGCAGACATACGGATAGCGCCCTAATCGATTAATGCGAACTTATCAGATCTCTGTTAGCCGCAAATAAGGTCGAAGCTCTTGCCAGCCTTCCGGGAACTGGGCCTTTGCGGCATCATTGCTAATCGATGGCGGGATAATCACCTTTTCGCCGGGCACCCAGTTTGCAGGGGTCGCGATCTTGTGTTTGTCATTCGCTTGCAATGCATCGATGACCCGCAAAATCTCATCAAAGTTGCGACCAACGCTCATAGGATAGGTCATGGTCAATCGGATTTTCAAATCCGGATCAATAATGAAGACGGAACGCACGGTCTCTGTCGAACTCTCGTTCGGATGCAGCATTTCGTACTTGATCGACACCGTGAGATCTGTATCGGCGATGATCGGGAAGTTAACAGTTGTGTGCTGGGTGTCGTTGACATCCTCAACCCATTTCAAATGCTCTGCTACGCTATCTGTCGATAATCCAATTGGTTTCACATTGCGGTCGGCAAATGCTTGGAAGAGCTGGGCGGTTCTGCCCATTTCCGTGGTACAGACTGGCGTAAAATCTGCCGGGTGACTGAAGAGAAAAACCCAACTACCTCTCGCCCAATCATGGAACGAAATGTTGCCTTTAGTGGTGTCAGCTTCAAAGTCAGGAGCGATGTCGCCAATTCTGAGGATCATGAGGAAGTCTCCATTGAGTCTGGATGAGAGAGAGAATAGATGCAGATCATTTTGCGCGATCTACGCCAGCAAGTTTCATTGATGGGCAGGGGCTAGATGATGGCATCGTGGTGGTCACATCCGGATCGAACGCCGAGGCGGTGCAGGCATCATCCAGCGCCATCATTGCTTCATACTGATGCAAGAACACCTGACCGGTGAGCTCATCGAGCAAGTGCGATCGTTTGAGCCGATCCATGACCGGCCCTTTAACCTCGGAAAAGTGCAAGCTTACACCTGCGTCCTTCAGGCGATGATTGATCGCTTCCAGGCTTTCGAGCCCGCTCGCATCGATATGATTCACAGCCGGGCACATCAGAATGAGATGCTTCAAATCGGGCCGGTTCCCCAGCACACAGTATACCGTGTCTTCTAAGAACCGCGCATTCGCAAAATATAGGCTTTCGTCAATGCGAATGGTGATAACACAGTCTGAAGTCACCACTTCATGCCGGTTCACATTGCGGAAATGGTGGGTGCCTGGAACTTGTCCGACGAGCGCAAAATGCGGCTTAGACGTATTGTAGAGGTGCAAGAAGATCGACAGGCCAACCCCGGTGATCACGCCCAATTCTACTCCAGCTAAGAGCGTAACGAGAATTGTCGCGGCCATCGCAGAGAAGTCTGACTTGGAGTAAGCCCAGACCTCGCGGATCGTTGTGACATCGACCAAAGATAAGACAGCGACAATAATCGTCGCGGCTAAGACCGCTTGTGGAAGGAAGTAAAGGTATGGCGTCAGGAATAAGGTCGCTAATCCGATGCCGACGGCGGTTAACGCGCCTGCGGCGGGTGTTTCAGCCCCGGCGTCGAAATTGACGGCAGAACGCGCCAGACCGCCCGTTACAGGGTAGCCGCTCGTCACGCCTGCGCCCACGCTGGCAGCGCCGAGGCCGATCAGTTCTTGGTTTGGGTCTACGCGTTGTCGACGCTTTGCCGCGAGCGTTTGAGCAACAGAAACCGACTCAACAAATCCGATAAGAGCAATCAATGCGGCAGAGCCCAAGAGCTGCATCCAAAGGTCTTGGTCAAAACGGGGCAGGCCGATTGATGGAAGGTCCTGAGGAATATCGCGCAAGATCTTGACGCCCTCATTATGCAGTCCCCAAAAGGCCACCGCAGCAATGCTGGCTGCCACCGCAAAAACGGGTCCGGCCCTGGCGACAATCGTCGCTGTCTTTTCGCCAAGGCCAAAGGCCCGCAAAACTGGCTTCAATTGTTTGCGAACCCAGAACAGGAAGATCAGAGAGGCAAGCCCGATCACAAGGGTAGGAACATTGGCCGTGGGCAGTTGTGATGCCAGCGAACCGACCATCTCAATCAAATTGTGTCCACTCGCATCGACGCCTAGAATGTGTTTCAGCTGTGATGTTGCGATCAGAATGCCAGAGGCGGTAATGAAGCCTGATATAACGGGGTGGCTTAAAAAATTGGCTAGGAACCCCATCCGGAAGAGTCCCATCACAATCAGGATCAGTCCGGACAATAAGGCGAGGATAAGAGCCGCTTCGATATATTGCGGCGTGCCGGATGCCGCGATCTTTCCGGCCGCCGCCGCTGTCATCAAAGAGATGATCGCAACAGGCCCGACTGCCAGTGTTCGGCTGGTGCCGAATACGGCATATATGATGAGCGGTGCCATAGATGCGTAGAGCCCGATTTGTGGTGGAAGACCTGCGAGCATTGCATAAGCGAGCGATTGCGGGATCAACATGATCGTCACGATGATCGCTGCTACCGCATCGTTGACGAAGGTCTCACCTCTATAGGTTCGCCCCCAGTCTAAGATTGGGAAGTATTTTCCGAGCGCTCCGCCCATCATCTTGCCCTTCAAGCAGCCTTAGCTTTGGTTTCTTCGAAATCGCAGGCTTGTTGGGCTTCATGCGCGGCTGGCCGATGCGGCAAGATCTGCGGCTTTGCGAGGGTTTCATCGCCGCGAAGCATTCGATTGAAATAAATATCCGGCAGCATTTTTTCCTTGAGGAACCAGGCCAACCAAGTCGGTTTTGTACCGTCTAGGATCCATTTCGGGAAACTTGGGTCGAGTTTTCCGCCATAAGCGAACTCGGCCAAGACTATCTTGCCTCGCTCCACCGTGAGGGGACAAGATCCATAACCGTTGTAAACCGCGTTAGGGGCCAGTCCATCGAGCGCACGAAGGACATTGTGAGCGACAACAGGCGCTTGTTTTCGCACCGCAGCTGCCGTCTTTGCGTTTGGTGTCGACCCTGCATCTCCGAGCGAAAAGATGTTGCCGTATTTGTTGTGCTGAAGGGTTTCGCCATCGACATCCACCCAACCGGCATCATTTGCCAGCGGACTATCCTTGACGAAGCTCAGCGCCGATTGAGGGGGACAGACGTGGATCATATCGAATTGATCGGTGCGCGTGGATGAGGTTCCGTCCGCCGAAGAGATCTCGAAGGTTGCCGTTTTCTCGTTGCCGTCCACAGCGATGAGCCGCTCATTGTAGTGCAAATTGGCACCATACTTATCGACATACTTCATGAGAGCCGGAACGTATTCCTTAACGCCGAATAAAGCGCCGCCCGTATTGTGGAAGTTCACATCAATGTCCGATAGAATGCCCCGCCGGCGCCAAGCGTCGCAAGCAAGGTACATCGCCTTTTGCGGTGCCCCAGCACATTTGATCGGCATCGGCGGTTGGGTAAAGAGTGCCCGTGAGCCGGGTTTCAAAGCTTGGACAAGCTCCCAAGTATAAGGAGCCATGTCGAAGAGGTAATTTGAGGTAACGCCATTTTTGCCGAGCGTTTCCTTCAAACCTTCAATCCCTTGCCAGTCGAGTTGTAAGCCCGGAGATACGATTAGGACTTTGTAGCCAATACGCTCCCCATCTTCGAGAATGACTTGGTTGCGCTCTGGATCGAATCCAGCGCACGCCGCTCTAATCCATTGAACCCCTTTCGGCATCAACTTCGCCATTTGGCGTTCGGTTTGTTCACGCTTGAAAACACCGCCACCGACCAGCGTCCAACCCGGCTGGTAATAGTGCTCGGTCCGCGGTTCCACAATCGCGATGTCGAGGCCCTTGCGCCGCTTTAAGATCGAGGCGGCTGTCGATATGCCACCAGCGCCGCCGCCGATGATCAATACGTCATGCGTGACCGTTTTGCTCATATCCCCTGCAAATGAAGCATCGCGGGCCTCCAGTTTGGGACGAAGCGCGGATAGATCATAGCCAGCTTCAGAGGCGGTTTTTAGAATGGCTTCTGTCGATAAATGGCCTGCCTGACTCAAAGCCCAGAGTGTCATAGACCGTGTTCCAGTCCGACAGAAAGCCAATGCCGGTGCTGGAAGATCATGCATTGCTTTACGGAAGGCCTTCGTGTCGGCTTCGGTCACCTTTCCGGGGACGACAGGCAGATAACGAAAATCCAAACCATGACGGATGGCCGCCTCGACAATTTCTTTTGCCTCAGGTTGGTCGCCGGTTTCTCCGTCGGGCCGATTAATAATGATCGACCTGAAGCCCTGAGCTGCCGCTAAACCAACGTCTTGTGGCAAAACTTGATCAGACACCGAAAGGTCCGGCGCAATATATTTAATATCCATTTTGGGCTCCTCTCCCACCTTTTTTGTTGTTTTGATTAAAGAGCGTCGATCGGGATCTTGATGTACCGCTGCCCATTGTCCTCAGCCGGTGGCATTTGACCGGCGCGCATGTTGACTTGGACTGACGGCAAAATCAGACGCGGCATATCAAGCTTGGCGTCACGGGTTTCGCGCATCGCAACAAAGTCATCCTCAGAGATGTCGTCATTGACATGAATATTGTTGGCGCGTTCTTCAGCGACCGTCGTTTCCCAGCGATACTCATCACGGCCGGGCGCTTTATAGTCATGACACATAAACAGACGGGTCTCCGGCGGCAGCGCCAAGACACGCTTTATTGAGCGGTATAGCGTCCGCGCACATCCGCCTGGAAAATCAGTACGAGCGGTCCCAAAGTCTGGCATAAACAGTGTATCCCCAACAAAGGCGGCATCACCGATGAGGTAGGTCATGCAAGCGGGGGTGTGGCCGGGCGTATGAAGCGCAGTGGCTTTCAATTCACCGATGGCGAACACGTCATTGTCTTGAAACAATTTGTCGAACTGACTGCCATCGCGCTGAAACTCGGTTCCAGCATTGAAGATCTTGCCGAATACATTTTGGACGGTCGTAATATGACTGCCGATCGCAATCTTGCCGCCAAGCTTGTCTTGGATGTAAGGCGCAGCGGACAAGTGATCCGCGTGGACATGGGTCTCCAAGATCCACTCGAGCTTTAGGCCGTTGTTTTTGATGTGAGCGATGATCTCATCTGCCGAGTCGGTGTCAGTACGGCCCGAGGCAGGGTCATAATCGAGCACACTATCAACAATTCCGCAGACGCGTGTTGTGGGATCGGTCACAACATAACTGACCGTGAATGTTGGCTCGTCGAAAAAGGCTTTTACATCAGGCGTTAGCATCTGCATCTGCATCTCCATTCAAGTGTTGTCGCCAGTTCGGGCGAAGACGCCGTAACCACCGGCGCGATTGGGTTTCAATTTTGGGCTACCGAGACTTGTCGCAATCGTACTTGCAATCGGATCTTTGCCGAGCATGACGCCACAAATGGCATCGAGCATCGCGCGCACGCGGCCCTTCTCCGACAATCGATAGAAGACGGTTTTGGACTCGCGGCGGGTTTCAACCAGGCCCTCATCGCGTAGCTTGCCGAGCTCACGCGATAAACGCGGCTGACGTACGCCGAGTGTATCTTCTATCTCGCCGACGGACATTTCTCTGTCGCGCAACTGACAACAAATCATCAAACGCGCAGGGTGAGCGAGAGCTTTTAGCAAAGCTGTGGCCTCATCAGCGAGCGGCTGCAACTCTATGGAGTCTGGGGTCATGAAGCGTCTCCAGACCGCGTGAAGTACCAAGCTCCACCGTTCATGCCGGCGCGCTTGTCCGCTTCATTCTGATCAAGTGGCGGAGGGAGGACGGTTTCCTCGCCGGGATGCCATCCTTCAGGTGTCGCAACCTCGCCTGTATCGGTTGCCTGAAGGGCTTCTGCGACTCTTAGCATTTCGTCTACGGAACGGCCGATATTCATCGGATAGTGAATGATCGCGCGCACATACCCATAAGGGTCAATGAAAAAGACAGATCGTACCGTCGCTGTGCTCGCCGACCCACTATGGATCATGCCATAGGCTTTGCTAACCGACATAGATATGTCTTCAATGATCGGGAACTCGATTTTGACCCCGAACCGCGCTTCAATGTCTTTGACCCAGGCGATATGAGCGTAGAGACTATCGACAGACAGACCGATTAGATCGAATCCGAGATCTGCAAATTGGGCACTCGCCTTTTGCAGCGCCACAAACTCTGATGTGCAGACAGGTGTGAAATCGGCTGGGTGTGAAAACAGGATCACCCAACGCCCGCGATAGTCTTTTAGCTGCACCTCGCCAAGCGTAGAGCGCGCCGAAAACTGCGGTGCGAGCTCATCAATTCGCGCTGTCGAAGCCGAGTGTGTATCAGAGCTTGGGGGTGTTTCGTGCATGGAGGTTCCTGTTAGTTGTCTTTTTATAATATACATTATACGATAATGTCAATTGATGGATTGTGTTGCGGTATGGAGATCCTAGAACATGGAGAATTTTACGCCTCTTTCAGCGAGCATAGGCGGTGGATTGATTGGGCTTTCCGCCGTGATGCTGATGCTGTTCAATGGACGAATTGCAGGTATTAGCGGTGTTTTCGCAGGGGCTGCATTTGCCGAACCTGGCGATCGCTCCTGGCGCGTGTTCTTTGTCATCGGCCTGGTTGCAGCACCCGCCTTGTACGGGTTCATAAGTGGCACTCAAACGGACTTCGATTTACAGGCAGGCTGGCCTCTAATTTTGGCGGGCGGCCTGCTTGTCGGGTTCGGAACCCGGTTGGGGTCTGGCTGCACTAGCGGTCATGGCGTATGCGGGCTCTCACGTTTGTCCCCTCGCTCATTTCTCGCAGTCGCTGTTTTTATGAGCGCTGGAATGCTGACCGTCCCGATCGCCCGCATGCTTATGGGAGTATAACGCCATGAAACAGATCTCTGCCCTTATTGCAGGCCTCATTTTTGGGCTTGGGCTGACCGTCTCACAAATGGTGAACCCGGCAAAAGTCATCGCGTTTTTAGATCTCTTTGGAAACTGGGATCCGTCCTTGGCTTTTGTCATGGGGGCGGCGCTCTTGGTCACCGCCGTCGGATATCGGCTTTCCTGGCAACGCGAAACGCCGGTATTTGACCGTGCGTTTCAAGTGCCCGGCAATCGCAAAATCGATGCGCGCTTGGCTCTTGGTGCCGCGTTGTTTGGGGTTGGCTGGGGATTGGTGGGGCTTTGTCCTGGTCCGGCCATCGCAGCAATCTCAATCGGCGGTGTGCCCGCTTTGGGGTTTCTTGCCGCGATGATGGCGGGCATTGTGATGTATGAGATCATGGACCGACTGACCAATGAGACCATGCCGGATGCTCGCTAATAATATGAGCTCGCTGAGCTGAGGAGCCTTTTGATGAACAATGATGCACAAGTTGAGTACTGGAATGGCCCTGCGGGCCAAAAATGGGTCGATCAATCGAACCGATTGGACGAGATGCTCGCGCCCTTCGCCAGTAAAGTCCTGGACACGGCCGCCATCAAAAAGGGCGACCGTGTATTGGATGTTGGGTGCGGCGCCGGCGTACTGACGCTTAAGGCATCAGAAGCTGCAGGAAATGCTGTCGGTGTCGATGTATCAGAGCCGCTGCTCAACCTCGCGCGTGCTCGGGCGCGCCAGACCGGTTCGGCGGCGAAATTCGTCCGCGCAGATGCAAGCTCATATGAGACCGACCAACCATATGATTTCGTAATTTCGCGATTCGGTGTGATGTTCTTCGAAGACCCAGCTAAGGCGTTCTCAAACATCCGCGACCAGATGCATCGAGAAGGGCGTATGACCTTCATCTGCTGGCAAGCCGTACAGTCAAATGATTGGGCCTTTGCCCCCTTGCAGGCCGCTTTGCCACTATTAAAAGAAGCGCCTCCGCAACCTGATCCGCACGCGCCTGGTCCATTCGCCTTTGCAGATGGGGACCGTGTTGCTGGGATTCTGACCGATGCAGGCTGGAACGAGATCAGGATTGAGCCTTTCACGCCTAAGGTCACCTTGCCTGGGGACGATATTGCCTCCAGCGCCAATTTCATGTTGCAGCTAGGCCCCCTGTCGCGGCTCATTGCGTCGCAAGGGCTTGAAGCTGCTCCGATCGAAGAGGCCTTACAGCAGCGATTGGCCGCCAATGCGGACGGAGCAGGCCGCATCTCCATGAACTCAGCATGTTGGGTGGTTTCCGCAAAAGTAAATTAGCGCTTCACGCGACGTCCGCATGTGCCTCCAAGGAGACCCAATCGGGCAACATTAGACAAATTTCTAAGCCTACTTCAAATTTTCGTTGTGTAGTGATGCCATCCGGTAGAAGTCTGAGCGATCCAACTATGACATTAGATACAAACAGGGGACTATATTCATCATGTCTGATCTCGACAAAACAGCCAGCTTATCTGCTGATATTGCGGAATACCTATTCATGCGCGCAGCAAGCTTCGTCGAAGACAACACGAAGTACAATGGAGAGTATAAACTGAATGCGATTTTGGGTTTGACCGCATCGATGGCTACCACATTCGCTGGCATCACTTCCAACAGCGACGGCCTAGCCGCTTCTACCAACATCGCAGAAGCTACGCGGCAAATTCAGATTAAAACACTGAAGTGATTGATGGCTGCAGCAACCGACCGACACTCAGCCTATTAAACTCAGCACGCGGGTGACGACTTGGTCCGGCGCGTCAGTTGCATCAACGCGGCGCCAATTAGAGGGTAAAGTTTCCGGTTCGATTTGGGCGCGCGCTACCGCTTCGTCCGCGTCAGAGGCCCCTTTTGGCCGTCCTGAAATCCGTTCCAATCTCAAGGAAAGAGGCGCATTAAGCCAAATCCCTTGAAAGCTTGCGTCAAGCTTAGCGCCTGCACGGGCTCGCATCTCGGCCTCCTGAAAGGTCGCATCGAGTATGCAAGAGGCTTCAGCGCCAACGACCTCTTTCGCGGTCGCGAACATCATTTCATAAATCTGATGTCGCTGACCGATCGAGTAATCGTCGACACTGTTGAGGGTTTCACTACGGTTGACGCCTTTAGAGCGCTTTCTGATAACATCCGAGCGAAGAACTCTGGCGCCGAGCGCTCCCGGTAATCTTGAGGCGAGACGTTTGGCAATGGTCGATTTGCCCGTGCCCGATAACCCACCGATGGCTATTGTAACGGGACGACGATGTCGCAAGAACTGCTTAGCCAGCTCGCGATACGCATTTGCCTCCGCCAACTCACCCGCCTCTACATCCACCGCCATGCGGACCAGCGCCCGCAGAGCCAAGAAGAATGGCATGACGGCATGCGCGGTTTCAGACTCACCAGAAGAGTCCCAATAGCGATTCAAGATCAGATTTGCCTCTTCTCGACGATTGAGGCGAACCAAGTCCATCAGCAAAAACGCAAGGTCATATAGCGTGTCCGTTGTGGCGAGTTGATCACTAAATTCTAGAGCATCAAACGGAGTTGGTTGGCCTTCGAATAAACAAATGTTGCGCAGGTGAAGATCCCCATGCGTACGCCTAACTTTCCCTGCTCGCCGACGCGCCTCAATCAATGGATCTATCTGAGCAAGCCGCATGTCCATTCGCTCGAAAATGTCTGATGCAGACGCCCGCATGCCCATCTGTTGTGCGCCATGTTGCTCTGTCGCGAGCAGTTCATGCAATATCGCGCGATAATCTGCGGCGTGACCAGATAATGTGACGATGTCCGCAGCCGCATGAGCTTTAGAAATCATATTAGCCGTCGCATGAAGAAGATCGGCATCTAGCCGATCGGCTTTGATCAGTTCATCAAACTGATTCTCTTGCTTGAAGCGATGCATCTCAACGACCCAGTCGACCGCATCGGTCTCGGTTTCACCCAACTGATAGTGTCTGCGATTTGTGTGAAGAATGGGACGAACCCCGATATACATTGCACTCGCAAAAAGCTGATTGACCCGGAGCTCCGCCAAACACCCCTTTTGCCGCGCCTCCGTTGTGGAGAAATCGACAAAGGGTAATGCGACGTCGCGCTTCAATTTATAGGCGCGATCTTTTGTCAAGAAAACATAGCTGAGGTGGGTTTGAATGGGGGGAGCGATCAATTCTACATGCTCAACGCGTCCCTCTGAGAAGGCTTTTATGAGGTCGGTCTGATCAAACTTCTCCAGCATAGCGGTTTTGTCTTCTCACCGGCTTTCATGAATGTAGATATTCAAGATACAGTTTTCAGGCGCCGCTGGTCATACGCAGAATCCGTTACAAACCAATGTGCTTACAAGCACCCTTGTACGGAAATACTCGCCCAAACCCCGGTAGCGGATAACAACGCTAGGCATAAGCTGTTCCCAAGTAGGCGCTTTACCCATTGTCCGTTTCTGACCCAAAGGGGACGTCTGCTTTCGCCGGCAGAATGGATATTAGCCGAGCGACTCAAAACGCCTCAAACAGCCGCTTCAGTAAGACCAGTGACGTGCCCCCCGAAGCGATCACCGTGTAACCACAATTACTACTCAATTAGAAGACGCGAGCGGTAAGACCTGCGCGTGTTTAACGCTGCCATAAGCAAAGCTGGTATCAATGCTGGCAATGCTAGGTACGCGTTGCAATTCACGACGCACGAATTGCTCATAATCGTCGAGATCGGCTGCGATGACGCGCAGGAGATAGTCTGAGCGTCCAGTCATCAACCAGCAATCCATCACTTTTGGCATTTCTATAATTGTCCGTTCAAAGGCTTGCACAGCTTCGTCGCCGTGTCGTTCAAGTTTGACGCGGATGAATACGGTGACCGGCAAGCCCCAGGCCTTTTGGTCAACTATGGCAGTATAGCCAGTAATCACCCCTTGTTCTTCCATTAGCCGCAATCGCCGCAAACAGGGACTTGGTGACAGATTTACCCGCTCGGACAATTCCTGATTGGTGAGGCGCCCATTCGCCTGCAATTCCTGCAATATTTGACGGTCCTTGCTATCCATATCGATAATCCTGGCAGATACTGCTAATTTGGTACCAAAAATCTAGTCACTTCGCAAACCTCTGCGGCTGATTTTGGAGTAACCTGTCTGCATAGGAGACAGCTCATGGCCAATGATCGCACCAATGGATTTTCAACCCGTGCCATTCATCATGGCTACGACCCTCACAGCTCAGATGGCGCTCTGACGCCGCCCCTCCACCTGACATCAACCTTCGCTTTCGAGACGGCCGAACAAGGCGGCGCTCGGTTCGCAGGCGACGCGCCGGGGCACATCTATACACGTATTTCCAACCCGACCACGGAGTTGCTGGAACAGCGCTTGGCGTCGCTCGAAGGTGGTGAGGCAGCGGTTGCGATGGCGTCAGGTATGGGCGCGATCACTTCCGTCTTGTGGAGCTTTTTGCGCGCCGGTGATGAGCTGATCACAGACAAGACGCTTTATGGCTGTACATTCTCATTCTTTCAGCACGGCCTCAGCCGGTTCGGTGTGACGGTCACACATGTCGATCTCACCAATCCACTGGCCCTGGAAACCGCAATCTCTGACAAGACGCAAATCGTTTATTTCGAAACACCCGCTAATCCGAACATGCGACTGGTCGATATTACCGCCATGAGCGCCATCGCTAAGCGCCATGGCGCACGGATCGTGGTCGATAACACGTATGCAACGCCGGTGCAGACCCGTCCGCTTGAACATGGCGCAGACATTGTCGTACATTCGGCGACCAAATATCTCGGCGGTCATGGCGATCTCGTCGCCGGAATTGCGATCGGCTCGGCTGACGATATGGCAGAGGTCCGCATGGTTGGCGTTAAGGACATGACCGGCTCCGTGCTGGCGCCGTTCAACGCGATGCTGATCCTACGTGGACTGAAAACGCTTTCGCTGCGCGTTGAACGTCATGCTCAAAACGCCCAAAACGTCGCCGAGATGCTGACAGAGCATCCAGCCGTCGGCGCTGTCTATTATCCGGGGCTGCCGGGTTTTGCGCAACATGACCTCGCCAAACGGCAGATGGATGGTTTTGGCGGCATGATCGCGTTTGAGCTGAAAGGTGGATACGCCTCCGGCATCGCCATGATGAATCGCCTACAATTGATCCGCCGCGCTGTCAGCCTGGGCGATGCAGAAACCCTTATCCAACATCCGGCTAGCATGACACACTCGACCTATTCGCGGGAAGAACGCGAAGCGCACGGCATCAGCGAAGGTTTGGTCCGCATCTCTGTCGGGCTTGAGGATGTGTCGGATTTGTTGGAAGACTTGCATCAAGCGCTGGGTTCGAATGACGTTGTAGCGGCTGAATAGCATTATCACTCGGAAAAACAGGGCCCGTACGAAGGAGTTGGGGAGTCGATCCTTATTCCAGCGGCGTCTCAAATCCGCTCCAAGAAAAACGCTCAGCTAATGTCTGCTTTTGACCCAAAGCGGACCTTAGCCTTGCAATTGAACTAAGCTCTCTACTTGCGCTCGGATTTTAGTCTCTAGGTTATTGAGCCCGATCTGGTGTGCGAGCTGAAGTATGCGTTCGGTCAGCTCTTCGTCGCTAAGCGCACTCAAATCGCTCCCTTTCTTGTCTGCCGCTCGTTCCAGTTCGATCAGACGAGTGTTTAGTCGCATGCGCCCTCCTTCGCGGCTTCTACCCGCTGCTCAAAAGCTTCCATTCCCTCGCCTGGTTCTCGATACAGCTTCAACCCCTTGTTCGGTCCAACACATATGTGCGCCGTCGCGTGACCACTATCTACTGGACCGTTCGGCCCAGGACTCACAAACTTGAGTACGATTGCATCAACTGTGGTTTGGTTGAGGCCCGACTTTCTCTCCAACGTTTTTAATCGGCTCTCAAAACGCTTTGTCATCTTCGTTGCTCCAAAGCAGAGATGCGTTCTTCCAGCTCCATCGTCTCCAAGGTCTTTCTGTACCCTTCGACAAGGTTGGCCAGTGCACTGGCTTCCAAAGGCGTAAGGTCGCCATTCGCGACGCCCGCCAGAAGAGAACCGAGAGCTTGAGCGGCGCCCTCCGCACCATCCATCGGTGGCAAGTCAAATGAAACAGGAGCGTCTTTTCGAGGGGGATGAATACGCTCAAGGCACAGGCGCAGTGCTACTGTATCTCCCTCCAGCGCCATCCCGATAGCTTTACGGGTAAGTTTATCGGCTTCGCCCTCTAGTAGCGCAGCGACTGCTTGGGTCGTCTTGTTGCGCGTACCCCGAGGACGCCCGGCATTACCTTTGCCGAAAGTGCCATCCGTATTTCGACCGTATTTTCGGTTACCTGACATAGCTCGCACCGCAATAATATATCATAATGATATAATAATTTCAGTGGTGCCGCAATGTCCGCTTTGGGTCAAAAGCGGACATTAGCGAAACGCCCCCGTGATAATGTAAATGATCTTCGGTGCCATCGAAGGCTCAAGTCGAGGCGCCAAAGGCGGCGAAACAACCGCAGTTAAAACCTATCGCGCTAGAGCTAGGGCTTCCCATATCGAACCCGCTTTACATTTAATGATAGTTGACTACACTAAAGTCCATTCAATGGTTTCAACAGACGAGTCGAAACTCGCCACCATGGGAGGAAAAAATGGACTTCAAACACCTTATCAAGGCGAGTGTCTCGTTTGGGGCGATTATGCTCTTTAGCACTTCGGCCTATGCTCAAGACGCTGCATCGAGCGACGGAGCCGGCGCCGAATCCGAAGGGGTAAAGCGCTTACCCAATGTCACGGTAACGAGTGAGCGACGCGAAGGCTCTCTACTCGATACACCAATTGCAATATCTGCCTACGACTCAGAAACACGAGACAATCTCGGCATTCTGGATGCAAATGACATTGCGGACTTCACGCCTGGGATGACATATCAGACCAGCCCAAACCGGATTACAATTCGCGGTATTGGCCGGCTCGACAACGCGCTTGGTACAGACCCAGGGGTCGCGACTTATATTGATGGGGCTTATACGCCGGATGCGTTGACGCTCGATCGATCGCCACTGTTCGTGGAACGTATCGAGGTTTTACGCGGCCCTCAGGGCACGCTTTTTGGACGCAACGCCATTGGTGGATTGATCAATATTGTTTCCAAGCGTCCCCAGTTTGAACCAGAAACCGAAGCCCGCCTGCGCGTTGGGAAGTTTGAAAACGTGGATGTCGCCCTGACAAATAGCGGTCCTCTGTTTGGATCAGAGTCCACAGCCTATCGGATCAATCTTCAGGGCATCGTCAATGGCCAAGGCCGTTACGACAATACGTTCGGGGGTATAAGCGAAATCGCAAGCGATGATGAGCAGTACTCGCTCGATCTCCAACTGTCCCACAACTTCTCTGATACGCTATCGGGTTGGGTGCGGTATCGGACCGAGTTCATTGATGGCACAGCTGTACCAGACCGACGTCCGGTGCCGTATGACTTTCGCGGACCTGCGGCGCCGCCGCTTGGCTATCTCGGCGCCCTGACGCCGAATGTTTTGTACGGCCTCAACGAAACCAATCCAGCGGTGAATGATCCGCTGACACAAAGGCTAGATTTCGCCGGACGCACGCGCTTCGAAGACGTGCATGAGTTCAATTGGGAACTTGAATGGAATGCTGGTCCGTTTGATGTGAAATATCTCGGGTCGGATATTCAACGAAGCTTTGACTATGCGGTGGATGCCGACGGCACCGCACGTGCCTTCCATACGCTGAGTGCCATGGACCCGACTATGCAGGACCCATTCGGCACGGTGACAACGACATTTCATGTCAATGAAATTGGCGATGATCTAACGACCTCAAGCCATGAGCTCCAATTCATCTCAAACCAGGAAGGTCCTCTCCAATGGATTGGTGGGCTTTACTATTATGAGGAAACGTCAGAGCAGCCATTTGCTCTTAACCTTCCGCAAGCGGTAGCTGCTGGCACTCCGCAGATCTTCGATTTCACCGCAATTACAGGCGCCTGTTTCGGTGGATTTGCCCCAGACTATATTTGCGGCGTCGGTGGGATTTCGGGTGAAGCGAACCCAGACAACAATTACTATTTCCAAACCGGGGATCTGAAAACCGAAGCACTCGCGGCCTATGGACAGATTGATTATGAATTTGTCGAAGGTTGGTCTGCGAAGTTTGGCCTTCGCTATACTGAAGACCAAAAGGAAGGGTTTGAGGAGCAGAGTATTTATGCCTTTGATCCAAATGGGGCCTTCGGCGCCGGCGCAGGAATTCTCGCACCCATTCCATGGATCCAACTGACGCCAAACAACAATACTCGGACGCTTGAAAACGAGTGGGACGCCTGGACGGGAACCGCCGGTCTTAGCCGTGAGTTCGGCGACAATGGCTTGCTCTATGGACAGTACACACGGGGCTATAAAGCCGGCGGTATGCGGCTTGGTCAGCTGACCTTAGACAATCCCCTGACCTCTGCAGACGAACGTTTTGTCGATGAAGAAATCGTCGATGCCTATGAAGTCGGTGTGAAAAACCAGAATGCAAACGGAACGTTCCAATATACAGGTAGCGCCTTTTACTATGACTATCAGGATCAGCAGGCACCGGTAAACTTCGTCAATGCCGGCGGTATCGTCCAGCAATTGATCGTCAATGTTCCGGAATCGCGGTCGTTCGGGATTGAGCTAGAGGCCCAATGGCTGCCGACTGATGCGCTGCAAGTCGGGTTTAATTACGGGTATCTCGATACTGAAATTGAAAGCTTCGATACGCTTCTCATCAATGATGCGCTCGGTATTTCCGAGTCTGTTGAAGGAAGCACACTGCCGCGTTCGCCCGAGCACACGCTGACCGCCTTTGCAGGATACACATTCGACTTAATCGACAAAGGCGATCTCACCGTTTTGGGGGATTGGACGTATACGGATGATCTTCATAATACACTCTTCGATGACCCGATCTACACGATCAAATCGAACGATATTTTGAACCTTAGAGCGATTTGGAACAATGAAGGCGGTGATTGGACGATCATCGGATCTATCAGCAATGTCTTTGACGAAAACATTCCCGATTCTGTGACCGTCTCGACGCCAGAATTGGGTTTCGCGCGTCGCGAACAATTCTTGACCCAGCGCAATTTCTTCGTGGAGCTCCAGAAGCGTTTCTAGGGCTCACTTTCCATCGGGTCGCGAGCATCCTCGAGAAGTCGCGGCCCGTTTTTTTTAAGCTGATTTTGCTTGATCCACGATGAGATGTGAGAACAGATTTTCAACCATCGTGATGGTCTCCATAGTCTCACTCAACAAATCGCTTTCCTGCTCGGTAAAGCGTCGGATGACTGCAGCATTGCCGGCGGTGAGCATTCCTGCGACCAGCCGCGGTAATCCGACGCCATCTGCGTTCATCCCGAAGTCGCGTGCCAGTGAGGCGCACAGGATGTCCTCATAGGTGTTCTGGATCCGCCAGAGATTGGCGACGCCGCTCATCGATTCGAACTTGCGCAAATAGAGAGTTCGATATTTGCCTGCGTCCTCAAGCAGCTCCGCGTAGATCAGTTTTAGCCATTCGCGCCAGATCGTGAACGTGTCACCTTCGCGCGTCGGGTCATTGATGAAGGCCTCGAAGCGGTCGAGAAAATGCTGGTCACCGGCCAGCGCCAGACTGACCTTGTTTGGGAAGTGCCTATACAGCGTTTGAACGTGGATGCCTGCGCGTTCGGCTACTTGCTCCAGCGTGACATCATCTATGCTCTCGCCTTCATAAAAAAGTTCGAGCGACGCCGCGATGATCTTTTTGCGCGTCTCGGCCTTTTTCTTTTCGCGTTTTGGAAACTTGCCCGATACGTCGGTCATCTCAACAGCCTGTTTATCCCCTTCGAAAGCCGTTCAAAAGTGCATTTGAACGGTGCCGAAACCTTATCTCACTCGCGGTATCGCGGTCAAAGAATCCATACAGTTACGGCGCGTTCCTGAACTTTTTGATGGCTTATTCAGCAGCGGATCTTGCTCCAAGCTTGTTCAAGATTTCGGCGTGCATTTGCCGCGTCAATGGATAAGCTCTCAGGATAAGGAAGGCGAAAAACCAAAATACGACGATCACCGCCGCAACGGTTAGGCCGAGCGTATTCAGTGTCATCTGAGAGACTTCTGTTGCTTCAACGTTTTGCGGGAACTGGATCGCCTGCAGCGCTATCCCGGCTGTCAGGCCACCGAGCCCTGATGTCGCCTTGAGCGAGAACGTGTAGGCGGAGGTGTATATCGCTTCCTGGCGCTGCCCTGTGGTGAGCTCATTCTGATCGATCGTATCAGCGATCATCGACACAAAGAGGATGGATATCGTCACAGCCGCAAAGACATTGATGACTGCGCTTGCCCCTAATGCGATCAACAAGTTTGGGTCGCCATTCTCTGGCAAGACCCCAAGGAAGCGAAGACCGATAAATGTGGGATATGTGAGCATCAGGATGATCATCGCAAACGCGGCAATCGGACCTTTGTCGAACCGTCTCGATAACCAAGGGGCCAAGATGAAGGCGGCCAGCGTGCCCAAGAAGGCGACAAGCGTAAGACCGGCGAGGTCGGCCGTGCTGAGGCCCCAAAAGTAAGTATACATATAGAGGCCAATCACCTCGGTGAAACCAAAGGCCGTGGCGGATACGAGAATGATTCCAACCAAGATCATGAAGGGCCGGTTCCGAAGCATATTGGAAAAGTCTTTTCGAAGGCCTTCCGACTCAGCGGCCTGGCCTGCCGCCGCTTTGAGACGTGGGATTAGATGATGCGTCCCGACTGCGCATAAGAAGATTGCAATGACAATCACGCTAGCGCCTAAGAGGGCGAAGTCCTGATAAGCACTTGGATCTAGCCGACCATCTTCGAAGGCCTCGCTTGGCGCGAAAAAGACGATATAGCCAATCATCGCAAAGGTGAGCCCCCCGACCCAGCCCAGGAAAACGCGATACCCTGAAAGCGTGGTACGCTCGTCATAGTTCGACGTCATTTCCGCAATCAGCGCGCTGGACGGCACGGCGTAGAAAGTCATGAAAAACCGGACCAACACGGCAAAAACCAACATCCAAGCAAATAAGAACTGCTGGTCCGCATCGCCGGGTGGATTGAATAAGAAGTAAAACGAGACACCCATCGGAATCGCGGCGAAATAGATGAAGGGATGTCTCCGGCCCCAGGCGGATTTGAACCGATCAGACCAATATCCGATGAGTGGATCGCTAACGGCGTCAAGCAGCAGGGCGATGAAAATGGCGACGCCGGCTAAAGCCCCAGAAAGGCCTGCAACCTGGGTGTAGAAAAATAAGAGGAAGACATTGAATGCGGTGTCTTTGATACCAGAGGCAACCGAGCCAGTGCCGTAGAGCGTTTTTGTGGCGAGCGGGACCTTATGCGTCGTCGTCATTTTGATAGCTCAAACGACGCTGTAAGTTTTCAGCATCTCGCCATCTGGATTGGCGATGATTTCAGGCTGATGCGCCACCCGCAAACAATTAAACGCCTGCGGACCATATTTCGGCCAGCTCGGTAAGCCAGCTCCGTTCGGGTCGCCGTTGCGGGCAAAGGCCACCACGGTTTTCGACCATTGGTCCGCTAAACGTAGATTTGTTTCTGACGCTTCATGCACAAAAAAGATGGTGTTTGCCGGATCCGTCCAATCGAAGAAAAAAGGAATGTCGGCGGCGTGAGTAACGCCCATTGGATCATCTGTCTCGACTTCAAAATTATAAACCCATCCGCCTGCGCCATGTTGGGTTGCGGTGCTGGCCACCCGCAAAGCACTGGCGCGGAATAAGTCGAACCAGACATGCGTCATCTTCTCGAGCATGCTCGCCTCCGGCATCAAGGCGTGTAGGTGCGCCCAATACGTACTGCCGTCATCACGCCCAATCGAGGCAGACAAGCCCATTAGGGTAAGGTTCGCCTCTTGCTCGTTCTCTGAATAGTAAGGCGCCAGCAGAGTGCCTTCATCTTTGGTTGCGCCGGTGAGGATTGGGACCTTGGCTGCGCCCCCGTCTTTGATCGCTTCACAGGTTGGTCGTGTGATCACTACGCCATCTAAGCTCGACCCAAAATACAAACGTAGATCTTGTTGTAGTTGCGATAGCTCGGCCGCAGGCAGGGCCAATAGCGCATCTAAGGTGGCTTGATCCGTATCCACGCCAAAATGAGCCTTCAAGATGTCGACATAATCCATGGCAGGCGCCAGCGTCTCACCGCCACTAAACGCGGCGGCCTTTTGAAAAAGGCCATCCGCGGCGGGAGCCCCCATCAGGGCGAACACGGAAGCGGCTCCTGCGCTTTCGCCAAAAATCGTGATGTTGGATGGGTCGCCTCCAAAGGCGGTGATATTTTCATTCACCCATTTCAGAGCCGCGATCTGGTCAGCGATCCCGAGATTGGCGCTTTCCTCATACCCATCGCCCAGCCGCTGAAGGTTCAAGAAGCCGAATATACCGAGACGATAATTCACCGTGACGACGATCACGTCATTCTTGCGTACCAGATTGCTTGGATCATACTGATTGCCAGACCCGCCAATGAACGCGCCGCCATGGATCCAAAACATAACCGGCTTGTTGGCGGATCCACCGGTCGGGATGTAGACGTTGAGGAACAAACAATCCTCACCTTGCTCGCCCTGGACGTCAAACATTGCGGTAAACTGTTCCGGTTGGCCGATATCAAAGCTTCGTCCGCCAAAGCGCGTGGCGTCGATGTCTTCAGAGCTCGGCGGCAGGGCGACCGGCGCTTTGAATCGCAAATCGCCCACGGGAGCAGCTGCGTATCTGATGCCGAGAAACTTCGAGAGGCCTGCTTCAGGCGAACCTTGGAAATGGCCGGCAGGGGCCTGAACGGCTGCTAGGGATTCTGACATGTTTCCTCACCGATGCGTCGGACGATTTGTCCGATCAGGTTCTTATTGACTTTAATATAGTGAACTATACCAAAGTATGTGCGCCACGCAAGATGGATGCTCGATAATCGAGGGAAAAAGCCGGGGAGAGGAGAAAATGACATCGGTAGAACATGTTAATGTCGTACTGGTTGGAGCCGGGATATCCGGGCTTGGATTAGCGCATCATATAAAAGAGCAATGCCCCGAGAAAAGTTTTCTGATCCTCGAACAAAAGGCTACGCATGGCGGGACCTGGGAGCTTCACAAGTATCCGGGCATTCGATCCGACAGTGACCTTTACACGTTCGGGTATCGCTTCAAACCTTGGACAGGCGCACCGATTGCCGATGGGGATTTGATCTTAAAATACCTCGAAGAAGTGATCGAGGAAGATCAGCTCGACCAAAACATCCGATACAATCACAAGATCGTCGGGGCGAGCTGGTCGAGCGCAGATAAGAAATGGACGCTGGATGTTCGGCGGCCTGCCCCCCAAGACACGATCCAGATCTCATGCGACTTCTTAGTTTGGACAGGCGGCTATTATGACCACGAGACGGCTTACACGCCCGATTGGCCAGGGTTTTCTGATTATGAGGGTGAGGTGATCCACCCTCAGTTCTGGCCGGAAGAGGTGAACCTAAAAAACAAACGTGTCGTCGTCATCGGCTCTGGCGCTACGGCAGCAACGCTTATTCCGAATATCTCTGATGAATGTGAGCATGTCACCATGTTGCAGCGCTCGCCGACTTACTTCTGGACCGATGCCAATCGGAATGAGATGGCAGATCGCCTCCGACTTCTTGAGTTACCCGAAGACTGGGTGCACGAGATCGTTCGGCGTGATCTTTTGCAGACCCAAAAAGAGATTCAGCACGGCGCGGCGCAATATCCAGACTATGTCAAAGAGGAGCTGCTGAATGCTGTTCGCGAGCATATCGGGCCGGAGCTTACCGAAAAGCACTTCACGCCAAGCTATCGCCCCTGGCAGCAACGTCTCGCTTTCGTGCCCGATGCCGACTTATTCAAAGCGGTGAATGACGGAAAAGCTTCCGTGGTTACAGATCATATCGATCAATTTACCTCGACTGGCATTAAGCTGAAATCTGGAGAAGTGCTCGCCGCTGACGTGATCATTACAGCTACCGGTTTCAATCTTCTCCCGATCGGCGGCATCCCCTACACGATTGATGGAGATCAGTTCGATCCAGCAAACGCATACACGCATCGCGGTATTATGATTTCCGACCTGCCGAATTTTGCGATGATCTTCGGTTATTTGCGTACCAGTTGGACGATGCGAGTCGACTTGGTGGCGGACTACATTTGCCGTCTCTTCAAAGTGATGGAGGCCAAAGGCGCGGCGAGCGTTGTCCCGCGATTGCGACGCGAAGATCAAGAAATGCCGCAAAACCGGTGGATCGATCCAAGCGAATTCGACCCGGGATACATGAAGCGCGCTGCCCACCTCATGCCCAAAAGCGGCGACCGCGACCCATGGAAGTTTTCACCTGATTATTATGAGGAAAAAGTTCAGATGCCGCGTTTTGATCTTGAGGATGAAACGCTCGTCTACAAGTAGGGACGAACCGCAATGAATATAAAGAACAAAAACATCGTTATAACCGGCGCGGCGTCGGGAATTGGCCGTGCTCTAGCCGTCGAAGCGGCGCGACGGGGCGCGAGCCTTGCACTTGCTGATATCGACTCTGATGGTTTGTCCGAAACGCTTTCTCGGGTTACAGATGAAGCTTCTACGCCAACGCATTCGGCGTCGGTGCTTGATGTGTCCAATCTGGAAAACTGGCAAGCCGTTCGAAATAAGATTATCGACGAGCATGTGACGGTAGATGGCATTATCAACAATGCTGGGATCACGTTCTCCGGGACGGTCGAAGACACCGGGTATCAAAACTTTGAGAACGTTATGGCCGTAAATTTCATGGGCACATTATATGGCACGAGAGAGTTCTTGCCGTTGCTCCGGCAGAGACCTGAGGCCTTTGTTGCCAATGTATCCAGCGTTTTCGGTCTCTATCCTATGAAGAAGCAGGCGGCCTATTGCGCTTCAAAGTATGCGGTCGCGGGTTTTACCGGCGTGCTTGAACAAGAACTCAAATCTACTCCCATCACGGTTTCCAGCATTCACCCTGGTCACATTGCGACGCGGGTTTTGCGTAATGCTGTCGAAGCTGGGAACACGGTTGGTGTGACATTACCGAAAGCGCACCAAGACTACGTCCTTGATGCATTTGAAGCCACCGGGCTGCCGGCTTCGAAAGCGGCGAAGACGATCTTAGACGGCATACAAAAGAAGCGACGTAAGATACTTGTCGGTAAAGATGCCGAACAAGCCGATTGGCGAAGCCGGTTGCTTCCAAAACGGTTCATAGACCGTATGAATGACAAAGCTCTATGAATCTATGCGCCGCAGGCGTGCAGACCCAGGGAGCCTGATATGTCTGAAAGAAAAATGACGCACGATGATATCGACCCAGAGCTTCGTGACGCGTTCGCGAAAGTGCCAAACTTACGATTGGATCGTCTTTGGGTACGGTGGCTCGTTCGGCGGCTATCCCGTTTTCAGTACAAGACCCAACCGGATCCCAGCGTAAGCCTTTCAAAGCAGAAACTGACGCGTGCAGATGTGCGCATCTATCGGCCGAAGGCAAAACGAAATCGAGCGGGCCTGTTCTGGATTCACGGTGGCGGCATGATCATGGGCGATGCCGTGATGAATGACCCACAATGCAATCGCTATGCGCGCGACTTATGACTGACGGTTGTTTCAACCAACTATCGATTGGCGCCAGAACATCCGTATCCGGCCGCGATTGATGATTGCTATGAAGCCTGGTGCTGGTTTTTGGAAAAAGCGGAACAGCTCGACATTAATCCTAAAAGAATAGCCGTGGCTGGGCAAAGCGCGGGGGGTGGTCTCGCGGCCGCGCTGTGCCAACGCATCCGTGATAGCGGCGGACAAGCGCCGGCGGCGCAGCTCCTAATCTATCCAATGTTAGATGACCGCACTGCGTTGAGGGATGATCTTACCGAAATTGAACATATCCTCTGGAACAACCGGAACAATCGGTTTGGTTGGTCAGCTTACCTCGGCTCGGAAATCGAGGTGATCGAATCGACGCCAGCTTGGGCTGTGCCTGGGCGGTGTAATGATCTTTCCAATCTGCCGCCAACATGGATTGGCGTTGGCGATAAAGATCTGTTCCTAGAAGAAGACGAGGCATATGCGATCGCCCTTCAGGCTGCGGATGTCGAGTGCAAGTTTGTCAAAGCTCCATCGGCACCGCATGCCTTCGACGCGTTGGTCGCTGGAGCCGAAGTCTCTCGGAGTTTTTTAAAGTCTGCTGACGATTTTTTGAAACGACATCTGATCGCTAATGCAAGCATTTAGTCACGGTGCGATTGTTCAGATGTTACGTTATGGTCCGTCTAATGTCCGCTATGACGCCGAAAGCGGACATCCACGCAATGAACTGGAACCGCTCAAAACTGGAACGTTTATGTGGGAGCAATTGTGGGAGTGAAATCATGAAACAGAGAAAAAATCTCTATTTTTAGGGGTTTTGCTTGAAGAAAGTGGCGCTTCGGGGAGGATTCGAACCCCCGACCCCTTGGTTCGTAGCCAAGTACTCTATCCAACTGAGCTACCGAAGCGCGGAAGCGGGACACATACTCTCGGGCCCACGCGAAAGCAACACCTGATCTCAGGAAATTACTGCGCTTCGTAAACCCCGCGGGCGATGGACCGGGCGAGCGTGTTGGCGGCGAGCTCGCCAAGGCGAGCGAGGCTGAGCGCTTCTGGGCCAGGAAGTGGCTTTTTCGCGGTCGACAGAACGAACACAACATCCCCGTCAAAGGGCGCGAAAACCGGGCGGATGGCCCGCGCGAATCCCGCGAGCGCCATTTGGGCGACGCGGTGGGCTTGGCCCGGCGTCAGCGCAATGTCCGTGGCGATGCAGGCAATGGTCGTGTTCTCCCCCATCTGAGGGTTTTGCTTCGCCGCGCCCCAATCTTCAGCGTCGGCGCTATAGGTTTCAGGCGGACGGGCGCCGCCGAATTCGCCGTCTTGTTCAAAGGGCCACGCCCAGAACGCTTCAGTGCCAGGCATATAGACGGAGCCGAAACTGTTGACCGCGGCGAGCGCCCCGACCTGCATGCCGTCTTTGGTCTGGATGGAGGCCGATCCGAGGCCGCCTCGATGCCGACCGGCCCGCGCACCATAGCCAGCGCCGCTTCGACCGAGATCAAACGCACCGTTCGACGCTTGCGCGAACGCCTGTCGCCCCAGTGCCTGATAGGGCGGCGTTGCGCCCCAGCTTTTGTCGCCGCCATTGGCAAGATCGTACAATATTGCGGCGGGAACGATGGGCGTTTTAGGCACGCCAGGGCGATCAACAAGGCCGAATCCTTGCCCAGCGGCACCTAGCTCAGCCGCGACACCGTCCGCGGCGGCCAGGCCATAGGCGCTACCCCCGGATAAAACCACAGCATTGACTTGTTCGACCAATTTATCGGCCAGAAGGAGGTCTGTTTCGCGGGTTCCGGGGCCACCGCCCGCTACCGCCGCCGCACCGACACAGGGTGTGTCGCACAGAATCACGGTTGTCCCGGTTTCTGCGTCTGTATCCTGAGCATTTCCGATGGAAATTCCGGCAATATCAGTAATCAGGTTCCGTTCGCCGGGTTGGGACATTGAAAAGCCTTTCCTGTCATCGGCGTCCGCTCTACGGTGTGAGAAAGAATTCGCCAAGTCGGAGCTGTATTGAATGTCAGTCAAATCTATTCTGTTGGCCGGAACATCCGCGTTGTTCCTCGTCGCTTGTCAACCTGAGGAGGCGGTTACCGAAGTGGAAGCGGCCCCGACCCCGCCGGTTGAGGTTGAGTCGTCGGAATGGACGAAAGGCGGCATGGTCGCAGCAGCCGATGCCCGCGCAGTCGAGGCGGGCCTGGAAGTGCTGCGAAACGGTGGACATGCGGTCGACGCAGCGATCGCGGTCCACACAGTTTTGGGGCTTGTCGAACCGCAATCATCAGGCATTGGCGGCGGGGCATTTATGGTCGTCTATGATCGCGACTCTGATGAAACGATTGTTTATGATGGCCGCGAGACCGCACCATCCGCAGCCGATGAGAACTTGTTTATCGAAGATGGCGAGGCGCTCGGCTTCATCGACGCTTGGCAATCCGGTAAGTCGGCAGGCGTTCCAGGTGCCATCGCCTTGTACAAAACCGCCCACGATGCGCATGGGCGGATGGACTGGGCAAGCAATTTTGACGCGGCGATCCAGCTTGCCGAAACGGGATTTGAAGTTAGTCCGCGCCTGGCGACGGTGCTCGCCAATGACCGGTTGCGTCAGTTCTTGAGACTGGACGACCATCCCACCAGCGCCGCTTATTTCTTCCCGGAGGGCGAACCTCTGGCGGAAGGGGCCATTCGTGACAATCCTGAATATGCCGAAACGCTTCGACGGGTGGCTACCGAAGGGATTGAGGCGTTCTACACCGGTGAAATCCCCGAAGCGATTGTGGCCGCTCTAGCTGAGGAACCTCGCCCCGGCGCGATGAGTGTCGAGGACATTGCCGCCTATGAGGTGAAGGTGCGGCCGCCATTATGTGGCGAGTGGCGGGACTATACGATCTGCTCGGCGCCGCCACCAAGCTCAGGCGGCATCACCCAGAATGCGATCGCGGGTCTGTATGACCGTCTCTTGCCGGAAGGGGCGACGGAGCCTGAACAGTTTGTGCGCGCCTTTGTCGATGCGCAGCGGCTCGCATATGCCGACCGAGATCACTATGTCGCGGATGCTGACTTTGTCCAAGTTCCAACGGCCGACCTGATCAACCCGCTTTATTTAGACGTGCGGGCAACCGAAGTCTTTGAACCTGGCGTCACCCCAACACCCGGCGATCCGGGCGTTGCGCTTGGAGGTAATCCGATGGTCGGCATGTGGGGCCAAGACCCTACCGAAGACGCGCCGGGGACCACGCATTTGTCGATCATTGACCAAGAGGGCAATGCCGTCTCCATGACCGCGACCGTCGAAGCCGCTTTTGGCAACTCGCGCATGGTGCATGGTTTCTTGTTGAACAATGAGCTCACCGATTTCGCCCGTGAGCCAAGAATAGCCAATTTGCCTGTGGCAAACGCCCCTGGCCCCGGCAAGCGCCCGCGCAGTTCCATGTCGCCAACGATCATTTTTGACGACGCGGGCGAGATCAAAATGGTCACCGGATCGCCAGGCGGCAATTCGATCGTCGCCTATACGGCTAAGACAATCATTGGCGTATTAGCTTGGGATCATACACCGCAAGAAGCTGTAGCATTGCCAAACATTGTGGCGCGCGGCGAGACGGTCGGTGTTGAGGTCGATCGTGAGGGTGGCCAGGAAGTGGCCGATGAGCTCAAAGCGGCTGGCTATAATGTCGAAGAGCGTCGCGGCGAGAATAGCGGTTTGCACGTAATTTTGGTGACAGAGGACGGCTTGCTTGGGGGCGCTGATCCGCGCCGTGAGGGCGTCGCGGTCGCGCTCGAAGTAGACTAGATTAAGTATTGGCAAAGCGCGTCGCCACGCTAGTTTCGCGCGAAAGATCAAACGGCCGTGGGCCAAACCTGTAGAAGATGGGGTAGAGAGTGGGCATTATTCGATATTTTGTCAGCGCGGTGCTGAGTGTTAGCGCCGCGGTTGTCGCACACGCACAGGCGTATCCAGACGCAACTTATGATCCAGCGGTGCCAACTTTGGTGGATGTGATCGGCCATGATCATGGCGAAGTCATAACAAGCTCCGCGGACATTAGTACGTTCCTAGAAGCGCTTCAGAGCCATGCACCCGATCGCATGAAGATCGAAACTTATGCAGAGTCTTGGCAGGGCCGGGATCTCACCTACGCCATGATCTCATCGGCCGAGAACATGGCCCGTTTAGACGCAATCAAGGCGGAGCTGGCGGCGATCGGAAATGGCCAAACGCCATCTGCGGCAACCCTTGAAGACACACCGGCCGTCGTTTGGCTGAGCTATGGGGTTCACGGCAATGAGGTGACGCCGTCTGACAGTGCGATCTTCATCGCCTATCACTTGCTCGCCGCCCAAGACAATGAGCTTGTGAACACCATCCTGGACAACACAATCGTTGTCATTGACGCGAACGCAAATCCAGATGGGCGTGAGCGCTTCTTGTTCCACTTTACCTCAGCCCTCGGCATGACACCAAAAGCGGATCGCTATGCGGCGGAGCATGACGAGCCTTGGCCCCGCGGGCGCTTCAATCACTATGTGTTTGACATGAACCGCGACTGGTTTGCGATCACGCAGCCCGAATCGCAAGGCCGCGTGAAAGCGCTGCAGGACTGGCATCCCGTCGTCTATGTCGATAGCCACGAAATGGGCGGCGACGCGACCTATTACTTCCCGCCCGCTGCGCGCCCGTTCAATCCGAACATCACGGACACGCAAAAAAGCCGTCAGTTCCAGCTCGGACAAAACATGGCGAGCTGGTTTGACCGCTTTGGCGCACCTTACTTTACCCGCGAGATCTTCGACGCCTTCTATCCAGGCTATGGCGACATGTGGCCAACGCTGAATGGCGCGATTGCTATGACGTTCGAGCAGGGCTCACCCCGCGGTCTGATTTTTGGACGCCGTGATGGAACGCTTCTGACTTATAATGAAGGGGTGCGGAACAATGTTCTGTCCTCAATCGCGACCCTGGAAACCGTGGCGCGAGATAAGAATTCGTATCTGTCTGACTATGCTGCGTTCCGTCGCTCCGCGATCAATGAAGGGTCGGGGTCGGATGGCCGCTACTTTGTCTTTGACTTGGCTGATGCTCGCTATGAGGCAGAGTCTCTGGCGCGACGTCTCGCCTTGCAGGGGATCGAAGTGCAACGGGTGCCTGCGGGCAGCTCGCAGTGTCGACAGGCCTATCCCGCCGGCGCTTTGATTGTCGATAGCGCACAGCCTGAAGGCCGTTTGATAAATACTTTGCTCAGCCCCACCACGCCGCTCGCGCCTGACTTTATTGCTGAGCAAGAAAGCCGCCGCGACCGTGGTTTGAATCATGAGCTCTATGATGTCACCGCCTGGTCGATGCCGTTGATGGACGGCGTCACTATGCAGCAATGCCGCCGCGTGGATCTGAGCAATGCAACCCCGGTATCTGCCGATGCGCCAATCCCGTCTATCACGTCAGGCGTAGGCGCATTTGGGCAAGTGGTACCATGGTCCGATAGCGGACAAGCTCGACTGGTCGTGGCTGCCCTGAAAGCGGGTCTGAAGGGCAAAACCACGGACGCCCCGTTCACGCAGAATGGACGCGTGTTCCCGGCTGGCAGTGTTGTTTTTCCAATCGCTGACAATGATGCAAACTTAAACGCCGAACTAACGCGTTTGGCCCAAGACATTGGGGCCGAAACCGTGCCAATGACGTCCAGCTGGGTGGAGGATGGCCCGAACTTTGGCAGCTCGTCTTTTGCGGCGATGAAAATGCCAAAAGTTGCGATGGCCTGGGATGCACCGACCAGCCCAACCTCTGCTGGGAATACCCGATTTGTGCTCGAACAAGAGCTCGGCATTCCGGTCGCTCCGATCCGCGTCTCGACCATGTCTCGGGCAGACCTGTCGCTCTATGATGTGGTCATCCTGCCAGACTCCTTTGGTCTCGTTCGTGAGCTCGGTTCTGCCACCCCTCTGCAAGAATTCGTGCGCGGCGGCGGGGTGCTCGTTGCGATCGGCAACAGTGTCGGTGAGATGGCGAGCGAAAATGTCGGCCTGCTCTCGACTCAACTTGAATTGGCAACAACCGATGCGGAGGAGGTCAAAGACGAGGAAGGGTCGCGGGTGCCGGGCGTCAATTTTGCGTCTCAAGAAGAGTATGACGCCCACATTGAAAACACCCAATCGCGACCTGAAGATATTCCTGGCGTTCTGGTCAGAGCGATCGCGGATCCAAACCACTGGATGGCATCTGGCTATGATGAGGCCACCGCTTTGGTCTCAGGGCGATCTATCTATCGACCGCTTAATGCCAGCGATGGCACCAATGTGTTCCGGTTTGCCGATGCCGACAGCTTATTGCAGAGCGGATACCTTTGGGAAGAAAACCGCCTGCAGCTCGCGTTTAAACCGTTCGTTATGGCAGAACGGAGCGGCGATGGTGTGGTGATTGGGTTTACCCAAAGCCCAACCACGCGCGGCTATCTCAATGGGCTCAACTTGCTGGTCGCAAACGCGGTTGTCTTAGGACCGGCGCGCACAGCGCAATAGCCCCACAATCAAAACGGAGATCCAAATGATCCGATCAGCTATTTCACTCGTCGCGCTTACGACGGCTTTGACAGCCTGTGTGACCGCGCAAACGGACATGAAAGTTCAACCTTCAGACGACCTGCCGCCGATCGAGGTGGAAATGGAAGCCGAGGAAACGATTGGCGGACCGGATTACACTCTTGAGGCGATCTCGCCGGAACCCGGCAAGGTCAATGTCGGCCTATCTGGCAGCGACCCAGCCGATATTGCGCGATACTTGTTGGCGCGCGGTGCAGGTGGGGCGCTCTTGTCTCCCGGCGGCGAGCACGTCGCGTTTCGCTATAGCGTGACGGGCATCCCTCAGCTCTGGGTGGTCCGCGCAACCGGCGGTGCACCGCAACAGCTGACTTTTGGGAATGGCATTACTTTCTTCCGATGGATGCCGGATGGGTCGGGCCTGATCTATGGCGCAGACAATGACGGCAATGAGCAAGAGTCGTACTATTTCGTCTCTGCCGATGGGGCGTCTGAGCGCCTCTTATTGCCGGCGGTCGAAGGCGGGTTCCGCTCGTTCGGAGACATCTCCGCGAATGGCACGGATGCCGTATTCTCTTCAACTGAGCGCAACGGGCTTGATTTCGACATCTATCGCGCGGATCTCTCGACCGGAGAGACCGAAATGCTGTTTGAAGGCACATTTGGGTTTTTCGCCCGCGCCATCTCGCCAGATGGAAAATATGTCATCGTAGCTGAGACCGTGGGCGAAGACTCTGACAATCTCTATTTGATGGACGTCACCACCAAAGAGATGATGACCCTTTCCGCACCGGACCCACGCGCCAATCACAGTGATGGCGGGTTTGCCTGGCTGCCCGATAGCAGTGGTTTCTACTTCACGAGCAATGTCGACCGCGAGTTTACGGCCGTGCATTTTTATGACTTGGCGGCAGGTGAAATGAGCGTCGCGTTCGAAACCGAACGGGATGCGGGCGGCGTCCAGCTGTGCGGCGCTGCGGGCGAGTATTTGGCATTCACAGAGAATGTCGATGGATTCCACACGCTTCACGTGCGCGAGCTTGCAACTGGCGAAGCGATCGATGCACCGCGCCTGCCCGAAGGTGTATACGGTGTTAGCTGTGCCCCCGGGTCTGACCGAGTGGCGCTCCGGATAAATGGCTGGCGCACGCCGGGCGAAGTGCGCCTCTGGGATATGGAAAACAACTCCACCAGCCGCACTTTTGAGCCGACTTATGCGGGTCTAGACCCAGAGCGGTTCGTGCGCCCTGAAAGCATTCGTATTCCAGCCAGCGATGGGGTCGAGCTACAAGGCTTGCTCTATTTGCCGGACGAGACCTCGCACACGGGCGACGGTCCGCCGCCAGTCCTGTTCATTGTGCATGGCGGGCCCACGGCGCAATCGATGGCAACGTTCGATGCCGTGGTGCAGTATCATGTCGATCGTGGCATCGCCGTTTTTGAACCCAATGTCCGCGGCTCAACCGGCTTTGGCCGGACCTATGTCACGCTGGATGACCAAGAAAACCGCCGCGACAGTGTCCGAGATCTCATCGATATGGCGGCCTATCTTCGCGAAGATGGTCGGGTGGATATGGACCGCGCCGCCGTCGCAGGCGGCTCCTATGGTGGCTACATGGTGAATGCGGTCCTCGCACTCTACCCGGACTCCTTCTCAGCGGGCGTTAGCTTGTTTGGGGTCGCCGATTGGGTGACCGCTTTGCAAATCGCCTCGCCCGGTCTGAAAGCCTCAGACCGTATCGAATATGGCGACATTCGCGAGCAGAAATGGATCGATTATTATACCGAGAATTCGCCGATCCGTTTGGCGGATCAGATCAAGGTACCGGTGCTTTATTCGCATGGCGTGATGGACCCGCGGATCGACATTTATGAGACCGAAGTGATGGTGAAGACGCTGCGAGCGAACGGCATCGACGCGCCCTATATCCGCATCGAGGATGAGGGCCATGGATGGCGCAAGCTGTCGAACCGATTGTTCTATTACCGCGCCCAGGCGGAATTCTTAGAAGACGTCTTTAGCGAGGAGTAATTACTCGTCCTTGGCGGGCGGCGTGAGCAGGTCTTGCGTCGTCATCCATCGAGTGAATTGGTCAAACCAATCATCAGCGGGCACGCCGCGTTTATAGCTGCCAAACCCGTGTCCGCCGGATTGATAATAGTGTAGCTCAACCGGTACGCCGGCGGCTTGCCAGGCTTCGACCAGGCCGAATCCTTGACCCGCGAAAAGGGTGTCATCAGCCGCCAGCGCAGCAAACATTGGCGGCGCATTGGGAGGCACCTCAACCGCGGTCATGGGACCGTAAATGTATCCGAGAAAATCAGGCTTGGGCGCTTCCTCGGCATCTAAGCTCGTCATCGCGAGCGCCGTGATTGCGCCAGCCGAGAAGCCGAGTGCACCGATTTTGTCTGAGTCGAAGCCCCACTCCTCGCTCCTATTGCGCATCAGTTTGAGGGCGGCCTGTGCATCGGCAACCGCGAGCGGAATACCTTGCGTCACATCAATTTGCGGATCGCCTGGCTGCGGCGCCCAGAGGATCCGCATGTGCTCAGCAAAGCCTTCTGCTGTGTCTGGGGTCGTCATGGTCCGATACTTGAGAACAAAAGCTGCCACGCCTTGCTCAGCGAGCCACTCGGCGATTGGGTAGCCCTCATTGTCCATAGATACGAACTGAAACCCACCGCCCGGGATCACCAAGACCGCGGCACGCGTCGCCTCGGGATCGTCCGGTAAGACCGGCAAAAGGGTTGGGGTTGTGACATTGGTGGCCCAGCGCTCCGTTCCGAAGTCGCGCCAGATTTCTTCAAGGTCAGAGGCTTCTGATCCAGGCGCTTCACCGTCATAGAGCGCGATTGCGTCGGCATCGACGGGTGTTTCGACCTGCGCGAATGGCACGGCGTCTTGAGCGTTCGTCGCGAGCGCAAGGGCCGGTGCTAAAAGCCCCGCCAAAATTAGTTTCGACCTCATGTCCTCTCCCCAAAGATGTGTTTTGGGAAACTATAGCACGTGCCCGTACAAGTCATAAGCATCGGCATCGGAGATCTTTGCTGAGACAATGTCACCGGGACTCAAAGCCTGCGCCGACTTTACATAAACCACCCCGTCAATCTCCGGCGCGTCGGCTTTTGAGCGAGCAAGGTACTCGCCCGCTTCATCGCTTGGTCCGTCGACGATGATGTCCTGAGTGGTTCCGATTTGAGCGGCAGCGCGGGCCGCCGAGACCTCTGCTTGCGTTTCCATGAAGCGGTGCCAGCGTTCTTCTTTGACGTCTTCCGGCAAATGGTCGTCTAAGGCGCGGCTGTCGGCGTGCGCGACATTCTCATACTTAAAGCAACCGGCTCGGTCGATTTTAGCTTCTCGGATGAAGTCGAGCAGGATCTCGAAGTCTTCATCGGTTTCGCCAGGAAAACCAACAATGAAGGTCGAGCGGATGGCTAAATCCGGCACGTCGCGTCGCCATTGCTGAATGCGCTCGAGTACGCGGTCTTGTTTGGCAGGGCGTTTCATTGCTTTCAGCACATTGGCGCTCGCATGCTGAAACGGGATGTCGAGATAAGGCGTGATCGCACCCTCCGCCATAAGTGGGATGACTTTGTCGACGTGCGGGTAAGGATAAACGTAATGCATCCGTGTCCAAACCCCGAGCGAGGAAAGTCCGCGCGCAAGGTCTAAGAAGCGGGTTTCATAATCCTCGCCTTTCCAGGTCTGCGGCGCATAGCGCACATCTTGACCATAAGCACTGGTGTCTTGGCTGATCACGAGAAGTTCTTTGACGCCAGCTTTGATCAGCTGTTCGGCCTCGATCAGCACATGATGGATGGGGCGAGAGACCAAGTCCCCCCGCAGTTTTGGAATGATGCAGAACGTGCAGCGATTGTTGCAACCTTCGGAAATCTTCAAATAGGCATAGTGGCGAGGCGTCAGGCGCAGGCCGCTTTCTGGAACCAAGTCTGTGTGTGGATTATGAGGCGGGGTCAGGTGCGTATGTACCGCGTCCATCACTTGCTCATATTGATGCGGTCCGGTGACGGCGAGGACCTTTGGATGTGCTTTTTCGATGACATCCGGCTCGGCGCCGAGGCACCCGGTGACGATCACCTTGCCATTCGCTTCAATCGCTTCACCGATCGCGTCCAGGCTCTCCTCGCGGGCGCTATCGAGGAACCCGCACGTATTGACGAGCACTAGGTCCGCACCGGAATAATCTGGGCTGATCTGATAACCTTCGGCGCGCAAACGGGTAACGATCCGTTCGGAATCCACGAGCGCTTTCGGGCAGCCAAGTGAGACGATGCCGACTTTTGGGATCGCGTCAGGTTTGATCGGAGCGGGGCGGTCGAGGGTGGTCGTCATGCCCGCGCTGTTATACGCTGAACGTCGCTTTGAAAAGGAGCCTTCGTGATGGCTGAGGAGACGCGTGCGCCAAATCGAAAGCGATTATGGACAATCGTCCTCGCCACAGCACCGATTGGACTGCTGACCGCGGGCGCGTTCTGGGCGCAAATTGAAGACGGCGGCGGCATGGGCTGGGTCGGTTGGCTGATCATCGTCATGCTCGGCATTATTTCCTATTCGATCAGCTTCTATTTCGGGCATCGCTTTTTCGAGGGCACGCTCGACCAATACATCGTCTCAGACACGTTTCGAAAAAAGCATGATTGGATCGATCTCGAGACAGAGTCGCGCGAGAGCGGCGATGCGAAGATCGATGGCTGGGTCGCGCATTACAAGTTCATCCGCACCATGTTCGCCATGGGTCTGTTGCCGCTCATCGCCTGTATCTATTTGTTTTTCTTCGCCGTTTAAGCGGTTTGCCAGTCGCGAAATTTGGATTCTGCAAGCGCAATCCGGTCTTCGCCGACTTGCTCAAGGGTCACCGCGCGCAGGGTCCCCAACTCGACCAGAGCCTGGTCAGGGTTCAAGCCGCGATATCTGAGCAGCAAATAGGCCGTGAAGCCTGTGCGGTGGATACCAGCCGAACAGTGGAGGTAGAGGATCGGGGCGTCTGATTCTCGGGCGATGGTGTCGTGCAGTAAGAATAATTGGGCCACAGAGACGTCTTGCAACGTGTCGAGATGGCCGCCATTGACGGGAAAATGGTGCCAGGTCGCGCCAATGGCTTTTGCGATCCGTTCGATGGAGCTGGCTTGTTCGCGGACGGAAAGCAGCGAGACAATGTCAGTCACGCCAAGTGCTTTGATGCTGTCTTTCGATTTTTTCCCTGGGCGCGGCCCCAGAATGAGGGTCGGCGTCATGATCAACCAAGCTCGATGGCGTCAACTTTATCGGGATAGACCGCCAGCGCCTCTTTAATGGCTTCGACCGCCGGGAAAGGCGTCTCGTAGGTCCAGATGGCGTTCTCGATCAGGGTGCCGTTTTGAGCGCGCAAATGATAATAGGCTGCTTCCCCTTTATAAGGACACCAGGTCGTATGATCAGAGCGCTCGAGACGGGACATATCGACCTGATCGCGCGGAATATAAGCCACGGCTGGATACGTCGCTTCGCGAAGCTCGAAATAGGTCGGCGCAGACAAAACAGGTTCGCCCGCCAGCAGGACGCTGACGGGCGCTTGTTTTGCCTCGATTGAGATCGGGTGGTCCGGTCCAGGTTCGAGATGACGGCGCATTAGGCCGCTTCCATCTCAATCCCTTTTTCCGTCATATACTCTTTTAGCTCGCCCGCTTCGAACATCTCTTTGACGATGTCGCAGCCGCCGACAAACTCGCCTTTGACGTAAAGCTGAGGAATGGTCGGCCAGTCTGAGTAAGCTTTGATGCCTTCCCGAACGTCCTGGTTTTCGAGCACGTTCACAGCCTGATACTCGACGCCGAGATAGTCCAGAACTTGGACGACAACAGAGCTAAAGCCACATTGCGGGAAAGTGGGGGTGCCTTTCATAAAGAGCAGCACATCATTGCCTTTGACGGCATTATCGATGGAGGTCTGTACGTCTTCTGACATGGGCTTTACTCCGCTTCTTTCATAACTTGCTCACGGGCGACGGGCAGCAATTCTGCCATATGGTCGCGGATCCGCGAGTCGGTGCGTTCGACACCGGCTTTTTCAAGATCGCCCCGCACTTTGCGGAACACATCCTCGTCGCCGGGTTCTTCGAGATCAGATAGGACAACGGTCTTCGCATAGGCGTCTGCCTCTTCGCCGTGCAGGTCCATCAGCTCTGCCGCCCACAAGCCCAAAAGCTTGTTCCGGCGGGCCATCACTTTGAACTCAGTGGCCTCGTCCATCGCGTATTTTGCTTCTTCGCCGCGCTTACGATCATCAAATCCGGACATATGTGTCTAACCTTGTTGCAGGATGTTCCATTTTCGCTGCTGATATAGGGGCGCTTAGGGGTTGGGTGCAAGAAGCCTTTTGCCTAATTCGCCTGATTGGCGTAAGGGGGGCGCCTGACGGAGAGGGGCAGCGAGTCGGCCTGCCGAAAGACGCTAAAGGAATAGCGCGATGTCACGCAAGCGAATGATCTATGAGGGCAAGGCGAAGATCCTCTATGAGGGCCCTGAACCCAACACGCTGATCCAGTATTTCAAAGACGATGCGACCGCCTTCAATGCAGAGAAAAAGGCGGTTTTGGACGGTAAAGGCGTTCTGAATAATCGGATTTCCGAGTTTATCATGACCCGCCTCGGTGGTGTTGGGATTCCAAACCATTTCATCAAACGCCTGAACATGCGCGAGCAATTGGTGAAGAAGGTCGAGATCATCCCATTAGAAGTGATTGTCCGCAATGTTGCGGCTGGGACAATGTCTAAACGGCTTGGTATTGAGGAAGGCACCCAATTGCCGCGGGCGATTGTCGAGTTCTGTTTGAAGGACGACGCGCTGGGGGATCCTCTGGTTTCTGAAGAACACATCGCGGCGTTCGGCTGGGCTCAGCCGCATGAAATGGATGAGCTGATTGCGCTCTCGCTGAGAGTGAATGATTTCATGTCCGGTCTATTCGCTGGCGTCGGGATCAAGCTGGTGGACTTCAAGCTCGAGTTCGGGCGGTTCTTCGAGAATGATATGCAGCGCGTGATCCTCGCTGACGAGATCAGCCCGGACAGCTGTCGGCTTTGGGATCTTGAGACCAATGAGAAGCTCGACAAAGACCGGTTCCGTCGCGATCTCGGCGGGGTCACGGAAGCCTATTCTGAAGTGGCCAGACGCCTCGGTATCATCAAGGAGTCCGGCCAAGGCGCTGAAATTGTAGACTTTAGCGGACCTCAGAAGTAGCCTCCTCCCGTTCAGGGGAGAGGTTTGAATGGCATTACAAGTTATAGGCGCAGGCTTTGGCCGCACCGGCACGCTGTCCATGAAGGCGGCGCTCGAACACCTCGGCTATGACAAATGCCATCACATGATGGAAGTGTTTCCGAGTGAGAAGCAGCTCGATGCCTGGCATCGCATCTCACAAGGCGAGCCCCCCGACTGGGACGATGTGTTCGAAGGCTTCCAGGCCAGCGTAGACTTTCCCTCTTCCGGATATTGGCGAGAATTGGCTGAGCACTATCCGAACGCCAAGATCATTTTGACAACTCGCAGTTTTGACTCCTGGTACGAAAGTGCCAGCGAAACAATTTATCCCGTGAGCAAGGGCATTCCGGACTGGCTCTTATTCGTGCCTAAGGCGCGCAAGATCAAAGAAATGACGTATGGAACCATCTGGAACCGCATTTTTGGGGGAGCGTTCGAGGATAAAGACGCCGCGCGCCGAGCGTTCGAACAACACGAAGCCGATGTGAAGGCTGCTTTTTCGGACGATCGTTTGCTCGTCTTCCATCCGAAAGAAGGGTGGGGTCCGCTCTGCGCCTTCCTTGAAAAGCCTATCCCTGAACGACCTTTTCCGAATGTAAACGATCGCGCCGACTTTCAAACCCGCATCAAAATGATGCGCCGAATGCAAGCGATGCCGTTTGCTTTAGGGGGATTGGCAGTGATTGCCGCCGCTATCGCCTATCTGGTCTTCCGATAGGACGCAGATTACGATACAGGGGGCGCGACTCAATTAGCGGAGCGCGATTCCCATGAAAGCGATTGTCCATGTTGGCCTAAAACCTGGTGTGCTTGACCCGCAAGGCAAAGCGGTCGCCGACTCCCTCGGGCGCATGGGTTTTGATGAGGTGGCCGGGGCGCGTATCGGCAAAGTGATTGAGCTTGATCTCGAAGGCGTCTCTGAAGCGGATGCAGAGATCCGCGTCAAAGATATGTGCGAGAAACTGCTCGCAAATACGGTAATCGAAAGCTACCGGATCGATCTCGTCGATTAATCAGGCCGCATCAGTTCGATCTTGCGAAACTCAACTGGATGGCTTTCCGCCTGTAACGCGAAATAACCCGTATTCAGATCGCCTTGCTGATTGAGGCGCTGAACGTCAGCATCGTCTGTGTCATAGACTGGATCGGAAAGCGTAAAAGCCTCTTCGTCTTCAATGAATAGGCGGATCAAGGTTCCGCCTCGGACCTCGATTTCAAATCTGACCCAGGCATCAGATGGCGCGGCCAGAGTGACCGAGTTGATGCAGTGCTGGGTGGTGTAGGCGCCCTCAATGGTAATGTGGGTACCGGGTGTACAAATATTCGCAGTGGTCCGATCCGGGGTTTTTGAGGAGGTACCGAGCAATTGCGCTTCGACTGAGATTGGAAAGGCTTGATCTATAGCCATGGTCTCGGGCGCCTGCGCATGGACCATCACGCCGCTGTTCATGAATGCCCATGCGGGACCGCCAACAGCTTGCGCGCCGACAAAGCGATACTCAAAGCGTAGGCGATAGTCGGATAAGGACTCGTCGAAATAAAGGTGCCCAAACGTATTCTCAAACGTTTCGTACTGATCGTAGGAGACCCGGAGCACGCCATCATTTACTGAGAAAATGCCGCGCTCATCTTGCCCCAAAGACTGCCCGGTAATTTTCGGGGTCCAGCCGGATAAGGTCTCGCCATCAAAGATGGAGGCCCACTCATTTGTGGGCTCCGTGCTCACACAGGCGGACATTAAACTGACCAAGAAAAAGCCACTCAGAACACTTCGGATCATCTGTTGGTCCCCACCATGTCGCTACTCCCATCCGCGAAAAGGTAAGCAATCAGTCTGCGTGTTCGCGGATCGAATGGGAAGGGGAGATTCCTGAACGGTCATTCATAATTGATTTTATTGTATTTTTTTCGACGGAATATCGTGGTTCGTGCGTTTGACCTCTCATGCGAACACAAAATGGAGGAACGCATGATCAAATTGATGACTGTTGCTTTAGTGGCTGCCATGGCCGCGCCGGTCGCTCTGGCGGGACCCGCTGAACGCTTTGAACGGTTCGATAATCGCCTCGACCGACTGGAACGCCGCGGCGTGATCGAGCAAGGCTCACGCTTGGACCGAATCGAAGATCGCATTGATCGCCGTGAGAATAAAATCGATCGCCGGGAAGACCGACGCGATTTGGCCGTCAATAATGGACCTCTCGATCGGCTCGAAGATCGTGTCGATCGCTTGGAAAACATCCAAGATCGACGAGAGGACCGGCGCGATCGCCGCAATTAGGCAAGGTGATCCACACCAGTTCTGTTGATTGAGGGCGATCCCTCCGTAGCTCAATCAGCAGCCCTCAATTGCCCTGAATTGAGGAAAAAGGAGGCGGGTCAGAGTCGCAGCTCTGGCCCGTTTTCATTTCTCAGCGGGGATTGTCTCGCAGACCAGGCTGCAAGCAATCCATCAGAGCGTGATGGCCATGACGATGTCGTCGAAAATTTGATTGCCGACTTGAAAGCGTCGCTCACCAACTTTCTCAAAGCCCGCGCGGCGATAAAAAGCGACGGCGCGATGATTTTGATCATAGGTCCCAAGCAGCATGCGCTTCGCACCGATTTCACGCGCGTGCTGTAGGGATCGCACCATCAAATCGCGCCCGGTCCCTGTGCCATGATATTTGGAAAAAACGTAGATCCGCTTGAGCTCAATATCGCCGGGCCGCCCTTCCGTCGGCGCTTCGACCGCGCTCGTTACGGCATACCCTATCGGGGCTTTCGTGGCCGAAGACTCGGCAATCCAGCACGCGTAATTGGGGTCATTCGAGGTGATGTACCCTCTATAGACCTCTGGTGAGTGTTGCGTTTGGCAATGCGAGATAAGATCGGGACCTGGGATCGTTTCTGAATAGCTCTCCAGAAATGTGGCCGACCCCACCATTCCGAGCGCGATTTCATCGCCCGGAACGGCTGGTCGTATGGTGATCCCAAGTGCCATATTTCGACTGCTGACCTATCCCGCAGACATTTCTTTTTCGAAGTTCTCACCGACCGCGTTGAGGAAGCCTTCGGTGGTCAACCACTCTTGCTCTGGTCCGACCAGGAGCGCCAAGTCTTTGGTCATCTGACCGCGCTCGACCGTCTTGATGATCGTTTCTTCCAGCTTCTGGGCAAACTCAGTGACCTCTGGTGTGTTGTCCATACGGCCACGATGCTGAAGACCACGGGTCCAGGCGAAGATGGACGCGATTGAGTTGGTTGAGGTCGCTTCGCCTTTCTGGTGGTTGCGATAGTGACGCGTGACGGTGCCGTGGGCCGCTTCAGCTTCAACGGTTTTGCCATCTGGGGTCATCAGAACCGAGGTCATGAGACCAAGCGAGCCGTAGCCTTGCGCCACGGTGTCTGACTGCACGTCGCCATCATAGTTCTTACAGGCCCAGACATAGCCGCCCGACCATTTCATCGCTGCTGCGACCATGTCGTCGATGAGGCGGTGCTCATAGGTGCCGCCAAACTCAGCGAAGGCGTCTTTGAACTCAGCGTCGAAGATCTCTTGGAAGAGGTCTTTGAACCGCCCATCATACTTTTTCAGGATGGTGTTCTTGGTCGACATGTAGACCGGCCATTTGCGCTGCAGACCATAATTGAAACAGGCCCGGGCGAAATCGCGGATCGAGGCGTCGAGATTGTACATGCCCATGGCAATGCCGGCTTCAGGGAAGTCAAAGACTTCAAACTCTTCGCTCGCAGAGCCATCAGCCGCTTCCCATTTCATGGTTAGCTTACCGGCGCCCGGGACGAGGAAATCCGTCGCCTTGTACTGGTCGCCAAAGGCATGACGACCAACCACGACCGGTTGAGTCCAACCTGGGACGAGACGCGGTACATTGTTGATCACAATGGGTTCGCGGAAGACCACGCCGCCGAGGATGTTACGGATTGTGCCGTTCGGGCTGCGCCACATTTTCTTAAGATCGAACTCTTCCACGCGCGCTTCATCGGGCGTGATGGTTGCGCATTTTACTGCGACGCCAAACTCTTTGGTCGCATTCGCCGCGTCGATGGTGATCTGGTCATCGGTTTCATCGCGCATTTGGATCGAGAGATCGTAATATCTCAGATCAATATCGAGATAGGGGAGAATGAGTTGGTCCTTGATCATCTGCCAGATGATGCGGGTCATCTCATCGCCATCCATCTCGACGATCGGATTTTCGACCTTGATCTTTGCCATGTGAAATATTCCTTTGCCTGTATCGGTTTGCGAGGGCCTATAGCAGGTCTGCGGGCGGCGTCAAAAGGACTTAGGAAACTGGTGAGACTTATTTGCATATGCACGGCAGTATTTCTGAGCTGCGTCTCGTCCCCAAGCGTTTCAGCGCAATCATTTGCGTTCAATACGTATCGGTACTTGGTGGTTTGCGAACAGCCGGTAGACGGTGCGCAAAAGCGGTTTGTTGAACCGGCGCGCGCGCTTGTTGCTTCGCTCGAGGGTCAGGAACGGCGCCTTGTATTGATTGCGCAGACGGCCGACCGCGTCCCTGAGTATTTTCTAAATGGGAATGAGGTCTCTGAAAGCTTGGCGAACGAACTTCGCCGTGTAGCTTCCCAAGCGCCGTGCAAACCGACACAGAATTATGTCGATCTGATCGGACTGGACGGATCGATTAAGATGACTTGGCGAGATACATTTCCAGACGCGACCGAGCTTTATGCGCTCATCGACTCAATGCCCATGCGCCGTCGAGAATTGCGTGAAAACGCAGACTAACGCGCCGCGCCTTCGATCATCGCTGGTGTGATTCCGAAGCGTTGGACCAAGGCGTCTTCCTCAGGAAGCTTTACGCCGGCATCTTTCAAGCACCAAAGCGCTTCGCTCAAAGCCTGGCGGGAGGTGGCACCGGGGATCGACCAGGTTCGCGCGCCAACGCCTTGAATGATGATGCCATCGCGCTCGATGTTCTCACCGAGTTGGCACTGCCAGGCGCAAACGTATGGGACACCCGTGGTCACGCGGCCGCGTTTCACTTCATACAAGGCGCGGCGACGAAACATGACCCTCTTGTGGAAGTAGAACCCGACCATCGCCAAGCCGCCTGCCGCGATCGCGATTGTAAACACGGCCAGGAATGGGATCGCTTCGTTGACGCAGCAAAACGCAAATGTGCCAAAAAAGACGGTGAGGCCGGTTCCGAGAATAAGCCAGGCGGAGGAGGGGCGAATTTCGCCATGGCGGCGAGGCCAGAACCGTTGATTGATTTGATGCGCGGCGAGCATCGCAGTTAGAGTCGCAGCAATCAAAATCATCAGGCTCATTCTGAACTCCAAAGGCGAGTATAGACTTTCGTCTAATACTCTCCGTACGTGCGAGGCCGCGGACTGGTTCACAAAAAATCAAATCCACCTCGATCAATTGACGATCGGGAGCGACTAAGCCATGGGACGGGCATGGCGACGACGCTTCCAATCATTCTCCTCCACCGGCCACAACTCGGTGAAAATATCGGCTCCGCCGCGCGGGTTATGCTGAATTTTGGACTGACTGAGTTGCGTCTGATTGCGCCGCGGGATGGGTGGCCCAATCCGGCGGCCGATCCGCTCTCTGCGGGTGCGTTTGAGGCGGGCGTTTCTGTCTCGACGTTTGAAACCATCGAAGAGGCCATTGCAGATCTCGGGCTCTTACTTGCCACCACAGCCCGCCCACGCGGCATGGAAAAGCCCGTTGTGGGACCGACGGAAAGCATCGAACTTATCCAGTCGCGGGGCCTCAAGACCGGCGTTCTGTTCGGAGCCGAAAATCATGGACTACCAAGCGAGATTGTCGGGCTGGCAGATGTCATTCTAACCTATGCGGTGAACCCTCAATTCGCCTCTCTCAATCTCGCTCAGGCGGTTGGCGTGTTTTGTTCTTATTGGGGAGAGGGTCAAGGGTCGGTCGGACGCTGGGAAGGCGAAAAAGCGGGGGTGGAACCGCCAGCTCCAAAAGAAGACTTGATCCGGATGTTTGAACATCTGGAGGCCGAATTGGAGCGCGCGGGTTATTTCTATCCGCCGGACAAAACCCCGCTTATGAAAACCAATATTCGCAACGCCTTCATTCGCGGCAATTGGACCACTCAAGAAGTCAGAACGTTTCGCGGCGCGATTAAGGCTCTGGCCTTGGGACGCGGTCAGGCGCGCGTGAAGCGTGAGGATTAGCGCTCGCGCCTGGTAAGCGGGATCGCGCCCGGAATGTTGGCTTGCACCAGCTTCGCTGACAAATCGCGACCTTCGGCAGCATAGGCTTTTTCCGCGTTTACGGCATTGCCGTCGCACACAGGATGGAGATCGCTGCCCCAAGAAAACCCAGCATTGAAGCCATTGACCAAAGAGCGACGCAGACCGCCTTGATATGGCGCCTCTAATTCTAACAAGCGCAACATATAGGTTCGCCAGTACTGATCGTTTTGCCCATTACAGGTCACTCGGATCGCATGGGCCTTGCCTAAAACTTCTGCCAGTGCTGTGACATCCCGAAAGTAATCTTGGGACGGAACGCGGCTCTGGCTCTGTACGGGAGCTGCAAACATGACCGCTGTCACAGCGATCCCAGCAGCCGCGAGGAGCGAACGATGCGACAGCTTTTGATACATGCTAAATCCTTTGCCCGAATCGAGACCGCGTTAAAGGCTTATAAAGACCAGATTTCACCCTTAGTCTTGGATGATGAAGGACATCTGAAGCAACCTTGGGGCGAGAGTGAGGCGAGCGCGGCAATCGCCTATGGAACGCAGGATGCGTATTATAGCCCGGCCGTAATGACTTATTTCACGACCCTATTTGGGCTGAACCAGCTCGATTGGTTCCAATCCTCAGCCGCTGGGACCGAGCATCCAATGATCCAAGCCACTGGCAAGAAAGCGCGCGTGTTTACGGGCAGTCACGAGCAGTCTGACGCCATCGCTGAATGGGTCGTCTGGGCGGGATTGGATTTCTTCCAAGGTGGGCGCGAGCGCCGCGCCGCGCAGGCTGCCCAGGCGTGGAAACGCTTAGAGTTTCGCGAAATTAGCAGCTCGCACTGGCTTATTCTGGGGTTTGGTTCAATTGGCCAAGCCTGTGGGCAGCGTCTTAAGGCTTTAGGCGCGCAAGTGACCGGCGTGCGTCGCAGTGGCGGTGCCTCTGACGCCGCCGATCATGTCATCACGCCAGCTGAAGTGCGTGATGTTTTGCCCGGCATTGATGTGGTCTTATTATCCCTCCCGCTGACTGACGAGACGGAAGACACAGTCGACGCGGCGTTCTTATCGGCGATGAAGCCGGGGAGCTTGCTCGTCAATGTCGGCCGCGGCGGCTTGGTGGATGAAGCCGCTTTGCTCGAGGCACTCGATCAAGGACGCCCGGCGCAGGCCTATTTGGACGTGGTGCGCGAAGAACCCTTATCCTCAGACAATCCGATTTGGACCCATCCTGCGATTACACTAACGCCGCACATTGCCGCGCTCACCGAACAATCGATGATCCGCACCGATCGAATTTTCTTAGAGAATTTGTCTGCCTTTCTGAGCGGCGGCGCCCTCAAAAATGTGGTGCCAGAAGAGACCTTTTCCTAAATTGTGACATTTGTGGCATAATGCCTTCATGGCGGACATAGAGTTTCGGACTCAGCGCCGGGTTTGGCGCCTCTTATTCTGGGTAATCCTTGCGGCAATTGCCCTGAGCCTTTCTGTTGCCGATGCTTCGCGAAAACGGGAATCCTTGGTGCTCAATCTTGTCTCTGACAATCGGCCTATGGCGGAGGTGAACATTAACGGCGTCAACACGACGGCCCTTTTGGACACAGGCGCGACGATTGCCTTGATCGACCATCAACTCATCGATGATGACGCGATTGACCCGTCCAAAGCGGGGGAAACGCTCATTCTCGGCATTGGCGGTCAAAAGCTTTATCCGACCACGCGCCTGGAGAAGCTCTCTGTCGGGTCGATGCGCTGGTCGGGCCTTCGCGTTGCTGTGAATCCTACCGACCGATTTCCCGTCAATCAAAGCGTCATTCCGATCTCGGTTTTCGACGAGAACGTTATCGACTTTGATTTCATAAACGACCGGGTGCATGTTTATGACGGTCGCCCGAAGCGTGTCCGACAAGGGCGTAGATCGACCGTCGAGTATACAACTGAACAGCGGCTCATCTTTATCGAGGTCAAAGTTAATGGCGTGAGGGGCAAGGCCCTGATCGATACGGGGGCGGATGTCAGCTTTGCCAATCCAATTTTTGCCCAGCAAGCCCGCGCCACTTTGTCCCTCGAAGACACCCAGCGCATGCGCGGCAGCGATCTGACAAATCAAATCGCGAGCGTATATATTTTTCGAAGATTTGATTTCGGGCGCAACCGGATCGCAAAGTTTAAATTTCCAGTGCTTAACACAGATCTGTTCGATGAATTGGGATTCGCGGATGAGCCAATGATGGTGATCGGCATGGACCTCTTACAGCATATGCGGCTCCAGGTGGATCGCGATCGACAACGCCTAACCTTTATCGTGCCGCATTCGTCCAAGCGCCGTAATCGGCTACGTACGATTGATCATTCGTTTGCCGGAATCGATCGCTTCTAGATTCAGTTTGCCTTCCCTATGGTCACGCCCTCAACTGAGAGGGAAACAACAGATAGGGAGATCCCAGACATGGCATATGCGCCTTTTGATTTGAGCGGAAAAGTGGCTTTGGTGACCGGCGGAAATCGCGGCATCGGCCTTGGCATGGCGCAGGCGCTCGCCGCCTCTAATGCCAGCATTGCAGTCTGGGGACGCAAAGCCGACGCGAATGCCAAAGCGGTGGAAGCGCTTTCGGGCTTGGGGGCTGGCGAGGTCAAAGCCTGGGAGGTTGATGTTTCTGACGAACAAGCGGTGATCGATGCGACCGCGGATGTCGTCTCCAGCATGGGGCGCATTGATAGCTGTTTCGCGAATGCAGGCGTTGGTTTTGGCGCCCCAAGCTTTGTCGAGATGACCACAGAGATCTGGCGCAAAAACATGGCTGTGAACATGGAAGGCGCGTTTTGGACTCTGCGCGAGAGCGTCAAACACATGGTCGAACGCGCGAAAGCGGGCGATCCGGGCGGTTCTGTCGTTGGCGTCGCTTCGCTGGCTGGGGTCGAAGGCGCAGCGCGCAACCAAGCTTATGCCGCGACCAAAGGCGGACTACCGGCCATGATCCGTGGGATCGCTGTCGAGCACGGCCGCTATGGCATTCGCGCCAACTCGATTCTGCCGGGCTGGATTGCAACCGATATGACCCAATTGGCGCAGGACAATGATGTGTTCACCACGAAAGTGATCTCACGCGTGCCAATCCGGCGGTGGGGAGAGCCCGAGGACTTTGGCGGCATGGCCGTTTACCTCGCCAGTGATGCTTCAAAATACCATTCAGGCACAACGCTAATCATCGATGGCGGTTACGCCATTTTTTAAACGTACGCCTCTTTGCGAAATCAAAAAAAAGGCCCTGTCACTCCGACAGGGCCTTTCTGATTTGAATCTAAGAATGAGGCTTATGGAGTCGTCTCTTCTTCGACAGTTTCTTCTGCTTCAGTAACAGCGTCTTCAACGGTCTCGACCGCATCTGTCGCCATCTCCTCGGCAGCGTCCATGGCGTCACCTGCCGCATCGGCGACGGCATCACCAGCATCGCTGGCCATTTCGCCGGCCGCATCCATCGCATCGCCCGTTGCGTCAGCGACAGCGTCGCCAGCTTCGGTTGCCATGTCACCGGCAGCTTCAACAGCATCACCTGTGGCCTCAGCGGCGTCGGAAGCCATTTCGCCAGCGGCGTCCATCGCGTCGCCCGCAGCTTCTTCAGTTGCATCTACAGCTTCTTCGACGGCCTCGCCTGTGGCTTCGGCCGCATCGCCAGCGGCTTCTACGGTCGCTTCGGCAGCTTCTTCGACGGCTTCAGCTGCATTTTCCGCTGCTTCTTCAGCGGCATTACAAGCAGTGAGGCCGACAGCGGCGATAGCCGCAATCCAGAGTTTAGTACTCATTGTCTCTTCCCCTCTAGAAGACACGCCTTATTGGCGCACCGTGAGCATAGTGGAATCGGCGCTGATTTGCAGAGTCCAAATGCATATGACCGATTCCGTATTAATTTCCCCATGGGAATGCCTTGTCTTGCCGCAAGGTTGCCCCGCTAACGGGCAGTAAAACAGGAGGATTTCATGGGAATTCACACCCCACTGTGCGACTTTCTAGGCACCAAGCATCCAATCATGTTGGCCGGTATGGGCGGGGTGTCTTACGCCGAGCTTGCAGCGGCTATGTGCAATGCTGGCGGGTATGGCGTGCTCGGAATGGCCGGCACATCTCCTGATTTCATTGCCAGTCAAATGGCCCGCGTCAAAGAGCTCACGGACAAACCTTTTGGGGTCGATTTGCTCGCGGCGGACCCGGCGAGTCTTGAAAAAAGCGTCGATGTGATCATCGAAGGCGGCGCAGATAGCTTTGTTGCCGGCCTTGGTGTGCCTCTGCCGATCATGAAAAAGCTCAAAGATGCGGGCGTGAAGGTGATGGTCGTGGGCGGGGCTGTGAAGCACGCTATTAAAGCTGAACAGGCGGGCTGCGACGCAGTCATTTTGCAGGGCGGTGAAGGCGGCGGTCATACGGGTCTTGTTGGGACCCTGCCGCTCGTTGCACAAGCGGTGGAGGCGGTTGATATTCCTGTTGTCGCGGCTGGTGGAATCTATGATGGCCGAGGCCTTGCAGCGGCATTGTCGCTTGGCGCTGTCGGGGTCTGGATGGGCACCCGTTTTATTGCATCCGCCGAAGCTCATGCCGCGCAGACTTATAAAGAAACGGTGGTCGGCGCCGGGGATACGGACACGACCCGCACGCGCTGTTATTCCGGCAAACCCATGCGATGCCGGACCAATGATTACATTCTGGATTGGGAAAGTCGTCCGGATGACATTCAGCCCTTCCCGATGCAGGCGGTTCACTCTGTCCAAACCGACGTGATTGGCGGCATCGGCGGTGTCACAGATGAGACCCGTTTGGATGCGACCAAATCGTGCTTTGCGATGGGCCAGTCCGCTGGCGGCGTGAAAGACATTTTGCCGGTCAAAGACATTGTGGATCGTATTATGAGCGAGGCGGAAGAAGCGATTGGTCGGGTTGCCGCCCTTCGCGTGGTTGAAACAGTTTAGGGCGCTCTGCCGCCCTAGCCTTGAAACCAATCTGGGCGTTTAAACGCCATGCCGAGATCGCGCGCCACTTGCTCGTGCGCAATCGCGCCGTCGGCAACCGTTAAGCCTTCGGCTAGATGCGGATTTTGGTTCAAGGCCTCACGCCCGCCGAGCTTGGCGATCTGCATCACAAAGGGCAGGGTCGCGTTGTTCAAGGCATAGGTTGAGGTTCGCGGCACCGCACCCGGCATATTGGCGACACAATAGTGCAGGATGCCGTCAATTTCGTAGATCGGGTCCTCGTGCGTGGTCGCCTTTGAGGTCTCAAAGCAGCCTCCCTGATCGATGGCTATGTCCACGAGGACAGCGCCCGGGCGCATATGCTTGAGCTGATCGCGTGTCACAAGTTTCGGGGCCGCAGCCCCTGGAATTAACACGGCCCCAATCACCAGGTCCGCCTCGCGGACTGCAGCGTCGAGCGAGGCTTTCGTAGAATACATCGTTTTTACGGCGCCATTGAATTGCGCGTCGAGTTCCGCCAAGCGGGCATTATTACGATCAAAGACGGTTACATCGGCGCGCATGCCGACCGCAATCTCTGCCGCGTTTGAGCCCGAGACACCGCCGCCAATGATTACCACTTTGGCTGGCATCACGCCCGGGACACCGCCCAGGAGCACCCCTCGGCCGCGTTTGGTCTTCATCAATGCCCAGGCGGCGACTTGCATCGCCATTCGCCCAGCCACTTGGCTCATTGGCGTGAGAAGGGGGAGGCGGCCGTCGCGATCCGTGACCGTCTCATAGGCGATGGCGAGACATCCGCTTTCAATCAGGCCCTTTGCTTGGACAGGGTCTGGGGCGAGATGGAGATAGGTGAAGAGCGTGTGATGAGGTTTCAAACGCGCGGTTTCTTCCGGCTGCGGCTCTTTCACTTTGATGATGAGGTCTGCGGCCTCAAAGACGGCATCTGCGTCCGCAACAATACATGCCCCAACATCTGTATAGGCGTCATTTGAGAATCCAGACCCCAAGCCTGCGCCGTCTTGAATGAACACATCATGCCCGGCGCGGACCAATTCGCCGACGCTTTCCGGGGTCAATCCAACCCGAAATTCCTGCTTTTTGATCTCAGTCGGAACCCCAATACGCATGATAGACCTCTCGCTCAAATATTTTTGGCGTGCTTATGCCTTCATGATGCACTTGTCACGTCATAAACTTGCTCAAAGTTGACAGAATGCGCAATTTTGTTGCGCATGCTCTAATCGGTGCGGAGAGAATACCCTGCCGAGCGAACGGTCCGGATTGGATTGTCTCCACCTTCACTCATCAACGCTTTTCTGAGCCGTCCAATATGCACATCAACCGTGCGCGCTTCGACATAGACGTCTGATCCCCATACCCCGTCCAAGAGTTGCTCGCGCGAAAAGACCCGCCCAGGATGCTGCGCAAAATATTCGAGCAGGCGGAACTCTGTCGGTCCTAAGTGGATATCGCGGCCTGAACGCATGACGCTATGGGTCGTGCGATCAATTTGAATGTCGCCAACGGTGATCTTGTCATCCATCAGGGCTGGGCGGATGCGGCGGAGCACGGCTTTGACTCGCGCCATCAGCTCATTGGTCGAAAATGGCTTCGTCACATAATCATCGGCGCCGGTTTCAAGGCCCCGAATTCGATCAGCTTCCTCGGTGCGGGCTGTGAGCATGATGATCGGCAGGTTGGCGGTCTCTTGCCGGGTGCGAACGCGGCGGCAAATCTCAATGCCCGAAATTTTCGGCAACATCCAATCCAAGAGCATCAGATCTGGCACGCGCTCATCGATGAGGAGCATGGCCTCATCGCCGTCACTGGCAATCGCCGTCTCATAGCCTTCTGACTCTAGATTGTAGCGTAGCAACTCTGAAACAGCTTGCTCGTCTTCTGCGATAACAATGAATGGTTTCATGATCAGACTTCCTTACTGACGGCTCTGGTCTTCCTTAATTTGCACTTCAGACACCTGCACACCGGTGGCGATGAAATGAACGACTTTGGCGATATTGGTGCAATGATCACCGATCCGTTCGAGGTTCTTCACAATGAACAAGAAATTTGATCGGGCATGCAATTGATCGGGTTCTTCCGACATAAAGACCAACATTGAACGCAGGAGGCCATTATAATGGCTATCAATGTCTTCATCTTGTTCAAGCACGCTAAGGGCAGTTTCGGGATCGCGGCGCGCATAAGCATCCAAGGCGACTTGTAGCATTCGCGATACGGCTTGGCCCATCCGCTCAATTCCACGCAAGGCGGTTCGATTGTCTACGTCGACGACTTCGAGACTGCGCCGCGCAATATTCTTGGCCAAATCTCCAATGCGTTCGATCCCGCCTGCCAATTTGATCGCACCGATGACGTTGCGAAGGTCCGTCGCCATGGGTTGGCGAAGCGCAAGCATACGCACCACTTTGCGTTCGATTTGTTGCTCATACCGATCCATCTCGCGATCGCGATCAATGACGGTCTCAGCAAGGGCGGTGTCGCGAGCCACGACGGCGCGCGAGGCATCACGGATCATCGCCTCCGCCAACCCCCCCATGCGCAAAATGTCGCCCGAGAGTTGATCCAACTCTTCGCTAAACGCGCTGACAATGTGTTGTGGTCCAGCCAAATTTGATCCCCTTAACCAAACCGACCCGTAATATAATCCTGTGTCCGTTGCTGGTCAGGATTGGTGAATATCATTTCCGTGTCTCCAAACTCAACCAACTCGCCGAGGTTGAAGAATGCGGTTTTCTGCGACACGCGCGCCGCTTGCTGCATGGAATGCGTGACGATGATGATGCAGTATCGCAGACGCAGATCGTCAATCAGCTCTTCGATCCGGGCCGTCGCAATTGGATCGAGCGCCGAGCACGGTTCATCCATCAAAATGACTTCAGGGCTGATGGCGATCGCGCGGGCGATGCACAAACGTTGTTGCTGCCCACCGGACAGGCTCGTTCCTGCGGCATTCAACCGATCTTTGACTTCGTCCCAAAGCCCTGCCTTTTGCAGCGAGACTTCGACGATTTTATCGAGGTCCGACTTTGATCCAGCCAGGCCATGGATCCGCGGACCGTAGGCGATATTATCATAAACAGATTTCGGAAACGGATTTGGTTTTTGAAATACCATTCCGACTTTGGAGCGTAGCGTTACCGGATCCACGGTACTGGAGTTGATGTTCTCGCCATCCATCAAAATCTCACCCTCGACCACAGCGTCTTCAATGGTGTCATTCATCCGGTTCAAACAACGCAAGAAGGTCGATTTTCCGCATCCGGACGGGCCGATCAGGGCGGTTACAGATTTGTCCTGAATTTTCATCGAGATGTCTTGAATCGCAGGCTTCTCGCCATATCGAACGCTGATGTCTCGGCATTCAATCTTTGCGCCGCCAATAGCGGAGCCCGATTGTGTGAGTGAGGTCTGAGCGGCGCCGGTATCTGCCATGCCTACCATCTCCGTTCGAATCTGCGGCGCAGGAGGACCGCAACAAGGTTCATCGAGACCAAAACCGTCAATAATATAATAATCACAGCCGACGTCATCGGCTCCCAAGCGCGCTCGGCGCCAGAGAACCACTTATACACAAGCACGGGCAGAACCGTGGCCTCATCATTGGGTGAATTCGGTACTTCACTGATAAAGGCGACCATGCCGATCAATAAGAGAGGGGCTGTCTCACCCAAGGCTCGGGCCATGGCGATGATTGCGCCTGTCAAAATGCCTGGCGCGGCCAGCGGCAGGACATGATGGAAGACCGCCTGAGACGGGGAAGCGCCCAATCCGAGGGCGGCATCGCGCACAGACGGCGGCACCGATCTCAACGCCGCGCGTGCCGCGATAATGATGGTCGGCAGCACCAGAAGGCCTAAGACGAGCCCCCCGACAAATGGCACTGAGCGCGGCAAACCGAGCGTGTTGAGAAAGACCGCGGCCCCCAGCAACCCAAAAATGATCGAAGGCACAGCCGCAAGATTATTGATGTTCACTTCAATAACGCTGGTCAGGAAGGATTTTTTCGCAAACTCTTCTAAGTAGACCGCGGCGAGAATTCCGACGGGGATGGCAAAGACAGCAGTGACGATCATGGTCAGCAATGAGCCGATGATTGCCGCGGCCGCGCCAGCCAGCTCCGGATATGTGCTGTCCGAGTTTGTAAACAGGCTGCGATTGAAGCGACGTTCAATCAGGCCTTGCTCTTTCAGAAACAGGGCCATAGCGATTTGTCGATTGGAGACTTTTCGATCTGCCCCAACGGAGGACAGCAAGGTTGCTTTGATCGGCGTCTCAGCTTGTTCCCCGAGCGTCGGACGAGGCCCGGCAAGATGATTGAGCGTCAGCGCGGCGCCCGAAATGTCCAGAAGTTCAAACCAGCTGCCCGACAGGTTTACCAAAATGTCCTGAGCCGCGCCGTCGGCTCCGACGCGATCTGGCTGAAGACTGGCAAAACCGTCCGGACCGGCATCTGTTAAGCGATAAACGCCATCTGTATTTTGGGATAAGCGCCCGGCCCTCCCGATCTCGCGCTGTCGATGCGAGCGAATTTCGGTTTTGAGATAGAGATCCAAATCGTCCGACAAAGCCAACCGGGTTCGGAGAGGCAGATTAGCCAAATCAGGTTCGCTTTGGACGGTTCTGGCCAGCGGCAAGACAGCGAGCCGAGTTGTCATCGCATACAGATCGGCGCGAGCCCCGCGATCGGCGGCAGCATCTGGGAAGATTTCTAACAATTCTTCGCGCACGGCGATGTTAAGATCCGATACGGTGACCTCACCCGCTCTTGCCAATTCGGGTTGATCGATGGAGAGAACGAGAACGTGCTGACTAATAGCCGAAGTCGCTTTGCTGCCGATTGAGAACAGCAAAATCGCCAAAAAGCTGACCGCGATTCCAATCGCAATTTGTCCATACAGCTTAAACCGACGCTCTGCGTGGTAGCGCTGGTTGAGCCGTTTTGCTTTGGCCTCTGAGGTGGCGGTCAAGAGCTCAGTCATAGGCTTCCCGATACCGTTCCACCACGCGCAGCGCGATGATGTTAAATATCAAGGTGACGCCGAACAGGACGAATCCGAGCGCAAAGGCCGATACTGTCTTAGCGCTGTCAAATGCTGTATCTCCGGTCAGGAGGGCAACGATCTGATACGTCACAGTGGTGATGTCTGAGGTCGGGTCGAGCGTGATCAAGGCGCGTCCACCTGCGGCCATCACGACAATCATCGTTTCGCCAATGGCCCGCGAGACAGCCAAAAGGATCGCTGCGATGATGCCCGGAAGCGCGGCCGGAAGAACGACCTGTTTGATGGTCTCAGAGCGTGTCGCGCCCATGGCCAAAGCGCCGTCCCTCAAGGGCTGCGGCACCGCGTTGATGACGTCATCGGAGAGGGAACTGACAAACGGGATGATCATCACGCCCATGACCAATCCAGCGGCCAGCGCGCTCGTTGGCTGTGCAGCCAGGAGTGTGTCAGGTGTGAACGGTAACGCGTTGACCCATTGAGCAAAATTGCGAACCAAAGGCGCGATCAGGGTGGCGGCGAAAAACCCATAAACCACTGTCGGAATGCCAGCGAGCAATTCGAGCGTTGGCTTCACCCAGCTTCTAAAAGCGGGGCTCGCATATTCAGACAAATAAATCGCTGAAAACAGGCCGATCGGCACCGCGACGCACATGGCAAGCAGGGCGATCACCAGAGTGCCGAAAAAGAGGGGGACGGCGCCGAAATTCTGTCCGGTCTGAGCATTCCATTCGGTGCCAAACAGAAACTCCGTCACGCTCGGTCCGTCGGGCAAACTGAAAAAGCGGACGGTTTCAAAGACTAAGGATAATACAATGCCAATGGTCGTCAGGACTGCGATGGCGGCGCAGATGAACAGTAACGAGGTGATGATCCGCTCAACATAGCTTCTGGCCGGGAAGCTCCGCTTGAGGAAGCGACGCCCGATCGTGAAGCCGCCAATGGCGATCAAAAGCGCCGCAGCCATGGTCGAAGCGCGCACTGTGCCTTTGATGGCAGAGAACCGTTCAACACTCGCGTCGAACAGTTCATTGCCCGTCGCGCCTGGCGATCGCAGCGCGGCATAATCAGAGACGCGCGAGAGGAACAACTCGACCTGTTCTGCGCCTTGGGTTGTCAAATAGGTGGGCAACTCGCCGAGCAGGACCCCGCGCGCATAATTCTCAGCAAAGACGAGATAGGCCAAAAACACGATCGCTGCAGGCAAAACCGTGCAGAGCGCCAGAAAATAGCCGTGGAAATTCGGTTGTGAATTCAGGCGTGATCCGATGGTCGATCCGATCGGTAAGGCCCCCATCTGTGTGCGCCCAAAATAGAACGCAAAAAAGCCCGCTGCTGCGAGAGGTGCAATCACCAACCACCCGATGGGAAGATGTCCAAATGTTTGCAGCATGTGCGTGTCGACCGTCTTGGATGCGCGCTCATAACCGGGCTCGTTGACACATATGTGACAGAGCCAGAGGTCCATTCACATTGCGATTGATCAGAAAGGTATTTTTGTTTCGAAGGCTGAGTTTTGTTCGGTGCTCGGATGAATAAAGCTCAGGAATTTCGCATGTAAGCAGAGCCGCGTCGCGCTCAGCTCGTCGCCATAGAAGACGTCCCCCAAAATCGGGTGACCGATTGACGCCAAATGCAGCCTCAATTGATGAGATCTGCCGGTGATCGGAGTCAACGATAATCGCGTAGTTCCGTTCATTCGGTCGACCACCTGCCAATGTGTTACGGCAGTTTGGCCGTCAGGGTCGAGGTGTCGGAGCGGGCGTTTTAAGGAATGCTTCGCGATCGGAGCGTCGATGGTGCCCTTATCTTGCTCAACAATACCGGATGCTAACGCCTCGTACTGCTTGCCAACTTGTCGCTTTTCAAATTGGCGAGAAAGCACCCGTTGGGCGGTTTTATGCCGCGCAAAGACAATCAAGCCAGACGTGTCCATGTCGAGCCGATGAATGGTTAGCACGGGCCCATACTGTTCGGTTAGCAAGCTGTTGGCGCATATTGCTTTTTCCGGGCCGCGGCCGGGCACGCTCAGCAAACCGCTCGGTTTGTCGGCGACGACAATATCGTCATCGACATAGACCGTATGTAAGCTTTCGGGTGGAGGGGGATTATACGGTTTCGGTTGCCACATTCTGCTTCTTGCGTGGCATCCAAATGCCAAAGGCCGTGCCATGTCCTTGCAGGCTCTCAACCGCTAATCCACCGCGATGTCGGGCCATAATGTGTTTGACGATCGCAAGCCCCAATCCCGTGCCTTCGATTTTGCCGCCGCGGCTTTCATCAACGCGGTAAAATCGTTCGCCCAAACGTGGCAAATGTTGCTCGGAAATTCCCGCCCCGTCATCGGTGACCCGCACCCAAACGGCTGGCGCCTCAGATGAGGCATAGGGCTGCAAAAGCAAGGACCGCTTGGCGTCCCCAGATTGGCGGCTGCAGGCTGTGGCTGCTTCGGCCATGGTTGAAGCAATCCCGACAATGATCTGAACTTCACCTCCGGGGCTAGCATATTTGATTGCGTTGCTGGCCAGGTTCTGAACGACCTGAGCGAGTTCATCATCGTCGGCGACGGCGGCGATGCTGCGATCTGGAGCATCGATATGAAGTTTGATACCGGCCTCTTCGGCGATTGGAACCAAAGCAAGGCTGGTTTTTCGGACGGTGTCGACAAAGTCGAGTTCCGTGCTGGGTGCGCGATGTTCGCTAAACTCAATTCGCGAAAGAGACAGAAGATCCGCGACAAGGCGTTTCATACGCTCGGTTTGTTGAGCCATAATGTCCAAGAATCCGTCCCAAGCCTCTTTGTCGTCCTTGGCCGGGCCGCGCATGGTCTCGATAAAGCCGCCAATGGCGGTCAGTGGCGTCCGCAATTCATGGCTCGCATTGGCGAGAAAGTCAGCCCTTGCACGCTCTGCGCGACGCACGGCCGTCAAATCCTCGAACACCATCAGCACTGATCGGGCTTCGGGTCCCGGTCGAACATGAGCCATCCAGACCTCGGCCTCGCCATGTTGGGTGAATTCCACCCGTTCATTCGCGCCATCCTCATGAACCCGCTCCACTGCGGCGAGCAGATCGGGTTGGCGGAGCATGGCGACGGGAATGGTCGCGGTCGCTGGATTGAGCCGAAACAAACGCATGGCATGCGCATTGATCGATGTGATTTGGCTTTGCGCCGAAATCAGAAGCGCCGGGAGCGGGAGCGCCAAGATGAATTGCTCGAGATTATCTTCTCGTGGCTCGGCCGTCTCGACGGGAGGGGGCGCGAGGACCTCTGGTTCGCGGGTTCGGTTCGAGCTTGGCGCTGATCCAACATAAAATGCCAGGGCGCCCGCCGTCATGACAGTTGCGCCGGTAATCCATTCGACCAATCCAATGGCGCCGGTCAGAAAGAGCAATGCGAGCACAGCGACGCCACCCGAGGTCAGCACTAAAAAGTCCTGGAACCGTCGCGGCGGCTCGGAAGGGGTTTGGTCATTTTTCTGTGACATGACCGCTCAGATCTCTACTCTTTTGTGGTCCGCAATCTCAATCCTGGCGTATACATTGGAAATGGGGATGAGCAAGCCCGCGGGCGCTTTTGTTAATTATTGAAAAACGATAATTGTTTGTTGACAGTCGAATAGAGCGGGCGTAAAGCGTCGGTCATAGGTATTGAGGTATTCATGAAACACGCGAGTATCATGTTCGGAGCTTTGGCCCTGGGTGCATGCGCCAGCATGCCGAGCGTTCCGAGTTTGGGCGGCGAGCCAGCAGTGGTTTTTCCGGTTGCACCGGAAGCCCCCGATACTTGGCAAAGCGCGGGTGTGTCTGGGGAAGCTCCACAGACCGACTGGCTCGCACAATTCAATGATGACAAGCTCCTCGCCCTGGTGAATGAAGCCCTAGCGGCCAATCCGACCATTCGATCGCAATTCTACGCCGTCGAGGCGACCCGCGCTCAGGCGCGCAGCACGTATGGCCGCACCCTGCCGAACCTCTCGGCCTCAGCCTCAGCCGGCGCGACAAGCAATTATGTCGAGAGCCTCGATCAACGCTTCGATGATCCGACTTACGGGGTTGGGCTTGATCTTAGCTGGGAAGTTGATCTTTGGGGCCGTCTGCGCGCCGGCATCAATGCGGCGGAAGCTGATCTTATTGCGGGCGAGGCTGATCTTGCCTCAGCGCGCTTAGCGTTGGCGGCACAAACCGCATCCGCCTGGTTCGATTTGAACGAAGCGCTCGCACAAGAGCGCGTTGCGGTCGAAACGTTCGAAGCGCGCACGCGGGCGCTTGAGCTGACCGAGCGCCGCTTATCGCGCGGACTATCAACTGCACTTGATGTGCGCACTGCCCGCACCACCCAAGCCTCTGCGGAAGCCTCAATCGCGGGCCGTCGTCAGGCGAGTGGCAACGCCATCCGACGTTTGGAAATTCTGCTCGGGCGTTACCCCAGCACCGAATTGGACGCCTTTGCGGAGCTGCCAGAGCTCGGCATGATCCCTCCCGCGGGCAATCCGACGCTTTTGCTGACGCGCCGGCCCGACATTGCGGCGGCCGAAGCACGCGTTACCGCGGCAGGCTTACGGGCGGAGCAGGCGCGCCTGGCCATGTTGCCGAGCCTGCGTTTGACGGGATCCGTTTCAAATTCAGAAACCGATTTGTCGGATGCGCTTGATCCATCTCGCGTGGCTGCGCGGTTGATCGCAAGCTTAGCGGCCCCGATTTTCAATGGGGGTTCGCTGGATGCAGACCGCGATGCGGCTGTGGCGCGCGCCCGTGCCGCGGTTGAAACGTATGCCGCCACAACACTGACCGCTTGGCGCGAAGTCGAAGACGCGCTGGCCGCAGACTCGCTCCTTGCGCAACAAGAAGAAGCGCAATTGCGGGCGCTCGAAGAAGCCCGTCTCGCCGAAGAACTGGCCATTCGCCAATATACGAACGGTCTGGTGTCGATCTTTAACCTGATCGACTCGCAAACCCGCCGCCTGAATGCGGAAAGCAATGTGATTGCAGCGCGATCGGCACGCGCGTCAAACCGTGTCAATTTTCATCTCGCTCTCGGAGGCGGGTTACCGGTCGCAGAACCGCAAGCCCCGATCGTCGTGAGCAATAATAGCCCCGAAGAGGCCGTCCTCCCATGAGCCGTATCATATCCATATTCATCACCATCGTCGCGCTCGCCGGTATGGGTGCGCTTGCCTTTATCACGGTTCAGGTTCTCAAGCCTGAGCCGGAGCAAGCTGAAGAGAAGTTCTCGGGACTCTCGGTCTTTGCCGAAGAAGTGACCCAATCGGATCTCGACTTCACCGTGATCGCTCAAGGCGAAGTGCGCCCGCAGCGCGAAATCGTCGTGGCGCCGCAGATTGCTGGACGCATCGCCTTTGTCTCGCCTGACTTTATCGATGGGGGCTTCATCCGCCGTGGCCAAGTTTTGGTTCGATTGGAAGCGGCTGACTATGAACTCGCGGTTGTCCGGGCACAATCGGGCGTTGCCAGTGCAGAGCAACGCCTGGCGCGAGAGGAAGCTGAGGCGGAAATCGCTCAGCAAGATTTGATCAATCTCGGGATTACAGATTCCAGCCCGCTGGCACGGCGCGAGCCACAGTTGGCCGAAGCGAGGGCGGCACTTGAATCTGCGAAAGCGCAATTGGCGGACGCCGAGCTCGCCCTCAGCCGAACCGCTGTCGTGGCGCCTTTTGATGGCCGCGTTCGCGAAGAGAATGTCGATGTCGGCCAATTCGCCTCGCCCGGCCAATCGCTGGGACGCGTCTTCGCAACCGATATTGTCGAAGTGGCGCTTCCAATCACTGACGACGAGCTCGGACGCCTTGGTCTGCCGCTGGCCTTTGCTGAAACTGACCGGAACCCAGGACCAGAAGTTGTGTTCTCGGCGTCCGTCGCGGGTGAACCGCGTCAATGGATCGGCCGCGTCACCCGCTCTTCGGCCGCCGTGAACGCGCAAACGCGCTTGATCAATGTCATCGCCGAATTGAACGATCCTTACGGGGCAGGCTCCGATAGTGGCGCGCCAATGGCCCCTGGTTTGTTCGTGAATGCTGAAATCGCAGGCACCAAGATTGAGAATCTCTTGGTCGCGCCGCGTTCGGCCATTCGCGGTGGCAACAACATCTTCATCGGCAATCCAGCTGAGGGCGTGTTGAGGATCTATGAGGTTGATCTGGTATTCAGTTCACCAGACGGCGCCTGGTTCCGCAGCCCGGACGTCTATGTCGGTGACCTCGCCATCACCAGCCCAATTCGGGGCTCTAATGACGGCATGAGCATCACCATCCTCGAGCGCATGGAAGATGGCAGCATCAAAAATCACAATGAAGACGCGCAATCAGACGATAACTCAGGTCCGACCGGCATTGCCGATACGACGCCAAACGTTGTCGCCTCAACAAGCGACGGAGGCTAATAATGTTTGGGATGGTATCTTGGTTCGCGCGCAACGCGGTTGCAGCTAATCTGCTCATGGTCGTCGCCTTTATTGGTGGCGTCCTAGGCTTCAACCAGATGGAACGCGAAATGTTTCCAGTGGTGCCCGTCGCGGGTGCCTCGGTCACGATGACCTGGCAAGGCGCGTCACCACAAGATGTTGAAGAGCAAATCATCACCCGGATCGAAGAAGCGGTGGCAGACATTGACGGGCTGGATCGCATTACGTCGATTGCGCGTGAAAGCTTTGCGGTCGTCAACATTCGGGGCCGTGATGACATCGACATGCAGGTCTTTATCGACGAGATCAAACTGCGCGTCGATCAAATCAACAACCTTCCGCAAGCCGCTTTCCAACCGCAAGTGACGCGCTGGGAACAGCGCGATTGGTATTTCGGCATGGCCATTTACGGCAATGTCGATGCGATCACGCTCAAACGTGTGGCCGATGACGTACGCGACGATATTGCCGAGATTACCGGCGGTGAGCTTGCTGTTTTGCAAGGCGTGCTTGACGAAGAAGTGTCCATCGAAATCTCAGAAGATGCCCTGCGACGTTACAATCTGAGCTTCTCCGAAGTCGCACAAGCGGTCCGTCAGTCTTCTTTGAACTCGTCCGGCGGTCAAATTCGCTCAAATGTCGGCGACGTCTCTATGACGGCGCGCGCGCTCGCTGATACGCAAGAGCAGTTTGAGCGCATCATCATTCGCCAATCCAATGATCAAGGCACGATCCGGGTCGGGGATGTCGCGAACGTCATCGATGGGTTTATCGATGCGGACCTAGACGCGACTCATAATGGTGAGCCGACAGCCTTTGTTATGGTGGTGCAGCCGGACAAAATGGACATCGTCAATTACGCCAATAGTTTCCGCGATTACATCGATCGTGCAAACAATCCGGCGACTGGTATCCTGCCCGATGGGATGCAGATTGAGATCCTTTGGGATAATTCTCAGCCCTTCCAAGCGCGCATGCAGCTGATCTCTGAATCTGCCTTGCTCGGCGCGGTTTTGGTGATGCTGGTCCTGATTCTGTTCCTGCGCCCGATCGTAGCGTTCTGGGTCACAATCGGTATTATCACTGCCTTTGCCGGTGGGATCATGCTGATGCCGCTCTTCGGCGTATCCTGGAACGTGCTCTCGACCTTTGCCGTTCTCCTCGTGATCGGGGTGATCGTGGACGACGCGATTGTGGTCGGGGAGAACATACATAGGGAAGTCGAGAGCGGACGACGAGAAGGCTTGGATGCTGCAATTGTCGGTACGCAATTGGTTTTCAAACCCGTTGTTTTCGGCGTTATCACCACGATTATTGCCTTTGCGCCTTGGGCGATGCTGACCGGACCCACCCGGGCCTTTACCCAGCAGATCACCTTTGTTGTGATCGCCTCGCTCGTGTTCTCGATCATCGAGTGTATGTTTATTCTGCCAGCGCACTTGTCGCACATGAAGCGGGAAGACAAGACCAAGCAAGGCCGCCTGGCGCGGATCCAGCAACGCATCGCGGATAGCCTCATCTGGTTCGCTCAGAACCTTTATAAGCCGGTCTTAGAGTTCGCGCTGAAAATGCGCTACGCGACCATTGTCTTCTTCTTTATCATCTTCGCTTTTGCGATCATGCTGGTGGGCAATCGGGTTGTGCCGTTTAAGTTTATGCCAGAGATCGAGAGTGACTTGGTTCAAGTGACGATCGAAATGCCGGAAGGCACGCCATTCTCGCGGACGCTACAAGTCCGTGATCAGCTTCAGGCGGGTATCAACGCGGCTGAGACAGAGCTGAACACAAAGTGGAATAGCCAAATTCTACGCAGCGCGGATGGCTATGAAGGCGGTGTATTGAATGGCGCATCTGTTGTTGCCTCGAATAGTCGAATTCAGTCTTGGATTGGTCTTGTGCCGCCAGAGAACCGTCCTGAATTGCTCTCGACACGCGAGATCTCGGAAAAAATCCGTGAACTCGTGGGACCGATTCAGGATGCTGAGGAAGTCACGTTCGACTTTACTGATAACGAGAACGATACGGGCATTCGGTTCGCCCTGAATCACCCGGATCTGGATCGCTTGCGTGAAGCCTCAGCCGTGGTCCAAGAACAACTGGCGACCTATGCCGCCGCATACGATATCGGCGATAACTTGACCGCTGCCGCGGACGAGCTCCGGATTGAGTTGAAGCCCGGTGCGGAAGCCCTTGGTGTGACGCTGGCCGATGTTTCTCGCCAAGTCCGTCAGGCTTATTTCGGCGAGGAAGTTCAGCGTTTGCCACGTGATGGTGAGGATGTTCGCGTGATGGTGCGTTTGCCGAAATCGGCGCGGACCGACCTCGATAGTATCGACAATTTGCGCATTCGAACCGCGGATGGCCGCGAATTGCCGCTCACTCAGGTGGCAGACTTCACCTATGCGCCGGGCATCAATCGCATCCTGCGTCGGAACCGGACCCGTTCTGTCTCGGTCTTTGCCGATGTGCTTGGCGATGGTGGACGTGGTCAGATCATGGCCGACATGAACGTCAATTTCTGGCCGGAGTTTGAGAAGAACTTCCCAGACATCGAGCGCGGTGCTGCTGGCGGGTTTGAGGAAGAGCAACGGTTCTTCAACGAGCTGCAAATGCTCGCCGCTGGGGCGATCATCTGTATGTATATTGTGCTGGCGATTGCCTTCCGCTCGTATGCTCAGCCCTTGCTGCTAATGACCGCGATTCCGTTCGCGATTACTGGCGCGATCTTGGGGCATGCGATTACCGGTACGTCTATGGCGATGTTCTCGATCTTTGGGATCGCGGCAGCCGCTGGGGTTGTGATTAATGACAACTTGGTTCTGGTCGATTTCGTGAACCGAAAACGGGCCGAAGGCATAGGAGCCGTCCAAGCCCTCGTAGATGCGGGGGTCTCGCGCTTCCGTCCGATCTTGCTGACCTCGGTCACAACTTTTGTTGGCATTCTGCCGCTTATCGCGGAACGCTCTATGCAGGCGCAATTCCTCAAGCCGATGGTGATCTCACTCGGGTATGCGGTGGCGTTTGCGATCTTCGTGTCGCTCTTCTTAGTGCCGACTTTGTACGCCGTGGGTGTCGAGATTGGTCGGATCTTCCGATGGAGCTGGGGCGGACGTCCGTATCGTAAGATCGGCGAGAGCTATACCGGCGAAGTCACAATTGATGAAGAAGAGTTGATCGGGACAAGTGCAGAAAGTCCTCGTCCCATGCCGGCCGAATAACAGATAAGACAACAACCAGTTTCGAAAGACGTTTAGGGAGAAACGAATGAAACAGCTATTGCTTGCGAGCGCCGCGGCGTTTGTGCTGACCGCGTGTGGTGCGCAAGAAGCCAATCAGACTGCCGGTGCAACAGATGCTGCAGAAACCGCCGAAGACACGCGGGTGGTCGAAACCACATCGCGCGATGATTGGGGCGAGTTCGGTCTGGATCTTTATTCCATGGATACAGAAACCCATCCGGGTGATAATTTCTTCCGTTATGTGAACGGCACCTGGTATGATGAATTCGATATGCCAGCCGACCGCACACGGTATGGCTCTTTCACACTTTTGCGCGAAAAATCAGAACAGCGCGTGAAGTTCATCATTGATGATCTCGCGGCTGAGGCGCCCGATCCTTCGACGCTGGAAGGCAAGGTTGCCGCTTATTATAATGCCTTCGTCGATACCGATGCGATTGAAGCAGCGGGAATGGCACCCGTGCAGCCTTACCTGGAGAAGATTGCGGCGATTGAAACGCGTGAAGATCTTGCGCGCGCGTTCGGCATGGTCGGCTTCGCAAGCCCGATTGGCGGCGGCGTCAGCATCGACGCCAAAAAGACTGACGAGAACATTTTCTACATCTCTCAATCTGGGCTCGGCCTCGGGGATCGCTCCTACTATTTGAAAGACGATGAAAAGAACCAAGAAACACGAGACGGTTATGTCGCGTTCTTGACCATCGTGTTGGAAGCCGCGGGTTATGAAGACCCAGCCGACGGCGCCGCGCGTATTCTCGCTTTGGAGACCGAAATCGCCAAAGCGCATTGGGATCGGACGATGAACCGCAATCGTGATCTCACCTATAATAAACTCAGCAAAGACGAGCTGCTCGCGCTCGGGGGTGAGTTCCCAGTGGAAACCATGCTCGAGCAAATCGGTGTCGCCGACCAAGAGTTTTTCGTGGTTAGCCAAGTGATGCCTACCGAAGAAGAGATTGAAGCGCTGAGCCTGACCGAGGATCAGCTCGAAAAGATCTCCGGGGGCGGTGTCGCGGCAGTGGCGGAGGTTATGAACACAGCCAGCCTCGAAGACTGGAAAACTTACCTCACGGCCCGCTTTATCGCGTCGAATGCCGCGGTTCTGCCAAAGCGCATTGATGATGCCAGCTTCGACTTCTTTGCCAAGCAGTTGCGCGGCCAAGAAGAGCAGCGCCCGCGTTGGAAGCGCGGCGTCTCTGCGGTCGAAGGCGCGCTCGGTGAAGCGGTCGGTAAAGTCTATGCCGAGCGTTACTTCCCCGCCGAAAACAAAGCAGCCATGGATGACCTCGTCGCCAATCTACGTCTCGCCATGGCGGACAATCTCGATGAGATCGAGTGGATGGGCGAAGAAACCAAAGTCCAGGCACGGGAAAAGCTTTCCAAGTTTACGCCGAAAATCGGCTATACGGAAAAGTTCGAAACCTATGATGCCCTGACCGTTGGTAATAGTGCGCTTGAGAACTCTATGGCGGCGTCCAAATGGTCGTTTGAAGAGAACATTGCCAAGCTCGGCCAGCCGATCGACAAGACCGAATGGTTCATGCTGCCGCAAACGGTCAATGCTTATTACTCGCCAACGCGGAACGAGATTGTGTTCCCAGCCGCGATCCTGCAGCCGCCATTCTTCAACATCGATGCCGATCCAGCGATCAATTACGGCGCCATTGGCGGCGTGATCGGTCACGAGATTGGACATGGGTTCGATGACCAAGGCTCAAAATCAGACGGTGACGGCGTTCTGCGTGACTGGTGGACCCCAGAAGACAAAGCGGCTTTCGTCGGACTGACCGACGCGCTGGTGGGTCAGTATAACGCATTTTGCCCGCTTGATGATGGCGAGACTTGCGTCAATGGACGCCTCGGCCTTGGCGAGAATACCGGCGATCTTGGCGGACTCTCAATGTCCTACAAGGCCTACCGGATGAGCCTAGACGCAAATGGCGACGGCGTTGTCAGCGAAGATGAAGAAGCCCCGGTTCTGGGCGGCTTCACAGGCGATCAGCGTTTCTTCATGGCGTGGGCACAGGCGTGGCGCAACAAGTATCGCGAAGAAGCCCTGCGTCAGCAGCTGATCCGCGGCCCACACAGCCCACCTGTCTATCGGGTCAATGGCATCGTTCGGAACTTCGACGAATGGTATGAAGCGTTCGATGTTGGCCCCGACCATGCGCTCTATCTGCCACCCGAGGAGCGTATTCGCATCTGGTAGATCCTCACAAAATCCAATGACAAAGGGCGAGCCTCGGCTCGCCCTTATCTTTTTTTGGGTGAAAAAACGCGGTTCCCCTATGGTTTGTGCGGTGCACCCTGGAGTATGCAGGACCCAAAGATAAAAAGGGTGGGGAAGTGTGATGCCGAAACCTAAGACGGTCCGAGCCTATTTTGAGGGCCTCAATCCACACCAAAGAACGCTGGCATTGGCGCTCGAAGACACCATCAAAACGCACTGGCCGCATCTGACTGTAAAACTTGCGTGGGGATTTCCGTGTTGGAGTGGCAATGAACGGACCTTCTCTGTGATCGCGCACGCGGATCGCTGCAATCTTCAGCTTTGGCAGGGCGCTGAGCTGGCCGACGATTACCTCGATCGGATCGAAGGCACGGGCAAATCGCTGCGACATGTCAAAGTCTACGCGAGAGACGACATTAATGATGAGCTGATCGATATTATGGATCGCGCCGTGGCGCTCGATGCGACAGCGCCGCAGCGAGTCCGCTAGCGTTTAAGAAAATTCGACTAAGGCATGACTTGACGACATGCGCCCTTCGGCGGCAATTGTTCGCAAGTGCACAAAAAACGCGAAAGCTTGTAGGAGGGCTTGCCATGTCTAGTACGGATCCAGTTGTTATTGTTGGAATGGCGCGGACGCCAATGGGGGGATTGCTTGGGGACTTACAGGCGCTCTCTGCAAACGAACTGGGAGCCGTCGCTGTAAAAGCGGCGGTCGAGGAAGCTGGGCTCGGCGCCGACGAAGCCGATGAGATCATCATGGGCAATTGCTTGCCGGCTGGGCAAGGCCAAGCGCCAGCTCGCCAAGCGGGTTTCAAAGCTGGCATGGACAAGGGCTTAGAAGCGACCACGATCAACAAGATGTGCGGTTCTGGGCTACAAGCGGCCGTGATGGGTCGTCAGTCCATCGCGTCAGGCGACGCCAATATTGTCATTGTCGGCGGCATGGAGAGCATGACCAACGCGCCGCACCTTATGGATGTCCGTAAGGGCCACAAGTACGGCGATATGGGCGCTAAAGATCATATGGCCTTGGACGGTCTCACGGATGCCTATGCTGGCGGTCCAATGGGCGCTTTCGCCGATATGATCGCTGAGAAGTATCAGTTTACCCGTGAGCAACAGGATGCTTACGCGCTGGAAACATTGAAGCGCGCCCAAGATGCGACGGCGGGTGGCAAGTTCAAGCGTGAAATCGCGCCGGTGACGATCAAAACCCGTAAGGGCGAGACCACCGTTGACGCCGATGAGCTGCCGCGCACCGCCCGCCCCGACAAAATCCCTTCCTTGCGGCCGGCCTTCAATAAAGACGGCACCGTGACAGCGGCAAATGCATCGGCGATTTCGGATGGAGCCGCGGCGCTTGTTCTGATGAAAGAGTCCGAAGCATCTGCGCGCGGTTTAACGCCGATTGCTAAGATCGTTTCATCTTCAAGCCACGCGCATGAGCCGGAAAACTTTACCACCGCACCCGTGCCCGCCATGGAAAAGGCGCTCGCCAAAGCCGGTTGGACGAAGGACGAGGTTGGGCTTTGGGAGATCAATGAAGCCTTTGCGGTTGTACCGATGATCGCGATGAAAGAGCTCGGCCTCAGCCATGACATCGTCAACGTGAATGGTGGGGCATGTGCCATGGGGCATCCTATCGGGGCCTCTGGCGCGCGGATCTTGATTACGCTGCTGGCGGCCATGGAGGACCGGGACGTGAAGAAGGGCGTCGCGTCTCTCTGCATCGGCGGTGGTGAAGGCATCGCCATGTGTGTGGAGCGGGCCTAAGCGGCCTTGCTTGGCGAAACGCAAATTGTTGACCACTTCGTTGAACAAGCGAAGTGGTGCAACGCGCTTGGATCTCCGTTTACCGCAGCGCTTTTAGAGCGCTTCGCCTCAGACTTTGAGGCCCAAGGACCGGTTCGCGAAATTTGTCATGACTGGGGGACCAACCCGCGCAAGGATGCACTCGGTCTGCGCCTCGCGGGGGCCTTACACTATGCAGTTTTGTCTGGGACCGCTTTAGAGCTCGCAACCGTCTATCCGAAGGGCGATGCCAACTGGGACATCGAGGCGGTTTGGCCGCGCGCGCGCGCCTGGCTGGCAGATCATGTCGCCTCAACCCGTCGATTTATCGAACATCCGCCTCAGACCAATGAGACGCGCCGATCGATCATTTTCTTGCCTGGCTTTCTCAAGCTCGCCGCCCGGTACAAACAACCGCTACACCTGCTGGAGATAGGGGCGAGTGCCGGCCTCAATCAGAACTGGGACCGGTTTAATTACCAGACGGCGACTTGGCACCGGCAAGGCGATAGTGAGGTGACGGTGCGATCTGATTGGCGCGCGCCGGTGCCTGAGCATCTGAATGTCGATCTGGAAGTCGCCAGCCGCGCCGCGTGTGACTTGAAACCGATCGACCTTTCTGACCCGGATCAGGTTTTACGCTTGAAATGTTATACATGGGCAGATCAACAAGAACGCCTCACCCGATTAGACGCGGCCATCCGCCTCGCTCAGGATTGTGAGACCATAGTTGAGCCAGCCGATGCGGTTGAATGGATCGCTAAGCGTCTGGCGAACCGCCCAGGGTCTGGAGTCACTGTGATTTATCATTCGGTCTTCCTGATCTACCCGCCGCGCGAGGTGATTGCACGGATCATGCAGATTATTCGTGAGGCGGGCGCCACGGCGACCGAAGCGGCGCCTCTGGCCTGGCTGAGCTATGAATCAGAAGCGCTGTTTGGGGGTGATCGGACCAGTCCGAAAATGCGGGCGCGTTTGGAGACTTGGCCCGGTGGAACGGTCGAGACTTATGCAGAGTCCGATGGCCACGTGACCTATGTCGATCCTTACCCGGCCGGAACGTAATCGCTGACCAAGCCGAGCGGCACAGCTGTTGTGCGCTTGGCGACGTTAATGATGATCCGCGATTGAACGTCCGAGACCAACGCTGAGCCGAGCAATTTGTCCCGCAAAAATTTATCGTAAGCATACATGTCCGTCGTGGTGACGCGGATGATGTAATCGACCGCGCCGGTTACCGTCATACATTCCATCACTTCCGGCCATTTGCGGACCAGGGCTTCAAAAGCTTCAAGGTTTTCCTTGCTGGGGAGGGCAAGTTTCACGTTCGCAATCACCTCAAACCCGAGTCCGAGCGTTTGACGATCTAAGAGGGTTACGCGGCCTTTGATGATTTCAGCTTCTTCCATCCGCTTGATACGCCGCCAGCACGGGGAAGAGGATAGGCCAACGCGTTCTGCGATGTCTGCCACGGAAAGCGATGCGTCTTTTTGAATCAAATCGAGAATCTTGGCATCGATTGTGTCTAACGGTTCTGACAATTCTTCCCCCGAAATCGGTATTATTGGGTAATTTATTGCTCGAAATATCCCTTTTCTTGCAAACAAGGCAAGTATTTTCGGCAGATTGTTGGGATATATGACCAAAACGCAACACTCGTGAGGTGCGCCTTGGAACATCGTGAAGTTACGCTGGACGACAAATACGATCTTGTCGAGGGCAAAGCTTACATGACCGGAATTCAAGCTCTGGTCCGACTGCCGCTTGATCAAAAGCGGCTCGATCTTCAAGCAGGTCACAACACGGCCGGGTTCATTTCGGGCTATCGCGGATCACCGCTGGGCGGATATGATCAGCAATTGCGCGTCGCTCAAAAGTGGCTGGATGCGCATGACATCAAGTTCTGGGAAGGTTTGAACGAAGATCTCGGCGCGACCGCTGTTTGGGGAAGCCAACAGCTTGGCCTCTTCCCCGGTGCACAGCGCGACGGCTTGTTTGGCATTTGGTACGGTAAGGCCCCCGGTGTCGATCGCACCGGCGATGTGTTCAAGCACGCCAACGCAGCAGGCACCTCCGCCCTGGGGGGTGTGCTCGCGATCTTGGGCGACGACCATATGTGCAAGTCATCGACCCTGCCGTCGCAGTCTGAGTTCGCCATGCAGGATGCGGAAATCCCGGTACTGAACCCTGCCTCCATTCAAGATGTGCTTGATTATGGCCTGCATGGTTGGGCGATGAGCCGGTTTAGCGGCGGTTGGAGCTCTATGATTGCGCTCGCCGACACGATGGACAGCGGTGCCGTTGTAGACGTGTCTCTGGGCCGCATGAACTTTGTGGTGCCTGATTTCGCCTTCCCCGAAGACGGCGTTCACATGCGGCGCTCGGATCCGCCGTTGGAGAAAGAGCGCCGACTGCGCGAGTTCAAATTGCCTGCCGCGCAAGCCTGGGCCCGCGCCAACCAGCTCGACCATGTCATCCTGCCAAGCGCGAAACCGCGCATAGGTCTCGTGGTCACGGGGCAAGCCGCGCGAGATGTTTTCGAGGCTTTAGAAGCGCTCGGATTGAGCCCGGAAGAGGCGTCTAAGTTGGGTGTCTCAATCTTCAAAGTTGCGATGCCTTGGCCGCTTGAGCAAGAAGGTATTCGCGCCTTCTGTTCTGGCTTAGAGCGCGTCTTAGTGATCGAACACAAGCGTCCGCTTATCGAAGATCAATTGCGCGCGGCGCTGTATCCATTACCCGAAAAACAGCGTCCAATGCTGGAAGGCAAGCTGACCGTCGAAGGACAGCCTCTGCTGCCGCAAACTGGATCGATTCCGATCCCGGAAATGGCTGAAGCACTGGCGCGCGTGCTGCCAAAAGGATGGGACACTTCAAAAGCTGATGCCTATTTCGCGCGCGTCGGTCGTGCTGGAGAGGCCGCCCGCACCAATGCGACCCCGACCGTACGGACCCCGCATTATTGCTCGGGCTGTCCGCATAATACCTCAACGGTTGTGCCAGAAGGCTCGCGCGCGCTCGCCGGGATTGGATGCCACTATATGGCGAACTTCATGCCGGACCGAAACACCGATATGACCAGCCAAATGGGCGGCGAGGGCATTGCTTGGGTGGGGCAACATTTCGCCACTGACGAAAACCATATGTTCGTCAATCTGGGCGATGGCACCTATTCGCACTCGGGCTCGCTCGCCATTCGCGCGGCAGTCACGTCCGGGGCCAATATTACCTATAAGATCCTCTACAATGACGCTGTCGCAATGACTGGTGGCCAGACCGTGGAATCGGGTCAAACGCCGCAGCAGATTGCCACGCAGGTCAAAGGGGAAGGCGTCGAGACAATCGTTATCGTGACCGAAGACCCTACGCGCTACGCGAATGTCAAAGGTCTGCCGCGCCGCGTGCGGATTTATGACCGATCCGATCTCGACAAAGTCCAAAAACAATTGCGCGAAACGCCGGGTGTGTCGGTGCTGATCTATGACCAAATCTGTGCCACCGAGAAACGCCGTCGGTCCAAACGTGGCCTGCGGGCGCCAGATCGCACCCGCGTTCTGATCAATACCGAAGTCTGTGAGGGCTGCGGAGATTGTTCGATCAAATCGAACTGCTTGTCGGTTGAACCGGTTGAGACCGAACTCGGTCGCAAGCGCCGGATCAATCAGTCGACCTGCAATACGGATTTGTCTTGCGTAAAGGGCTTCTGTCCGAGCTTTATCACCATCACGGATGCAGAGTTCACGGCCAAAGACCAACCGCGCCCCGAGATTGATGCCACCAACTTGCCGCTGCCGGATACGCCCAGCCTGCAACGCGCCTGGAATGTCTTGTTCACCGGCGTGGGTGGTACTGGTGTGACGACGGTCGCCGCGATTTTGGCGATGGGCGCGCATGTCGATGGCAATGCGGCGTCGAGCCTAGATATGACCGGTCTCGCACAGAAGGGTGGGCCGGTCTTGAGCCACCTGCGTTTTGCGCGCGAGCCTGACCTCATTTCAACCGGTCGTGTACCGCCCGCGAGCGCAGATTGCGTCATTGCGTGTGACCTGGTCGTAGCCGCAGGCGGAGACGCGCTTAACCTTATGGATGCCGATCGCACCGCGGCTTACGCGAATAGTGACGTCACACCGACCAGTGAGTTTATCCGCGACCGATCGAAGAAGTTTGAAAGCGACTTGCTGGCTGCACGGGTCAAACGCCAGGCCACGGATTTTGCCGCTTTTGACGCTGAAGCGCTCGCGATCTTGTACTTCAACGACGCGATCTATACGAATATGATCATGGCAGGTTTTGCCTGGCAAAAAGGCCAAGTTCCGGTCTCGTTACGGGGGATCTATCGCGCCATCAAACTGAACGGCGTGAAAGCCGAGGACAATATGGCGGCCTTCGACTTGGGGCGGATCGCAGCTTATGATCCGGATCGGCTTGAAGTCGCAAAGGCGCCTCGCGGACAAAGCCAAAACATGACTTTAGATGAGTTGATCGAGAACCGGGTCTCGCGTCTGACTGACTATCAAAACAGTGCATATGCCGCGCGATATCGTGCCCTGGTCGAGCGGGTCCGGGCCAAAGAAGACGCGGCAGGGCTCGGCGAGCGATTTACCGAAGCAGTGGCGCGGTATGCTTACAAGCTCATGGCGTACAAGGATGAGTATGAGGTCGCGCGCTTGTGGACGGACGGCAAATTCGACAGCTACCTGTCTAAGAAGTTCAAAGGCGGCAAAGTCGCTTATCACTTGGCCCCACCTCTGAATTCTAAGAAAGATGAAAACGGTCATCTGATCAAAAAACAATTCGGGCCTTGGATGAAGACCGGCTTCAAAATTATGAAGCGCTTCAAATGGCTCCGCGGCACGCGATTTGATCCATTTGGCTGGACTGAGGAGCGCCAGATGGAGCGTAAGCTGCGCGATCAGTATCTCGACAATATTGATCGCATGTTGGCGGATCTATCCGACAAAAACATCGATCTGGCCGTGGCGATTGCTGAAATTCCAGATGAGATCCGCGGTTACGGTCATGTCAAAGAAGACGCCGTTGTCAAAGCTGCTGCGCGCGAAGCCGAGCTTTGGCAGCATTGGCCAAATGGGACGCTGCCGCGTGCGAAAACAACTCTGATTGCAGCCGAGTAAGTTCAAAGCGGCGATGAGATAGCTCCCATCGCCGCGTTTTTTTGATGTCGTGCTGTGACTTACTTTGAAATCCGCAAGTCAGAGATTGACGTTGCGATCTGCTTATACGCCTCTGTGAGTTCCGAGGCGGTTTCAGGCTCGAAGTAGAAATCCGATCCGGAGGCGCAGTATTCTAGGACGGCTTTGCCCGCATTAGGCGCATTCAATGCCACGGCGTATACTTTGATGTCACGCGCTTTCATATTGTCGCACAGCGCCCGCGCTTGTTGATCCGAAGTGCCTTGTTCCGGGAAAATTTCAGCATTGAACGCGCCGTCTGTCATCAGAATAACGGCTTTGGCGGAGTCCGGCTCGGTATAAGCCAACGGCATGGCCGTGCCATTAAAGACGTTGTCCCAGTCTTCTGCGATGAGATACCAAGTCCATGCGACGCCTAAGTGTCCAGCTGTGTAGCCACCAGCTGTGAGCGAGGTGATGTAGTTGCTGAGCGTGGTGCGGTTATTGGTCAGTTCGACGGGTTTGAGATTGCGACACTCATTGCCATCATATTTGCCATCATACGGACGGTTTGGATGACCGACAAACCAATCGCCGCCATCGCTCTGCCAGTCTTTTTCAACAAACCAGGCCTGCTGATATGACAAATACGCGTTTTGCCCTGGCGCGGCGTCGGTAAACTTCTCATCGCCATCGCGCTCCCAGACACAGGTCGACGTCAGCGTGTAAGTCTTGGTCGACGAGGTCAGATTGGTGGATAGTACGAGCGTAAAGTCAAAGGTTTCATCAAACACTTTGGAGCCGCTCAGTGAGTTGCCTGAATACGCACGCAGGCGCAGCGTGAACTCCCCCATATCCCATGCATAGCCGGTCATGCTGGCGATGCTGCCACTGTCCCCATACAGGGCATAAGGCTCAACGTTTTCGGTCCGGTTCTGATATTCGGTGCCGGACAATTCCAACCGCATACTCTCAACTTCGCCATAGAGATCGTGCGAAGGCGCCATCGTGACGGCAATGGTCAGATCATCGTCTTGCCAAGTTTCGACTTCGATGACCGCGCCATCACCGATTTCGGCGATCAGCTGATCGGTGTCGGTGTCATAGAGTCCGATCAGGAAGTCATCATAGACATCGCCATCGGTAAGGTCGTCTTCAGTGTAATCGGGTTCGATTACGTGTGTATAGGTCCGCGTCGATGGGACTCCGGTAACTTCTTGGAAGAAGTCACCCGCATTGACCATGCTATTATACGAGACCATGGCGAGGCGGGTGTTCTCGATCAGCTCGCCTGATGCATTCGGTGGCAGCAAGACGTCCACAGCTTCTTGTGCCGCAGACTTCAAATTGGTCAGTCGGCTAGAGCTGTTCATCGACCCCGAAACGTCGAACATGAAAGCGACGTCGATTTTATCGATTCCGTATTTCGACCCTGATTCAACGCGGAACGGCATTAAATCCTGACCAACCACGTTCATGAGAGCCGTGGTTTGTTCGCAATCAATGCTGGCCTCAATTTCTTCGCTCCCTTCAGCGACATAGACGATGGCTGGATCGCATTCCAATCCGCCAAGTCCTTCGATTGAAGCATCCAAATATTGCTGGACCGCCAGCTTCACAGCGGCGTCTTCAGCGCCGGTTTGCTTCACCCGCGCGGCCGCGAGCACCGCAGAGTCCATGACCAGCTGAACTTTGGCTTTGCGTTTAACGGTTTGCTGGAAGTCGATGGCAAAGCCTGCCACCGCTACGAGAGGAATCAAAATCAGCCCAAATAGGATGCCGACCTGTCCACGATGATCGTTTTTAAGCTCTTGTATTCTCATTTTTTGTACAACGCCGTAGCGTCCTAACGCCCTTATGAGATCAAAAGTACACGCCCGTGTTTTAGGGCACGTTAGAATTTGCTTTACGATTGGAAGGGGCGATTTGAGGAATTGTTTACCCTACCTGAGGGTTCCCTCTGGCCTTGTTTCGCGAGTCGTGATTTCTCGGATCGCATGCGACAGTACCACGATTTGCTCCAAGATATTCTCGACAATGGCGTCGAACGCGGTGACCGGACCGGGACCGGAACGTTGGGTGTTTTTGGCCGACAATTAAGATTTGATCTCGCCGACTCCTTTCCCATGGTGACCACAAAGAAGCTGCACTTGCGATCGATCATCGTTGAGCTTCTCTGGTTCTTGCGCGGCGATACGAATGTCCACTGGTTGCAAGACCGAAAAGTCTCGATTTGGGATGAATGGGCCGATGAGAACGGCGATCTCGGACCCGTTTACGGCAAGCAATGGCGCAGTTGGGCGGCTCCAGACGGTCGCGTGATCGATCAAATCCAATGGGTGCTGGACGAAATTCGGACCAATCCGAACTCGCGGCGCATGGTCGTTTCTGCTTGGAACCCGGCAGATGTGCCGTCTATGGCGCTGCCGCCGTGCCACTGTCTGTTTCAATTCAATGTCATGGATGGGCGTCTGAATTGCCAGCTTTATCAGCGCTCCGCCGATGTCTTCCTTGGGGTGCCGTTTAATATTGCGTCTTATGCACTGCTCACTCTGATGATGGCCCGGGCAACGGGTCTTAAACCGGGTGAATTCGTCCACACATTTGGCGATGCGCATCTCTATTCCAATCACCTGGACCAAGCGCGCTTGCAGCTCACACGTGAGCCTTATCCATTGCCAAAAATGGAGCTCAATCCAGACAAAACGGACTTATTTGGTTGGGAGTTTGAGGACTTTAAACTCGTGGATTATCAGTCACACCCGCACATCAAAGCGCCCGTTGCAGTCTAGTTCCGCATTTCGCGGTGGCTCTCCAAACAGACCTTTGCTAAAAGGTTAACAAAGGGGAGAAGACGATGTCTAATGCCACTTTCGAGACCTTTTTAGTCTCAGGATTGTTAGTACTCATTGCAGCCGTGGGATATCTTGCCTGGTCAGCTTGGCGCTGGGTGGATCGCGAACGCGATATGGAAAAGCGCGCCCTAGACGGGGTCAGCCATGAGCTGCGCCTAAATCTGAAGCGAATGCTGAAAGAGTTGTCAGGCGTTGCGAACGGCACGCTGCGCAGCGATATTGAGATTGTTCCGGTAATTCACCCGCAACTTGACGCCTTGCTCTCGCGTCCAAACGAAGCCGATCGACGCGGGCTCACGATTATTCGAGGCAATTACAATGAGCTGAGCGCTCATAAGCAGTCTCTGCGTGCCGCTATGGCGCAGCAAAGCGATGTCTCGACCCCTGCCAGCGTTGCAGCCGACGCGGTGATTGGGGCGATTTCAACGCTTTATCTATGGGAACAGCACAAAGGCCGTCCCCCGGAAGCGGCTCGATCGACCCGCAGCTGGGATGTACGCGACTGGATGAAAGCCAATGCCTTTCATGCAGATTTATTGCCCGGTATGCATTTACGCGACCAGGTGGTCGAGCGGCTCCGCACAGATGGAATGACGCTGACGCCACAGCCGCTGACCTATACCGCCAGCGAATACTTTGCGATGCAATATGACCGCAAAGCCGACCGGAACGCGCCGTTCTGGAAACGTAAGAAAAAGCCGATTGTCGAAGATGCGGCTGAACCCGCGCCAGAGCCGGACCAGTTGGAGGCCGAAGAAGAGACCGCACCAGCGCCTGTTCAAACCCCTCCGCCAGAGACCGTCGCGCAGGCTACGCCTGAACCAGAAACGGCAGCCCAAACGAGCGTCGAAACCCCTGAGCCTGCGGGCGACGTGCAACCCACGCCCAAGCCACCGACGCCTGGGATTGTTCATTAGGTCTATGGATTTTCGTCAGTTCATTCGCACCATTCCTGACCATCCGAAGCCGGGAATTCTGTTTCGTGATGTCACCACGTTGATGGGCGATCCCGTGGCGCTAAAAGCAGCCATTCTCGCCATGGCTGACCCCTTTCGCGATGAAGGGATCAGTCAAGTGGCCGGGATTGATGCGCGTGGCTTCATTCTTGGCGGCGCGCTCGCGGTGGAGCTTGGGGCAGGATTTACGGCTTTGCGCAAACCGGGAAAACTGCCCTGGCAGACGTTCAGCGAGACCTATGAACTCGAATACGGCACCGATGAGCTGCACATGCACACAGACGCGCTAAAGCCAGGCGAAAAAGTGCTTTTGGTGGATGATTTGATTGCAACCGGCGGGACTGCCGAAGCGGGTATGAAACTGCTTCATAGAGCTGGTTCTGAGATCGTTGCGGCGACCTTCTTGGTTGATTTGCCCGATCTTGGCGGGGCAGACCGTCTGCGCAAACATGGACTACACGTTGAAACCTTGATGGCCTTTGAGGGACACTAATCATGAAAAGCTACATGTCTTCACCGCGAAACCTGACGGCCGTTCTCGCCCTATCAATGGGGCTCGGCGCGTGTGGTGGCGACGTCGAAACGCCTCAGATTACGGCGGAAGATCCCCCAGCGACAGTGGAAGCGGTCACGGGCGAGCGTGCCTTTTTCGAACAGCTTTTGACAACGCCGTTCGAGGGTGCCGTCAGTTCAGCGACATCCCCTGTGGATTTCCAAGCGGCATTTTCTGATCTTCCAGAAGGAACTCGGATCGAAACGGGGGCTGTTTCGGTCGTCGAAGCGACCGGGGCGACGCGCGTGGAAGACTTTGCAATCGTCTATGATTTAGACGGCACAGGGGTGGGTATCGAAGCCGACGAGGTGTTCTTTTACGGCTTCGACCCCGACGCGATTCCAAATCGCATTCGAGGAACCAATCTCGATGCATCCATCAAGGTGGCGGATCGGATTGAATTGCGCGGTGTGAAATCCGTGGGTATGGAGGCCGTCAGCGAGCTTTTCATCGAAGAATATGTCGATGCGATCGATGAGCTGACGCCCATTGAAGATGGCGTGGTGGCCGAGCTGAATGCGATTGATCTGTTTAGCTATAATTTTGAGCTAGAGACTTTGCTGATCGATGGGTTCACACTTGAACCATTCGAATATGCTGAGATCGAAGAGTCTGAAGGACCGACCCCAGACGGCCCGGATGCGGAAGAGCGATTTGGCTTGCAAATGGTTGGTGCTTTTGCGCGATCCTTCAGCCTCGATGCCTTGGTGTATCGCGGTGTGAGCATGGACTATTCGATGCGCGACGAGGATGTCGAGCTCAGCATGGATCTCTCGCTCGGCCTGGCGGGAATTCGCGATTATGATCGCGGCGATCTCGCCTATTCTGGCTCTTGGGATACTCGCTTCACAGGGGCGTTTCCTATCCCGGCGCCTGCCGATTCCGATGGTCCAATGCAAGCCGTCCCGATGACGGGTGGGGTGGAGCGCTCGACCGTCTCAGGTTTGAAACTCGCGGGGGCTTTCGAAGCCCTGGCCAATTGGCAGCTTCCGGACACCAGTGACACCGCATTCATGGACCTCGGGACCTGGGAAATGTCGAACTATACAATGGATTTGGCGGAACAAACGCTGTTCGGGTCTGAGAGCTTTTCCTTGGACACAGATTTCCATTGGCTGCTGCCCACCAAGTTTGATCTGACGTTCAGCGACACCGGCTATAATATCGCCAATCTTTTCCAGGTAATGACCCAAGATGTTGGCGACGAATTGGTACCGGGATTGACGGCTCAGGACTTAGATCGAGGGCTTCAAATCGTCGAGCAATATGGGTTCGATTGTCTGTGCGGCGACTTCTCGGTCACGTTGAATTGGGACGAAACCTCCGGGGACGTGACCTATAATGAACGCAGTCAGTTTGCAGAGGCCTTCAGCGGCCGTACATTGGTCGATCTGACCCTGCCGACACCTGCGGTGATTGCTGACATTTTCGTGGAGGAGGAAGCAGAAGAGCTGTTTGAATCCGCGTTTCGAGACGCGTTCGAGTTTAGACAAGCTGAAATCTCGGTCACAGATATGGGCGGGCTGATCAATTTGTTTGAGATGCTCCACGCGATTGGGGAAGCGTTCCCTGATCAAGAGGGAATGGCGATCCTCGCCTATAATGATGCGGCGCAATTGCGGACTTTGGCGGTGAACAGCGTCATCGGCATGAAACCTATGGTTCGACAAGAAGCGCCCATGGCCGATCCATGGATGGATGCGGTAGCAGCCTTCTTGGAGGAGGGCGGCACGCTGACTTTTGGCGCTAAACCACCCCAACCGATCGATGTCGCTTTTATCGAATCTCTCGATGCACAGGACGCGGAACCCGAACCAGAAGAAATCGTTGAAATCTTTGGGTTAACGGTTTCCCACACAAAATAGGCATCTTGCTGCTTGACCCAGGGCGCCGCGCACATCAAATCTCTGGCGAAGATATTCGCGGAGACCGCATGACACGCCTAGATGATGAAGCTGACGCCAAACCAATGAGCGAGCCAAACGCGTTTTTGGAAGAAGCGCTGTTCAATGCTCGCACGATCATGTTGACAGGGGGCGTCGACGACAAGCTCGCGCGCCGGGTTTGCGAACGCTTATTGGCGCTCGCGTCTGACAGCTCAGATCCAATCTTGTTGGTGATTTCATCTCCAGGTGGACATGTTGAGTCTGGCGATATGATCCATGACATGATCAAGTTTGTGGGCGCGCCCGTCAAAGTCCTAGGCTCAGGGTGGGTCGCCAGTGCAGGCGCACTGATCTATTCTGCGGCGAAGAAAGAAAATCGTTACGCACTCCCCAATACCCGCTTCTTGTTGCACGAACCACGCGGCGGTGTCGGCGGTCAGGCCTCTGATGTTGAAATTCAAGTCCGCGAAATCGTTCGGATGCGTGAGCGCTTGAACAAAATCTTTGCCGACGCCACGGGGCAACCTTTGAAGAAAATCGTGGAAGATACGGACCGCGATCACTGGATGAGCGCCGAAGAAGCGGTGGAATACGGCTTGGTCAGCAAGATCGTTTCGCATCATAGCGAAATCTAATTCGCAGAAATTTCTGTTGGATTTGCAAGCCGTAAAGGAATTGCGGGCAATTTCTCATACTTGGACGTAGAGTATGAGGGACAATTATGCCGGTATGCCTTGGCGACTTTGTCGAAACAGCCAGACCGATTTCCGCAAGTTCCCCGCTCTCGCATGTGGTTGAGCTGTTTCAGAACGACCCGTCTGCGCAATACTTTATTCTGGTTCGCGACAAACGCCCGGCTGGCTTGATTAGTCGTACGCTCGCCTTCGAGTTTGCCGTCAGCGCCGTCGGTGGCAATCAAACGGGTCTGCCGATTGGAGAACTGATCTCAGCGCGCGCGTTGATCTTGAAGGCTGAAACCCCGATCCGTGACTTTGTTACCAAAGTTGGATCCAAGATTGAATCGATCATGTCGCGCGGGTGTATCGTGGTCGAAGACAAGAGATTTAAAGGCGTTCTCAGCCCCTATAAACTTCAACAAGCTTTGATCTCGGCACTAGCCGAGGCCCAAACGCAGCCCGCCGCAGCGGACCTATCGCTGGAGATGCAAGCGGGGTCTCATACGGAAAGCCCACTTCTTGGCACGCTGGCACATGAGATCCGTACGCCGCTTACGGCGATTATGGGTTTGTCGGAGATGCTCCTCGGGCGGACGCGCGACGACTATGACAAAGATCTCGCACAGACCATTGTACGCTCGAGCCAAACGCTCGATCGGATTCTCACCGACACCCTTGATTATGCCAGCCTCGAGGCTGGGAAACTCGAAGTTCGATCGGAAGCAACAGATCTGACCGAGCTGATCAATGATGTGCGGCGCCTTTGGGGGGCTGAGGCCTCGCGCCGGGGGCTCGCCTTGCGGGTGAGCTTTGTTCCGGATGGGCCGCATCACGTCTTGGCGGATCATGGCCGCATCCGTCAGATCGCCAACAACTTGGTCTCTAACGCGTTGAAATTTACCCGAGAGGGCGAAGTGGCCATCACCATGTCCACACAACCGGTGGGACAAGCTCTGATGCTGAACTTGTCAGTCACCGATACAGGCCGCGGGCTCACCGAAAGCCAACGCGAGCGCTTTATGAAAGTGTTTGAGAAGGGGCCAGAGATTGATGGCGTCAAAGGCTGGGGGCTCGGGCTGACGATCTCCCGCGCTTTGGCTCACGCGCTTGGTGGACAACTGACCCATGCCAATAACCCGGTGGGTGGCGGCAGCGTTTTCACTCTCTCCGTACCGGTTGAGAAGGCTGTCCTGGAACCAGTCCGGCAAGACCCGACCACGCCGCGTCGTGGGAAATTTGAGCTTGGCGATGTCTTATTGGTGGAGGATCATGAAGCCTCGGCCATGGTTGTTATCACGGCTTTGGAAAAAGCCGGGTGGACCGTTCATCATGCCGGAACGCTTCATGCTGCTGGATCTTATGTGGCCCTGACGCAGTTCCAAGCCATCCTCACTGATCTGCATTTGCCGGACGGCAATTCGATGAGCTTCATTGATGGTTTGCGGCGCCAAGGCGGCTTGAACGCTTCGACTCCAGTGATCGCGATGACGGCGGACGTCTCTGAGTCGCGCCGAGAGGCCTGTCTTGCGATGGGGGCGGATCGAGCGTTGAAAAAGCCGATTGCCGGTCCCGAACTGGTGGCGACCATTGCCGACGTTTTGATGTCGCGCGCAGCCGGGCACGTCTCGACCGTAGAACTCCGCGGACGACTCGCCAGTTAAGTCTAAAGCCTATTCGGTTGGCAGTTTCTGCACTGGAACTTCAAAGCCACAAATATCGAGCACTTCCGGGGGCTTTCGGTAGAAAAAGTCTTCTTCGCGAACCCGTTTTGCGGTCTTCGCGTCTTCAAAGGCTTGGCTCGGCATACGCTGAACCTGATAGTTTGGCCGGATCGCCGCATCCATATCAGCGGCAACGGTCATCGACATAATCTCGTCGCCTTGATCTGGCGCTTGGATTACTCCGTTTTCGGTGGCGCGCTCCCCGCGTTTGAGTTTTTGGACGAATTCAAACCCATCAATCACGCGACCGAACACGGTGAGATTGCGATCTAGATAGCGCTGCGCATCGAGCACAATGTAAAACTCGGTGCTGCCGCTATCTGGGTCTGTGTCGCGCGCCATGGCGAGCGCGCCCGGGCAATGCAGGAGCCATTCAGATTCGAGCGTTTCGCTGCGGCCCACTGCAAATCCGTCAATATGGCCGACCATGGGCGCGAACAGATCCGCATTGCCAAGCGGAACGAAAGTCGCCTCAGACAGGGGACGGTCATTTTCATTGATCAGGGTTGGAAACGGCTCGATGAGCTCATCTTCTCGCAATCCACCTTGAGCAACAAAGCCATCAATCACCCGATAAAACCGGATGCCATTGTAGACATCGTCGCGCACCAATTGACGAAACTGATTGGCGTGGTTGGGGGCAAAATCGGGGTTCAGCTCGACGATAATGTCGCCATATTGGGTCTCGATCAGGATCAGGTTTTCCGGTGAAACATCCCGCCAATCAGGCGTTAGAGCAGACTCGACCTCTGCTTCTGTGAGCTCTACCTCCATCGCGTCTTGAGCTTGGCAAGCGGATGAGAGCATGAGAGCGGCCGCGCCGAGAATGAAAGTTCGCATGAAAAGCTCCTGAGCAGATTTGCGTGTGAGCCTAATCGCCGGGACTCGATTTGACCAGAATGCGATCGCTGCAGCTCAGACCGGCCTTGCCTCAAGGTCATTCTTGCGGGCAATCCCCCTGCTGGTTACCAGAAGGCCATGACGAAAACGGGCTATGAACCACTCACCTCGATCGATGCGATTACTGCGGGCTTGGCGTCTGTCGGTTATATTTCGACGCGAGAAATCTCCACCGCGATCTTTCTCGCGCACAATCTGCGCAAACCGATCTTGATTGAAGGGCCAGCCGGGGTCGGCAAAACCGATTTGGCGGCCTCTATGGCGCGTTTTCTCGATGTCTCGCTCAATCGCCTTCAATGCTATGAGGGGTTAGACGAAGGCAAAGCGCTTTATGAGTGGAAGTATGGCAAACAGCTCCTCTACACGCAGCTTCTAAAAGAAAAGCTGGGCGAGGTTATGGACGGCGCGGGAACGTTGAACGCGGCCTTTGATAAGCTCACCTCTTTCGAAGACCTTTTCTATTCCGAAACTTTCCTTGAGCCCCGTCCGCTTCTTACTGCGATGAAGCAGAGCCAAGGCTCGGTCCTGTTGATCGACGAAATCGACAAATCGGATGAGGAATTCGAGGCTTATCTACTTGAGGTCTTGTCCGATTATCAGGTCACGGTGCCGGAAATTGGGACCATTCGTGCGCAAGTTCCGCCCCTCGTCATACTGACCTCAAACAATATTCGCGAGCTTGGAGATGCCTTGAAACGCCGGTGTCTGCACCTGCACATCGACTTTCCTCAAGCCGAGCGAGAACAAGCCATCGTGCGAGCGCGCGTGCCGGATGTGTCGGATGCGTTGCTCAAGCAATTGGTCGATTTTGTCCAAGGCCTGCGCGACCTCGACATTCGCAAACGGCCCTCGATTTCGGAAACCGTAGATTGGGCGCGAACGCTGCTCTTGATGCACGCCACCGAGCTTGATGAAGATATGGTCCGCTCGACGCTCAACGTGCTGCTCAAGCATGAGAGTGACATCCAGGCCGTGGACAAAGATGTCCGCACCTTGGCGCGCGCGGCCACTTCCGCGAGCTAAATGGCCGAGCAGGTTCTCACCGACTTTATACGCGCTCTGCGCTCCGCTGATGTGCGCGTGTCGACAGGAGAAGCCATTGATGCCGCCGAAGCCGTAAAGCTTATCGGCTATGCGGACCGCCAACGCCTGTCTGACACGTTGCGCTGCGTGCTGGCCAAATCGCCAGCTGAAAAGCTCGCCCATGATCGCTTATTCGATCTCTATTTTTCGCGCCAGGCTCTCCCCCAATCCGAACCCGAGACAGAGAACGAGGATACAACGTCTTCTGATGGCGAGGGGCCTGGAGATATGCTGGATCTGCTGGAAACCGGCGATGAGACCGCCATCGCGATGGCCATGGAGCGTGCGGGTCAGGAGGCTGGCCTGCAAGAGATCCGGTTCTCCACCCAAATCTCTTATTATGCGCAGCAAATGATGAAATCGCTCGGCGTAGAGCGGCTTGAAAGCGAGATGATGCAAGCATTTCGCGAGCGCACCGATGAGGGGCAAGCCTATGCTGAAGAACTGATCGACGGCCGTAAGCAAATGTTCTCGCGCGCTCGAGAACATGCCAAACAAGCGTTCGAGACGTTTGGGGCGGGGGCAACTCTGGCCTTCCGAGAGGACGTTTTAGCCGAAACAGCGTTGACCGCGCTCGATGTGCGGGATTTGGCGCGAATGCAGGCGCTTGTTCAGAAGATCGCGAAGCGATTGGCCTCTAAACACTCGCGCCGCCGCCGTAAAAAGAATCGCGGGCAACTTGATGTCCGTAAAACCCTGCGCGCGAATGCCGGATTCGATGGCGTCCCGTTCGACCTTGCTTGGAAACAAACCAAGCGAGACCGCGCGAAAATCGTCGCGGTTTGTGATGTATCCGGCTCAGTCGCCCGCGTGGTGCGGTTCTTTCTGATGCTGCTCTACAGTCTGAACGAAGTCGTTCCGGACATTGAGTCCTTTGCCTTTTCAGGGCGCTTGGAAGACGTTGGCGATACGCTCGAGACCCAAGACTTTGCCGCTGCGATGGATCAAATCATCAACTCGATTGGCATGAGCTCCACGGATTATGGACAGTCATTATCAGACCTGAAGATGAACCATTGGAATGTGCTCGATCGGCGAACCACGCTGATCATCTTGGGAGATGGCCGCTCCAATTACGGTGATCCGCGGTTGGACCTGTTTCGTGAGGCGGCCGCTCGGGTGAAACGCGTGATCTGGTTGACGCCAGAGGGTGAGAGCTTGTGGGGCAGCGGCGACAGTGAACTGCCACGCTATCGTGCGCATTGTCATACGATGAAGCACGTCACGACGATCAAAGACTTGGAACGCATTCTAGATGAGGCACTGTCACGCTATCAGTAAGGCGCGAGCACGTTCGCGATATAGTCTGCCAGTAACCGCCCGTCTTGGGTCAGTTTGAGGCGCTCCCCTTGGATGTAAGCGTGACCATTTTCCAATAAGGTATCGAGCGCATCGGAGGCTGGGGCTTGTCCGAACGCCGCCTCGAACCGTTTGAGATCCAAGCCTGAAATCGGCCGCAGCGCCATGGCGAGAAATTCGTGAGCGGTCTCGCGCTCAGAGAGCGGGGTGAAGGCTGACGTAGGGTCTTGAACATAGTTCGCGGGGCGCCGCGAGGCCTCGCTCGCAAATCGTTGCTCGCTCAAGGTCAATCGCCCGTGCGCGCCAGGGCCGATCCCGATCCAATCTCCGCTCGCCCAATAGATGTGATTATGGCGCGACTCAAATTCAGCGGACTGGGCGTGATTTGAGACTTCATAAGCGGGCAATCCGCGCTTTTCGCAGATTTCTTGTGTGATCTCGTAGAGATCCGCCTGGTCATCGTCTGGCATCGGCACCAAGTCGCCACGTGCGGCGCGTTTTCCGAACGCGGTTCGCGCTTCGATGGTGAGTTCGTAGAGGGATAAATGCGGCGCGCCTAAATTGAGGGCAGCGTTCAACTCATTGGCCCAGTTTACTCGTGACTGACCCGGCCGGGCGTAGATCAGATCAATCGAATAATTATCGAACACAGCTTGAGCGCATTTGATTGCTGCGCGCGCGCTCTCGGCATCATGGTCACGCCCGAGAAAATGCAAGGCGTCGTCGTCAAAGGATTGGACGCCAATCGACAGTCGATTGATTCCTGTTGCCGCCCAGTCTGCTGGCGCGTGAGACAGGATATCATTGGGGTTGGCTTCCAGCGTAATTTCAGCATCGTCTGCGAGCCCGAACGTATCGTTCGCAACTTCAATAATTCGCGCCAAGTCCTTTACGGACAGAAGCGAGGGCGTCCCGCCGCCGAGAAACACCGACTGCAGTTTTGGATGATTGGGAAGACGCTGGCGATGGTTTTTGAGGTCGCTCAGGATGGCGGCGATCAAGGGCTCCGGATTGCGCTCTTTCGCAGCGTAGACGTTGAAATCGCAATAAGGACAGATCCGCGCACAATACGGCCAGTGAACGTAGAGCCCAAAGCCATAATCCGGGCCGACTGCCAGCATTAAAGCAGCGCCGTTTTCAGTTTTTCGAACGCCACGGCACGATGGCTCATTGCGTGCTTTTGAGCCGGCTCAAGTTCAGCGAAGGTGACATCATGCCCGACGGGGACAAAGACCGGATCATAACCGAACCCCATCTCGCCGCGAGGGGGCCAAGTCAGTGTCCCATGGACTTCGCCGCGAAACGTCATTTCTTCACCATCCGGCCAAGCCACAGCGAGGCAGCTGACGAACTTCGCGCTGCGATCGGTTGCGCCAATCGCCACGAGTTCGCGTTCGACTTTCTCCATCGCAACGTAAAAGTCCCGGGGTTCGCCGGCCCAAATCGCGGTGTGCACGCCCGGCATGCCACCCAAAGCCGTTACTTCCAGGCCGCTATCATCGGAAAGCGCCGGTGCACCGGTTGCTTGGGCCGCGGCGCGCGCCTTGATCAAGGCATTGCCCTCGAATGTGAACTCCGTTTCGTCCGGCTCTTCAAGATTCAACTCCAATCCTGACAAGACTTCGAAGCCAAGCGGTTCAAAAAGATCTTTCAGTTCAACCACTTTGCCTTTGTTGTGGGTTGCGGCGATCAATTTCCCCGGCTGTAGTTTTCGCGACATGCAATGTGGCTCCGTTCTTGCTTTTTGAGCGAATAACCTTATCGTTTAACGGTAAGTTTGTGACTCTATGCTATGTGACAAACGTAGCGAAATGACAGAAGGATGACATAAACGCATGTCAGGCACTCGCAAAAATTCAATGGCGGCGGTTCTGTCAACAGTGGTGACCGTGATTTTCTGGCTGGCCATCGTTTTGGGTGTCGTGCTGTTTGTGATTCTCGGAATCGGACTGCTTGGCAGCCTGAATGGCGGAGAATTAGACCTGCCTTTAGTGGAAGCAAGGGCCGAAGGTGTACCTGCCGGACGGATCGCTGCGGCATTGGTTGGCTTGGTGGTTTTTGCACCAGGCATCGCTTACGTTTGCGCACAGCTCCGCAAAATACTGTCAACGCTCGCCGATGGGGACCCGTTCGTTCCGGAAAATGCGCCGCGCTTGACGCAAATAGCGGTCGCGATCGGGCTCGTCGAAGTGATCCGCATGTGTTCGGTGCTGATCCTCGCCGCCACCGTCGACCTTGGCGAGGGTTATGTCGCCAATATCAACATCAATTTAGCGGTCTGGGGCGCAGTGATCGTGCTCCTCATTCTGGCGCAAGTCTTCAAAGAGGGCACGCGCCTTCGCGAAGAAGAGAAAATGACAATTTAGGAGGGCCATGACGTGTCAATTCGTGTGACCCTTGATCGGGTATTATTGGAAAAAAGAATGTCGCTGACCGAGCTTTCGGAGCGGGTCGGCGTGACACTTGCCAATCTGTCCATCTTGAAGACCGGCAAAGCCAAGGCGGTACGCTTCTCAACCTTGGAAGCGCTGTGCCGAGAACTGGACTGCCAGCCAGGCGACATCCTGGTCTTTGAAGACGGACAATCCAACGAAAAAAGCGAAGCCGCTTAGCGTTGGCGAGCGACCCGCATGTCGTCCGCTGACCTGATCTCGCTTCCACCTCAGCCAAACGGGGTGGCCTGGCCAACTGAGATCTGGCCAGAAAATTTCTCCAAATCTGATTTCGATCGTGCGGGGTGCGAATCCGCCATCGCGTTTGCCTTTAGCGAGGCCGCGCACGAAACAATGGGCGAAACGCATGCCTTTTTGGCCGTGCAAGGCGGCGAAATCCTGCTTGAGCGCTATGCCGATGGCCATGATCAGGCCTCGACCTTTCCGTCCTGGTCGAAAGCCAAGAGTATCACCCAGGCTTTGATCGGGATTCTCGTCAAAGATGGCCTTTTGGACCTTCAAGCCCCCGCCAGCGTGCCGGAGTGGCAAGCCGAGGACGACCCGCGCCGAGAGATCACGCTCGATCAGCTGCTTCGTATGTCGAGCGGTTTGAAATTCGCTGAGGACTATGTCGATGCTGGCGTCTCTGACGTAATCGAGATGCTGTTCGGGGCGGGCAAAGCAGACGTTGCGGCCCATGCTGCGAATATGCCGCTGAACCATACGCCCGACACGGTCTGGAATTATTCTAGCGGCACCAGCAATATCGTCGCGCGGCTCGCGGCCGATACGATCGGCAAACACGGGGACGCTTTCAAAGACTGGATGTTCGACGTCTTGCTCAGCAAGATCGGGATGCGGTCCGCCCTGCCAAAATTCGATGAAGCCGGCACCTTTATCGGCTCATCCTTTTGCTATGCAACGGCGCGCGATTTTGCCCGGTTCGGGCTATTGTATATGCGTGATGGTGTTTGGGCGGGCGAGCGGATCTTGCCGGAAGGCTGGGTCGATTATGCGCGCACGCCGACCAAAACGCCGCCGGACGAACCGATGGGCTATGGCGCACATTGGTGGCTCGGCCTGGCCGGTCCAGACAGTTTTTCCGCCAACGGCTATGAAGGCCAATTTACCGTCTGCGTGCCATCGCTCGATTTAATCTTGGTGCGGCATGGCAAGTCGGAAGCAGGTCCCAAAGGCGACGCGGTTCGGGCCTGGCTCGCTGACATGGCGGCGCACTTTCGCCCCTAGCTCAACGTTTCATTGAGCAATGCCAGCGCCTCTTTGGCGAACAACCACATATTCTCTTGTCGATCCGACAACCCCGTCTCTAGCGTGCGCGAGACCTCGATAGGTGCATCTTCTGGCCCACCGCTGACCGCCACGCATGTGTGACCAGCGGCATCGCCATAAGGGTTTCCAGTCGGACCGGAGGCCCCCGTCTCGCACAGCCCCCAAGTGGCTCTGACGCGGGCGCGGATCGTCCCGGCCATGAAGCGGGCATAGGGTTCGCTGGACGATCGCATGCCGTCAATGTCATCGCGGGTGAGGCCCATCAGACCACGAAACGCTTGCGGCGTGTAGATGACCCCACCGCCACGATAAAAGCTCGACGCGCCCGAGACTGAGAGCAAGGCCGCTGAGATCAATCCACCGGAAGAAGATTCTGAGACCCCAACCGTTTCACCCCGGGCTTTCAGTTTCGCACCAATCTCTTCGGCGAGTGGAATGAGCGCGTCCATGGCTTATCCGATCGCGGCTTTCTGTGCGGCGAAGAGTTCGTTGCAGCCTTTTTCAGCAAGCGCCATCATCGTGTCGACTTCGGTGCGCGTCATCGGACGCTCTTCGCCCGTGCCTTGCAGTTCAATGATGCCGCCGTCCGAACTCATGACCACGTTCATATCCGCCTCGCCGGCGCTGTCTTCGGGATAATCCAAGTCGAGTACGGGGACGTCCTTATAGACGCCAACCGAGATGGCGGCGGCTTGTTTCAGGATCGGGTCGCGCGTGATCACACCTTCATCTTTCAAATAGCGGCAGGCCAATGCCAGTGCGACGAAACCACCGGTGATGGACGCCGTGCGCGTGCCGCCATCGGCTTGGATCACGTCGCAATCAATCGTGATCTGGTTCTCGCCGAGGGCTTCGAGATCAACGACGGACCGTAGCGACCGACCGATCAAGCGTTGGATCTCTTGGGTTCGTCCGGATTGTTTCCCCGCCGCGGCTTCGCGCCGGCCTCTTGTATGTGTGGCGCGCGGCAACATGCCATACTCGCCGGTGACCCAGCCGGTCCCGGTCCCGCGCATCCAACCGGGGACTTTGTCGGTCCAGCTCGCGGTACAGAGGACATGAGTGTGGCCAAACTTGGCGAGGCACGAGCCTTCCGCATAGCGGGTCACGCCGGTTTCCAAGGTGATGTCCCGCAATTGATCTGCGGTGCGGCCAGAGGGACGAGCAAAGTCTGTCATCTGTAATGTCTTTCATAGCTTAAGCTGCACGGCGCAAATTGCGGGTTTTGCGACTTGTGTCTAGGCTGCGTCTGATCGTGGAAGGGACCGCACGTTGGATCTGGCAGAGATGAAAGCTCGAGCGGAGCGTTCCAAACGTCCGCCGCGCAGCTTCGGTTACGAAGTCGCGCGGATGTTCTTTTATGGGCTGTATCGACTGCTCGGCTGGCGCGTTCTGGGAGAAGCGCCTCCGAACAAGAAAATGGTGATCATCGCGGCGCCGCACGAGACCAATTGGGACCTGACTCAAATGCTGGGTATTGCTTTCTACTATCGCATTCCCGTGCGCTGGATGGGCAAGAAAAGTCTGGGGGAAGGACCGTTTGGCTGGCTGATGCGCTGGTGGGGGCTTCTCCCCGTCGATCGAAGCGGATCGTCCAATCTCGTCGATCAAGTGGCCCAAGCCTATGAACTGGCCGATGAAATGTGCTTGGTGATCGCGCCCGAAGGGACGCGCGCCGATGTCAAAGCTTGGAAGACGGGCTTCTACAATATTGCCTTAGAGGCCGAAGTGCCGGTGGCGCTGGGCTTTATTGACTATGCCAATAAATTTGGCGGGCTCGATGGCACGCTGATCCCCTGCGGTGATTATGCGGCGGACATGGAAAAAGTCGCAGCATTTTATGCGGCCCGCGTGTCACGCTTCAATCACCCGGTCACCGGCGAGGCGATGGGGCACGCCAGCGATTGAAACTCGGTGCCGGACCTCTTATTCAAAGCATATGAGTGCGGACACATCCATTATGCAGGCGCTGAACCAGCGCTCGCGCGACATATTCAAGCAGATTGTCGAGACTTATCTCGAAACCGGCGAACCTGTCGGGTCGCGCACGCTGTCAAAAGCGGGGATTGAGCTATCCGCGGCTTCGATCCGCAATGTTATGGCGGATTTGACGGAGCTTGGCCTTCTCGATGCGCCGCACGTCTCTGCTGGGCGGATGCCGACCCATGCGGGCCTTCGGCTTTTTGTCGATGGTTTTCTCGAAATGGGGGATCCGGGCCAAGAAGACCGCGCGGCGATTGAGGGTCGCCTCAACAGCGCTGGGCGCGATCTGAGCGGGGTGCTCAAAGAAGCCTCTTCGCTTTTATCGGGGCTCGCAGGCGGGGCTGGGCTGGTCTCATCGCCAACGCAAGATGCGGCTGTCCGCCATGTTGAATTTGTGCCGCTCTCCACGGGCGAAGCCCTATGCGTGCTGGTGAAAGAGCAAGGGGATGTTGAAAACCGGCTGGTGAAAATCCCAGCGGGCCTTCCGCAGACAGTTTTGATTGAGGCCGGGAATTATCTTGCGGCCCGTATGAAAGGCCGGACGCTTTATGAAGCGGCGATAGAAGTGCGCGCCGAGATCGCAGCGCGTCAGGCGCAGCTTGATGCGGCGGCCGCGGATCTGGTTCAGCGCGGGCTGGCGGAATGGAGCGGCGCGGCGCCCGGTGAAGAACGACGTTTGATCATTCAGGGCCGGGCAAATCTGCTCGATGACACGTCCGCAGCTGAAGATATGGAGCGCGTGCGCCAGCTGTTTGATGTGTTGGAACGTCAGCAGGGCTTGCTTGAAGTGCTCGATTCGACCCGCGATGCGGATGGTGTGCGGCTCTTCATCGGCTCGGAAAACAGTCTTTTTCCGTTATCGGGTTCAAGCGTGATTGTGGCTCCCTATATGAACGCGGACCGTCAAGTCATTGGCGCGCTCGGGGTGATTGGACCGACCCGGCTAAACTATGCCCGAGTGATTCCAATGGTTGACTATACGGCACGGATGGTTGGAGAGGTGCTCGGCAAGCACCGCCAGGAGTGAGTGAAGACACGATGAGTGACGAAACAGTCAAAGATGAAGCCCCAGATTTGGGCCCGGATGCGAGCAAAGCTGACCTAAAAGCTGCCGCGGATGAAATTTTAAAAGCCGCTAAGGCGACCGCCCCAGAAACCTCTGAGGAAGAGGCCGTAGAGGAAGCTGTTGAGTTGACGGCTGATCAACAGATCCTCGCGCTCGAGATCGAGAAGCAGGAGATGAAAGATCAAATGCTGCGGGCTTTGGCGGAGATGGAAAATCTGCGCAAACGCTCTGAGCGAGAGAAAACGGATGCACGCGTCTATGCGATCGAAAAATTCGCGCGCGACTTGCTCAGCGTCTCCGATAATATGGCGCGAGCGCTGGAGGCTCTGCCGGAAGGCGAACGCGATGCTCTGACTGAGGGCGGCAAAGGCCTACTCGGCGGGATCGAAATGACTCAAAAAGAGCTCCACACGGTTCTGACCCGTCATGGCGTCACCGCAATCGAAGCAGAACCCGGCGCCGCGTTTGACCCGAATCTACATCAGGCGGTCGCCAATATCCCGTCAGAGCACCCGAACGGGACCATTGCGAGCTTGTTTCAAGCAGGATGGAAGATCGGCGATCGGACGCTTCGTGCGGCCATGGTGGCGGTGAGCGCAGGGCCTGCAAACTAAGTTTGCGTAACATTCAACCCCTTGAACATGTCCTGACGGTTCCCACATGCGTGGGGAACCGGAAGTGAATGGGATGAAACACCGTCTTCACCTTCGGACATCTTTGTGTATAGAGCCGCAGGTTGCTGGTGCTGCATAGCAGGCCGAACGAGGCAAAAGGCGGCGGCTAAGGAGAGAAAAAACTATGGGTAAGATTATTGGAATCGACCTCGGCACGACCAATAGCTGCGTCGCTGTCATGGATGGCGGAGACGCCAAAGTCATCGAAAATTCAGAAGGCGCACGCACGACCCCGTCCGTTGTGGCTTTTACAGAAGGCGGTGAACGTCTGATCGGGATGCCGGCGCGCCGTCAGGCGGTGACGAACCCCGACTTCACGTTCTACGCGATCAAGCGGTTGATCGGTCGCACTTTTGACGACCCGACCGCGCAAAAAGACAAAGAGCTCAGCCCGTTCGAAATTGTCAAAGGTCCAAATGGCGACGCTTGGGTCAAAGGCCGCGACAAAGATTATGCGCCACAAGAAGTTTCCGCTTTCATCCTGACTAAGATGAAAGAGACGGCTGAAGCTTACCTTGGCGGTGAAGTGACCCAAGCGGTGATCACCGTCCCTGCCTACTTTAACGACGCTCAGCGCCAGGCCACTAAAGATGCCGGTAAGATTGCCGGCCTTGAAGTGCTTCGCATCATTAACGAGCCAACCGCAGCGGCGCTGGCCTATGGCCTCGAAAAAGGCGGCAACAAAATCATCGCTGTCTACGACCTCGGCGGTGGCACATTCGACGTGTCTCTGCTTGAGATTGGCGACGGCGTGTTTGAAGTTCTGTCGACCAATGGCGACACCTTCCTCGGTGGTGAAGACTTTGACTTGCGCATTGTCGACTTCCTCGCCGATGAATTCAAAAAAGAGCAAGGCATAGACCTGAAAGCTGACAAGCTTGCGCTCCAACGCCTGAAAGAAGAAGCTGAGAAAGCCAAGAAAGAGCTGTCCTCTGCCTCCTCTTACGAAGTGAACCTGCCTTTCATTACCGCTGATGCGACGGGTCCAAAGCACCTCAACATCAAGTTGTCTCGTGCGAAACTGGAAAGCCTCGTAGGTGACCTGATTAAGCGCACGATCGATCCTTGTAAGAAGGCATTGGCGGATGCCGGTAAGTCACCGAGCGACATTGATGACGTCGTTCTGGTCGGCGGCATGACCCGCATGCCTGCGGTCCAAGAAGCGGTAAAAGGCTTCTTTGGCAAAGACCCGCACAAAGGTGTGAACCCAGATGAGGTTGTGGCGCTCGGCGCGGCGATTCAAGGCGGTGTTCTGCAAGGTGACGTCAAAGATGTGGTGTTGCTCGACGTGACGCCTCTGTCGCTCGGTATTGAGACTCTGGGCGGTGTCTTCACCCGTCTGATCGATCGCAACACGACGATCCCGACTAAGAAGAGCCAGACCTTCTCAACCGCAGAAGACAATCAGCCAGCCGTGACCATTCGCGTCTTCCAAGGCGAGCGTGAAATGGCCGCCGACAACAAGAATCTCGGCCAGTTTAACCTCGAAGGTATTCCGCCGGCCCCGCGCGGTGTGCCGCAAATTGAGGTCACCTTCGACATCGACGCGAACGGCATTGTCTCGGTGTCTGCCAAGGACAAGGCGACCAATAAAGAGCAGCAAATCACCATCCAAGCCGATGGCGGTCTGTCTGATACGGACATCGATCAGATGATGAAAGATGCCGAAGCGAATGCTGAAGAAGACAAGAAGCGTCGCGACTTGGTCGAAGCCAAGAACAATGCGGAAAGCCTCGCGCATCAGACCGAGAAGCAGCTCGAAGAGCATGCCGACAAAGTCAGCGATGACGTCAAAAAAGAGATCGAAGAGGCCGCTGCGGCTCTGAAAGCTTCTGCTGAGGGCGACGACGCGGCCGATATCCAAGAGAAGCATCAGGCCTTGATGACGGCCGCGATGAAACTCGGCGAAGCGATCTATGCAAGCCAGCAAGAGGGCGAAGCGCACGCTGATGCCGCTGCTGACGCGGCTGCGGATGGCGACGATGTGGTCGATGCCGACTTCGAAGAAGTCGATGAAGATCGCAAAAGCGCCTAAGCGTCTCAAAAAAGTGAAATAAAAAAAGCCTCGCAATCTGCGGGGCTTTTTTTGAATCGATTTTGCTCTTCGGGTTCGCCCATCCTTCGGGTTCGCCCATCCTTCGACTTCGCCCATCCTTCGACTTCGCTCAGGATGAGTTTTGGGCGATCGGGGTCGAGAAGCGCTCACCCTGAGCGAAGTCGAAGGGCGAGCGCGGTCTGCGGGACCTTAAACCGCGCCGTCCTGGGCGCGGGCGGAGACTTTTTCGTAAAGCTCTTCACCCCAAGAGGCGACTTTGCCATTGAACAAAAACTCTGGCGGTACGACTTCCGGGCCTTTGCCAGGTGGGAGCGGCGGCGTGAAATAGCCGAGGGCATAAGACCCCATGGCATAGCCGAGCATGGCCTGGAGCTCCGGATCAAAATCCTTTGCAATCTCGGGCGGGCAGGAGAGATATTGGTTCTCTTCCTGACGCAGCCATCCAAGCGCATAGGTGATGTTCAGTCCGATCCGGTCACTGTCTGAGACATTGGCGCCGCCCGAATGCACAACCGATCCAGAATAGACGAGCACGGACCCGGCTGCCATTTCGGCATACTCAACCTCGTCTCGGCTCGGCTTGCGGTCGGCCTCCCAAGTATTCGAGCCCGGGATGACATTGGTCGCGCCATTCTCTTTGGTAAAATCGGTGATCGCCCAGATCGTGTTGAATTGCGGTTCTAGCGTCGGCATCAAGTATCCGCCCCAAGCCAGGCGATCGCGGTGCAAAGGTTGAACCGGCTGGCCCGGCTTGATGCGAATGAATTGTGTCAGATGCAGTTGGATCGTCTCGCAATAGGGCTTCAGGAAGGTCTTCGCGCCGTTGACGATGGTTTTGTTCATCACGGCATCGCGGCAGGCTGCTGAGCGCGCCACAAGGGCCCCCGTGCGGGTGGTCTTGCGCCCAGTAAAGTCATCTCGGCCCGTCTCTGTGGCCTCAATGAAGGGCATGCATTCAGCTTTCATTTGTTGCAGACCTGCTGCAGACATCACGCCTTCTACGATACAAGCGCCGTCTGTCTTCAAGGCCTCGGATAAGGCGTCCGCCGACGCATTGGCGGGTAGGTATTTCAAGGGCATCGCATTCCTCCGCTGGTCTTATGGATTCAGAAAACGAGGAGAACTGCGCCGAGTCTAGGGTCAGGCCGGGAAAATTATAAAATGAACATGTTCACAAAATAAGCTCTTTGTGCTAAGACGGTCGCAAATAAGGAGGAAACCCATGTCCAATCCCGTGTTTGAAAAGCCGCCCATTGTCGATCGAGAGTTCGTCAAAAAGTTCATGGTTTCCGTGGATCGCCCCCTCGATTACGGAGTCTATTTCCTGTTCCACGATTGGTGGGAAGGGGCGACGACCGAGGCGATCGACGCCTATATGGAAGAGCTTCACAACATTCCGGGCGCGACTGAATTTTTGAAAGAGGGCTATATCGCTGAGCCACTCACCGTCGAAGGTTTACGTGATTACGCACCGGGCACACTCGGCGCGGCTTATCGCGACTTTGTTGAAGAAAACAATCTGATCGAGAATTTTGGCCGCGATTATCGCGCTTTTCAGAAGCAGCTCATGGGCAGCGGCAAGCTCGACCGGATGCCAAAAGACATGGCTTATATGATGGTGCGCGGAACGCAGATTCATGATTTCATGCATGTGCTGACGGGCTATGGCGCAACCATTCCAGGCGAGCTCGCATTAGCCTCTTACTATCTCTCACAAATCCGCTTCCCCTATCATGCGATCCGCTTGGCGGTGACCATGGCGCACACGGCTCTGGTCGCGCCTAAAGGCGTCGTGCCGTCCATGGATGCGTTCGTCGATGGTTGGTATTACGGGCGCAATTCGAAGAATATCAATTTCGAAAAGTGGGAAGAGCGGATGGGGGAGCCGCTGGCCAATCTACAAGTCGAAATGAACTTGCGTCAGATCGCCAAAGCCGCCTAAACGAGGGGCATGGCAAGGCCTAAAGCAAGTCCAGAGCAACGCGCTGAAGTCCGGCGGTCGATCCAGCAGGCCGCGGTCGAGCTTTATCGCGCAGAAGGCTTGAGTGGCGTTTCAGCGCGCGCCGTCGCGAAAAAAGCCGGCGTTTCGGTCGGAACCATCTATTCCTATTTTGGTGACTTGAAGGGCCTTGGCCAGTCGCTCTGGGAACCGCAGATCGCGCGGCTCGAGGATGAGCTGCGTAAGGTCGCGGCGCAGCATGAAGCGCCTCTGGTGCGGATTGAGGCCTTGCTGCGCGCCTATCTGACGTTCGGGATTGAGCAGGCAGAGCTCTATCGCAACGCCCTCATGTTTGTGCGGCCGACCTCGGCGGAAACCCCTGAAAAGCGACCGCTTTTTGAGTTCGCATTTCCGTCTCTTCTAAAAGCGGCGATCAAGCAAGGGCAAGCGAATGGGAGCCTCGTTGCGGGCGATCCAAGCATTTTAGCGCAAGTGCTCTGGTCGGGCACACACGGTGCGTTGGCGCTTCCGGTGAATATGGATCGATTAAAATTGGTTCCGGCACACGACCTTATCGATGAGGCTGTCCGTAGCTTGATGCGATCGCTAAAGCGATAAATCCGCGTTCAGCGTAGCCCTCACAATGAGGGATCTCCCGTCCCAAATTTCCGCTCGTGCCGCGCTGACAGCTGTAGAACGAAAACCGCTATGCCGTGGACGACGAGCGGAAAGGCGAACCAGAGGGTGACTTGCAACATCTCCCAGCTGCCGTCGATCAAAGCTAGGAAACCAAAGATCGCTGAGACCATCGCGAAACTCGCGGCATGCAGACAGAAATAAAGGCGCATACGAGACTCGGCTTCTTCTGCCTGAAGATCTGATGCGCGCTTGGCTTCCTCTTCTGCATCGACGGCCAGGGCCGTGGCGTCGACATTAAACGCTGCCGCCAGAGCCATGACAGACTCTTGCGAGGCTTTCTCGCCAGTCTCGATCCGTTGAAGGGTCCGCGCGGCGATCCCAGCGAGCTCTGCGAGGTGCTCTTGCGACCAATGCCGTTCCTCGCGCCAACGCTTAATTTTTGCAGCATCTGCTTTAAACGCCATTCCAACACTCCTTATCTCTGATCGGGCAGTCATCCCGTGATGGGGCGAGGTCTTCATAGGGCTCGAACGCCGCTAAACGCCACGACACGGGCACGACACTCACCCGACAGCCGCTCGACAAGCGATTATCCGAGTTTGACGCGCGAGATAAGGCTAGATGTGTAGGGGGCACAAGCGGTGCCCGCGTTTTGGAGTCTTGCTTGGCTGCGATAGCCAGCTAGGATCGCAGCCAGAGGCGTAGGCATGGCGGACATTTTCATTTCCTATAAAAGCGAGCGACGATCTGCGGCGCGGCATTTGGCAAAAGTGCTCGGCGCCTATGGGTATGATGCTTGGTACGATTACGGCCTGATCCCTGGCGAGGATTTTGAACAGCGACTGATCGCTGAAATGGCAGCCGCTAAGGTTATCGTGGTGCTCTGGTGCAGTCTGGCGACCGACAGTGACTGGGTAAACACGGAAGCGCAGGAAGCGATGCGCACAAGCAAATACTTGCCGTGCCGGATTGAAGACACGCCCTTACCCGAAGCGTTCGCGCTTGCCGACACGATCAGTTTGATGGATTGGGATGGGGCACCACGCAGTCACATGCTCGACCGCCTATTGGGCGACATCTCCCGCCGGCTCGGCCGTGATCCTGCTATGGATTTTAATCGCCTACGCGAGCTGGATGAAGATTGGCGGGGCTATGGCGCACCGTCGCTCGCGCAATTCGCACTTGGGAAAACTTTGATGCCCGAGGTGACTGCGTCGCTTTCGACGCCGACGTCTGCCTCCGATGCCATTCTTACGTCGCCGCCTGAGGGCATTACGCCAGCACTGGCTGAGCATTGGAGACAGGCACAAAGTGGCGATTCAGCCGCCCTTTTCATGGTCGCGAAACATTATCGAGGGGGAGAAGGCGGCCTACCTAAAGATATCAAAGAAGCAGCACGCCTCTACGATTTGGCCGCCGCACAAGGCCATATGTACGCGCAAGCGGATCTTGGCTTTTTGTATGCGTATGGGGGCGACGGCGTGCCTCAAGATGAAACCGAGGCTGTCCGCCTTTACAAATTAGCAGCCGAGCAAGGCAATGATGGCGCGCAAGCCAATCTCGCCGTGATGTATCGAGATGGCCGCGGTGTGCCCCAGAGTGACGAGGAGGCCGTGCGCCTTTTCAGACTGGCGGCAGAGCGCGGCAATATGTTTGCGCTGTCCGATCTCGGCTACATGTATGAGACTGGCCGAGGCGGACTACCCAGGGACGCGATTGAGGCGGCGCACTTCTATGAGCGCGCGGCAAACAAAGGCAATGACTGGGCGCGGGAAAGATTAAAGAAATTGAGACAAAGCGCGTCTGAGACTTGAGCTCAGCCCATCCCCAACTCAGCCCGCGTGCGGATAGCCTTCGCGGCACTCACGCGCACCAGATGCCGGCCTTTCTCATCGCGCCAATCGGCCTCGACAAACCCGGTGGTGCGCCCGCGCGAGACCAGGCGGCCTTCAATCGTAATTAGGCCATGTGGCACCGGACGGAAAATGCGAGTTTGCAGTTCTGTCGTGGTGAACCATTCGCCGTCTTCCAAGCCTGAGGCCATGCACATGGAGACAATATGATCGCTAAACCCTGCGACCCAGCCGCCGAAGACCCGGCCTTCGGAAATGTCGCGGTCGCCCGTATTCGGCCACTCGTAGCGGACATAGCCGTAGCGGACTTCTTTCAGCCAGTCCTCGGGGCGAATGCCGAGATTGCGGATGCCAGCGGGTTTTTCCCACTGGTCATTTCTCAGCCGGTCGAAAAAGCCCTGCTGCTCGATCGATAATTCAGTGCGCGTCATTCGGGGATATACGCCCTAGCTTTAAGCTCGACGAAGCCGAGCGGATTGAACAAGGATGTGATCCCGATCAGCGTATAGCAGGAAAAGAACGGCCCCGGCATCCATTTGGCTTTGGCTTGCATGGCGGGCATCAAATGCGTGTTGAAATCGCCGACATGATAGCCGGTCATATCGACCACATCGGCCATGCTGCCGCCAGCTTCGCGCAGGATCATATCGATCTCTGCAAAGGCTTCATCGGTGGCTCGGAAATAAGCCTCGTCGCTCGCCTCTTCACCCTCTTGCAAGGCGGCGATGACGCCGGAGCAAAAGACCATATCGCCGGCGCGCACGGCAGGGGCAAACTGCATCTGCTCAGTGCGCTCTTTCAGGCTGTCCGGAACGATCATCTTGGGCATTTAGACCACCGTCTGACCGCCATCGACGACCATCATTTGGCCCGTCATGAAGCTGCCAGCGTCAGAGGCCATATAGACCGCAGCCCCGGCAATCTCGATCGGTTCACCAATGCGGCGCAGCGGTGTGGTCGATGTCGCCCGTTTTAGGGTTTCCGGGTTCTCCCATAGGGCGCGGGCGAAATCGGTCTTGATCAGGCCTGGCGCGATCGCGTTGACGCGAACATTGTCTGGCCCGTACTCAGCGGCAAGGTTGCGCACGAGCTGGAAGTCTGCGGCTTTCGAGATGTTGTAAGCGCCGATCACCGGTGAGGCGCGTAAGCCCCCAATCGAGCTGACAATGATGATCGAACCGTCTTTGCGCTCGCGCATTTGCGGCACGCACATCTGAACCAGCCAGTGATTGGATGATGATATTGTTCGACAGGATTTTTTCGAACGCTTCGTCCGAGATGCCTTCCATCGGGCCGTAATAGGGATTGGAGGCTGCGTTACAGACGACAATGTCGACCTTGCCAAACGCCTCATTGGTGGCGTCAACCATAGCCTGAAGCTGATCTTTTTCAGAGATATTCGCTGGGATCGCGATGGCGGTGCCGTCCCCATACTGATCATTCAAGGCGCCGGCGACTTCCTGGCAGGGGCCAGGCTTGCGCGAGCTGATTGTGACCTTTGCGCCTGCCGCTGCGAATTGTTCGGCAATCGCTTTGCCGATGCCGCGCGAGGATCCGGTAATGATCGCAGATTTTCCTGAAAGATCGAACAAGCTCATCTGAGCCCTCCCTTAAACTGTCTATGCTGCGCCGGTGATACGCGGCGCACTAAGGTAAGAAAAGGGTTTCGCGAGGTCAGGGTTTCAGAGCCGCCCAAGCAATCAAAGCCCAGCCTGCAAGCATGCCGAGCCCGCCAAAAGGTGTGATAGCGCCAAACCAGCGCGGGGCTCCAAGCGCCATCGCGTATAGTGTCGCCGCGAACAGCAATGCGCCTGCGACCAAGACCACCGCGGCAAGCCCGAACTTGGTGCTATCTGTGGCTGAAAGCGCGGTCGCAAGCGCGGCATGAACCAGGAGGTAAAGCGTCGCTGTCTCCCACCATCCGGCAGCTTTTTCATCAAAGCCGCTCGACAGCGCATGCGCGCCAAACGCGCCGAGGGCGACGGCGAGAAAGCCGGCCAGGGCGCTGATCAGCGTGATCATGCGGTCGTCTCCAGCGGGATCGAATAATTCACAACGGCGTGGCTGGAGAGCTTGTCACTGCCTTCAGCTCGGATATCGACACTGATCACGGCGAGGGTCTTTCCAAGTTTCAAGAGGTGCGCCTCAGCCACCACCGCATCGCCGATACAAGGACGCATGAAATTGATATTGAGATTGCTGGTCAGGGCCATCGGGGTAATGCCAATCCGCGTGAACACGGCGATATAAGCGGCGCTGTCGGCAATCGCCATTTGGGTCGGGCCATTGATGTAGCCACCTGGGCGGATATTGCCCTTGTCGACCGGTTGACGCACGCGGGCATAATTCTCCCGCACTTCTAGAACGCGTTCCTGCTCGCCGCTGCCTTTGAACACAGAATCATAGAACGCATTCACTTCTTCAACGGATACAACAGATCCCATGTTCTCCCTCCGACAGGCATTGACGCCGACTTGGCTTGAAGGCCAACTTATAGGGCACAATCGATCCGAAAAGAGATCACGCCACGGGAGGCTTTGCCGATGCTCACCAAAGGTGACGAATATCCAATTCACCAGACGCCGGAACCGGTTGCTTTTTCAGGCTCGGACCGGAACTTTTATGACCGGTTTTTCTTCAATGGCTATTCGGCCGACGGATCTACTTTCTTTGCAGCCGCTTTTGGCGTCTATCCGCACCTAAACGTCATGGACGGCGCGGTTTCGATTCTCAAAGACGGCGTTCAGAAGTCGATACATGTTTCGCGCCTGCTTGGCATGGAACGGATGGATACTCGCGTGGGCCCGCTCAGCGTCGAAGTGGTCGAACCGCTGAAATCGGTCCGCCTGAAACTGGAAGAAACCGAAGGCATCGCGCTCGACGTGACCTTCACCGGGCGCCACTTCCCGATTGAAGAGCCGCGTTTCACCTATCGCCAGGGTCCGCGCATGCTGATCGATTGCACGCGCATGACCCAAAACGGCCATTGGCAAGGCTCGCTCAGCGTGGATGGTCAGACGATCGAGGTCAAAGATTTCCTCGGGACGCGCGACCGTTCCTGGGGCGTGCGCCCGATTGGCAAGCGCGATGAACAGCCGGTGCTGCCGATGCAGTTGCCGCAATTCTATTGGCTCTGGGCGCCGATCAATTTCCCCAACCTGTCGCTCTATTTCCATGTCAATGAAGATGGCGGCGGCGGGGCTTGGAACACGCGGTCAGTGCTGGCTATGGATGGCGCCGACAATGACGGGCTGTTGCACCTCAACCGCCCGAAAATGGACGTCACTTGGCGGGAAGGTTCGCGCCGTGCGCAAAGCGCTGTCCTGAATGTCGAAGACGGCGAAGGGCGCGCGCATGAGGTCAGCTATGAACCGCTCTCGACCTTCATGATGAAGGGCATTGGCTATGGCCATCCAGAGATGGGGCACGGTACCTATCGCGGTGATCTCTCGGTCACGCGGGAAGATCTGACGCCCGACAATCTACCCTGGCAACAGCCTGACAATCTGCACATTCAAGCGATCGTTAAAGCCACACACAAAGGCCCGAATGGAGAGCGCAGCGAAGGGATCGGGATCCTCGAACAGCTCTTGCTCGGTCCACATGCGCCAAGCGGATGGAAGGATGTTCTTGATGCTTGAGGCGGAGCTTGCGACAAAATTTGCCGCCTATGCCGAGGCCCGCTTACCCGGCGCCAAAAATGCGAGGGTGGACAGCATCAACCGTATCCATGGTGGCGCCAGCCGACAAACGTATTCAATCGATCTGGCTTATGAGGATGCGACCGGCCCGAAGGTGAAAGGCTTAATTTTGCGGCGCGACCCGCCAGACAGTCTTATCGATACCGAACGCCGGGTTGAGTTTGCCGCGATCAAGAGCGCTTATGGTCAGCGTGATTTGCCCGTACCGGAAGCTTTATTCTTGGAAACCAGCAATGAGGCGCTCGGGGCTCCCTTCTTTGTCATGGGCCGGATCGAGGGCGGAACGCCGCTAAATCCGTTTAAGCTAGAAGATGTCGAACCGCACCGCGCAGCGATTGGGGAACAGTTCTTTCGCCATTTGGGATCGATTGCGGCGCTGCCGGTTGAAGGGTCGGCTTTGGCGAGTGAAATCGAAACCCCCGCCGCAGATGCCTGCTGGCGCAGAGAGCTTGCTTATTGGGCAAATGAAGTTCGATCCAACGCCTTATCTCCGCAACCTGTCGCGGAGGCCGCGATCCGTCATCTTGAACGTAATCCACCACCGCCCGCGCAACGGCTTTCGATCGTGCATGGCGACTATCGTACCGGCAATTATCTTCAGGATGGTGAAGGTACGATGACCGCTATTCTCGATTGGGAAATGGCGCATATTGGTGACCCATATGAGGACCTGGCCTGGGCCACTGACCTCCTTTGGTGCGGCAATGATCTCGAGCGCGCCGCCGGTCTATTGCCATGGCCTGAGGCCATCCAGGTTTGGCAAGAAGCCTCGGGTTGTCAATTCGATCCTGCGGCGTTCGAGTGGTGGTCCTTATTCAGCCACGTCAAAGCACTCGGAATATGGGTGACCTCCGAGAAAGCATTTGCGACGGGTGACAATGATGATCCCATTCTGGCCTGGTCAGGCTGGTTCACGCATGCCGCACACGAGCTGATGCTCGCCATGCGGCTTGGCCCAAAATATGGAGCAGGCGCATGAGTGATATCGGAATGATCCTCGACCGGCTCGGTCGCACACTTGTCGCAGAAGTCGCGCCAAAACTGGAAGGCGATTATTCCGGCGGTCACGCGGCGATGAGCGGCATTATGGCGGTCATGGCAGGTGAAGCTTGGGATGGCGCCGCCGATCGTCTGGTCAATGAAATCAACAGCATTCGCAGCTTAATTGCTGAGGCTGGTAAAGAGGTTGTCGTGCCCAAGGCCGCCAGTTTGAAACTTTCGGATTTGACCACAGAGCGAGACGAACTCGCGCGATATCTCATCGTCATGCAGATGTCGCTGGAGTCCCGCGAAGATGATGAGGCGCAGGCTCTGAACGCTAAAATCTGGGCGCACCTGACAGCGACGGCGATGGCGCGGATGCCGAGTCCCCCTGAATTTCCCGATCCAGAGGAATAAAACGCTTTGGTCGGCCGAATAATTTGACCAATCGCAATCGCGTGGTAGCCTCGCCTTAAGCCTGAAGACAGGCAAAAAATAGGGGAAACACGATGCGCGTTCATATCGCTGACCTTCCGCAAGTCGTGATCGGTGCGAAAAACCTAGATTTTAAAATCGGACATCAAGTCAAATCTGTTCCCAAACTTCATCTTGAAGGTGACGATATTGTCTATACGACGCCGGAACGCCCGAACCTGATCATCAGCAATTCAAGGTCGGTCTTTTTTCATTCCTTCACCGTCGGTTTGAATCTCTATGAGAATTCAGGGCTGGATGATGATGTGGTGGTGTTTGACCCCAAGAACCCGCAACAATCGTCGCAGTGGCCAAAGCAGATCTTCTATACGATCGCAGAAACCGGGTTCGCCCTCTATAAAGCGCGAGACGCCGCCGCCTCGAAGCTCGCCTATCTTCCGCGAACCGCAGCATCCCGCAAACGCGATGATGCCGAGGGAGAAGTTTGGCTTGAGATCCATGTCGAGTTCAAAGCGGGTCCGGGCCAGACCGTGATTGGCCAACGCCGACGGGTGAATAAAAACACTGGCGAGATTGAGCTTGGACAGACCTTTGTCCAACCCATCGAGGTCGCTCTGGAGAGCTACGCCGAATTAGGCCGCGCGATTGATGACGTCCTCAACCCGAAACCTGATTTGAGCAATGTAGTCGAGCTCTCAACCCGTTCCCCTGAACTAGACACGCAATGAACGCTAATGACTAACCGCAACCCCCAAAACCATCTGCGCGCTTGGCGGGAGTTTCGAGACTTCACGCAAGAACGACTGGCGGCGGAAGTCGGAACCACGGCGGCAGTGATCTCTTTGCTCGAAAATGGCCAGAGGAGTTTGTCAGCGAGTTGGCTGAATCGTCTGGCCCCGGTCCTTAAAACATCACCTGGTTTTTTGCTGGATCACCATCCTAGTGATCTCACCGCTGAGATGCTTGACCTTTGGGCGCATATCCCGAAGCGCCGTCAAACTGAAGCGATTGCGGCCCTGCGCGCCTTGTCTCGGAAGCCGTCTTCTCGCTAATCGCATCGCCGAAATTCAATCCATTTGGTCAATCATCCGACAGCGACACCTTGCTATAGTCTTGGTGAACGATCAGGGGGCTGGCTTTGGTAAGAGTATTCTCACTGCTATTGAATGGGGCGCGCACCGCAATCCAAGTTGGCGCGTGCTTGCTGATCGGCTTGATGATGGTGTTCGCGGTCGGAATTCCGTTGGCGATTGGGGGGCGGCCCGAGGCGATCATTCCGATTGGTCTTGGGCTATTGGCGTTTGCAACAGCGGCAAAAGACATTGCGCGAGTAGCCAGATCCGGGCTGTAGCGCGGCAAACCCTCTGAATTTTCCACGAATCGCTTCAATCGGAACGGGTGAAACCTGCGTTGCTACTTCCGATCGCAATACTTGCGGCGTGTTCAGACCCGTTTTCGCTGGAGATAACGGCGACCGAGGGAGAGTCGATCTATTGGTCGGATGGCGATAGCGGACGCATTGACGGAATGAAGTTTCGATTGGCGGATGTCGATGCACCCGAAACCGGCGGTGTTGGCGCGATTGGTGGTGCGAAATGCGAATTTGAGCGTGAGTTGGGCTTTGAAGCGAAGGCTTTTATGGTTGAGCTGACACGCGATGCCGACCTGGTGATTACCAGCAGTTCGGGACCTGATCGCTATGAGCGCGAGGTGATCACCTTGTCTGCGAACGGTCAGGACGTGGCGCGCGCGGGCCTCGAGGCCGGGCATCTCGGGGAATGGCCGCATAAAGGGCGCCGGGCGCTAACCAAAAAACCTGATTGGTGCAGTCGGATGGCGATTAGCGCGGAATAAAAGCGCCAGTGATAAATCTATTTTCGGCCAAATAGGCGCTCGAAGAATCCTGGCGTTTTGTTCGCTTCGGCTGGATGCGTTTGGGCGTCCATATGCGCTTCGACTTCAGCCTCGTGACGGCCTTTCCAGATTTCCCAGTCTTTCGCTTCATCGACATCAATCAATTGCGGCAACACTCCGATCGTGGCGGTTTTAGGGAGATTTGCCCAGACGTCTTCCATAGCGTGAGGCCCTGACCAGCGCACACCGTAGAACGGACTCTTCGTTCGCGCCGTCTTATTGATCCCGAACAGCCAAAAGCCGCCATCTTGGGCGGGTCCAAACACGGCATCGCGGCGACGGAGTTCGAGCACAGCGCGCCGCAGCAAGCCGGTAGAAATGTCTGGCGCATCGCTCCCGATAAACAGGACCGGACCGGGTGCCGCTTCCCGTAACCCTTTGCTGAGGCGATCGCCAAGGTCACCAGGCCCTTGGCTGCGGCGCTCCAATTGCGCTGGCCAGATTCCGCCCAAGGACGTCTCAAGCTCATGGTCTGGCGCGGTGTAGAGAATGGTTTCCCAAGAACCGTTTAATGCCGCGCGCATTGTTTTTGCATGCAGAGCAGTGGCTATGCGGCGCGCGGCAACGCTTGAACCCAATCCCTTGGCAAGACGCGTTTTAGCCAACCCAATCCGCGGCGGCTTAGCGAAGACAAGTATTTGCGGGCGCTTCATCGAACCACTTCTATCCCAATCACTCTGTTGCGTTCGTCAACGTCGAGGATGATTTGAACCCCCCGCAGACTTTCATCGAGTGCGAAAACATCAATTGAGCGCGCAACGCAACCCGGCGTGCCTGCGCCTGGATGGTCCGGCAAGTAAATGTAACCCGCTTCTAGCTCATCGTCCCAGCTTGCTTCCAAAGACATGATTTACCTTCGACTCAGTTGCTCACGAGTAGGATTTTGCCAATTTTTCTGGATCAGCGCCAAGCAAATATCGTGTGATCAGAAAAGCATTCCGCCAACTGCGTTTGCGCCAACCATCGCGCTCATATTTTGACGCGTCTGTGCGCGCCTCAGCGGATAGGATCGACAGGCGGTTTTTTCCAATGGCGCGAATGATTTGAACGTCTTCCATAAACGGCGTGTCAGGATAGCCGCCAATCTCCCCATAATGTTTGCGGGAGATGAGTAGACCTTGATCTCCATAAGGCAGACCCAGCGTCCGGGCGCGCCAATTGGCCCGGCGGGCGACCACTTTGGCCATGGGGTGATCTGAGCGATAGGCAAGCGTGAAAGCGGCAGCCTGATTGCGACGCTCTGATATGTGCGTCTTTACGCGCTCCGCCCATTCTCGCGAGAGCGCTGTGTCGGCGTGCAAAAACAGAAACCAATCGCCGCGCGCTTGGTCTGCGCCCAGGCGCAATTGCGACGACCGACCTCGATCAGGCGCCGATAAGACTGTCGCGCCGGACCCTTCCGCTAAGCGCCGGGTCTGATCTTCGCTGCCGCCATCGACAACAATGACTTCGCGGATGAGCCCGGCTTCCAAGCCGGGCATCAAGGCGCCGAGACAGAGCGGCAGGACGTCTTCAGCATTATAGGCTGGGATGATGATTGAGATCGGGGCGGGCATGCTACCAGCTGGACGGGGCGAGCGAGGTCAATATGGAGATCGCCGAGCGGCGCAAGATCGGCACGGCGGCACCGAGAATGCCGGTCGCTAAGCCAATCGCGGCGGTCAGGCTTAAGAAAGTTTCAATATCGAGATTTGGGCCCCATAAGGTCAGCAACAGAAAAGCAGCGATCGTCGCGACGATGCTATAGATTAAAAACGCCACGACCACGCTGATCACCAGTCCGACCGTGTTCATACTTCGATACCCATTTCTTTCAGACGCGCCTGCACCAGTAACAGGTCGCGCCAGGCGCGGCTTTTATCTTGCGGACGGCGCAAGAGATAGGCGGGGTGAAACATCGGCACCATCGGGACACGGGTTCCGGCAGGGGTTTCAAACGGGCGTTCAGAGCCGCGCAAGCGCATGATACCGGTCTTGGTATTGAGTAAGGACTTGGCGGCGACTCCGCCCGTTGCGATGATGATTTTCGGCTGCGCCAGGTCGACCATGCGGTCGACAAAAGGGCGACATACCGCAAGTTCGTCTGCTTCGGGGTTTCGATTGCCGGGTGGGCGCCAATAATTGACGTTTGAGATAAAAGTATTGGTTTTGCGGTCGAGCCCGATAGCGGCGAGCATTTTGTCGAGGAGTTGGCCGGCTTTGCCGACAAATGGCAGACCTTGCTGGTCTTCTTGCCCGCCCGGACCTTCGCCGAGCACCATAACCGGCGCGCCGAATGTGCCATCATAAACGACTGTGCGTTCGCAAAGTTGCTTTAAGGAACAGCCGTCAAAACTTTCGATCGCAGCTTTTAAGCTTTCCAGTGAATCGGCACCGGCCGCTAAGGCATGAGCCTCTTGCAGCCAGTCATGCAGGGTTTTGTTTTGCTGGCGCCGCGTTGATTTTCGCTCATTCCCACGCTGGCGGGAATCTCCATTGGATTTTTCCGCCAGATCGTCGGTGTTCCCTGCCTGTGCGGGGATGGGCGGGCTATCCTGTTGCCGCATCACGGCATCGATTTCGGCGTGATCGACATCAACACCCATCTCCTCCCACCACTCGGTGAGCGCCTTTAACGCTGCGGCAGAGGCATTTTGGGGCATTGAGACCTTGTAAACTTTGGCTAAAGAGATGGTCAGATACTGGAATATACCTAGATGGCGCGCAAGAGCCGCCGCCAGCTTTGCAGGAGAGATTTGATGAGCGAACGCGAGTCTATGGAGTTTGACCTGGTGATTGTCGGGGGTGGCCCCGCCGGTCTTGCCGCTGCGATCCGCGCGAAACAATTGGCGAATGAAGCCGGCGAAGAACTCGAAGTCGTCGTCCTGGAAAAAGGGGGCGAGATCGGCGCGCACATTCTCTCTGGCCTGGTGCTCGATCCGAAAGCTCTCGACGAGCTGATCCCAGACTGGCGCACACGCGATGATCGTCCGATCCGCACGGAAGTGAACGCGGACCAATATAAGCTGCTCGGACCGAACGGATCGATGGCGATGCCGACCTTCGCTTTCCCGCCCTTCATGCACAATCATGGCTGTTATATTGGCTCACTCGCCAATGTATGCCGCTGGCTCGGCGAGCGCGCCGAAGAGTTGGAAGTGCAAGTCTTCCCAGGCTTTGCCGCTTCTGAGGTCGTCTATGGCGAGAATGGCGAAGTGCGTGGCGTCGTCGCCGGCGTCATGGGCATTGCCGAAGATGGCAGCCAAAAACCAGACTATGAGCCTGGCATGGAGCTGCTCGGCAAATATGTGTTCTTCGCGGAAGGAGCTCGCGGCTCTCTGACCAAAGACGTCAAAGCCAAATATGACCTTGAGGCCAATTGCGACCCACAAAAATATGGCATCGGCCTGAAAGAAGTTTGGAAAGTCCCAGCTGATCATCCTGAATTCAAAGCCGGTTTCGTCCAGCACACATTCGGGTGGCCGGTGAAAGAAAAGGATGGTAGCGGCGGCGGCTTCCTCTACCACTTCTCAGAAGGCGGCGAGAACTATGTCTCGGTCGGCTATGTGGTGCACTTGAACTATAAAAACCCGCACTTGTCGCCGTACGATGAGTTCCAGCGCTACAAGCATCACGACGATATCTCGAAATTCCTGAAAGGCGGCAAGCGCGAGGCCTATGGTGCGCGCGCGATCACCTCAGGCGGTATCCAGTCGATCCCGAAACTGTCTTTCCCAGGCGGTGCTTTGATTGGCTGCTCGGCCGGATTTGTGAACCTGCCGCGCATTAAAGGCACCCACAATGCGATGAAGACCGGCATGCTGGCGGCGGAAGAAGCCGTGAGTGCGATCCGGGCTGAACGCTCTGGCGACGAACTCGCGACTTATGACCAAGCCGTCCGTGACAGTTGGGTTTGGACCGACCTGGCACGGGTGCGCAATGTGAAGCCGCTTATGGGCCGGTTTGGCACGATGCCGGGCGCGATCCTTGGCATGCCAGATATGTGGATGCGCTATCTGGTCGGCTTCGGCTACATTCCGCAGCTCAAGCATGGCAAAGCCGATCATGAATATCTGAAACCCGCCAGCGCGTGCAAACCGATCGAGTATCCAAAGCCAGACGGTGTGCTCAGCTTCGACAAGCTGACCAATGTCTCCTTTACCAACACTTATCATGCGGAAGACCAGCCGAAGCATTTGAAAGTGGCGGATCTCGGCCTTCAGAAATCGTCTGAGTTCGATGTCTTTAACGGCCCGTCGCAGCGTTACTGCCCAGCCGGCGTATATGAATGGGTGGAAGAAGACGGTCAGCCGCCGCGCTTCCAGATCAATTCGCAGAACTGCATTCACTGTAAGACCTGCGATATCAAAGATCCGAACCAGAACATTAACTGGGTCACCCCAGAGGGTGGCGGCGGACCAGCTTATCCGAACATGTAATAGGGTGGGGCGCTGATGCGTGAATATAGCTTCAAGCCAGCGCCCGTCCGCAAAACACAGACCTGGGCGATCAAGGACGACCATTTGATGCGTCGTGGCGGATCGACCGCGCTTAATCTCGCCAAAGTGACCGCCGCGAGTTGGAATACCGTCACCTATCGGGGCACGCGCAGTGCCTGGCTGCATCTGCACTCTGAAGCGGGCACGATGAAGGTTGAATATACCGATCAAGGTGGCTCACGTGACGAGTTCTTCGGTTTGATCCAAGAGATTTTGGGGTCGCTTCAGCGGGTTAATCCAGGGCTTGAGATTGAGTATGGATATTCCGCCCCTTGGCGCGTGGCCTTGTTCATTCTTGGCTTGCTCGGCACCGTTGGCGGGCTGTTCTTTATTTTTGCTGGTTTGACCAATATGACCGGGCGCGGACAGGTTGAAGCAACCATTGTCGGCGGCGCTTTGGTTATCTTGATGTTGCCCGTGGCCTGGAGCTGCCGTCCGAACATGCAAGCCAAGACCTTTAAGGCCAAGGCCTTAGCGGCTGAGATCGAGAGCCTTGGTGGTCCGGCGATGAACGACCCAAATTCCGCTTCCGGCGATCAATAAACTCCAAAACACAACGAATGGCGCTGCGCCGCCGGCTTGGGCCGCAATCCAGGCCATGGCCGCGGCGGTCGCGGTCAGTCCCCAATATAGCACTCCAACGTCGAAGTGGCTCCAACCCACCGCAATGAGACGTTGATAGGCATGGTCCAAATGCCCATCGAGCCAATTTCGTCCATGCTTGGCGCGCCAAATGAGGGTCGATAAGACGTCGATGAGGAACGGCAAAGCTAAGGTCGCGACGGTCCAGACTTCTAAACCTGAAACCAGGCCCAGGCTCGCAAAACTCGCGCCCAGCCCCAGCGCCCCAGCGTCTCCGGCATAGAGCTGACCCTGCAGATTATGGGCGAGAAACCCAGCGATCGCAGCAAACAGGGCGATCCACCAGACTCCAAAGCTAAAGTTGCCACTGTCTGAACCAATGATCATCAAGCCGATCAGCATGATCGCCAAGCAACCGATCGATAGGCCATTCGAGCCGTCCATAAAATTTGCCGCATTGGTGAAGACCAGCAGCCACATGGCGCTGCCAATCAGGAGGACCGGTATCAGGCTAAGATCGCCAAAAGGGCTTGGCAATTCGGGAGGATATAGACCGAGCGTGCAGACAGCGAGGGCTGTCACGAGGAGGCCCAAAAGTTTCGGAACCGTGGATATCCGTCCGAGATCATCGAGTAGGCCAATCGCAAAGGCGACGCAGATAAACACTAAGGTGGTCCAATGGACACTCGCCCATTCGGTATAGGCGCCTGCCTCCGTGGTCTCGTTTGTTAGACGGGTCCAAAGGAGGAAGATCAGCCCGCCGCTGAGCGTTGCAAGGGCGACCCCGACGCCGCCCAGTCTGGAGACAGGAGCTGATTGGTGCTTTCGGATTCCGTCAGGGGCATCTTTGACATTTGAACGCGTTAGCAAGGCACAAAGCGCATAAGAAAGTGCGAGAGTCACCAACCCAGTCAAAGCGAAAGCAACCCAGCTCATATCGTAAAATCAACCTTCTCCGAGAAGGCTGGCTCGCACCCACCAATCGGGATAGCGTTGGGATAAGAGCGCTGCTCCCGCTTGCGCCATGTCAAAGCTTTCGAACAGGCCAAAACAGGTCGCGCCGGAGCCGCTCATCCGGACCATTCGCACTCCCGATAGGGCTTGAAGCGCTGCCAGCGTTTTGGTGATTTCCGGGTGCATGCTCATTGCGGGCGATTGCAGGCTATTAATGGTGTTCTCGTTCAACCAAATTTGAAACGCTCGGAGCGCGGTGCGATTGTCTGGCAGTGGCGGATGTTCGGGGACGCGGTCTGGTGCGACCTCGTCATAGGCGCCAAAAACTGCGCCGGTCGGGCAGGCAATGCCAGGATTGACGATCACCGCGGGTAGTTTTGGGATGCTCAGGATCGGTTCATAGGTCTCACCTTCACCCGTCATAAAACCTGGAAGGTTGATCAAACAGGCTAGGACATCGCCGCCGAGCAAGGGCGCAATGGTCTCTGCGAGAGCGCGAACGCGATCACCGCCATGCGCGCGCACAATAAGCCGGAGCGCGGCGCCGGCATCTGCTGACCCACCGCCAATCCCTGCGGCACAGGGTAAGTTTTTTTGCAGCCTGAACGCCAAGGGTGGGGCATTGCCATCCAAGGCATCATCCATCGCGCGCGCGGCTTTGAGCACGAGATTGTCTTTGGCGGGGCCTGATTGTTTGGCATATGGCCCGTCGACGGCAAGGCTAAAATGACTGGCGGGTTCGGCCGTGAGCAGGTCTGCGGCGTCGCTATCGGCAAATGTCACGAGCGAGACGAGATTATGCCGTCCGTTCTCCTTCGGCGGACCGACATGAAGAGACAGATTGATTTTGGCTGGGGCGTATTCCGTAAGCCGCGTCATGGATATGTCGTAGAGCTTCCCGCCGTTGCTGCCTGTAGCAGCGCGATACCACTATCGAGTTTCCGCCGCAAAAGGTCTTTTTCGGCTTCGTCTGTGGCATATTTGAGCGCGCGCTCCCATTGGAAGCCCGCCTCTTTGAAGCGGCCCACCTGCCAATAGGCGTCACCGAGATGATCCAAGATCTCCGACACGTCAGGGGCGAGCGCTGTGGCGCGCTCGAGATAGAAGATCGCGCGCTCATAATTCCCCATTTTATAATGGGCCCAACCAAGGCTATCCGTGATTGCGCCATTATTGGGGGATAGCCGAAGCGCTTGCTCAATAAGGTCTAGGCCTTCATCGAGATTGATGCCGCGATCGATCCAGCTATAGCCAAGATAGTTCATGATCGTCGGATCATTTGGATTGAGATTGAGTGCGGTTCGAAGGTCATCTTCTGCCGGTGGCCAAGCGCCAAGCCGCTCGCGCGCACTGCCGCGGGCGAAATAGATTCGCCAGTCATATTCGCCCAAGGCCTCATCCATATTGATCACTTGGGTAAAGGTCTCTTCGGCTTCGCCGTCTCTATCTAAGGACTGCAAGAGGTCTGCGAGTTGAACGCGGATATTACGATTGTCGGTCCGGGCAAGCGTTTGGCGGGCGAGATCGAGGGCTTCTTCATTGCGCCCCTCGCGTCTCAGCGCCCAAGCCAATTGGCCTTGTGCGCTCGTATGATGAATAGAGCCGGCAGGGATTGATCGCAGCAGAGAGATCGCATCATCCCGGCGATCCGCACGATCCAATGTGTCCGCCCAAAGCGCTTTCGCCGCATCAAGATTTGGATCGAGATAAACCGCCATCGCAAAATAGACCGACGCCGCATCGCCATAGCCTTGATTGGCTTGCGGTGCAGTCGCGAGATAAAAGGCGAGCGCGATGCCTTCCGCAGTCGAATAGGGTTGGAACGGCGTGACATCGCTGCTCTCGATTTCCTTAGCGAGGGCCACAAGCGCTGGGTGGCGCCCGACGTCTCTACGGAAGGTTTTCAGCCTCTGCAGCGCGGGCTCATATTCGCCGGCGGTCGCCATAAGACGCGCTTCCAACTCAACGCCCATGGCCAGGCGCGCATCAATGCTCCAAAGCAAGTTGAGGTCTTCGCGTGCCCCTTCGATATCGCCAATATTGGCTTTCATCAAAGCGCCGAGCGTTTGGCCCATGAGCCCATAGAGCCCTTCGCCACTACCCGCATTCTGCTGCAGCACGATCGCTGTTTCTGCATCGTCTTCAAGCACCGACCAGGCTGCCAAACTGCGCGCAAGCATGGCGTGATAATCTGTGCTCCACGGAGTCGTCAGGTAAGACAGCGCTTCAGCTTGATCGTTCCGCTTGATTGCATCAACGGCGAGCAAAAGGCGCGGAACCTCGGTTTGCGCGATGATTTCAGATGGAAGCCGCTTGGCTAATGTGACCGCACGATCAACCTCACCGACGCGCATGATTGAAAAAATGGCCTGCTCTGCCAGCCATGGGTCGTCTTTGACCGTGCGCAATAGGCGCGAATAATATCGCGCGGCCGTATCAGCGTCTTCGGTCAGTCCAGCATATTTCGCGACGGCATAAGTCGAAAGCGTCTCAATCTCGCTGCGGAGTTTTGTGGCGGATTCGGCTTTTTCGAGCAATCGCGGGCTAGGCCCAGACGGACTCGATAAGCAAGCAGTCACTGCAAAGCAGGACGCCGAGATCAAAATTGAACGCCACATAGGCTCCTTGTCTCAGCGCTGGAGGTTTCAGGCAAGTAAATGTCTGTGATTTAATTAGCGTACGCGGCTGACGCAGAAATCTGCGAGGTCAATCAAGGCTTGCCGCCACTCGCTATCCGGCAGGGTTCGCAGCGCGGCTTTCGCAAGATCTGCATAGGCTTGGGCTTCGGCCACAGTGGCTTCGGCGGCGCCCGTTGAACGGATCAAATGAATGGCGTGGGCGAGATCGCCTTCCGACTGTGTTTCGATGTTCAAAGCGCGATCCCAAAAGGCCTGATCTTCTGCTGTGCCGCGTCGACGCGCGATGATCACGGGTAGGGTCGATTTGCCCTCTCGGAAGTCGTCCCCAACGGCTTTGCCGATGACGGACGTTGTGCCGCCATAATCGAGCGCATCGTCGACAATCTGGAACGCCAATCCAAGGTTCTTGCCATACGCAGCAAGCGCGCTCGCTTGGTTTTTCGACTGAGGATCGGCGGATAAGGCCCCGGCTTCTGCTGCCGCCTCAAACAAAGCCGCGGTTTTGGCCTCAATGATTGCCAGATACTCTTCGGTTGGAAGATCTGTGCGACTTGCGGCGGCCAGCTGGCGCACTTCGCCTTCGGCGATGACCGAGGAGGCGGTCGACAGGATGCGCAAAATATCGAGGCTTCCGGTTTCTACCATCAGGTTAAATGCGCGGGCGAACAAGAAGTCGCCGACCAAAATAGACGCATTATTGCCCCAGACATTCTTCGCCGCCTTTTTACCGCGCCGCAGATCGCTATCATCGACCACATCATCGTGGAGCAAGGTCGCGGTGTGAATAAACTCCACGGCCGTCGCCAATGCATGCGTGCCGGCATTGGTTCCCCCGCAAGCTTTCGCCGCCACTAGTGTAATAATCGGACGCAAGCGCTTGCCGCCCGCGGAGACGATGTATCCGGACAGGTCCGGAATCACGTCCACCGGGCTCTTCGCCCGTTCAATCAGCAAGGCCTCTGTCGCAGCCAAATCGTCGACCAACATGGCTTGCATGCGCTCGACGATATTGCTGATGTCAGCTGGGTGGGAGGGGTTTTGTTGTGCAGTCACACCGGGGGTCTTATTTCACTTTTTTCGGTTTAGCCATACAAGTAGCGCAAATTTGAACCCTGGCAGCTGCGGTAAGCCACCGCATGCGACAATCGGAGACGAAATTGGAAGAAGTGTTTCGAACCAATGACTTGGTCAAACTATCCTATATTCGGCACCTGTTGACCGAAGAAGGAATCGAACCGTTCGTTCTCGATGAGCACACCGCGATGATTGATGGGCGCGGACCAATGGTGCCGATTCGAATCACCGTGCGCGAAGACTTGGCCGATCGCGCCCGTTTTATCTTGCGGGACGTGGAGAAAGATGCGTGACTGACGTCACCGCTGACGCTTTTTTTGGCGGTCAGGTGACCGTTTTTCAGCCCGCCAAGGGCTTTCGCGCCGGAACCGATAGCGTTCTTTTGGCCAGCGCGTTGCCGTCTGACCTAACTAGGCAGGTGTTAGAGCTCGGTTGTGGTGCGGGCGGCGCGCTGCTGCCGGCCATGTGTCGGCTCAAAGCAGCTGAGTTTACGGGGCTGGAGAAAAGTCCCGGAATGGCCACCCTCGCGCGACAAGGCTTGATCGAAAATGGGTTTGAACACCGGGGCCGCATTGTAGAAGGCGATGTCGGGACCCTCGATCCGGCGTGGCAAAACCGGTTCGAACTCGTCTTCAGCAACCCGCCTTTCTTTGAGGCCGGAGCAATTCCGGCACCGGGTTTGGGTAAAGACCAGGCCTATCTTGAAAGCATTACGCTGAAAGACTGGATCAACGCCATGCTCTTCGCGCTGAGGCCAAAAGGGACGCTCATCCTTGTCCATCGCGCTGCAGATTTAGCGAGGATTCTGGGTGTCTTGCAGCGCCAATCCGGCGAGATCACAGTTTTGCCCATTCATTCTTATCCCGGCGAAGAGGCGAAACGTGTCCTGGTTCGGGCTCGAAAAGGCCTCCGACCGGGACCAATGCGACTGTTGGAACCACGCTACCTGTACACAGAAAAGGGGGGTGCTCGCTCGCCATGGGCCCTCGCCATGCAACAAGATGGCTTTGGGATTGATTGGAATTAAGGTGCTGCACCGCTTGCTCCATCCGTCAGACCAGAGTAGGCGGAGCTGATTTCGTTTTTACTGTGATGCCGACCATGACCGCACCTGTCGCCAAGGCCAAGCCGAACTCTTTTCAAGACCTGATTTTGCGCCTGCAAAACTATTGGGCTGAGCAAGGCTGCGCGATCTTGCAACCGTATGACATGGAAGTCGGGGCTGGGACCTTGCATCCGGCCACCGTGCTAAGGGCGTTGGGGCCGAAAGATTGGCGTGCCGCTTATGTCCAGCCGTCCCGGCGTCCGGCCGATGCGCGCTATGGGGAAAACCCGATGCGGCTCGGCCATTATTATCAGTACCAAGTGATCCTCAAGCCGAACCCGAAAAACCTCCAGGATCTGTATCTCAACTCGCTCTACGAGATCGGGATCGATCCAAGCGTACACGATATTCGCTTTGTTGAGGATGATTGGGAAAACCCAACTGTTGGCGCCTGGGGGCTGGGCTGGGAAGTCTGGTGCGACGGCATGGAAGTCAGCCAATACACGTATTTCCAGCAAGTCGGCGGCCTCGATGTCTTCCCTGTCTCGGGCGAGCTGACTTATGGCCTGGAGCGTCTCGCCATGTATGTGTTTGGCGTCGACAATGTCTATGACTTGCCGTTCAACGCACCGGATAGCGATACGCCGCTCACCTATGGCGATGTTTTCATCGAGAATGAGCGTCAGCAATCAGCCTTCAATTTCGAGCATTCAGACGTCGAGATGCTGCAGCGTTGGTTTAGCGATTGTGAGACCCAGTCCAATGCGCTGCGCGCGGCGGGCAAGCCTTTGCCGGCCTATGATTTCGCCCTGAAGGCCAGCCATGTGTTCAATCTGATTGATGCCCGTGGGGCAATCTCGCCGACCGAACGACAGGCCTTTATTGGTCGCGTTCGAGACCTTGCGCGAGGCGCGGCGGAACAATGGGCGCAGCAGGAGGCGGAAAGGGCGGACGCATGAGGCGTTGGATCGCAGGATTATTTGTTTTGGCGCTTGCAGCATGTAGCCCGACGCCTGGGTCTCCAGCGCTCTATAAAGACCGCGACATGCAAAACGCGGTGAGTGAAGCCCGCGCCACATTGCCGATCTTCTTTGAAGCTTGGCAGAGCGAGAATGAGGCGTTCAGTGATTTTCGCGTGACCGTGATTATGCCCTCAAGCGCTTATGGCCGGGATTATGAAGAGCTCTCCGAGATCCGTCAGGAGTTTGCCGGCTTTATCGGTGAAACATCCGGGGGGACAGAAGTGCCTTTTTTAACGGCCGATATCGCTGATTGGCGATTCAAAGATGGCGAGCGCTACCGAGGCGGGTTCACACGTCGGGTCATGTTCGACATGACCAATGCTGAGATCCCAAATATCCGTAATCAATTCCACGAGGATCCCTTGCCATGACCAAAGTGAACCTGGAGGAGAAATTCGCGCAGTTCTCAGAACACTGGCAGCCTAAACTTGCCGGCCGCGTGAACGATACAGATGTGCGCCTAGTGAAAATCAAAGGCGACTTTGATTGGCACCAGCACGCTGATGAGGACGAGATGTTCATCGTGATCAAAGGCGAAATGCGCATGGCTTTTCGAGATCGGATAGAGCGGGTTCGAGCGGGGGAGTTTATTATCGTTCCCCGCGGTACGGAGCATCGCCCTGGCGCTGACGAGGAGTGCGAAATCATGCTCATCGAGCCGTCCAGCGTTGTAAACACGGGTGACGGCGCAGCGACCGCACGCACGGTAACAGACATGGAGACAATCTGATGGCAGATCCTGAAATTGGCGGCACCGAGCCGATCGCGGTCGATGTTGAAGAAGGCAAAATGTACTGGTGGTGCACATGTGGGCGTTCCAAAGGTCAGCCATTTTGTGACGGATCGCACAAGGACACGGATTTCATCCCACAAGGCTGGGAAGCACCGAAGACGGGCAAAGTTTTCTTTTGTGCCTGCAAGCGGACCGGCAAAGGCCCCCTCTGTGACGGCGCCCATAACAATCTTTAGCCCTCCCTCATTGTCATTTTAAACGGACCTGCCATCATGCTCGGAGCGTGACGGTGAGAGGGACGATTGTGCGTGCTTTTGTCTTCATCTTGATGGCCTGGGTTTTCGCGACGCTTCCAGCGGACGCGGAGAAGCGGGCATTTATCGTCGGGGTCGGGGATTATGATGAACTGACCGACCTGCAAAAGACGATCGGGGACGCGCAAGGCTATTCCGAAGTGTTTCAGACTGATCTTGGGTTTGAAGTGACGCGGCTGCTGGATCCAACTTTAGAAGAGTTTCTAATCGCTTTTGACGCATTCTCAGAATCCGTCGCGCCCGGAGACGAAGTCGCTTTTATTTTTTCAGGTCATGGCTGGTCGGATGGCGGCGACAATTTCCTCGCCTTGAAAGATGCGCCTCAACAATCGAGTGAGCGGATGCTGAAGCGGGCGACTGTCTCTTTGAGCTCTGTTGTCTTGGATGAGCTTAAAGGCCGTAAGCCAGGGGTCTTGTTCACCATTATTGATGCTTGCCGGGACAATCCGTTTGATCTTGGCACACGCACAATGACGCGCGGCTTGGTGCGCCAGGAAATGGTTCGAGGCACCCTGGTCGTCTATGCCGCTGGTGCCCGCGAGAAAGCGCTTGATCGATTAAGCCCGGATGATGCCTCGCCGTATTCGGTGTTTACGCGCAGCCTCCTGCCGAAGCTGAGAGATCCAGGCCGGCCTTTGATGCGCAGTGTCGACGAAGCACGCAATGAAGTCGCAGCGCTTGCCACCACAGTGGGGCATCAGCAGCGACCGGCCATCTATTCTGACATCTCACTCGACTTTTGCTTTGCGGGCGACTGCAACACCGCGTCAGACGCCCTGGATCAAGAAACTCAAGACTGGATCTATCTCTCAAGTGGATCCTACACAGCGGTTGATCCTTGCACCAAATATGAACGCCACTTGGCGGCCTATCCGAATGGCAAGTTTGCGGAAGTGGCCCGGCGCAATTTGGCCAATCCGCCTTGTGCGACGGCATCCCGTATATTGCCGCAAGAGGTCATCGCGGCACAAAACGATCCGGAAAATTGGCGCGCCGTCGATCCGGAAAACTTACTCTTGCTGAACACCAGCAAGGGACGCGTTTTGGTTGAGATGTTTCCCATCCTAGCACCCAACCATGTTGCTCAAATGAAGCGCGTGGTGCGGGATGGAAACTTCGACAACACCCCGTTTCATCGCGTGGTTCAGGCTTTCGTCGTCCAGGGCGGCGATGTGAAAACCACGCATGGGGTCGATTATCCCATGCTTGAAGCGGAATTCTATCAACGGATTTCCAAGATCCAGATGGCGAATGAATTCATCCAAAGCGACCAGCCGATTATGGAGGGGACACCTGAGGCGTATCATTTCGGCATGCCAGTACGCTGGTACGTCCGCGAATTGGAAACACCGCCGGATTCCTTTTTTGATAACGCGTATGAAGTTGATTTCTGGCCGCTAAACTGCCCGGGAACGCTATTTGCGTCGCGCACGAATGAGCCCAATTCAGCGACGACCCAATTTTATTTCAATATCCGCTGGGCGAACAATCTCGATATTTCCAATCCGGACGTGTTGACCAATGCTCAAACCGGCTGGGGCCGGGTCCTGGATGGTATGTCGGTCTTACAGACGCTCGAGATCGGGTTTCCGCCTGAAAACCCGGACAGCATCTTAACTGCCAAAATCGCAGCTGACCTGCCAGAGAATGAGCGCCCGATCGCGTATGTGCAGCGGTCCGGTGGGCCGGATTTCAAAACGTTTTTGAGGCATCTTGGCTCAGACAGCCTTTGTGAGCGTCCAGCCCTACCGACTCGGGTGAGCTATTAGCGGCAATCGCCCATTTGCATTTCCGGGCCATCAGGTTATGCCGCGTCTCTGATTTAGAGCGAGACGAGACCCGCCCCGATGCCAGACCTGCTCCTTGAATTGTTTTCCGAGGAAATCCCGGCCCGCATGCAAGCGAAAGCCGAGAAAGACTTGAGAGAGGCTGTCCTAAAAGGGCTGCGTGAGGCTGGGCTTGAGGCGGAAGAGGCCATCTCCATGTCGGGTCCGCGACGTCTTGTGGTTGCCTGTCAGGGCGTGCCAGCGCGCTCCGAAGACGTGAACGAAGAACGTAAAGGTCCAAAAGTAGGTGCCCCAGACCAAGCAGTGCAGGGCTTTCTGCGCGGTGCTGGCTTGGATTCGATTGACCAAGCAGAGGTTCGCTCCGACCCAAAGAAAGGCGACTTTTACGTCGCCAAGCGCACCATTCCTGGACGGCCGACCGCCGACATTGTTGCTGAGCTGGTGCCCGACATTGTGCGCAATTTTCATTGGCCGAAATCTATGCGGACCGGGCGCAGCGAGCTGCGATGGGTGCGGCCCTTGCAGCGTGTGTTGTGCCTATTCGATGGCGCGGTTGTGGCGTTCGAGATTGATGGTTTGGCGAGCAGCGATGAGACCGAAGGCCACCGCGTTCATGGTCGCGGCCCCTACAAGGTCAAAGGATTTGCGGACTATTCCAAAACCCTCAGCGGACCAGGCCACGTGCTGCTCACCCGCGAGGCGCGGCGTGACAAGATCGAAGCTGATGCAAAAGCCGTCTGCGCTGCGGCCGGCCTCGAATTGGTCGAAGATGAAGGCCTGCTGGAAGAAGTGGTGGGCCTCGCCGAATGGCCGGTCGTGATCTTGGGGGAGATGGATCCAGCTTTCTTGGAACTACCGCCCGAGGTCATCCAACTCTCGATGCGCACACACCAAAAGTATTTCGCGGTGCGCGACCCCAAGACCGGCGACCTCGCCCCGAACTTTGTGGTCGTCGCGAATGTCGACGCCACAGATGGTGGGCAAGCCATCGCCGCGGGCAATCGCAAAGTACTGTCCGCGCGCTTAGAAGATGGCCGGTTCTTCTGGGAGAATGACAAGAAGACGGGCCTCGATGCCATGGCGCCCAAGCTCGCCTCAATCGATTTCAAGAAAGAGCTCGGCACGATTGCCGATAAGGTTGACCGGGTCGCCGCTTTAGCGCGGGAATTGGCGCCGAAGGTTGACGCGGATGCCGATTTGGCTGAACGCGCCGCCCGGCTCGCCAAGGCCGATCTCGTGTCTGAGATGGTTTATGAATTTCCCGAGCTGCAGGGCGTCATGGGGCGCTATTATGCCCAAGGCGCCGAAGACGCGCGCGTCGCCGACGCCATCCGCGACCATTACAAGCCGCAAGGCCCGTCCGATGCGGTACCGACCGAACCGGTGGCGATTGCCGTGGCGCTGGCGGATAAGCTGGATACCTTGGTCGGCTTCTGGGCGATTGACGAGAAACCGACCGGATCGAAGGATCCCTTTGCTTTGCGGCGTGCGGCGTTGGGGGTTGTTCGGATCGTATTGGAGAATGGGGCTCGGTTGCCACTTCGCGAGACAATTGAATTGTCGAACTTTCGGGTCGAAGATGCGTTTGCCGACGCTAACGAATTGACGTCCTTCTTCGCCGATCGCCTCAAACAATATCTTCGCGACCAAGGCCAGCGACATGACCTGATCGACGCCGTGTTCGCGCTGGGCGAGGACGATCTTGTGCTGATCGTCAAACGCGTCGAAGCGCTGGCGGCTTTTCTCGAGAGTGAAGACGGCGCAAATTTGCTCGCGGGTTATAAACGCGCGGCCAATATCTTGCGGGCCGAAGAGAAGAAAGACAAACGACGCTTTGATGGCACCGTCGACCAAACCCTGCTCGACGCGAAAGCTGAAACGGCATTGTTCACGGCCATTTCAGACAGTGCCGCGGCGGCTAAAACCGCTCTGGATGCAGAAGATTTCGCCGCCGCAATGTCTGCGCTCGCCAGCCTGCGCGCGCCCGTCGATGCCTTTTTTGACGGGCCGGACAGCGTCATGGTGAATGCCGAAGATCCAGCGGTGCGCGAAAACCGTCTCAACTTGCTCAACACCATGCGTGAAGCGATCGCGACGGTCGCTGATTTCTCAAAGATTGAGGGCTAATTATCCGAGCAAACTCGGATCGGTCACCAAGATCACGCAGAGCACTACGGCGCTCAAAACGGCCAGCGTATTTAAAGAGATAATATCGCGAAGTTTGATTTTGGTCATCGAGCCCACCCAACGGTCTTAGTGTTCGTGCAGTCTACAAGTCGCACGCTAAGGCGGATCGCCGATACGTACATCTCACAAGGTCTCACAAATTTGCGACCTGCTAGCTGAATGTAGGATGACTCGATCGGTTTCGGCACACTGATGTTGCGGTGCAGCAACAATTTTTAGCCAATTGTCTGTGGAATTCCTTGTTTTGCGGGCAGTTTCTCTCGTGACAGCGCAATCAGCACAAAAACCGACTTGATTCTGAGCGCTACCCATGGCGCTTGGCTTGCATTACAGACTCAAATGGCGGGTCGACCAGATAGACGGCTGACGACGACGGAGGACAAAATGGGTGATGGTGCAGGTGTAGACACCAAGTGGGTTTATTCGTTCGGCGGCGGCAGCTCAGATGGTAGCGCTGCGATGAAGAATCTGCTGGGCGGCAAAGGTGCGAATCTTGCCGAAATGGCGAGCCTCGGTTTGCCGGTTCCGCCTGGATTTACCCTTACCACCGAAGTCTGCACCGCCTATTACGATCTCGGCGAAGCCTATCCGGACGGCTTGTCGGAGCAAGTCGATCATGCCTTGAAAATGCTGGAAGAAAAAACCGGCAAAGTGTTTGGGGATGCGGGCAATCCTCTGCTGGTTTCGGTGCGATCTGGGGCGCGAGCCTCCATGCCTGGGATGATGGACACGGTTCTCAATTTGGGACTGTCAGACGTCACTGTCCAAGGCTTGGCGGCGAAAGCCGGCGAGCGGTTCGCGTTCGACAGCTATCGCCGGTTCATTCAAATGTATTCCAATGTCGTGCTCGGCCTGCGCCACGATACGTTTGAGTACATTCTGGACGATTATAAAGACAGCCAGGGCTATGATCTCGACACCGAGATGGAAGCCGAAGACTGGAAGTCGATTGTCAGCCAATACAAGGACGCGGTGCAAGAGAAGCTCGGCAAGCCGTTTCCAACGGATCCGCGCGAACAGCTTTGGGGTGCGATTGGTGCCGTGTTTGGGTCGTGGATGAATGATCGTGCGATCTTGTATCGCAAGCTCAATGACATCCCCGCCGAGTGGGGCACCGCGGTCAATGTGCAGTCCATGGTGTTCGGCAATATGGGCGAGACCTCGGCGACTGGCGTGGCCTTCACGCGCGACCCATCGACCGGCGCGAACACGTTCTATGGCGAGTTCCTTACCAATGCGCAGGGCGAAGATGTCGTCGCCGGCATTCGCACACCCGCGCCGATTTCGCGGGCACGCGCCGATGAGTTGAAATCTGATGAAGCGCCGCTCGAAGAAGTGATGCCTGCCGTCTACAAGCAGCTGACCGATGTCGCTGACACGCTGGAAGCGCATTATCGCGACATGCAGGACATTGAGTTCACCGTCGAAGACGACACGCTCTATATGTTGCAGACCCGGACCGGCAAACGAACTGCCGCGGCGGCGCTTAAAATCGCGGTCGACATGGCGAATGAGGGGCTGATCAGTCAACAAGAGGCGGTTTTGCGCCTGGAACCTGCGCAGCTCGATCAGCTTCTGCACCCGACCATTTCTCCAAATGCCACCCGCGATGTTGTGGTCAAAGGCCTTCCCGCCAGTCCTGGCGCGGCGGTCGGGCAAGTTGTCTTCGACTCAAATGAAGCCGCGCATCTAGCGGAAGCCGGTCGCGCGGTGATCCTGGTGCGGGTCGAAACCAGTCCCGAAGACATTCACGGCATGCACGCAGCTCGTGCGATCGTCACCGCTCGCGGCGGTATGACCTCGCACGCCGCTGTGGTCGCCCGCGGCATGGGACGGCCTTGTGTTTGCGGTGCTGGGGATCTGATCATCGACACGGAAGCCGGTGTGTTCCGGGTTGGTGACCGCGAAGTGAAGAAGGGCGATGTCATCACAGTCGATGGCGCGGAAGGCGAAGTTCTAGTCGGCGAAGTTGAAATGCAACAGCCGGATCTGTCTGGAGACTTTGGCGTGCTCATGGCTTGGGCCGATGAGGTTCGTAAACTGACCGTACGCACCAATGCCGAAACGCCGACGGATGTTCAGGTGGCCAAAGACTTCGGCGCCGAAGGAATTGGCCTCTGCCGAACCGAGCACATGTTCTTTGATGCCGACCGTATTCCAGTCGTGCGCAGCATGATCCTGGCGGGGACGAAAGATGGCCGCGAGTCGGCGCTTCAGAAATTGTTACCCATGCAGCGCTCCGATTTTGAAGAGATCTTTCGGATTATGGGCGATTCGCCTTGCACGATCCGCTTGCTCGACCCGCCGCTGCATGAATTTATGCCGCATTCTGAAGCCGAGATGCAGGAAGTTGCGGAAGCATCAGGCATGGATGTGCGGGCGTTGCGGGCGCAAGCCGACGCACTGCATGAAAGCAACCCCATGCTTGGGCACCGCGGCTGCCGCCTCGGCATCACCTATCCAGAGATTTATGCGATGCAGGCACGCGCGATTTTCGAAGCCGCCGTCGCTATTGCGAAAGAGACCGGTGTAACGCCGACCCCTGAAGTGATGATCCCTTTGGTCGGCACGCGCAAAGAATTGGACATTCTGAAATCGGTCGTCGACACGGCTGCTGAGGCGGTGTTCGCGGAAACAGGCACCCGCCTCGATTATTTGGTTGGGACGATGATCGAATTGCCGCGCGCTGCTTTGCGCGCCGGTCAGATCGCTGAAACAGCAGAGTTTTTCTCATTCGGAACCAATGATCTCACGCAGACCACTTTGGGCATTTCGCGCGATGATGCGGGGCGTTTTCTGTCGGCATATGAAGAGCAAGGGATCTATGAAAAAGATCCGTTCGTAACGATTGATCAAGAGGGCGTCGGCGAGCTTGTTCGCACCGCGGCTGAGCGCGGACGGGACACTCGCAGTGATATCAAACTCGGGATTTGCGGGGAGCATGGGGGCGATCCGGCTTCGGTGATTTTCTGCCATAATATCGGCTTGAATTACGTCTCATGTTCGCCATACAGAGTGCCTATAGCTCGTTTAGCGGCCGCACACGCTGTGCTGAAAGAGGACTAAATTCCCGAATAAGGCGAATTTGTTCTGCTTTCGAAACAATTTGTGATCGCAAAAAGTGTTGCGTTTTCGCAACATACCTTTTTCGCACTGCATTTTCGTCTATTTGGGGGCGAAGTATGAATCTTTAATAGATTCCGGACTTTAGACCGTGTTTACCAATACTTACCCCGTGTTCACGCCGAAATCAGCCAAAATGACTGAATGGAAATGTGCATTCCTAAGCGTTTCGTAGAATTGATTTTCTAGGGCTGGAGCAAATATGCACGAGCCTAAGAACAAAGACCAAGCGATGGCGATTCATCGCGCGTAACGGAAAAAGGTTTGAATCTTGCAGGGTGTGAGCATCCTCAAGAGTGGTGGGATAAAAGACGACGATGACGGATTATTCCAGAAACCCGATGACGGGCACGACCGCGACCGCGCGTTTCGCGCGCTGGTGGCGTGTTCAGACGTCAGCTCCGCAACGTAAAAAGTTTCTCCAGGGCACGCTCGGCGTGGCTTGTTTCGGCGCCTTTGTGGCCGCCATGCCGATGATTGCTGGGGCCAATGCGGTTCAGCAAAGCGAAGAGCAATTTCGCGATCGCAGTGTCCAACTCGCTGAAATTCGCGAAGACGATGTCGAGGTCACCTCAGCACTGACGCATAAGTCACAGCTGCTCAGCCATGATTGGTTGCGTTTCGTTGAGTATTCGCTGGAACGCGACCCGAGCGTTGCGCTCAGCCCGTATGCCTCTTTCGATCGAGACAAGGCAGCCATCAATAGTCTTGTGACCTTGGAAGTCCCGAAGCGCACCGAAGCCGAAGACATGTTGCGTCAAAAGCAATGCTTGGCCACCGCCATCTATTATGAGGCGCGTAGCGAGTCGATCAAAGGACAGCTCGGTGTCGCGGAAGTGATCATCAATCGCGTGAATGATCACCGTTACCCAAATTCAATCTGTGACGTGGTGTTCCAAGGGGCCACCCGTACGACAGGTTGCCAGTTCACCTTCACGTGCGACGGGGCCATGAACAAAGCACCGCGCGGCGAGAAGTGGGACAAAGCCAATACGATCGCGGCGCACGTCATCATGGACCTGAACGAGCGTAAGACGGCGGGTGCCACGCATTATCACGCGACTTATGTTGATCCAGTTTGGAATTCCGGCTTGATCCGGACCAAGAAAATTGGAACGCACATTTTCTATCGCTTCCCGCGTGGAAGCGAATGGTCGATCGCATCGGCTCGCCAAAGTGCCCGTTTGGCGCAGCGCCGGGCAGGCCTGAACGCCGTTGTGCCCGCGAGCTCTGCCGTAGAAGCGAAGACCGAGCTGCTTGAACCCGCGTCAGTGCAATCTGAAACAGCGACCAGTTTAAATTCAGCAGCCCTGCAAGACACGGCCGCAAGCGGACGTGTGCAAACCGTATCCGTCACCGAAACGCCTCCACAGCAAACGACACGCCGTGTTGTTCGCCGCGTTGTTGATGGAGTAACGGTGGAAGAGACTGACACCACTATGACGACGGCGTCGACTGAAACGGCCCCCGTGACCACGGTGAATTCCGCCTACTAATCGCGCGGCGGCAGACCCTTCAAAATCTGTTTCTTCATCATGCCCGGCAAGAAGCGTGATACGAATCTTGCGCGTTCAGCTTGTTTGCCCGCCATGTAATGGACGTCTTTGCCGTGCGCCGCTTCCCACGCGGTCTCAGCCGCAAGCGAAACGGGATAGACTTCCTGATTGTTTTCGCGGATTTCGTCCGACATTTTGACATTCGCGCCTTCGGTGAGGCCCATGTCCAAGATTGGCGTGTCGATAAACCATGGCATCAAGCTGGTGCAGCGAACCCCAAGGCCCGACAACTCGACGTCCAGGGCCTCGGTCAGGCCACGAACAGCGAACTTGGTCGCCGAATATACAGCTAGACGGGGCGATCCGACGACGCCAGCGGTGGACGCGGTATTGACGATCCGGGCATTCTCAGTGGTTCTTAGCAATGGAAGCGCCGCATACACCCCGTTGATCACGCCTTTCACATTAATATCGACGATGAGATCTGCTTCTTCCGGTGGAATGTCCTCGAACCAACCATGTCGGCCAATGCCGGCATTGTTGAACAAGACATCCATTTTGCCGCCTGTCGCGGCGCTAAATCCGTCAATTGCCGCCGCCCAGTCGTCGCGTTTTGTGACGTCGAGCTTCGCCACATGACAATTCTCTGCGCCCAATTCGCCTTCGACCTCTTTCAGGCCCGTTTCATTGATGTCGTAAAGGCCACAGAACCAACCGCGCTTATGGAATAAACGGGCCGTTTCGGCGCCAATTCCTGATGCGGCTCCTGTTATGAAAATGGACTTACGTCCGCCTGCGCTGCCCATTCATTCCTCCCGAAACAAGTCTGTTTTGGGTAGGTCAGAGGATATCGAGACCCAGGTCAAGATTTGACGCAGAGTGAGTGAGCGCGCCGGATGAAATATAGTCGACACCGGTTTCTGCTTTTGCCGCGACCGTTTCGAGTGTGATGCCGCCGCTCGCCTCGGCCAAACACTGACCGTCAATGATGGACACGGCTTCGCGCAGGAGGTCTGGCGCCATATTATCCAAAAGGACCGCATGCGGTTTATGAGGTAGGGCTTCGCGCAATTGATCGAGCGAATCGACTTCAATTTCGATCATTCGAAGGTGGCCTGCATATGCGTGTGCGCGTTGTAAGGCGTCCGCAATCGACCCGCACGCGGCAATATGATTGTCTTTGATCAGGATCGCATCATCCAATCCATAGCGGTGCGAGGTGCCACCCCCGCAACGCACAGCGCGTTTTTCAACAGCGCGATGGCCTGGTGTCGTTTTGCGGGTGCAAACAATTTTTGCCTTCGTGTGGGCGATCTTATCTGCGAACTGTGCGGTGAGGGTCGCGATGCCGGAGAGGCGTCCTAAGAAATTCAGCATGGTGCGTTCTGCAATCAAGATCGACCGCGCAGAGCCTCGCATGATTGCGACCGTATCGCCCGGCGCGAGCACGTCCCCATCCCGCTTGTGCGTTTCGAGCTCCGCTCCGTCGTCGACCAGCTTTAGCGCGTAAGCGGCGGCGTCCATACCCGCCAACCGCCCCGTCATCCGCGCGCGAATATGCGCGGTCAGCTGCGTCTCAGGTGGGATCGTCGCGTCAGTTGTTAAATCGCCTGCACGCCCAAGGTCCTCTGCCAAGGCCAAACGAACGATCGGATCAAGGATAATGTTAGGAAGTGGGGGCGGCGCGATAAAAGTCATGCAACAGGATCCAAGACAGGAGCGGGGCTCCGAGTTTTGAGGGTAAAGGTTCGATTGGCGGTGGGCAGCGTCTCTGGAAAATCGGACCGAAAGTGACCGCCGCGACTTTCTTCGCGTGCCAGGGCCGCGTCCGCGATGATTTTGGCGGCGACGAGCGCGCGCGCTTGCGGATATTGGGACTCAAGCGTTTCGATATGCGTGCTCAGGCTCTTAAGGTCTTTCGCGTTGCGAACGACCCCGCATTTGGACGCCATGTCCGCTCTCAGCGATTGTAGCGCCTCATCAGGGAGGTCCGCCGGCACGTCACCCGCACTCGCGCTAGGCAGCTTTAAGTCAGAGTCTCTCAACCGATCCGCAATACGGGCTGCCATAACCACCGCCTCTAGCAGCGAGTTCGATGCCAAACGATTGGCGCCATGGGCGCCGGTGCTCGCGCATTCTCCGCATATGCTGAGACCGTTTAGGCTAGATTGGCCCCATGTGTCTGAGAGAATTCCGCCCATATGATAGTGCATTGCGGGTGCAACAGGGATGGGCGACGTTCGGGGATCGATTCCGGCCGCCATGCAGGCTGCAAAAACGGTCGGGAAGTGGTCCTTGATATCGTCCCCGATCGAGCCGCGGGTGTCCAAGAAGGTTTTGCGGCCCTCAGAGATTTCGGTGTGGATTGCTCGAGCCACTTCGTCGCGCGGTGCGAGCTCGGCTTGTGTATGGTAGCGGCTCATGAACGGGGCGCCATCTGCGCCAATCAAGATCGCGCCTTCGCCGCGCAATGCTTCAGTTGCCAGCGGGGCCGGATCTAAGCCGACATCCATCGCGGTGGGATGAAATTGCACGAACTCGGCGTCTGCGACCACCGCACCCGCGGCATACGCCATGGCGATTGCATCGCCGCGCGCCTGCGGAGGATTGGTTGTGACCCGAAAAAGGCCGCCAGAACCGCCGGTGCACAAAACCGTCTCGGGGCTGACAAAGGTCGAGATCCGGCCACGCCGATCGCGCAAGACCGCACCAGCGATTTGACCATTCGGATCTTGCAAAAGCCCGACGGCTTTAGCGTGTTCGATGAGATCGATATGACTGGCGGCTTTCGCGGCCGCCGTGAGCGCACCCATAATCGCTTTGCCGGCGAGATCACCGGCAACTCTTGCGACGCGAGGGTGCGAATGGGCGGCTTCTAAGCTAAGCGCCAATTGTCCATCCGGGGTGCGATCAAAAGGAACGCCGAGTTCGATTAAATCGCGCACGCGGCGTGGCCCGTCCTCGGCGATCAGTTGAGCAATGGCTGGGTCAACCAGCCCCGCCCCCGCGATCACGGTATCGGCGGCGTGCTGATCTGGACTGTCCTTCGGATGCAGCGCAGCAGCGAGCCCCCTTGGGCCCAGGCTGATGAGGCTGCTTGTCCGAGCGGTGCGGGTGAGATCACGGTACACGGGCGCGGGGCTAAGCGCAGCGCTAGGAAAAGCCCTGCTAAGCCAGCGCCGACAATTAGAATGCGAGCATCACCTACCGGAGCAGGGGCTGTGAACCGTTCGGGCCGGAGCCCGGTTGCTATCGTCAAGAAATGCCCCTTTCGTCCCGAATCCACTCCGCGGGTCGGGTGCCCCCAGCACTCACGAGCGCCCCATAGAGGCGTGAGGAGGACTCAATCGTGAGGGTGAAATTGTCGGGGTAGTAAAACTCACTCTCGAAGCCATTGACGAATTCGACAATCTGGCAACGCACTGAAAGCTGATTGCCGAGCTGAGAGGCGCTACAGTTTTGTCGAACTAGATAGTCTTCCGGCAGTGTGACGCAGCTTTGCCTCGCCGTGATCTCGCCGGTGAACCGGTTTTCCTCGGTCCGCTCTAAGTAAGCTGTTCCACCGAACGTACACCCTTCGTCAAGAATGGCTTCAAATGTCCAGTGACCTGCCACATTCACATCGGCCATGGCTGGATAGGCCAAGAGGCTCGCGCCGATTACCAGAGCGAGCCGTCGCATCAGGAAATGCCATCCTCAGAGCGGCGAAACTCAACCGGCGCAGTCGCGGCAGAGACTAAGGCGCCCCACATCCGGCTATGATCCTGAATGGTCAGGCTGAAATTGTCTGGCACATAAATCAGGCCTTCGACTTTTTGCTCGAGCATTTGCGAGATTTCAGAGCGGATGGAGACCTGATTCCCGAACCGGCGGGCTTGGCATTTCTGCAAAACAACGGACCGCCCCCACATAGAACAGACTTCCACCGCGGTCAGTTCGCACTCGTAAAGCCCTTCTTCGGGGTGTGAGGTCAATCGCATAGTCCCGGTCATGATGCATTCGCCTTGGCGATAAGGCTTGGTTTGGAAACTCCATGAGCCAAGAACATCCCGTGGGTCTTTTGTATCGGCCGAGGCTGGCACAAAGGCCAAGCCGATTAGTCCAGCACATAAAGCCGTTAGCCACTTCGCCATCGGGATCTCCTTACCGCTCTCTCCAAGTCCACCTTAGCCACGGATATGACCGCGGCAAGGCATCAATTAGGTGAAATAACCTCAATCTCCATGGGCTTGAGGCCCGTTTCGAACGCGAGTGGCGAAGCCATTTTTGGCAAGGCCAGCATAGCGTCGATGGCGGCTTTAGCTTTCACCCGAACATCCTCATCGATAGTCACTTCATGCTTCATCTCGGTCAAGCAATCGAAGATGTTCTCGAGGGTAATTTGCTTCATGTGCGGGCAAAGGTTGCAAGGGCGCACAAAATCTACGCCGGGATTCTCAGCCGCGACATTGTCAGACATTGAGCATTCCGTGAGGAGTACCACTTTGGCTGGGCTTTCATCTTTAACGTAATTTGCCAAGGCCGCGGTTGAGCCTGCAAAATCCGCACTCTCTAAGACATCAGGTGGACATTCGGGGTGAGCCAAGATGACCACGCCTGGATGCGCCTCACGCAAGGCTTCGATATCATCGGCGCTGAACAATTCATGCACTTCACAAGCGCCCGGCCAAGTGATGATCCGAATATCGGTTTGCGCCGCAACGTTTTTGGCTAGGTATTGATCCGGCACCAAGATTACGGTGTCTGTGTTCCATTCACGGGCGACGGCTTCAACCACTTGCGCTGCATTCGAGCTGGTGCAGGTGATATGGCACTCAGCTTTAACGTCCGCGGTGGTGTTGACATAGGTCACGACCGGATAATCTGGATACCGTTCCTTGATCAGGCGGACATCGGCGCCGGTGATTGAGCTAGCCAGAGAGCAACCCGCTTCGAGGCTTGAAATCAGCACTGTCTTACTTGGCGCTAGGATTTTTGACGTCTCGGCCATGAAGTGGACGCCGGCCTGAACAATTATGTCGGCATCAACATTGGCCGCCTCGCGCGCGAGTTGGAGACTGTCGCCTCGAAAGTCGCCAACAAGACGGAAAATGTCTGGCGTCATATAATTGTGCGCCAAGATCACAGCATTCTTTTCCGCTTTGAGATCATTGATCGCGGCCACAAGTGGGGCCACGGCAGGCCATTCCATCGGCGTGATAAAGTCACTCACCAGCGGATAAAGGTGATCGGTCTTAGTTTTGACATCAGCGTCATAGGTCAGGCCTTTCGCAGCTGTCTTTTCAGACGCGCGAATGGGCGTCGGGGTCGGGCAGCCCGGTCCGGAATCAATCAGTCTGGCCATGTCAGTCTCCTGTTATGCTCAACTTGAGCATTATTTGGGTGTGATGCGTCGCAGGTTCAAGTCTGGTGACCAAAATTGCGATTATTGCCTCACATCTCACCCTTATGCTGCAGGTGAGCAAAAGCCCATTATTACAGAATTATCCACAGAGCAAGGCGGCAGATCAGTTTTCTATAGGGTGGCAATCGCCGAGCGCCCAAAAGTCCTCGCTAAGGTTTCGTTAACCAAAAACTTCTTGCATGAGAACAAAAGCAGAATATAAGGATTGGAACACAAGGAGAACAGAAATATGCGTGAGATAAAGTTTCGTGGCCGGTCCGGAAAAGCCTATTCCTTCGTTCGGATGGCGCCCTCAGCACCTTGGGCGAGAGAAGCCGGGGTGGCCCTTTTCGCAGCCCAGGGCCCCTTTGGCTGGCGTGTGGTGCGGCTGACGACACTGCGCGGGCGGTTGCATGATGTTCAACCCATTTGGGCTTGGGCGGATGCGGAGCGCTATGGCGCGCGGACCGTGTTTATCCTGCGCGAAACGGATCCTAGCGATCGTGCAGCGGCATTGGCAGATTTAGAGGCCGGTCTCAATCCGGTGCTTGAACACACGCAAAATGAAATGGCGCTCGCCGCTTAATTTCCCAATCGCTCACCGTACCAAGCTTCGATATCGAGCTCAATCAAGGGCAGAGGACGCGGGCCCGGCGCGATTAACGCGCGCTGAAAGTCGGTTTCAGAATAGCGTTCTCCAAGAACCGCTTTGGCGCGCGTCGATAAGGCCTCAATCGTTTGTACCGCTGACGCGGTCGCAGCATGGTATCCCGGTTGAGCCATAATGCTCAAAGCCAGCTGACGTGAAAGAGGTTCATCCAGACCTGTATTGACCGCAATAAAGTCTGAAGCCTCAGCCAAGGTCCATCGCTCAATATGCAGCCCCGTATCCGCCGCAGCGAGGGTCATTTGTATGAGCGGGATGCGCTGATCTGCGACGCGAAGCATCGGGTCCGTCGAGACAGGCTGTTGTGCCCAAACGTATAAGCGCCAGGCTTCAACGATCGCGGGATAATCTGTAATCGCCCGATAGGATGGAAGACCGGCGACGCGTTGCCAGCTCAGATACGGATCCGTGTTCATCAATTCAGACAGGCGCGTAATGCGATTGATCTGCACTTCTAAGTCTGTAGTTGACGAGATCCGTTGCCAGATCGACTGTGGTGCAAGTGCTTTGAGCACTTCAAGGGGCGGCGGCTCGATCGATTCTGCCGGTGGGGCTTCCACTCCATTCTGCGCCTCTGCGAACCAAGCCAGGCGGGCAGATAGTCGTTCTGGACCAGGATCGATCGCCGCCGCGTCTGTTTCGCTTGTGTCAACGTCTAGCACTAGGAGAGCTTCAAACTCTGATCTCAGCGCGACAACGTCTTCGATATAGCGTTGATGCAAACGATCTGTAGCTAAGTCCGCGCCGGTTGCGGCTCGAACGATGGCGCCGTAAAGCTCCACACCTTGCGGAAGGGCCCAGATGCCGGCCTGGTCGGAAAACGCGTCCGACGTATCCTCCAAAGCCTCTAGCAGCGCTTGATAAGCGGGCCGCAAATTGTCGTTTAGCTCGGATCTAACAAGCTCGACCATCTGACGGCGTTGCCCGGGCTCGAGATCTGGAACATCTCTTATGAGCGCTTCGAATGTTGTGACGATTAGGTCTAATCCGTTTGGATCTGGGGCGATTAAGCGCGACATCCGAAGCTTTGTTTCTTCCGCAAGATTTTTGGGCAGGTAGATTCCTGCCGCTTGGTCCGCAAACAGCCGTCGCCGTGTGTCCTTCAAAGCCTCGCTCAAACTCCGCAGCCGCGCAATATAAGCCGCCGCATCTTCGGGCGTGTTGATAGTTTGGCGATAGGCCAGGAGATTTGGGCCATCGATCCAGACGCCAGAATAGGGGTCGATCGCATAGGGGCGCTGCGATGCGTAATTGTGGCGGCCATAGCCAAATTGCTCAAGCGCGATCAGATCCGTCAGCGCGGTTTCGGCGATCAAGAGGTCGGGTGTCAGCGGATGCCCGTCCGGCAAAAGCGGGCGCTGACGCAATCGTTGAAGCAATTCGATCCGCACCAGACGGCGCCGCTCGAATCCAGCTTGCGAGTGATTGTCGAGGGCAAAGGCGGCGGACCGCCCTAACTCATCTTCAAGCCCCAACCGACTGGCCAATTCTGGTGAGAGCGCCAATTCGGTGCGCAAAAAGTCCGCAGCGATCGCTTGTGACTGGGCGATCGCGCGCCGGGTTGATCGAGAGCCATCTTCGTTCTGGCTGCAAGCCGTTAGGGGTGTCGAAATGGCGACTATCACTGCCGCAAATAGCAGTTTGAGCGCATATGTTTGCGGTCCTAAATCAGGAATCCGGACACACGGAATATGAAACATATGCAATAGCTGCATTCGTGCTCTGTCTCCCTGTTGTCGGCGACGTTCATATCCGTTACACCCCGCCAATCCTACCAAGCGGAGTGGCCTGTGGAAAATACACCGACTACACAACAAGCAGAACTGACCGGAAACGTTCTGTTCTACAAGAACCCTCAACCATTAAATCCAGAACAACATGCTGGTTTGGGCGTGAAGAATATCGATGAGCCTTTTGGCTTTTTGCGCACGGCGCACGCTGTTCCGGTCACAGTCACCGAGTTCGGCATGGCGTCTGCAGCGTATCCGATCATCTTTGTCGGCGATGACTATACGCCTGTCGCTGTCATGGGCGTGCGTCAGGGCGAAAACCTATTTGTACGCGATGATGGGCAAACAGAGCCTGACTTTTATGTGCCTGCCTTTGTGCGTCGCTATCCATTTGTATTCGCGAACGATCAGCAGGGCGATCGCCTTTTGCTGTGCATCGATCGTGATGCGCCCATGGTGACCAACCAGCCAGACGTTCCCTTGTTCGAAAATGGCGAACCGAGCGCGTTTACGCAGAATGCCATCGAATTCTGCAAAGAGTTTGAGCGTCAGCGTCGTTCGACTACGGAATTCGCAGCGATTGTGAAGCGCCTGGGTCTGTTTGAACAAAAGTCCGTTGCGTTCCAGCCGCGCGATGCGCAAGGCAATCCCCAAGGCGAGCAGCAAAAAATTGCTGACTATTGGGCGATTGACGAAAACAAGCTGAACGAGCTGTCCGATGAGCAATTTAAAGAATTGCGCACCAATGGCGCGCTCGGTGCCATCTATGCGCATATGATTTCGTTGCTGAACTGGCAGCGTGTTATCCAACGGGCCCTGCGCAATAATCAGCCCGCGGCCCCCGCAGCGGCCGCACCAGCAGCTCCGGCAGCCCCAACTACGCCGCCGACCCCTTCCTTTAGCTAAGGGCGACGCTTTAAAAATTTTAAGGGGCGGTTCGATAGCGACCGCCCCTTTTTTATTTGACTAAGGATCATGCGGTAACATCCTCGCGAGGACCTTTCCCTCCAATAACGGCTCCTATATTGAGCGGATCAAGTTTGAGTCAGGATATTCGAATGCGCATCATACAACGCCTCGCTTTGGGTCTATCTGCACTTTGCATAAGTGCGGTGGCTGCGACAGCTTCGGCTCAACCGGTCGATGGCGGTCATGCGCGTGTCGAATTGGTGACGGAACGGGGCCTCGCCGTGCCGGGAGAAACCGTTTGGTTTGGGCTATCGTTCGAGATCGATCCGAATTGGCACATCTATTGGACCAATCCAGGGGATGCCGGCATTCCGCCCGAAATCACCTGGTCTTCGACGGGTGAGGTGGCTGCCGACAGCATTGGGGAGTTTAAATGGCCGGTGCCTGAACTCTTGCCGGTCGTTCCCGGGCAAATCATGGACTACGGTTACTCGGATCAAATCGTCCTGCCTTTTCCAGTGACGTTGCCGAATGACATCGAGGGTCCAGTTCTGTTCGAGGGGGTCGCGGATTACCTCATCTGTGAGGATGTCTGTATCCCAGAAAGTGTCGATATCCGATTGATGCTATCGATCGGCTCGCAGCAGCTCCCAGACGAACGCGGCGCCAATCTGATCCAAGCTGCTTTGATGAATGTGCCCCCCCATGCACGCAGGTGAAAGCTCGATCGCTTCAGCTGGCGAGAGCTGGGTGCTGTCTTTGTCTGGAGGCGAGATCGCAGGCCTCCAAGGCGATGCGAGATTCTTCCCGTATGGCCACGAAATCACCCATGCGGCAGACCAGATCGTCTCGTTTGGACCCTCCGGCGTTCAGATCAAGCTCACGCCGTCCAATGCCAATGAGCCGCTGCCCGAGACACTTTCCGGGATTGTCACGGTCGGAGACACGACGGTTGAAATCGCAGCGACACAGGGCGCTGTTTTGGCCGGGACTTCGGGTTCGTCTGGTACCGGAGCGGTGAGTGCCGCGAGTGGAAGCCTGCCTCTGCTTATGGGGTTCGCACTGATTGGAGGTTTAATTTTGAACCTCATGCCATGCGTCTTGCCCGTTTTATCGATCAAAGCGATGGGGCTTGTCTCTGCAACCGCCAATGGCGAAGCCGCTAAGGCGCGCGAACACGGGCTATGGTATGCGGCTGGCGTTCTGGTCAGCTTCGGCGTCTTAGCCGCCGCGATTTTGAGTGTGAGGGCGGCGACAGGGATCGCGATTTGGGGCTTCTGGCTGCAAAACCCAATCCTTGTCACAGCCCTAATACTGATCATCTTCCTGATAGGCTTGTGGCTATTGGGACTGTTTGAACTTGGCACGTCTGTGCAAAGCGTTGGATCGGGTTTGGCGGCGAAACAAGGAAGCGCCGGGGCATTCTTTACCGGCGTCTTGGCGGCCGTGGTGGGCGCGCCATGTACAGGGCCCTTCCTTGGCGCGGCGCTCGGCGCCGTGATGACGCAGCCTGCCATCAATGTCATTCTCGTCCTGCTCACGATGGGTCTGGGCATGGCCTTGCCGTTTTTAATTCTTAGCTTCTCACCAGGTTTGCAGCGCTTTATTCCAAAGCCGGGGGCATGGATGGAGACGCTAAAGCAAGTCTTTGCGTTCCCAATGTTCTTGACCGCCGCTTGGCTCTTATCGGTGCTCGGCGCGCTTGCTGGCTATCGCATGGCGGCGATGGTGGTCGCTGGCGCTGCATTGATCGCCTTTGGAATCTGGGCCCTCAAATCGGCCAATCAAGGCGCGAAAGCGATTTTGCTATCTGTCTTGGGGCTGGCGATCATTATTCCGATTTTTGGGCTTATCTCTGCCACCAGCTTTGGCGAGACCGCGATTGGATTGGCATGGCTGGTTGGATTGATCGCCGCTTTCGCCATCATCGCCCGCCTAAATGCTCAATCGTCGAGCCATATCGCGCGCGGCGTCGCCGGACTTGCCATTGTCGCAGGATTGATCTGGCCCTTGGCGCAAGCGCGAACAGCGATCGGGTCTGACGCATCGGTTGAAGCCTATTCTGCGAAGTATGAAACCGAAGCTTGGTCGCCGGAACGGGTGGCAGAGCTAACAGCGGAAGGCCGCCCCGTCTTTGTCGACTTTACGGCGGAGTGGTGTGTGACCTGCCAAGCGAACAAGCTGCAGACACTCCAAACGCAGCCAGTGGTCGAAGCGTTTGAGTCAGCAAATGTCGCGTTTCTCGTCGCTGATTTTACCAATGGCGACAAAACCATCGCGCAAGAGCTGCAGAAGCATAATCGAGCTGGCGTGCCGATGTATCTCTGGTACGCACCGGGACAGACGTCGCCGGAAGTGCTCCCAGAATTGTTATCTATCGATCTTGTCACGGGACTTGTCGAAGCTGGCAGCTAGAGTAGGTTCAGACACTCACGCAAACTGGGATGCAAAGCATGAAGACATTCACACGACGTAATATCGGCCTCGCAGCTGGAATGGCCACGGCAGTCGCGCTGACAGCCGGCTCTATGATCGCGTTTTCCGCCAACGCCGCACCGGTCAGCGGTGAAGCCGCACCAATTTTCGTCGATTATCCGACAACTTCAGGGGAAGAAATTTCTCTCGGCGATTTTGAGGGTAAAACCGTTGTTCTCGAATGGACCAATCACGATTGTCCGTTTGTTAAGAAGCATTATGCCGAGCCGGTCATGAATATGCAGACCATGCAATCTGATTCCACCGCGGACGATATTGTTTGGATTCAGGTTATTTCATCTGCGCCGGGCAAGCAGGGCTATCTTGAGGCCGACGCCGCGATTGCGAAGAATGTCGAGCGCAGCTCAGAACCAAGCTATACGATTCTGGACCCAGCGGGCGATTTGGGGCGCGCTTATGCGGCGAAAACCACGCCGCACATGTATGTCATCACAAGCGCCGGTAACCTTGCCTATCAGGGGGCGATTGACTCCATCAAATCGGCGAAAGTCGACGATATCGCGATCGCCACCAACTATGTTGCAGACGCATTGGCCGCTGTGAACGCCGGCGAAACGCCGGCGGTCACGAATACGGCGCCTTATGGGTGCTCGGTTAAGTACTAACTTTAGCGCGAAACGAATCTCTAAAGACCGCATCTTTTGGATGCGGTCTTTTTTGTTTGAGCACCTATGGGCGGGTAAACTTCAGATGTGCGGAGACCGGTATTCCCAAGCGGAAATTCTCGTATTAAACTAAAAATTGTCGCTAATTCGCGGGACAGAAGATTTTGCGAACCATGCCTATAGTGCATTAACAAAAAGACAGGGGATGACCATTTCTACTTTGCACGGTTCCAGAAGCAGTCATCGTGTTCAGGGGCACGCTGATCGAGACGAGTTGGTTTTAATCGCGGATTATCTTGACGTTATTCGGCAGTTTTCGCCGCATAGTTCATCCATCTCCGCTGAAACGGCGAGCGAATTAGAGCAATATCTGGCTCTGGCAGAAGCGGCCTTGCGCCGGGCGAGTGCTGAAGTCGGTTTGAGCGACCAAACCATTCCGGCTCAGCAGCTTCAATAAGCCGTTTCTTAGCATTCCACGGCGCGCACTGTGTTTGTCAAACCCCACTTGTTTGACCCCAATGTTCCTGTCACCTTGTTGGAAGCGCGGACGATAACCGTGCCACGCTTAGGTTTGGAAAGCCAAAGTACATCGTAAAGCACCGAGGGATAAGCACCCACGTCATCCGCGCGCGCTTTGGCTAGTTCCGTCGGGCTTCATAGGAGGAGGATCGTAATGAAATTTTGGACCATGCTGTTGGTGAGCATGCTCACTGGCCTCTCAATTGGCCCCAGTGCCGCGCAGGATGCCGCTGCACCGCCGCAAATTACGATGGGGAATGGCGAAGCAAACGTGATCAGCCTTGATGGACTCGCCCTGTCCGACGGACCGACGGTGTTCTCGGAAGTCCGGGTTGATGAGAGCGCCGTTAAGACGTTCCGCGCCCATTCAACGGCGCTGACCTTCTCTCAGGTGACCATCGAGAAGAATGGCTGGCTGGTGTTGCATCCCGTCATCGATGGTCGACCCGATGGCGATATGGTGTCAGGCTTTGCCTATGTGACCGCCGGTGAGAATGCAGACGTCATGGTGCGCATCGATCACCCGGCGAAGCGTGGCGATAAGTTCCTCGTCATGTTGCACAGCGATGTCGATGAAGATCGAGTGTTTGATTTTGTCTTTGTGGAGGATGGGATCAATGTTGAAGATCGCGCTGTTTTTGAAGGAACGCACATGATCGCACATATTTTTGCCATCCCTTGACAAATTTATTGATAAACGATATGTCTTGAGTATGGTTGAGCCAATGGACATGTTTTTGACTGATGGCGATGACGCGCGAACCGGGTCGTCGTCAAAAGGTGTGCAGTCCCTGCGCAGATCGATCGTTCGGCTAACCCTCGCGCTTTACGCGCTGGCGGGCTTGATGGTCGTGTCGGCTTTCATTTGGCTCGCAGCCGTGTTTGGAGCTTATTCGGATGCGCACCCGAATTTCGTTTGGTTTGCAGGCCTATCGACCATGACGCTTTTATCCGGAGCCCTTTGGATCGAACAGAAGTATCGTCAAGCGACGGCAGCGCTGGCGAGCCTGATTCTGCCGACACCGCGATAAGCCTCAAGATCCCTTAGATCACCTCTTCTTTGCTTTGTTGTGAGGAGGAACCAGGCGGCCGCGGCGTGTTAAGATAGGTGGCGATCCAATGGAAGGCGGTGATCAACAACAGGTCATTGTGCACTTCCATTTGGCGGCTGAGCATAATCCCGCCCAAAGCCGCGCCAAGGCACCACTGCCACTTCCACCGCAACGTGAAATAGTGCGCGGCCCCAAACAAAGCCGCGCTGACCAGAATGGCGCCCCCCACCGTCGCGCCCCAGCTTTCGAACAGCTGTGGCAGCGCCAGGCGGAACACCCATTCTTCCCAAAAAGAGAGCCCGCCGAGATAAAGAATCCAAACGGTCTTCGACAGGCTCCAACTCCGATCGATAAACCAGGCATATGCGTTTAGACCGATGAAGATCGATAGGGCGGCGGCGGCATAGAAGCCTGGCCGTTCGAGCCCATTTGTCATCCCGTCCACCAAAGGCGCTTGCAAGTTGGGGAGCGCGAAACAGAGCGATGCGAGCACCACGCCTGGCAGACCATGGCGCAAAATGACTTGCCGAAAGGAAGTCAACCGGTCTCCGGTAAAGTCTTTCTCGCGCTGAAGACGTCGCTGCGCAGAACGTGTGTGGATGGTCAACGAATGAGCCTCTTCTCGCCGATGCGCGGAACGGGCATCGATAACGAGGCAAGGCCTCCCCCTCAAGGTCACATTCAGACCTGATTAGAAGTCTAAGTCGATACAATTTTATAGTTTAAAGCTATCACATTTAGCGGAAACTCATATTAGACCTATGGTGTGCTCCAACACATCTCGCGCATACGTGACAACGGGGTGCGTTGCTGCGCGCGAGAGAATGAGACTTCGTCGCGCACACTGGATCGGGTCTGAGAGCGATACCCCACCAGCTCTCATCGAACAAAGAGACGAAAATGACATATGCCTTTAACCGAGCGAAAGAGTTCTTCAGATGGGAACCGTCCGCGGGACTCCTATTGATGGCGGCAGCCTTATTGGCCCTGATTGCCAACAATTCACTCGCGAGCAGCCTCTATGCTGGTCTGCTCAGCACGCCGGTTGAGATTCAGGTCGGCGCGCTGGAAATCGCCAAACCCCTGGTGCTTTGGATCAATGACGGCCTAATGGCCGTGTTCTTTTTCCTTGTCGGTCTCGAGATCAAGCGCGAACTTTTACAGGGCGAGCTCTCTTCCTTCGACAAGGCGGCGTTGCCGGTCTTCGCCGCGATTGGCGGGATGGCGGGTCCAGCGATCGTTTTTGTGCTGTTGAACTATGGATCGCCTGAAACCCTAAATGGTTGGGCCATTCCAGCGGCGACGGATATCGCCTTTGCCCTTGGTGTTCTGGCCCTGCTGGGGAGCCGGGTCCCTTCAAGTCTGAAGATTCTTTTGCTTGCGGTGGCTATCATTGACGATCTCGGCGCGATCATCATCATCGCCATGTTCTACACCTCAAACCTATCGCTCATGGCTTTGAGCTTGGCAGTTGTTCCTTTCCTTGGATTAATTCTCCTCAATCGAAGCGGGGTAAAAACGATTGCACCCTATGTGATCCTGGGGACGATCATGTGGGTCTGCGTGCTGAAATCCGGGGTCCATGCGACCCTTGCCGGAGTCATCACCGCGCTCGCCATTCCGATCCATGGTAAGACCGCAGACGATCATTCGCCGCTGCTCAAAATGGAGCACGGCCTGCAGCCTTGGGTCGCCTTTATGATCGTCCCGACCTTTGCGTTCGCGAATGCAGGCGTTTCGTTTAGTGGCATCACGCTCGAGAGCGTTCTTGCGCCTCTGCCGCTCGGAATCGCGCTGGGTCTGTTTGTCGGCAAACAAATCGGGGTGTTTGGGATGATTTACCTCGCCGTTAAAACCGGAATTGCGAAGCTGCCTGACCGTGCCACGTGGACCCAAGTGTATGGCTTGGCGTGTCTCACGGGAATTGGCTTCACCATGAGTCTGTTTATCGGCACGCTGGCCTTTGATAGTGCGACAATGATGAATGACGTCCGCCTTGGTGTCATTCTCGGGTCACTCGGATCAGGCGTGCTGGGCGTGACGCTCTTGCTGGCGAGTACGCAGCCCGTGCGCGCGCCTCAAGCGCAAGCCGAAGCCGCATAAATAGCGCAACGAAGCTTAATCTCGATCAGGCTGCTCGAAAACCGAGTAGCCTGATTGCATTTTCCGTTCGAGCAATGATCAGCTCAATGCTGCTAGACCGAAGCTGATCTCTCTGTGTTAACGATGTGTGCACGTTAAAGTTGAAATACGACGCGCTCTAATGGGCCGGTTTTTACTCAATTTTGGTAGATCAAACTCACGTCAAACTTGAGGTTTTGCTTTGCAGCGGATGTTCGCATTCGATCTAGACAGGGAATTTGCAGCCGCGAAAACGGTTGCCAAACGCCTTGAAGGAGACTTTGCGACGCGTGTGATCGCATGCCTCTTGACCGCAGGTATTATCGCTTGGAGTGGACTGCTAGAGATCGCGCTCGTCTGGATGTTCTTTGTCCTCCTCAATGAAGCGCTCGAGCCGAGTGTCGTGCGCAGGCTCCAAGGCAGCGAGATTCCGACCCGCAAAACACTGCTGATTTATGCCGGGCATATTGCCAGCGGGTCGGCAGTGTGGGCGGCGGCTGGGGTAGCCTTGTGGATTACGAATGATCCAGCGGTGATGACGCTCGGCGCTGTGCTCATGCTCGGTACGCTGGTTCATGTCAGTTTGATCTATTCGATCAGCCGGCTCTTAGTGTCGGCGGTGTCTGCACCGCTCATTCTCGGAATGGCTGCAATGGCGGTGCTCGTGCTTGCAGATGACACCTTTCCGATCCGCGACAAAACGCTCGTCATCTTCTCTGTTCTGATCCTTCTCGTCTATTTGATGATGCTCCTGATGACCAATATCGAGACCCAGGATGAGGATGGCGAAGCTTGCAGATGAAAAACGCCAAATACGCACGAGAAGACCCGCTCACCAAACTATCCAATCGGCGCCATTTCATCGAAAAAAATCCAGGAACTCCAATCCCGAGAGCAAAACTTTGCATTAGCCTTCATCGACCTAGACCGGTTCAAACCGCTGAATGACGAGCATGGTCATGCCGTCGGGGACGAGGCCCTCATCGCGATCTCAAGTCAGTTGAAAAACGCGGAAGGCTTTGATTTTACGGCACGTTTAGGCGGTGATGAATTTGGAGTTTTGATTTGGAATAAAGCGGCGATCCACCGTTTAGAAGACGTCTTGGCCGCCGCGTGGACGCATGTCACGCGACCGTTTCAGACCAGCATCGGTCCCGTCGATCTCGGCGCCTCAATTGGGTGTGCTTTGTCGTCAGAAGGACTGTCTGATCATTCAAAGCTGATGCATGCCGCAGATGTTGCGATGATCCGCGCAAAGTCGGATGGCGGCGGGGTCGCCTTGTTTGACCCCGAACTTGATGCCGGGATGTTCGAGTCCGCAGGCATAGAACGCGCATTTCGCCATGCTGTACGCGACGGTGATGTTCGAGCCGCGCTCCAGCCGATTAAGTGTGTTTCGGGCCAAAACCATCAAAAAGTACGAACTCTTGGCCCGTTGGGTGAGACCTGATGGCCGCAAGTCGCTCACGCCGAATGAGTTTATCCCATTGGCCGAACGTCTTGGGCTGTTGAACCAGGTTCCTCTGGAGCACTCTGGACGAAGCTTTGCCGACCATTCGTGGGACCGATTTGACCTTGGCAATTAACATTTCGCCATCTCAGCTCTTGTCGTCTCAGTTCTTTGCCAAGCTAGAAGCGGTTCTAAACCGACATTTTTGTGCCGCCGTCTCAGATTGAACTGGAAATCACCGAACAAGTGGCGTTGCGAAACGATGCTGAGAATCTCGCTCACCTGCGAGCGGCGAGCGAGGCCGGCTACATTATCGTCCTTGACGATTTCGGGACGGGGTATTCCTCGATCTCGCTGCTCGACAAGTTGCCGCTGACCAAGGTGAAGCTCGACCACACCTTTGTGCGGGGCGCCGTGGAGACCACGCATGGTAAGAAATTGCTTGCCGCGATCATCAGCCTCCTCAACCAAATGAATCTTAAGTGCTGCGTCCGAGGGCGTTTGAAAACATCAGAGATTGAAACCTTTGTCACTGCGCGCGGCTGCGCCGAGGTTCAGGGATATCTGATTGGACGGCCGCAAATTATCGCCAGCCAGGGGGCCATGGCCGCTGCGGATGTTCCGAAGCGCGCTTAGTCGGCCCACGACGGTCTGGACGGATCAGTTCTCTGGTTCTGTTTTTGACAACATATAAGACACCATTTCGGTGCGTGCCGGACTTTCTGTTTCGCTCAAGCTCGCAACCAATGAGGCGTGCGTCTCATCATTATAGTAACTGAACTGGATGAGATCCGTCATCCGCTTGCTGTGACGGCCTCATCAAGGAACCCGCGTGTAATCAGCGGTTTGGCCTTCTGTCAGAACCAACATGGGGATTGTGGCGGTGTCCAAATAGGATAAAGGCGATGCGTCTGGGAGCCCATCCCGCGGTCCGAACACACCGAGCACATGCCCAATCGCTGTTTCTTCACCCAACCCTTCTTCGATCGCGAGGTAATACGCTTCCAGATCATACCCGCCCGCGACCGGCAAAGCTGCTGTAATGTCCGATACGGCTAAATCGTGCGCCGCGAGATAGCGGTCATCCATAACAAAGCAGTGGCGGACAGATGTCCCGCCAGCGGAGAACCCACTGACAAACAATTGCTCCTCATCGAGACCATAATCGCCAGCATTCGCGTGTAACCATGCAAAGGCGCGGGCGACATCTTTGATATGCTCCGGATGTTGGACGCCGGTCGAAGGAAACTCTTCGCCGCGCCAGTCGCCTCGGCTCAAACGATAAGACATGTTTGCGACGGCGATCCCGTCTCGCGCAAAAGCGCGGGCGAGCTCCATATCATTTTGCGATCTCCAAAGGCCCACGCGCCGCCATGGATCCAGAGCATAGTCGCTTTCGCGGGTTGGTCGGCGGGAACAATCAAATCGAGGCGATGCTTGGCGTCATCGAAGCCCTCACCGTCATAATAGGCAATATCAAGCGTTTCGGTTAGCTCATCGGCGGTTGCAGGTAGCGCTTGCGCGGTGATCGATAGTGCCATCGAGATGGCCGCCGCGAACTTGGTCAGCGAGCGGCATGGACGCCGATTTGGCGTTTTGTGTGTCTCTTGCAGCATTGTGATACGGGCCTCCTCAAAGCGGTCTCAATATGAGTAGCATCGCAGTTTTGGCATGCCAAACCGAGACCCGTCTTACGACGCACTGTGATCCCTCGCCAAACCGAACAATGGTGTTTAACAAACAAGGACTTGGAGTGGGTTAGAGGAAACATCATGTCATCGCGATCTTTTTGGGGCGGGCTTGCCGCGGCAGCTTTAGTGTTTTTGACAGCTGGACCGGCTGCGATCGCCGAAACGCCAGAATCCGAATCCGAAGAAGCTGAGGTCGCGGTTGCCGATCCGGTGATGTTCATAAGCGAGCATTCTGGGCGGTTCGGGGGTGAACGCGTGAATTACCGCGTTGAAGCCGGAGAGACTTTCCTTCGAAACGACGAAGGCAAACCGACGGCGAGCATCTTTGCGTTTTCTTACATTCGGGAGGACGCTGATGAGACCCGACCGGTGACGTTCGTGTTCAATGGCGGGCCGGGCTCGGCTTCGATTTGGCTACACATGGGCATGTTTGGCCCAAAACGCGTGCTGGTGGCGAGTGACGCGGACGAGGACGATGGCGCGGCGCCGTACACCCTTATCGATCATCCTGACAGTCCACTCGATGTGACCGACCTTGTCCTTCATCGATCCGGTCGGCACAGGCTATAGCCGCTCGATCGGTGTCGGAAAATCGACTGATTTCTGGAGCCAAGATGGCGATACGCACTCGGTCGCTGAATTTATCCGTTTGTGGATCGATAAACACGATCGCTGGAATGCCCCGAAATACTTAGCCGGCGAAAGCTTTGGCACCATGCGCGCCGTTCAGGTGGCGCATGAACTGACGACCAGCCGTGCCAACAATATCGCACTGAACGGATTGGCGCTTATTTCCAATGCTCTGGACTATGAAGGCTCCACACCCGTCCATGATAATTTCTATTCTTACGTCACATACCTGCCAACCATGGCGGCGACATCGCACTATTTTGAAACGCGCCGGACAAGGCGTTCCGTTGCAAACCTTTATCGATGAGGC